>NVVI01000027.1 GCA_002402165.1 Flavobacteriales bacterium
GGACAATGGTGTTGTGGATGGAGTAGCATTTAATCCAACTACTACCACTACATATACAGTAACAGGGACAGATGGAAATGGATGTTTAAACACGGCTCAAATTACAATTACCGTTACAGCAATTCCAACGGTTACAGCTAATGCTACGAGCATAACTATTTGCACTGGAGACCCAGTAACCTTAACAGGGAGTGGAGCAACAACATATACATGGGATAATGGTGTTGTGGATGGTGTATCATTTAATCCAACTACAACCACTACATATACAGTAATAGGAAGCACAGGAAGTTGTTCAGATACCGATCAAATTACTGTTACAGTAAACCCATTACCAACCGTTACAGCGAGCGCAACAAGTTTAACTGTTTGTGCAGGAGATCCAGTAACATTAACAGGAAGTGGGGCTACTTCTTATACATGGGATAATGGTGTTGTAGATGGTGTATCATTTAATCCTACTACGACTACTACCTATACAGTAACGGGGACAGATGGAAATGGATGTTCAAATACTGATCAGATTACCGTTACAGTAAATCCGTTACCAACCGTTACGGCTAGTGCAACAAGTATAACTATTTGTGCAGGAGATCCTGTAACATTAACAGGAGGAGGAGCTACTTCTTATACATGGGACAATGGTGTTGTGGATGGAGTAGCATTTAATCCAACTACTACCACTACATATACAGTAACAGGGACAGATGGAAATGGATGTTTAAACACGGCTCAGATTACAGTAACAGTAAATCCATTACCAACTGTTACAGCTAATGCTACGAATATAATTATTTGTACAGGAGATCCTGTAACCTTAACAGGAGGTGGAGCTACTTCTTATACCTGGGATAATGGTGTTGTGGATGGTGTAGCATTTAATCCAACTACTACCACTACATATACAGTAACAGGGACAGATGGAAATGGATGTTTAAACACTGCTCAAATAACAATTACTGTTACAGGAATTCCAACCGTTACAGCTAATGCTACGAGCATAACTATTTGCACTGGAGACCCAGTAACCTTAACAGGGAGTGGAGCAACAACCTACACATGGACTGGGGGAGTTGTAGATGGAGTGCCATTTAACCCAACTGCTACAGCAACATATACAGTTACAGGAAGCACAGGAAGTTGTTCAGATACCGATCAAATTACTGTTACAGTGAACCCATTACCAACGGTTACAGCGAGCGCAACAAGTTTAACTGTTTGTGCAGGAGATCCAGTAACATTAACAGGARGTGGRGCTRCTTCTTATACATGGGATAATGGTGTTGTAGATGGTGTATCATTTAATCCWACTACRACTACTACMTATACAGTAACRGGKACAGAYGGAAATGGRTGTTCAAATACTGATCAGATYACMRTWACAGTAAATCCRTTACCAACCGTTACGGCTARTGCWACRAGTATAACTATTTGTRCAGGAGATCYWGTAACATTAACAGGAGGAGGAGCTACTTCTTATACATGGGACAATGGTGTTGTGGATGGAGTAGCATTTAATCCAACCACCACCACTACATACACGGTAACAGGGACAGATGGAAATGGATGTAGTAACACCAATCAAATTACTGTTACAGTCTTAGCTCCACCAGTAGCTGTTATTTCAGGAGCGAGTAGTATTTGTGATGGAGATGTAGTTAGCTTAACCGCATCAGGTGGAGGAACCTACGTCTGGAATACTGGAGATACAACAACAGTTATAAATGTGAATCCAACAGGAACAACTACTTACACATTAATTGCAACAATTGGTAGTTGCGTGGATTCTACAACTTTTACTGTAAACGTAACTCCATTACCTATAATAATTTTAACACCAAGTCCGGATACTACAATTTCTTTAGGAGAATCTGTTGATTTAATCGCAAGCGGAGGAACTTCTTATATATGGAGTCCTAGTACAGATTTAAGTTGTAGTACTTGTGCTAATCCAACAGCAACTCCAGATATTACTACTACTTATTGTGTTTTTGCAACAAATAGTGGTTGTACAGATACCGCATGTGTAATCGTTATTGTAGATATTAATTGTGGTGAAGTATTCGTTCCAACAGCATTTTCACCAAATGGAGATGGAGTTAATGATTGCTTAAAAGTGTTCAATAACTGTATTGAAACAATGGTATTTAGAGTTTATGCTAGGTGGGGTGAAGTTGTATTCGAAGCTACAGATGTAGACCAATGTTGGGATGGCTCATTTAAAGGAAAAGACCTTAACAATGCTGTGTTTGTTTATACGTTAGAAGCTACATTAATAACAGGTGAAGAAGTTTCTTTAAAGGGTAATGTATCATTAATAAGATAGGAAAAGAATGAGATTAACAATTTTAATATTAAGCTTATTTATTTTTGGTATTACTTTAAATGCTCAAAAGAATGTTGAATTTTCTAAAGCTAACTTTAAGAGTAAAACATCAGGTTTTAAAGCTGCTGTAAAACACTTAAATGAAGGCAACACTAAATACTTTGACTTGTTTTACAACAAAGCTTTAGATGAATATTTAGTAGCCAATAAATTTAATCCAAACAATGCTGAGTTGAATGCACGAATTGCTGATTGTTATTTAAATTCTTCAGACAAAAGTAAAGCAGTTGAGTACTTTGAAAAAGCTTATTCTTTGAGTAAAAATTTGGATGGTTTTTACATTTATATGATGGCTAAAGCTTATCATTTTGATAATAAATTTGTTGATGCTATAAAGTTTTATCGTCTATCAAAATCAAAAAAACATAAAGTTGTTTTACGTGGCAGAACTTCTGATGATGCTGATAAAAAAATTGCAGCATGCACTTATGCTAAGAAATTAATTAAAACTCCTATTAATGTTAAGATAGAGCATTTAAGTAATGCTATCAACACAGAACATCAAGAATATGTTCCTGTAATTACAGCAGATGAATCTGAAATTTTCTTTACCTCAAGAAGACCTAATACTACTGRCRGWWWYAKTGATGNNKYRRKMRRYGAYYRWTWTKWKRRYRYYTATTATTCTAAAAAAGAAAATGGCAAATGGAGTACTGCTGTTAATATGGGAAAACCAGTAAATAGTGAGAATCATGACGCAACAGTTGGTTTATCATTAGATGGACAAAAACTATTTCTTTACAGAGATAATAAAAAAGGTGTAGGAAACATTTACGTTTCTAAAAGAAAAGGAAATAGTTGGAGTGAACCAGAAGAACTCCCTGAACCTATAAATTCAAAGAACCAAGAAACTTCAGCTTGCTATTCTCCAGATGGTAATACTATTTACTTTGTGAGTGATAGACCAAACGGTCAAGGTGGAAAAGACATTTATAAGTCGACTAAAAATAATGAAGGTATTTGGGGTAAAGCAAAAAACTTAGGTCCTATTGTAAATACTTCCGAAGATGAGGATGCCGTTTTTTTACATCCAGATGGAAAAACACTTTATTTTAGTTCTACAGGACATAAAACTATGGGTGGCTACGATATTTTTAAAACAGTTTACAATAAAGGAAGATGGAGTAGGCCAGAAAATATTGGGTACCCAGTAAATACAGCAGACGATGATGTTTGTTTTGTGCTAACTGCTAGTGGAGATTACGGTTACTACACTTCTATTAAGTCAAGTGGACAAGGGAAAAGAGACATCTATAGGGTTTCATTCATTGATCAAATCAATAAACCTAAATTAACTTTATTAAAAGGTATTATTTCCGATAAAAAAACAGGAAAACTATTAGAAGCTACCATAGAAATTTATGATAATGATGAAGATAAATTAGTAGGAACTTTTAAATCTAACAGTGCTACAGGAAAATATATGGTTTCATTACCTGCTGGTCGTAATTATGGAATAAGTGTTAAAAAGAAAGGTTATTTGTTTTATTCTGAAAATTTCAACATTCCAAAAGATGCTGCTTTCCAAATAGTTAAAAAAGACGTTCAGCTTGATAAATTAGAAGTTGGTAAGAAGGTGGTTTTAAATAATATTTTTTACAATTACAATGAAGCTAATTTAAGGGGATCATCCTTTAATGAGTTAAACAAAGTAATTGAGTTATTGGATAATAACCCAAAAATGAAAATTGAATTATCTGCCCATACCGATTCAAGAGGTGGCGATGCTTATAATAATAAATTGTCACAATCTAGAGCACAATCATGTGTAGATTACTTAGTAGGAAAAGGAGTTAGTAAAAACAGGTTGGTTGCTAAAGGATATGGGGAAAAACAATTAATAATTGTTGATGCTGACATTGAAAAATTAACATCAGAAATTGCTAAAGAAGATGCACATCAAAAAAATAGAAGAACTGAATTTAAAATTATAGAAAACTAATAACCTTAATTATGAAAAGGATAACCATAATAATAGTACTTATTTTTAGTGTAAGAATTGGATACTCTCAAGATATTCATTTCTCTCAGTCATATATGACTCCTTTAGAGTTAAACCCTGCAAATGCGGGGACAGAGTACGATATTAGAG
Organism: Flavobacteriales bacterium; assembly: GCA_002402165.1. Classification (GTDB taxonomy): domain Bacteria; phylum Bacteroidota; class Bacteroidia; order Flavobacteriales_E; family Vicingaceae. Next base: position 4,479 of record NVVI01000027.1, read on the forward strand.
GGATAATCAATTACAGAACACAATGGAATGCTGTTTCTTCGGARCCATTTGTAACMATGATGGCTTCTTATGATATGAATTTTAAAAAAKCAAGYCATAAAACAGGTTATTTTGCWGGTGGRWTTTTCTTGTTTAGTGATAAAGCWGGYGATTCAAAAATGACYCAAAAYAATGCCAACTTAGCCATAGCTTACCATGTAAATTTAAGCTCTAAAAGCACATTAGGTTTGGGGGTTCAAGGCGGGTATTTTCAACGCTCTATTGATTACTCTAACCTTGCTTGGGGAAGTCAATATGACGGAATGCAATATGACTCTCAGCTTAGTAATGGAGAAACTTCAGCAGGAGGAACATCAATTGGAGCAGCAGATTTTGCAGGTGRGTTAACTTGGACTTATAGAAAAGGTGAGCGTTACATGACTGGCAACGATCAATTCTTATTAATTGCTGGGCTTTCTCTACAACACATAAACCAGCCTAAAACACAGTTGCAATCCGTAGCTGACGACCCTTTATATTACAGATGGGTAGGACACGTAACTGGGATTATTGGAGTACCAAATAGTAAAATGTCTGTTCTACCATCTGCTGTTTATATGCAACAAGGCAGTTTAAAACAATTTATGATAGGGACCAATTTTGGGTATAAGTTTAAAGAATCATCAAAATATACAGGTAATTTAAAAGGCGGAACCATTGGAGTTGGTGTTGAATATAGGATGAATGATGCTTTTATACTTACTTCATTTATAGAAATTGCCAATTATACTATTGGTGTTAGTTATGATTTAAACAACTCTAGTTTAAGTAATGCTTCTAACAGCTTCGGAGCGTTTGAACTAGCATTAAGATATGTGTCTCCAAGCCCTTTTAGCAAAGGGAAAAGTAGATCAAGATTTAGGTAATAAGTAGTACTTAATTAGTACTATTTACATTATTGATTTCATAAAACCTTGTGGGCATTAGCCCGTGTGGGGTCAAGTCCCGCCTAGAACACCAAAGCCTTCTAGATTATTCTCGAGGCTTTTTTGTTTGAAATCTTTGTAGATGTTCACAACATTCTGTTAATAAAGACCATAAGAATTATGATAATTCTAACATTTTGTATGTAACTTGCTAATAATAAATTATATAGAAACTAAAACTACAAATTATGGAAGGTTATTGTGTAAAATGTAAAGCAAAGAGAGAAATAAAAGATGGTGAAGAAGTGACAATGAAAAATGGAAGAAAAGCAATGAAGGGGAAATGCCCAACTTGTGGAACAGGGATGTTTAGAATATTAGGAAACACAAAATAGCATCAAACCCCATCTCTAGTACTAAGCCCTCAACTTATGTTGAGGGTTTTTTTGTTTATATTGCACATAGATTTATTCTTATGCTAAAGACCAAGTTTTTCACTATTGTTTCCTTTTTGTTTTTAGCCATGCTGCTAAATAGCTGTTTTGAAGTGATAGAAGAAGTGACTATTTATGCAGATGGGAAAGGTAAAGCTGGACTCACGGTTAATTTAAGCCAAGCGAAAGGAAAATTGGCTTCTATTATGCTAATGGATAGTATTAAAGGCAATCCAGTACCTTCTGAAGCTGAAATAATGAAAGAATTAAACAATGCTAAAAGGATAGCAGAGGCTACTCAAGGAATATATGATGTAGAGCTAAAGACCAATTTTGATAACTTTATTTTTGAACTTTATTGCAGTTTTGATAGTGTAGAATGCATTAACCATTTTGTGAATAATTTAGAAAATGAGTATGAATCTCGAGAAATACTTTTAAAGAACTTATTTAGTTATCATAACAATAAATTTATAAGGAACGCTGATTTTCTAATTCCTAATAAACATAAAAAAGAAATAGCCAAAGAAAAAAGCCATTTACTAACTGCTCGCTATATTTCTATTGTGAGATTGCCAACTGAAGTAACAAGTATGAGTAATGAAAAAGCTAAACTTTCTAAAAATAAAAAAAATGTAATGTTAAAAATCAGAGGTGATAAATTACTGGAAAACACCAGTAGTATTACCAATATTATAACCACCCAATAACTATGAAAAAACATGCAATTATGGCTCTAATAGTGGCCTTTGTAATTCCTTGCTCAGGGCAAAAACTTGCTCAAAAAATACCTAGTAATGCACAATATGTATTTACATTGAATACACCAAATATGTTAAGAAAAATGTCTATGGTAGAAATGGAAAAATTGCCTATAGTACATGATGCTGTTGAAGCATTTTCTCGAGACAGGAGAGGCTATAGGCGCAAAAATGACCCATCAAGCACTCAAAAATATTTAGGTTTAGCTGGATTGGGATTTGATTTTAACCAATCATCTTATGCTTTTGTAGAAACGACAGATAGTGTAACTTATTTTGGTTTTATAATAGCTCTAAACGACAAAGTTGCTTTTGAGGCTTTAAATGATAGTAGTATGAAATCGATGAACATTGGAAAAAAAGTAAAAGCCATAGGTAAACGAAAAGAGCTTATAGCTTGGGATAAAAAAATGGCATTGTTTATAGGTGTCAGTAAAAAATCCTCTTACTTTAGAGAACATCCAGAAATTTATGAACGTTATAATATGCCAGCCGATACTAGCAGCAAAAAACGATACAGTTATTACGGTCGTTATGATGACCAAAATAAGATTCTCAAAATTTGGTTAACTGATAAAGCAAAGAGCATTTTTGCTAAAAAGAGTAAAAAAATAAAGCCTCATAAATTTACAGAACATACTGATAATAATGCTGCATGTTCGATATGGAGCAGCTCTGGAAGTTTTTACTCTCAGTATATGAACATGATAGGAGGGATATTAGACCCTAAAAATGGTACCGAATTTCCAGGTGGTGATTTGGTTTATCATATGTACATCAATGAAAAAGACATTACAATGAAATCATCGATTACCTTAGAAGAAAAGGATTTTACTAGCTATCAAAATATTTTTAACAACAAGGTAAATCCTAAATTTTTCGATTACATCGATGCAGATCATTTTCTATCATACTACAGTCAGGCTTATAGTGTTCAAGGAGCACTCGAAGAAGTTCCTCATTTGGTGAACAACTACCTTGGTAGCAATTTTGACAAATGGGGTATACAAGAATCAGTGGATTTATTGGCAGTTGTTTTGGATGAAGAAGCTATAGGGAAAGTTGTGGTGGGAGATGCTATTCTTATCTTAACTGACATAGGAGAGCAAGAAATCACCTACATTGATTATGAATGGGATGAGGATTACATTGAACGAAAAGAAATTGAAAAAACCAAAAAAGAAGTTGTACCTGAATTTTTATACATGATGTCTACCAAAGATGAAGCATCGGTGCATAAAATTTTTAAGCTATCCATGAAAGCCAATAAGAAGAGGTTTACCAAAAAGGAGTTATATAATCATTTAAAAGATAGAGGAGTTATTAAGGATGTTAAAGGCAAAGAGGTGTTTGCAAATCCTTTGGGTATTTGTTATGCAGTAACTGATGATGAATTTATGACCTTGGCCACTGATGAACAAAATTTAATTTTTAATAATAAAGAAATACCTATCACCAATTTAGGTGTTTGGTTCACAGCTCAACTCGACTCCATTATACCTCTTATAAAAACACAAAAACCTTATGATGGTCCGTTTAAACAGATAAGCTGTAGCGTTGCTCAGGAAGAGTCTCTAATTATTGTTAAGTTCGAATTGAATACAAAAAAACCAAGCAGCAATGTTCTGTTTGATATGATAAATTTTGGTCTGAATTAAAGCTCTTATACCAATTTAATTTCAAAAAACGCTGTAAAAGTCATTTAAAAAAAAGTGATTATGAGTTATACTCCTCACTTTATCTTCAAGTTAAATCAAGCGCAATCAACTCTATATCAGAGAGTTTTGGCTTACGTTTTTGACTGATGAAGTTAGATTTATCAATATTTAATTGTAATGTTTCTAATATTTTGTTGTAATTTGATTCAAAGTTGTGCATAGATGTTGTTTTGTAGTTATTACAACAAAATACTGATAATCAGTAAATTGCACAACTTTTATTGCTAAATTAATAATGCACTACGGGTAATTAGAGTAACGAGTTACTTAAAAAACAATACGTTTTTTAGGCTGAGGTCCCTTTCCTTTTTTATGCTTATTCGGTTTAATGTATAAATGGCGTGATTTATTTCTACTTTTAAATTTAATTGTAGATGAACCACTGATTTTTCCTTGTTTAGGTTTTTCTTTAGCTTCAATAACAGATTTTTGCTCTAAATCTTCATGTTGAGCCACCTTAATAATTACTTCTTCTTTTTTTTCTTGTAAAAAAACTTGGTTAACTGCTCTTTCTTCTTCTGCCTTTTTTGCGAGTTTGGCAGCTAATTCTTTTGCTTTGCGTTCTTTTGCTTCACGTTTTTTTGCAGCTATTATATTAGCCAATGCTTTTTCTTCAGCATCTGCTCTTTGTTGTGCTTCTTTTTGAGCAGTTGCTTTAGCTTTTTCTTCGGCAGCCATTTGTTTTAATGCTTCAGTTTCTTCTTTTCTTGCCTTTTCTTCAGCTATCTTTTTAGTTAAAGCTTCTTTTTCGAGTTTTGCTTTCTGTTCAGCTTCTTTTTTAGCCAATGCTTGTGCTTCCTTTTTTTCTTTAGCAATACGTTCTTGTTCGGCAAGTTTTGCAGCTGCTACAGCCTTTGCTTTTTCTTTAGCTACAGCCTCAGTTTTTGCCAATACTTCTGCTTCTGCTTTTTCTTTAGCAATACGTTCTTCTTCGGCAAGTTTTGTAGCAATTTCAGCTTCAATTTTTGCATTTTCTTCTGCTTCTGCTCGAGCTTTTTCTTCTACTCGTTGTTTTTCAGCTTCTGCTTTTTTAGCCAATTCAGTTTCAATTAATTTTAATTTGTTTTTTGGTCCTGGTCTATCGTTAAATAATACTATAGCCTTTTTGTAAGACTCAACAGCATTTATCCATTCTTCTTCTGTAAAAGCCTTGTCGGCTTCTTTCATAGCTGAGTTATAATCCCTTTCTTTTTGTTCTTCCTCTTTTTTTACTTTTTCTGCTTCTTTTGCACATTTGTCTAACATTTTGTTTAATTTTTCTAAACGAGGCATAGAATAGTCCATATCCCAATCCATTATGTTTTTTTTAGGATAGTAAACGGCTCTTCCGATAGGTGTCTTTAATATTTCAGCATCAATGCAATCGTTGGGTTTAAATAATGTGATTTCTGCTCCCATATCCGGGACTTTTTGTCTTTTTAAATCAGGAACACCACTCGTATTCATGGTAATGGTTTTACTAATATAGCCAGCTTTAGAGAATGTGATGGTATAGGTTCTGTCATACTCTAAAACAGTTTTATATTCTCCCTTACCATCTGTTGTTCCTTTTGCAGTTGGAGCTCCTTTAACGCTAGCTATAATTGTAACCCCGGATATAGATTTTCCTGTATAATAGTTGGTAACTACTCCATCAAGAAAGATGTTATCTTCCATCCATTTGTCTTCTTGCTTATCTCCATCCAATTGAGAAACGCCAACTAGACTAGCAAAAACTAAAAAAATAAGTATGTGGAATTTATAAAAGGTCATATCGTTTGTTACTAAACAAAGCTAAGGATAATAGTTAAAATAAAACGTAGCTTATGATTTCATGGCTCGATCCATACTGCGTTTAGCATCTTTGGCTTTTAAATCATGTCGTTTATCGTGTAATTTCTTACCTTTTGCTAAAGCAATATCTAATTTAGCATAACCTTTTCCATTAATAAATAAACTTAAAGGGATGATGGTTAAACCAACGTCTTTTTTCTTTTTTATAAGCTTGTTTATCTCTGTTCTGTTTAGTAATAATTTCCTTGTCCTTCGAGGTTCATGGTTGTTGTATGAACCTTGTTCATATTCTGCTACATACATATTTTTAATAAAAAGTTCATTATTATTTACAAAACAATAACCTTCAATAATACTTGCTTTACCAGCTCTTATAGATTTTATTTCAGTTCCAGTAAGAACAATTCCTGCAGTAAATTTCTCTAAAAATTCGTACTCAAATTTTGCCTTTTTATTTTTTATGTTAATTTGATTGCTCATGGATTACAAAGGTAAACTTAATAATCAAATTTATCCCAGAGCAACATCTAAGGTCATCATAATAATAAAACCTCCAATAAACCCTAAAGTAGCAATGTCTGTATACTTATCTCGTTGAGTTTCAGGGATAACTTCTTCCACAACAACAAAAACCATTGCACCAGCAGCAAAAGCTAAAGCGTAAGGTAAAATTGGCTGAAAAGTCATTACAGCCCAAGCACCTAAAACAGCAGCTACTGGTTCCACAATAGCAGATAATTGTCCGTAGTTAAAACTTTTCCACCTACTTAAACCTTGCCTTCTTAAAGGCATAGAAACAGCAATTCCTTCAGGAAAGTTTTGTATCCCTATTCCTATTGCTAGCACAATTGCACCACTTAAAGTAGCACCATCAATGCCTGCTGCCGCTGCTCCAAATAAAACTCCAATTGCTAAGCCTTCAGGTATGTTGTGAAGCGTTATAGCCAATACTAAAAGAATAGACCTGTGCCAATCGGTTTTTACACCTTCTTTTTCAGTAACTTTAAAATTAACGTGTAGGTGAGGCAATACTTTATCTAAGCTAAAAAGGAATAAAGCTCCTCCTAAAAAACCTAAAGCAACAGGGAGTATTTTTGCAAACCCTTCTCCTTCACTCATTTCAATAGCAGGACTTAATAATGACCAAAAACTTGCTGCAATCATAATTCCTCCAGTAAATCCAAGCATACCATCAAATATGGCTCGATTCATTGTTTTAAAAAAAAATACAAATGCCGCACCAACTGCTGTAACTCCCCAAGTAAACAAGGTAGCATATAGTGCTTGCATTACCGGATTAACTCCTTCTAGAAATGTTATTATTGAGTCCATCATAATTTTTTAATTATTAAATTTTTACTTGCTTGGTGTGAAATGTTTACTGATTTTTTCCCATTAACAGATATACTCATCGATTGGTCAAAATCTACAATATCATTTATTGTAACCTCTGCACCTAATACTAAATTGAGGCTTTCTAAATAATTCAAATAACTTTTAGAGTGTTCTTTTACTCCCACAACGACTCCCTCGGCACCTATTTTTAAGTCTGCCAGGGTTTCATCTTTATGGTTGTAAACATTTCCATTTTTATCAGGTATTGGGTCTCCGTGAGGATCATATTTAGGGAATTCTAAAAAAGCATCTAATCTATTAGTTAACTCTATTGATATGATGTGTTCTAATTCTTCAGCAAAATCGTGTACTTCATCCCATTTAAAATTTAATTTTTCAACTAAAAAAACTTCCCATAAACGATGATTTCGAACAATAGAAACTGCAATTTCTTTTCCTTGTTTTGTTAAACTAGCTCCTTTGTACTTTTTGTATTTCACTAATTTTTTATCTGATAATTTTTTAATCATATCAGTAACAGAAGAAGCTTTTGTTTGGAGTTCCTCGGCAATAGCATTGGTAGAAACACCATCTGCTTTTGGTGAGCTTAGCTTAAATATTGCTTTTAAATAATTTTCTTCTGTAAAGGAGTTCATCTAACTAATTTATACAAATATAAAAATTAATTTAGATTAATCTAAAAATAAAATATAGATTTGTCAAAAATAAAAAATGAATAAATTAATACTACTGTTTATAATTATGTCGAGTACAGCTTTTGCACAAGATGAAATTGTTACAGACAGACCAGATGCTACTGAATCGGCTTTAATTATACCATTCAAATCAATTCAAATAGAAACAGGAACAACTTACAGTTCAGAACAACGTGTTGTAAGTTATGCTGTTCCAGAATATTTGTTTCGAGTTGGAGTGCATAAATATTTAGAATTAAGGCTAGAAAATTCTTTTAATAAAATTGGGTCAATTGATGGGATAAATTCAAGTGATTTATTTTTAGGAATTAAAGCACAAATTTTAAAAAAAGAGCGATTTAAAATTGCTTTTTTAAGTCATATTAATTTGCCAGAAAATAATAGAAATGATTTACTATATGTAGAAAAACTATTGTTGTCTTATGAAATTAATGACGATACTGAAATAGGAGTTAATCTAGGTATTGATGGTGTTGGAGGGGATAGTAATGGACAGTTTGTCTATGCCGTTGCTTTAGGGAAAGGAGTAAGCGATAAATTTGGATTTTTTATTGAAAATTTCGGAAGCATTTCTGATGATGAAGGTTTAAATTCTATGATAGATGGAGGTTTTTCTTTTTTATTGAAAAATAAGATACAGTTAGATACAAAATTTGGTATTGATACTCAATTTTTTAAGGATTACTTTTTTGGATTAGGCATTTCTATTCGATTTTTCAGTTAACTATATATTCTTTCATTTCCAGTTTTTCTCCATCAAATACTGCATAGGAGTTAAATTTAATCCATTCGCCAAGGTTAATGTACTTAGCTTTTTCTCCTATATTAATTTCTAATGGTAAATGGCGATGACCGAAGATAAAATAATCGATAGAAGAATCTTTTTTAATATAGTCATTGCAATAAATAACTAGTTTTTCATTATTTGCTCCATGAAAAACTTCTTCATAATTAATATTTGATTTTCTACTTTTTCTACTCCATGAAGTAGCAAGTCCGATTCCAAAATTAGGATGGATACGAGCAAAAGCCCACTGACAAATTTTGCTTGCAAAAACTGCTTTTAACATTTTGTATTGCTTCTCATCTGGTCCTAACCCATCTCCGTGTCCAATTAAAAACTTTTTACCATTATATTCTTTAATAATATTTTTTTTATGTAAGGTTATTCCAAGTTCTTTTGGGAGGTAATCAAAAATCCACATATCGTGATTTCCTGTAATTATATGAATAGGTATACCGCTGTCTGTTAATTCCGCAATTTTCCCTTGTAACCTTACAAAGCCTTTTGGTATAACATGTTTATATTCAAACCAAAAATCAAATATGTCTCCCACTAAATAGATTTCTTTAGCATCAATTCTAATTTCATCCAACCAAGAGACTATTCGTTTTTCACGTTTTAAGCTTTCCTCATAATTAGGAGATCCTAAATGAAAATCAGATGCAAAGTATATTTTTTTTGGTAATAGAGTCATTAAGTAAAGAGTGATTAAGTAATGTCTTTTTTTAGACTTTTTATTAAGCCATTTGTCATTGCTGATAATTTATTTAATTTTTCAATTAGTTGTTTGTGATTTTCGGCAGAAAGATAATTCAAATTCAGCGAGATTTCAAATAATGTATCTAGTTCTGATATAGAGCCCATTGAATAATAGAGAAATCTGACAAATTCTTTTTTACTACTTCTAGCAGCTCCTTCGGCAATATTTATTGGAACAGATGTAGAAGCTCTTTTAATTTGAGAAATGAGTCCAATTTTTTCTTCTAAGGGGTAAGATTCAAGAATAGGGTAAACATCAGAGACAAAATTTATAGCTTCTTGCCAAACGTTTAATTTTTTATGCGGTCTCATGCTTCTATTTTTGTGATTTAGTTCTTTTCTTAATTATTTTTTTACACCATCACTTTTTACCTAATTACGATTTACTTTTTTAAAGGTCAAAATTTCTAACCATCTTAAACGGGTTAAGTGTGTTAATATTTAATGTAAATCTAATCTTTTCTCTATAATTAAGTTGGTTAAGATTGCTAGACATAAGTAAAGGAAAGTACACTTCAAATATTTTAGGAATAATATTTAATGAAAGCCCCATATTGTAGGCTGCGTTAGAAACACCATCAATTTCATTTCCTTGGCCATCTCTTGTATTATATCCTACTAATCCAAAATCAACGTACAGACTTAGATTTTTGGTTAGTAAATTACTTTTTACGTTAATTGAATTTAACCACTTGTTTCCATTCACAAACTGTCCGTCTGAATTTTCAGCAAGAGCTAAATTTTTAAACCCTCCATCTGTAATGGCAAATTGTTGAGTAAGAAAATCTCCAGCATCGCTTATAGTGTTTCTAGCTAAAAATATTTGGTCGTATAAATAATCTGAATTACCACTTAATTGATAGTTATAATTACTGTTTGAATTAAGCTCTTTATTTTGTAGAAACCTTCCAACAAAAAAGCGAACATCTAACCCTGTTCCTTTCTTTTTGTATGCAAAATGATAGTTTGCAGTTAAATCTAATTTTATAAAATTATCTGCTTGTTGAACAACAGCATCAACATTAAACGGATTAATTGGATGGGAACTATTTATTCCTAATGTAAATCGGTTAACGTAATAATTATCAAGTTCTATGTGGTATTTATTTAATCCAGATGGTATTTGAGTCCATACTTGCTTTTCTTCATATAGGTTAATGTTTTCTATTAATAAGAAAATAGAACTGTGTTGTCGGGCTCTTTTTTTCTTAAATGTAAATTTTAAGGTAGGTGTAACTTTATAATATTCTAAAATTTCTTTACCTGAACTATTTTGATTGCTATTTGCTCTAAGGTAAGAAAAAGAAGCTCCATTAGCCCCAATTTCTATTTCTTGAAATAAGGAGTTCGGATAAATATGATAGAAAGTACTAGCATATCCATTTATATTTTCAGAATTTGGGGCATAAAGAGGAGCAATGATATATTCAAACTTTTTTGAGGGTATTAGAGAATTATAAAAAGCCATACCTAACATTCCTTTATCATTCATGTTCCAGCCTGCAATAGGGGTAAAGAACAGTTGTGTTTTATCGGGATTTTCTACACTTCCTATGAATTGCAGCCTCAATGGTTCAGTTGTTTTTAATAAACCTTTTGTTTTTAAGGTATTGTTTTTACGTTTTACTTCTGGAATGTCTAGCTGGGCATCAATTCTGTAGTTATCAAAATCACCTTTTTTAAATTGCACGAATTTTTTCTTACCTATTGGTTCGTACCATTGGGTACTAACTATTTTATCATCTTTTATTCCAGAGATAGAAAAAGGTCCATGTATTTTCCCTTTGTTTCGAATTTTTAATAAAATGTTTTCTAGATTAGCAGTATCTTTTTTCGAACCAGCAATTTTGTAATCAATTTTACTGGTAGTTTTGATTAATCCATCAAAAAACCAACTTAAATCTTTATCCGTTTCTTCTTCAAAAATTTTACGCAAATCATTTGGTTGAGGATGCTTAAATTTCCACTCTTCGAAATATCGTTGCATGCATTTATCATACATTTCTTCACCTAAATAAGCCATTAAATAATCAAAAACAATGGCGGTTTTTCCGTAAACAATGGTTCCGTAATTTAAAGAAGTATATTCGGCAGAGTGTACTTCAATGGCTTGATCTTTATTTCTTTTCGCATTTAGAAGGTAACCATAATAGTATGATGATTTGTGTTTGTACTGTAGTAAGTCAAACCATTTTAATAAACTATTTTTTTCTATGTCTTCTTTAGACCACATTATGCCTCTGTTTGGGTATTTTGTTTCAATGTATCTATTTTCATTCATAGAGTTTAAGCCTTCATCCATCCACGCATGGTCTCTTTCGTTAGAACCTAAAATTCCATAAAACCAGTTATGACCAACTTCGTGCATAATTACTGTTTCTAATCCAAAAGCATTTCCTGACGATCCAATAACAGTAATGTTAGGATATTCCATTCCTCCTCCAGCACTTAATGCTCCATCAACAGCAGTAACATGATTGTAAGGATAATCACCATTCCATAACGAATAATAATAAGTAGCATCATTTATGTATTCAATACTTTTCTTCCATAAGTTAGCTTCATTGTTCGTAAACATAGCCCATGTAGTAACTTTTCTTTTGGAATGGGGTAATTCAACCTCTCCTTTTAAGACGTGGTATCTTTTATCTGCGAACCAAGCAAAATCATGAACTTTTTCTTGGTGATAATGGAGTGTTTTTGTAGTATCATTTGATGCTGGGAAACTCATATCATCATAATCAAACTCTTTTATTAAAGCAGTTTTTTCGGCAATATTAGTTAACCAATCTAATTCTTTTTCTCCGTTAACTAAATCACCTGTCGCACCTACCACATAATTTTTTGGAAGGGTAATGTAAACATCAAAAGTTCCAAATTCTGAGTAAAATTCCCCTTGATCTAAATAGGGCATTTGATGCCAACCATCATTATCATAAACTGCGGGTTTTGGATACCATTGAGTGATTTGGTACGATTGACCCATATGTCCTAGCCTAGAAAATATCCCTTTAGGAATTTTAACAATAAAAGGTGTTGTTATTTCAACTGTTTCTCCTGGCCTGAGAGGGTCTAGTAAGGCAACTGTGCATATATCTTCGTTTTCCGGAAGGTAACTCCACTGTAAAATTTCATCACCAATTTTAAATTCTAACCCATCTATAAACCCAAGTAAACTATCTGGTGCAAAATATAATTTAGTGTTATGATCTTCTAATTGTTGTTTGCCTAATGCTGAGTTATATTTTTTATAAGCATTTGGCCAAATATGAAAATAAATAGAGTATAATGTTTTAGTAGAATTATTGGTATAAGTAATTTTCTCAAAAGCTATTAATTCGTGTTTTTCGTCATCTAATTCTACATTAATACTATAATCTACTTGCTGTTGAAAATATGGCTTTTCTTCTTGAGAAAAACAAAGGAATGTTGGTATTACTAGTAATATTGATAGTAGATGTTTCAAATTAATATTAAAAAAGTTCTGCTAGTTTATTTTCTAGAGCTTCTCCTCTCAAATTTTTCCCTAAAATGATGCCCTCTTTATCTATAAGAAGAGTAAACGGGATTCCTTCAATGCCATACATTGGAACAACTGAAGAACTCCAACCTTTTAAATCGCTAAGGTGGTTTTTCCATATTAAATCATCTTTTTCAATAGCATCTAACCAATTTTGCTTGGCATTTTGTTGTCGAGGCATTCCATCTAGTGATACACTCATAACATCAAATCCTTTTTTATTGTATTTTTTATAAGCTTTTACAACATTTGGGTTTTCTGCTCTACAAGGTCTGCACCATGATGCCCAAAAATCTATTAAAACAATTTTACCTTTTAAGGATGATAGAGAAATAGGATTTCCTTCAGTATTATTTAATGTAAAATCTGGTGCAGGATCACCAATAAGTAAAAGAACCATGCTTTCTACTTTTTTATGAAAATCAGTAAACCAAGGACTATTATTCATTGTTTTAGCCAAGGCTTCATCTACTTTTTTATATAAATCTGAATTAGCTTTTGGATCCAGTTGTTGAACTGCTGCTAAACTTACTAATGAACCAGGATTTTCATTTATTAATTTTATAAAAGTGTTGTTCATTTTTGAAATAGCTTTAATGTTAGCTTGTTGTAATTGAGCATATAAAATGGGATTATTAGGGTTRGATTGATAAACWYGTTTAATWGAATCTTGTTTCCAATTATTGGTTTTGTAAGCTAATTGGAATTCTTTTAATTTATTGGATTCATCAGACCCTTCAATAGTATAAGTGTCCATTATATTTTCTCCATCACCATTTATCTTAGGTGTTTCGTTAACATTAAGAACAAGGTTGATAAAGTTTATATTATTTATTCTTAATCTATAGTATCCTAATGTTTCAATGCGATAACTAAAGCTGTAATTTCCATCATCATCTATAGTGGCAGTATCTTTAGTGTAAAGTTGTTTTGGGCTTAAATAATCTAAATAAATCTCATCACCTTCTTGCATGTTGGTAATGTTTCCAGAAACAGAAATGTTATTATTTTGTTCGCTTTCACAAGCAAAWAATAAAATAGTTAAGTTTAAAAGTAAAATGATTTTTTTCATGCTCAATAATTTAGCTGAGTTTATCTCTTAGTAGTTGATTGGCTTTTTTTGGATCGGCTTTTCCTTTAGATATTTTCATTAGTTGTCCCATTAAAAACCCCGTTAATTGTTTTTCGCCATTTTTATAACGTTCAACTTCATTTGGGTTTTGTTCAATAACTTGATTGATATAATCAGCAATTACATCATCACCACTTTCTTGAGAAAGTCCCCATTCTTCAGCAAGATGTTTGGCTATTTCAGTAACAGATTCATTTCCATTAGTTACTAATTTGAAAATTTTTTGCTCTGCAACTGAGCGATTGAATTTACCATCATCTATTAACTGAATAATTTCTGCGACATCAATCGGTTTTACATTAAGCTCAACAATAGTTAAAGCTTCTTTATTAAGAACAGTTTTGATAGGGCCATTAATCCAGTTGGCAGCAGCTTTGTAGTTTTTTGTTAATTTAACTAATTCATTAAAAAAAAGTGATATTGCTTTTGTCTCAATGATAATATTAGCATCATAATCCGATAAGTTTAGCTCATGGGTATAATACTTAAAGAGTTCGTTAGGTAATTGAGGTAACGTTTTTCTAATCTTTTCAATGTATTCTTTTTCTACATTCGTAGGTTGTAAATCTGGTTCAGGGAAATACCGGTAATCGTGTGCCTCCTCTTTCGATCTCATTAAAAATGTAGAACCATCAATAGCATTAAAACTCCTAGTTTCCATATTGATTTTTCCGCCAGCCTCCAAAACATCTATTTGTCTTTTTACTTCAAAATCGATCGCTCGTTTTATATTTCTAATAGAGTTCATATTCTTGGTTTCCGTACGTTCTCCTAACTCAGTGGCATTTTTCAGCATTACAGAAACATTTGCATCACAACGCAAACTTCCTTCTTCCATGTTGCCATCACAAATCTCTAAATAACGCACTAACTTTCTTACTTGAGATACATATTCAGAAGCTTCTTCTGCAGAGCTTATTTCTGGCTCAGAAACAATTTCAACTAAGGCAACGCCAGCCCTGTTTAAATCAATTAAAGAATTATAGGGATCTTGGTCGTGAATACTTTTTCCTGCATCTTCTTCTAAGTGGATGCGAGTAATGGTTATTTTCTTTTCTTTATCAGTATTAGGGAATAAAGTAATAGAGCCACCATTACAAATAGGAGTGGTGTCTTGAGTTATTTGATATCCTTTTGGTAAATCGGCATAAAAATAATTTTTACGAGCAAATTCGTTACGTTTCCTAATATCAGCATTTACAGCTAATCCTAAGCGAACAGCATATTCAATGTTGTTCTTGTTTAGTCTTGGTAATGTGCCAGGATGCCCAAGGGAAATAGGGCTAACATTAGTATTTGGTGTGGCTCCAAATTCAGTTGAGTCAGATGTGTATGCTTTACTTTTGGTTAAAAGCTGTGCATGAATTTCTAATCCAATTACAGTTTTATATTTATCGTAAACACTCATAAAAATTTATTTCATAGCGGTTTCAGAAGCATAAATTTGAGCTAATAATTCTTTAATTATTAAAGTCATTTTTGGCTCAGATGCTTTAGCAACTTCTTGAACTTCTTCATGGCTAATTTCAACTATTTTTCCATCTACTCCTAAGTCGGTAATAATTGATAAAGCCATGCATGGTAAATCCATATGTCGGGCTACAATTACTTCAGGTACAGTACTCATTCCAACTGCATCAGCACCAATAATTTGCATATATTTATATTCTGCTGGAGTCTCAAAAGTTGGTCCCGAAAGTGCAGCATAAACTCCTTGTTGAATTTTAATGTTGTTTTCAGAAGCAATATTTAAAACATGATTTCTTAAATCAATGTCGTAAGGCTCACTCATATCTGGAAAACGAGGGCCTAGTTCATCAATGTTTTTTCCTCTTAATGGGTTGTCAGGTAATAAGTTAATGTGATCGGTAATGAGCATAATATCACCGATTTCAAAGTTAGCATTTACACCACCACTTGCATTACTTAAAAACAAATTAGTAATTCCAAGAGCCTTCATTACTCTAATAGGAAAAGTACATTCTTGGAGTGAGTAGCCCTCATAATAATGGAATCTTCCTTGCATTGCTACAACAGGCACATTGTTTATGGCCCCAAAAACTAATTGGCCATTATGTCCTTGAACAGTTGAAACTGGAAAGTTTGGAATATCACTGTAAGGAATCGCACTTTCAATTATAATTTCAGTAGAAAGATTTCCTAATCCCGTTCCTAAAACTATTCCCACATATGGGTTAATAGTTGTTTTACTTTCTAAAAAAGCTTTAGTTTCTTGAATTTTCTTTAACATATTCTAATATTTGTTTATCGAACTCCTCTTTATCGTTACCGTGAAAACAAATTTCTATCGGAATGTAAAAAATGGGAATATCTTGTAATTGGTTTAAAATTTTTGGCAAAGATAATCGCATTATATCTTTTTCGGTAGTAATTATTATTTTATTATTTCCATGTAAGGTTTTGTAATGTTTTCTAATATCTATAACATCTGAATATGTAAAGTTATGATGATCAGAAAATTTAATGTGTTCTACAGAGTTATACTCATCTTTTAATTTATGAAAAAGAGGTTCAGGTTTCCCAATACCACTTAGTAGTAATATAGAAAAGTGCTCGTTAACTTCATTTTGTGAGCGAATAGCTGCATCGGTAAAAGGGTTAATACTATCATATTTTATGTAAGAGAAATAGACTTTTTGATGAGGTTTCGGATTTAATTTTT
This sequence comes from Flavobacteriales bacterium, assembly GCA_002402165.1. Lineage (GTDB taxonomy): Bacteria > Bacteroidota > Bacteroidia > Flavobacteriales_E > Vicingaceae. Next base: position 20,999 of record NVVI01000027.1, read on the forward strand.
CTAATATTTTTCTTTGGTCTCTAGCTGGTAAAACACTACTTGTTTTAGAAACAATAATAATATCTGCTCTTTTACTTCCGTAATGCCACTCTCTTAATTTTCCTGATGGGACTACGAAATCATTAATGTATAACTCACTGTAATCAGTAATTAGAATGTTAACTCCTGGTTTTACCGATCTATGTTGATATGCATCATCTAATAATATTACGTTTGTTTCAGGATGGATTTCTCTAATTTTTTTAATCCCATTTACTCTTTTTTCATCAACAGCTACAAGAATTTGATTGAACTTTAATTTGTATTGTAAAGGTTCATCACCAATATCAGTAACTGTTGAATTTTTATTAGATAAGTGAAAACCCGAAGTGCTTCTTTTGTAACCCCGGCTAAGAGTAGCAACTTTAAATTCTTCTTTTAATAAACGAACTAAATATTCTATATGTGGAGTTTTTCCAACTCCTCCAAGTGTTAGGTTGCCAACTGATATTACGGGAAAATCAAATGTTGTCGATTTGAAAAGATTCCAATCGTATAACTTATTTCTCAGATATAGGATTGAGCCATATATAAGCGAAAATGGAAATAATAATATGTATACAATTTTCATCAAATTTGATTGTAAAAATAAACAAGTAACAAATAATTCAAGAATATATTTTGAAAGATTAATTTTTCTAAAGCATACTTTTGGCAATAAATTGTTTTTTTTAACGATATTTACTATAAGTTTAAGAGATAAGTTTGTTAAAAAATCGTATATTTGTGCGTAATGAGTCGTTTGATTAATAAATATGGACTATCTATTTTACTAGCATTCCTAATGTTAGTAGCTATTTCCTGTCATAAAGGCGGAGAACCAGTTCCGTATTCAGAAGATTCAGACATTGTTTCTACTGGTAGCTCTCATCAAAAAGTGTTAGATTTAAACCAAAGAGCCTTAAATGCGGTTGTTGATGATGAAAATTTTGAGTTTGATGAATCAGCTCCTGAGGAGGGTGGATCTTCTCCTGAAGGTGGTGGGTCAGGTGATGATGACCCAAACGGCAATAAAAGGGTAATAGGAGGAGATGATAATGAGGATGACGATGATGGGGATAGTACTGGTGATGATAATGGAGATGGTAGTGGCGGAAACTGATTTTTATAGCTAATATTCAATATTTTTTCTTTCCTTTAATTTTAATAGATGGAGTTATTTTGTTCTAAAATTTAACCGTTTATAAAATCTGTAGTAATAATCTCAAAAACTATTAATATTTTTACTTAAAATAATTTGGTATCCAAGTTTTATATTCTATTTTTACGCCTCTTTATTTGCACGAAATAAAAAATTAAAATTCAAAATATGTTAAAAAAACTAGCTGTTCTAGTATTTGTGTTATTTACAGTTTCTTTTGCTGTTGCACAACAATCAGGTGGAACTATAAAAGGAAAAATGCTTGATAAAGATAATGGAGAACCATTGCCTTTTGCAAATGTTGTACTTATGAAAGGAGGTTCTCAAGTAGCGGGAACTATGACTGATTTTGATGGAAAATTTACATTTACGGCTTTAACACCTGGAAAATATGATGTACAAGCAACGTATGTTGGCTATCAACCTATTAAAATAGCTGATGTAGTAGTTACTGGAGGAAGAATAACATTTATTCCAGATATTAGGGTTTCTTCTGGAGCAGAAAATTTGGATGAATTTGTAGTAATAGAATATGAGGTTCCTTTAATTAGTAAAGATCAAACATCTTCGGGTGGAACAGTAACGGCTGAAGATATTAAGAAAATGCCAGGTCGTTCTGCAGCAGCTATCGCTGCTACTATTGGTGGGGTGTATTCTCAAGATGACGGAAGCAATGCTTTAAGCATTAGAGGGTCAAGGTCAAGTGGAACAGATGTTTACATTGATGGAATAAAAGTGAGGGGTACTCAAAACTTACCTAAATCTGCAATTCAACAAGTTACGGTAATTACTGGTGGTATTCCTGCTCAGTTTGGTGATGTAACGGGAGGTGTTGTAAATATTACTACTAGAGGAGCAACAAAAGATTGGTTTGGAGGAATTGAATATACTGGTTCTGGTTTTAAAAATGGGAACGATGCTATTGGGTTAGATAAATTTGGATTTAATCTAGTAGGATTTAGTATTTCAGGACCTCTTTTAACTAGAAAAGATTCTGCTGGGAATAAAAAAGAAGCACTTGTGGGGTTTTTCTTATCTGGTGAGGGTAAGCATGAACTTGATCCAAGACCTTTTGTTGGAGGGACTTATAGGGTTAATGATGAATTAATGCTAGAACTAAACGAAACTCCATTTACCCAAGATTTAGGTGATATAGGTGGTGTAATTAATAATGCTAGTTACGTAACAGCTTCTGATATTGAAGAACAACCTTATAGATTAAATGTGTCAAGAAAATCGTTAAACCTTGCAGGTAAAATTGATTTAACAACTTCAAAGACAACCAATGTTACAATTGGGGGTTCTTTTGATTATAGAGATGCGAATAATTACAGTAGAAATTTTTCGATGTTTAATTTCCAAAATAATTCTCAAACTATTGATAGAACATGGCGGATTTTTGGTAGGTTTACGCAACGATTTACTAATTCTACTGATCAAGAAAATCCTTCATTAATAAAGGATGCTTTCATTACTTTTCAAGTAGATTATTCTAATTTCCATTCTACCAACCAAAACAAAAATCATAAAAACGAATTATCTAACTATGGCTATATAGGTAAATTTACCTCAATAAGACAAGTAAATTGGGATGAAAATACTAATTTCGATATTCTCAATCCTGATGGGAGTGTTCATCATTCGCTTTTTAATCAAAACATTTCGAATACTGCAACAACGTCATATTTGTTTGAACCAGATGATATAAACCCTATTTTAGCTAACTACACAAGTAATTACTATGATATTTTTGCAAATGACCCTATTGGGCATTTGGATACCAGAACAAATGTTGAAACAAATACTATAATAAATGGGCAAAGTCCTTCCGATGTTTATGGATTATTTTCTGCTATGGGAACTCAAAGTAATACTTACAGGGTTGATGATTTATCGCAATTTAGAGTTTCTGCTCAAGGTAGTGCAAGTATAGGTAACCATGCTATTAAACTAGGGTTTGAATACGAACAGAGGGTTGATAGAATTTACTCTGTTAATCCAATTGGCCTGTGGGAATTAGGAAGAAGTTTAACGAATACGCATCTTGAACAAAGAGATTTTACTGTAGGAACTTATGATTCAACATTTGTTAGTTCTACGGGAGGGGGGGCAAATTTTCAGAGTCCACTATATGATTATACAATTCAACAGTTTTATGATGGAGCAAATCAAAATACTTTTGATGAGAAGTTAAGAGAAAAATTGGGATTAGCTGCTGATGGGTTAGATTGGATTGATTTTGATTCTTATGGTCCTGAGGTATGGAGTATAGATATGTTTTCAGCTGACAATTTGTTAGTTGATGGAGGTGGACAATTTGTTAATTATTTTGGTTATGACCATACTGGACAGAAGCTATCAGGAACCCCAAGCCTTGATGACTTCTTTAATAAACGAGATGATAATGGAAATTTGACTAGAGAAAATGGTGCGTTTAGGCCTATTTATGTAGCTGGATTTATACAAGATAAGTTTTCTTTTGATGATTTGATATTCAACATAGGAGTTCGAATTGATAGATTTGATGCAAATCAATCTGTTTTGAAAGATAAGTATTCAATGTTTCCTGTTAAAACTGTTGGAGAAATTGATGGCTTAGTTCCAGAAAGTTCAATCATTGGTGATGATTTTGTAGTATATGTATCAGATGCTACTAATCCTACTACAGGAGATGTTGTAGGGTATAGAGATGGTAATGTATGGTACACAGCTGATGGAACAGAAATTTCTGATCCTTCTGTTTTGCATTCCACAGGAGTGCCAAACCCTTGGTTGGTAACTCCAGAAAAAAACAATGTATTTGCTGATTTGAGTGGAGAGTCATTTGAGGATTATAAGCCCCAAGTAAACATATCTCCAAGAATTGCATTTTCGTTTCCTATATCAGATGAAGCATTATTTTTTGCTCATTATGATATATTAACACAACGTCCAGAGAGTAATAATAGACTTGATTTACTTGGTTACTTGTTATTTAATAATGGAGGGAACACAATTAATAATCCAAACTTGAGAGCTGAACAAACAATTGATTATGAATTAGGATTTCAACAAAAACTGGATAATTACTCTGCACTTAAAATTTCTGCTTTTTATAGGGAATTGAGAGACCAAGTGCAAATTTCTCAAGTAATAGGAGCATATCCTGGCAATTATTTTACATACGAGAATCTAGATTTTGGTACCGTTAAAGGGTTAACAGTTGGTTATGACCTAAGAACTAGGGGGAATATGTCTATGAGAGTTAGTTATACATTGCAATTTGCTGATGGAACTGGTTCAAGCACAACAACTTCGGCAAATTTAGTGTCTTCGGGTCAAGGAAATTTAAGAACATTAATTCCATTATCTTTTGATCAAAGACATAGAATATTAGTATCTGCTGATTATAGATATGGCTCTAAAAAAAGCTATAATGGTCCAGTTTTATTTGGTAAGGATATATTGCAAAATACGGGGTTAAATCTAGTAATGAGAGCAGGTTCTGGAACACCATACACTAAACGTTCTAGATCCAACGGATCAGGAATTCTCGCTACATCAGAAGGGAGTTCAGATATAGAGGGACAATTAAATGCTGCTAGATTACCATTTACCACTACGTTTGATTTTAAAGTTGATAAAACTGTTAATTTAAAATGGGGTAAAGGAGAAGAAGGAGACAAAAAAGAGGCAACCTTGAATATTTATGTGCAAGTTTTAAACCTTTTAAATGCTAGAAATATTTTAGGTGTTTATGCTGCAACAGGTAATGCTGATGACGATGGCTTCTTAGCAGCATCTTATCAACAAAAATTTATTGAGAACCAAATTTCTGAAGAATCCTTTAGAGATTTATATTCTGCTAAGGTTAACAATGGAGCAAATTATGCTCTACCAAGAAGAATAAGACTAGGATTACAATTAAATTTTTAATTTGAAAATATTATAATATGCGAAACGTGATGAGTACATTAAACAAAAGTGCATTAATATTTGTTGCAATATTGGCGGTAACAAATGTTTATTCTCGTAGAGATACGAGTGGGAATAAGAGTGGTGGAAAGAATCCTACTCCTACAGCGGGATGTGCATCAGCAGTTGCTTTAGAAACACTTCAGCTCAATAATGTTAGAGCTCTTTTAGAAAATACAGGAGGAAGTATGTGGCAAGATAGGGCAAATGGGATTGCTGATTATGAAATTCCTAAAAGAAGTAGTACCGATGATCCTAAATTCACTTCTATTTATGCTGGTGCATTGTGGATGGGTGGACAAGATGTAAACGGTCAGTTAAAAATTGCTGCAGTTACCTTTAGAAGTTCAGGAAATGATTTTTGGCCTGGTCCTTTAAATACATCTACTGCTGAAATTGATGTGGCAACTTGTGTTGCTTATGATAAATTTTATGGAGTGTCTCGCACAATGATTGATTTGTTTAATTCTTGGTATCAAGCAGGGATTGATGATGCTGCAAATGGCACTACAACTCAGGTTGATGATTACCCTGGATATACCATTCCTAATGCTATCTTAAATTGGCCTGCTCATGGGAATCCTGCTAATGGTGAAGATTGGCATTTAGCTCCGTTTTTTGATCGAGATGGGGATGATTTTTATGATCCTGGTGCTGGAGATTATCCAAAGTACGATTTGATTGGGGATATTGATTGTAGAACAACTAGGGATGTTCGATTGTTTGGAGATACAACAATTTGGTTTGTATTTAATGATAAAGGGAATGTGCATACTGAAGCAGGGGGGCCATCCATTGGGATGGAAATAAGGGGTCAAGCTTTTGCATTTGCCACTAATGATGAGGTAAACAACATGACYTTTTACAACTATGAAATGATAAACAGGTCAACATTTACGTTGACAGAAACCTATTTTGGGCAATGGGTAGATGCTGATTTGGGAGGTTTTACAGATGATTATGTTGGTTGTGATGCTGAAAGAGGGTTGGGCTATTGCTACAATGGTGATGCTAATGACCAAAGTGCAAATGGGACAGAAGGTTATGGAACAACTCCCCCAGCCGTTGGTATAGATTTTTTTGAAGGACCTTATGCTGATTCTGACGGAATAGATAATCCGTTGACTCAAATTGTGCAAGATGCGATTGATTCTAACGGTATTCCTTATCCCGGGTTAGGAATTGGTTATGGTGATGGTATTATAGATAATGAGCGTTATGGAATGCGTAAATTTGTTTATTATAGTAATCCAGCACAATTTTCTGGTGATGGGCCACCACAAAGTGCATTAGATCATTACAATTATCTTAGAGGTCTATGGAAAGATGGCTCAAACATGGTTTGGGGAGGAAATGGTCATTTTAGTGGGGGAGGAACTATTAAAGCAGACATTATGTTTCCTGGAGACTCTGATCCCTTGTTTTGGAGTACACAAGGTCAAAATGCTTCTCCTACAGATTGGTCAGAATTTAATGAAGGTAATCCTCCAAGTGATAGAAGGTTTTTACAATCGGCAGGTCCATTTACTTTAGAACCTGGAGCAGTAAACGATTTAACAATTGGGGTTGTATGGGCTAGAGCAGTCTCTGGTGACAACTGGGCTTCTATAGAAAACTTAAAAGTTGCCGATGATAAAGCACAAGCTTTGTTTGATAATTGTTTTAAAATTACCGAAGGTCCTGATGCTCCAGACCTTACTTTTCAAGAGTTAGATAGAGAGCTTATTTTGTATTTAACCAACAGAAGTATCTCTAATAATTACAACGAGTCTTTTAATCAAAAAAATCCATTTATTGCTATTCCAGATACGTTAGABGGGATTTWCTATCCAACAGATGCGGATAAGGATACGCTAAAATTTTATAAGTTTCAAGGATATCAAATTTATCAAGTTAAAAATGGATTAATTACAGTTAATGAGCTTGGTAATCCAGATGTATCAAGATTGGCTGCGCAAGTAGATTTAAAAGATGGAGTTACTACTTTAATCAATCATATATATAGTGAAGATTTAGAGGTCAACTTCCCAACAGTAATGGTAGAAGGAAAAGATGAGGGAATTAAACATTCTTTCCGATTTAAGAATGATTTATTTGCAACAGGAGATATACGGTTAGTAAACCATAAAACGTATTATTACATGGCTGTTGCTTATGGACATAACGAGTTTAAAAAATATGATCCTAACGATCCTTTAAAATTGGATGGTCAAAAAGAGCCTTACATTGGTAGTAGAAAAATGGCGGGAGGACAAGGAATTCGTTCTTTTTCAGCCATTCCTCACAACCCTGCTCCAGAAAATGGTGGTACGATAGCTAATTCAGAATATGGAGATATGCCTCAAATTATGAGGATAGAAGGACAAGGTAATGGAGGGAATGATTTGGAGTTGACCGCAGCATCAGAAGCCTTTATTGTTGCTAATAGCTTTGCTGATTTTCCTGTTTATAAATCAGGAAGCGGACCAATACAAGTAAAAGTAATAGATCCRTTAATGGTTCARGCCGGAAAATACAGGGTGCAATTTAAAGACACCATTACTCCTCTAAGTTTAGGAGATGCTTATTGGACTTTACATACTCCTAGTGGAGATAGTGTAAATGCTGACCAGTTGATTTCTCTAGAAAATGAGCAACTAATTTTAGCCCATGGGTTGTCAATTACCATTAAGCAAGTAGTAAATCCTGGAGTTAATAAAGACTTAGGAAATGGGGTGATTGGCTCAAGTATAGAGTACGGAGATCCAGCATTGAAATGGTTAGGAGGTTATAGAGATAGAGAGGGACAAACCGATGAGAACTGGATACGTTCAGGAGAAGCTAGTTTTGGGACAGGGAATCCTTATGTATTAGATGCGTATGATGATTATGTCAATGGATCTGCTCAAGACCCTAAGCAAGATTTTGAAAATATGATTGATAGAACATGGTCACCTTATCGATTGGTATCTTTTGTTAGAACACAAACAGGTCTGCCACCAACAGGCCCAGAGATGCAGGATGCAGTAGGCCTTCCTTTGTTTAAGGGAGCCTCTGTTACAACTATTTTACTTAAAGATCTTTCATCTGTAGATATTGTATTTACAAGTGATAAAAGTAAATGGAGTAGAGCCATGGTGTTAGAAGCTAGAAATGATGATGCTTTGGCAGAGGGGGGGGCAAAACACATAGAATTAAGAAACTCTCCAAGTGTTGATGTTAATGGAAATCCTGATGGAAGTGGAACAATAGGATTGGGCTGGTTTCCTGGTTATGCGATTAATTTAGAAACAGGAGAGCGATTAAATATTGCCTTTGCTGAAGATAGTTGGTTATCTGGAGAAAATGGAAAAGACATGATCTGGAATCCAACTTCTACAGTAGTAGCTGGAGCAAATAATGAGCTGATAATGGGAGGAAAGCATTATGTGTATATTTTTAGACCAATGGGATTATTACCAGCTTATGATGGTTGTGCAGATTTGCATACAGAAATGTCAAGTTTATTGGATATTGATAAAATGAAAGCATTCAAGTCCTGTATATGGGCAGGTATTCCAATGCTAGAAGAAGGTCGTACATTATTGGAGACTACAGCTAAAGTAAAATTAAGGGTAGACAAACCTTACGAAAATTTTCCAACCACCTCAACAGTTAATTTAGGATTACCTTATTACCAATTTGACATGACAGGAATGGAAGTTGAACTAGGAAATATGAGTGCAATGGATTCTACCTTGGCATTGATTAACGTGGTTCCTAATCCTTATTATGCTTATTCTGAATATGAAACTGGTCAATTGGACAATAGAATAAAAATTACCAATTTACCAGAAGAATGTACTATCTCTATTTACAATGTAAATGGAACATTAATGAGAAGATTCTTAAAAGGAGACGCTAAAACAAGCCTTGATTGGGATTTGAAAAATCAAGTAAATATACCTGTTGCAAGCGGTGTGTATTTAATACATGTTATGGTGCCAGATATCGGAGAAAGAACACTCAAATGGTACGGAGTTATGAAACCTACTGATTTGAACGGATTTTAAAATTAATTATTGAATAATTACAATATATTTATAAATATGAGAAAGCTTAAAATATCGATAATACTCTTAGTGGTTATGAGTTATTCCGTTACTGTTGTTGGAGGTAATGAAGATAGAGCTGGTGAAGCTGGGGCATCACAGTTACTAATTAACCCTTGGACACAAAGTGTTGGTTTTGCTGGTGCAAATACAGCTTCTGTAACTGGTCTAGAGGCTATGGCAATGAATATTGCTGGTWTGGCATTTACAAGRAAAACAGAAGTGTTGGTAAAYCATAAAAGATATTTTGTGGGAAGTGATATAAGCATTAAYACTTTTGGWCTTTCTCAACGAGTAGGAGAAACWKCTGTTMTTGGRTTRTCAGTWATGTCTATGRATTTTGGKGACATTGATATTACTCAAGTAGACCTTCCGGAGGGAGGAATAGGAACCTTTTCTCCTACATTTACAAACATAGATATCGGTTTTGCTAAGACATTTTCTAATAGTATTTCCGGTGGTCTTAGTGTGAAGCTAATTAGTGAATCTATTGCTAATGTTTCAAGTAATGGATATGCCTTTGATGCAGGAATTAGGTATGTAACTGGAGATAATGATGAAATTAAATTTGGAATATCATTAAAAAATGTAGGGCCAACAATAAAAGCATCTGGTGATGGGCTATCTTTCGCTGAAACTAATGATAATGCAGGTTTTGATATTTCTTCAACTCAAGACCATAGAGCTGCTTCATTTCAATTACCATCTTTATTAAATATTGGTGCATCTTATGATTTCTATATTTCACCTACTATAGATACTACTAGTAAAAAAATATCTGCTGATCATATGGTTACTTTAGCTGGAAACTTTACATCTAATTCATTCACTAAAGATCAGTATAGAGTTGGGTTTGAATATTCTTTTAGAGGTATGTTTAAATTAAGAGCGGGTTATGTTTTAGAACAAGGAACTTGGTTTGATTCTGAAAAAAGAACTTCTGCTTACACAGGACCTGCGTTTGGTGGATCGTTTGTAGCTCCTTTGGGTAAAAAAGGAACTACGTTTGGTGTTCACTATGCTTATCAAACCACCGAGAATTTTTCTGGAACTCATAGTATCGGTATCAGATTTGATTTATAGATAAATTATTATATATTTCCTAAGTTAAAGAGAACTCTAAATTAGAGTTCTCTTTTTCGATTTTAAATAAACAAGATATGTCACAAGTTAATTATTATACAGAAGAAGGATTGAAAAAACTCTATGAGGAGTTAGACCATATGAAAAATGTAGAAAGAGGTCAAATTTCTGCTCAAATTGCTGAAGCTAGAGACAAAGGTGATTTATCTGAGAATGCAGAGTATGATGCAGCAAAAGAAGCACAAGGCTTATTAGAACTGAAAATATCTAAATTAGAAACAGCCCTTTCTAGTGCACGAGTTGTGGATGAATCACAATTAGATTTATCTAAAGCATTAATACTATCAAAAGTAAAGATTAAGAATATAGAGAATGGAGCCATAATGGAATATATTTTGGTTTCTGAAAAAGAAGCAGATTTAAAGGAGAAGAAAATCTCTGTAGATTCTCCTATCGGAGAAGGACTCTTAGGGACATCTGTTGGAGATATTGCAGAAGTAAAAGTGCCTACAGGAATAATGAAGTTTGAAATTTTAGAGATCTCCAGATAATGGATTCTATTTTTACCAAAATTATAAATAAGGAAATCCCTGCTTATATTATTGAGGAAAATGAAAATTTCATAGCCTTTTTAGATGTTTTTCCATTAGCTAAAGGACATACACTAGTAATTCCTAAAAAGCAAGTAGATTATATTTTTGACTTAGATAAAGATATTTATTCAGGACTATGGACTTTTGTTCAAAAAGTAGCTGAAAAAGTTGAAAAAGCAATTGATTGTGAAAGAATAGGAATTGCTGTCATTGGATTAGAAGTTCCTCATGCTCACATCCATTTAGTCCCAATAAATAATATTGAGGATATTAATTTTTCTAAACCGAAATTAAAATTGGAAGAGGATGAATTTTTAGCAATTCATAAAAGTGTTTTGAACGGTTAGAATTTGGTTCGTTTTGGATTATCTTTAATAAAAGCTTTCCATCCCGAATATGATTTTTCTGATGTAGGGCTACCCATCTGAAAATAATGGCAAACAGCAACCGCTAGACCATCAGTTGCATCTAAATGTTTGGGTAAGCTTTTTAGCTTTAGCAAACTCTTTAGCATTCCAGCTACTTGCTCTTTAGAAGCTGTTCCTCTACCGGTAATTGATTGTTTTATTTTTTTTGGAGCATATTCACTCACAGGTATTTCTTTTGATAATGCTGCAGCCATAGAGATTCCTTGAGCTCTTCCGAGCTTAAGCATTGATTGTGGATTCTGACCTAAAAAAGGAGCTTCAATGGCAAATTCATCAGGCTTATATTCTTCTATTAAATATTGAGTTCGCTCAAATATTTTTTTTAGCTTCAAAAAATGAGTTTCCAGCTTATTTAATTCTATAGATCCCATTGCTATTAGTTCCATTTTATTATTTTTGATATGAATAATGCCATATCCCATAATATTTGTTCCAGGGTCAATTCCTAATATTATTTTATCTTTAGTCAACAATAATAAAATTTAAACGTATTAAATAGAAGCTAATAAATATTTGATTTTTGAAAACCAATAACTTATACAAATATATTAATTTACTGCTTAGAATTATTATCGGTGTAGCGGCAGTTTGGTTCATTTATATTAAATTAAATGATGACTTTATAATTCAATTCCAACAAATTAGTTTAGATAACATTAATTATAGTTTAATAGTAGTTGTTATTTTAATGCTGTTTGTTAATTGGGGGGTTGAAGCTATGAAGTGGAGGTATGCTATAAGAAGTCTTGAAATGATATCCATCTTTAAGAGTTTTAAACTTACTATTACTGGAATTACTATGGGACTATTAACTCCTAATAGAGTTGGTGAAATTCCTGCTAGAGCATTATTGTTGAATACGGATTTATTTAAAGAAATAACGTTAAAAACAGCTGTTTCAAGTTTTAGCCAAGTGCTTATTACATTGTTGTTAGGCATAGTTGGATTAATTTTAACTTATCATTTCTTTAATTTTTTTAACCCTATATCTCTGATTGCAATTTTGACATTAGGTTTAATAATTTTATTATTAATTTATTTTAAAATTAGCAGCCTCGAAAGGCTATTCAATAGGATAAATTATTTTAGAGAGAAAGAAATTTTTAAAGCCTTGTCAACGTTTTCATTTCGAGAACTTATTAATTTGCTTTTTTTTAGTTTTTTGAGGTATGTTGTGTTTTTTATTCAATTTTATTTAATCTTAAAAGCATTTAATATTGTTTTAATTTCAATAAATGAAGTATTGTTGATACCAGTGTGTTTTATGCTAACATCATTTATTCCTACAATTTTATTATCTGAAATAGGAGTGAGGGGGTCTGTGGCATTATTGGTGTTTGGCACTGTTTCAGATATGGACATTCATATTGTATTAGCGTCTGTTTTACTTTGGCTAATCAATGTGGCATTGCCAGCCTTAATGGGATTATTTAACTTAAGGCAATTAAAAATAATGAAAGAAAATTGATTTATATTATAGGGATAGTATCAATTATTACCACGGTATATTTTTGCTCTGTAGCATGGATAATAATTGGGATTATTAAGATTAAGAAGAGACCTAAACATCGAATAGGGAGTGTTGAAGTCGAAAAGGTTTCGGTAATTATTCCTGTAAGAAATGAAGATAATAATATAATAAAATGTCTAGAATCACTTAAAAAACAAAATTTCAATATAATTGATTTTGAAATTATAATTATAAATGATCATTCAACAGATTGTACATGTGAGATAATAAATGATTTTATTGCCGGAAATGAATTAGATATTAAGTTGTTTTCTTTGATTGATAATTCTTCAAAAAAAGAAGCTTTAAAATATGGAATTGAAAAGTCTAAATATTCTATCATTTCTACCACAGATGCGGATTGTATTTTGCCAAAAAACTGGCTGTTAAATATTTCTTTAAGCTTTACCAATGGCACAGAAATGTTGTTAGGTCCAATAGTGTTTAAACAGCATAAAGGGTTTTTGTATTGGTTTCAAGCCCTTGATATGTTGGCAGTTCAAGGAATTGAGTTTGGAGTGTTAGGTTATCAAAAATCTATTTTGAATAATGCAGCAAATTTGTCCTATTACAAGAAAAGTTACGTTGATGTAGGGGGATTTGATAATTTCAATACTCCTTCTGGCGATGATGTGTTTTTACTGGAAAAATTTAAGTTACATGCTAAAAAAATCAAAGGATTATTTACTCAAGATTTTACTGTAGTAACAAATCCAGAGACTACATTTTTGGGTTTTTTAAACCAGCGATTAAGATGGTCATCAAAAACAAGGTATTACTCTGATAAATTACTTGTATTTTTTAGCTCAATTGTACTAATTCAGAATATTTCACTCATTTTTATCTATTTAGGTATCCCATTGGTCGAAAAATATACGGGAATCCTCATATTCTTATTAGTTTGTAAATGGCTTATTGATTTTATATTGCTATTTTTGGTAGCTTACTTCTTTGATAGGAGAAAAGCGTTGATTTATTTTATTCCTGCTCAAATAATATATCCAATTTATATTATATTAATATGGATTATATCAATGACTATGAAATTTGAATGGAAAGGAAGAAGATTTAATGGGTAAAGAAAAAAAAGACATAGAATCAAAATCGTTGACACAAATTGCTTGGCATCGATTAAAAAAGAACAAACTTTCTTTATTTGGTCTTTTTATTATTTGCCTTGCAATATTAGTTGCTGTACTTGGGCCAATGGCTCGACCGGATGGTACCCCTATGGCAAATGATCAGATACTTGAAATTACCACTAAAAAACCAGGGTTTACTGTTGATTTACTTAGAATTAAAAAAAATCAAGAGAAAAAACATGTAGGTGTTTGGGAATACATAAATGAAGGTGTAGAGAACGATTTTATTACAATTCCAATATATGATTATAGCTTTGAGGGGTTCAATCTTATTGTAGAAAAGTATACAGGAAATAAGGTGAATAATGGACAAATAAAGAAATATAATATAGCAGATATTGCTTATTCATTAGATCATAATGAAGTAACAGAATCAGATGGCTATCTAGATTTTCACACAATAGATGGCGGTAAGCAACACATATCAATTGAAGAATTAATAGCTATTGTTAAGAAAAATAATATTGTTACAAGAAAATATTACTTAGGAACGGATAAATATGGAAGAGACTTACTTAGTAGGCTAATGGCTGGGACATGGATTTCATTGTTTGTTGGGTTTATTTCAGTATTTATTTCATTAGCAATAGGGATTACATTAGGATCTTTAGCAGGGTATTATAGAGGCTGGCTAGATGATATTGTGATGTGGTTTATAAATGTAGTTTGGTCTATACCTACACTATTATTGGTTATTGCTATTACAATGGCATTAGGAAAAGGAACTTGGCAAGTTTTTATTGCAGTTGGTTTAACAATGTGGGTTGAAGTTGCAAGGGTTGTGAGAGGACAAATGTTGAGTTTGAGAGAGAAAGAATTTGTTGAAGCTGGTAGAGCTTTAGGCTTTTCAAATGCAAGAATTATTTTTAAACACATTCTCCCTAATGTGTTAGGACCAGTAATTGTGATATCTGCAATTAATTTTGCTGCAGCTATACTCATTGAAGCAGGGTTAAGTTTCTTAGGAATTGGGGCTCAGCCGCCACAAGCTACTTGGGGAAAAATAATAGCAGAGCATAAAGGGTATATTATTACTGGAAAAGCTTATTTAGCAGTATTGCCAGGATTTGCTATTATCTTAATGGTGTTGGCTTTTGTTTTAGTAGGGAATGGCATTAGAGATTCTCTTGATTCTAAAGCAGTAGATGATATGCCTTCGGTTTAAAAAATTAATAATCCTGTTAAGTAAATAACAGTTCCAATTATCATTAAAAATAAAGTATAAGGCAAAATTTCTTTTGCTTTAAGTCCAGTAATTCCTAAAAGAGGTAATGCCCAAAATGGTTGAAGCATATTGGTTAATTGGTCTCCATAGGCTAACGCCATTATACTTTTAGGTAATGAAATTCCTAACTCGTTAGCAGCTTGAACTATTATTGGACCTTGTACTGCCCATTGACCACCGCCACTTGGAACAAAAATATTAACTAGCCCTGCACTTAAAAAAGTAAAAATAGGGTAAGTAGTTTCATTAGATATTTGAACAAAAAAGGCGGAAATATCTGTTACTAAACCTGAGCTTTTCATAATGCCCATAATACCAAAATAGAGAGGAAATTGAATTAGTATTCCAGAGGCCCCACCAATAGCTTTGTCTATCGCCTTTATGAAGTTATAAAAGCTTTTATGTAGAATTATGGCTAAAGACAATAAGAGTAAATTAATATTGTTTGGTGTAAAGAAATTCCATAAACCAAAATTATAGTCTATAGCTATTTTATAACCTACGTAGAATAATATGACCCCTCCAAAAAACCAGGAAAATAGTGCTGAATGATCCAATTTTTCAGCACCTTCTATTTTCGATAAGGTTTCTTTAACTTCATTATCGGATACGTTTTGTAATGTGTTTATTGTTCGTTTTCCCATCCAATACATAGCGAGTGGCAAAATAACAAGCAACAAAGCAGTTACAAAAATATTCATGTCAGAGAAAACAGTTTCAGAATAAGAAATAGTTTCTGGTAGGGCTAATATTTGTTCTTCAGGTAATATACCAACCATCATTTCTTTTAAGTGACCTGGTTCGGCAATTTTGGCTAATGAAGAACCAGATAAACCTCCATGCCATACCATTAATCCAGAATAACCAGCAGCACCAATAATGGGGTAATTAATTTTGAGTTTTAGCTGAGTTGCATGTTCAGCAACTTTTCGTGCGAAAATGGCTCCAAAAATCAATCCTAAACCCCAATTGAATAAACTTACCATTACGGTTAGTAAGGTGATTAACGCAGCTGCCTTAGCGGTGTTATTGCAAGATTTAACGGCTAGACTAATAATGTAGTTTACAGGTTTTGTGAGAGCTAAAACGTGCCCTAAAACTAACATTAACATCATTTGGATGGCGAAAACTAACAAACCTGAGTTCCATAAACCTTCTTCCCAGTATTTTAATAGTTGAATGGAGTATTCCGAAAAGCTTTCAGTATCTGGGCGAGTACTAAAAAAAGCAATTAAAAAAGTAATTACAGTTAAGGAAATAGCAATTGTAAAAGGAGCTGGTAAAAGGTATTTAAATACTTTGGTGTATTTATCGGTGAAGCTCATTAGGTAAATATACTAACTAAGTTCAAACAATAAGTGCAACAGATAACAAATATCGGAAAGCTAGCTTTCCGATATTTGAAAAAAAATCTGATGCCGATGAATTACCAACAA
>NVVI01000028.1 GCA_002402165.1 Flavobacteriales bacterium
AACAGAAAAGCAGGGCGTTAAAGGCAAAAGACTGAAAGCTGGGTGGGACAATCAATACCTATTAAAAATACTCAGAATAAAAGTATGAGTTTGCCCTGCATTCCCCAGTAGTAAATTTAGATTGGAATCAGATAATCGTTACATTACATGGAAAACAAACATCTTAAATGAAGCCATCCTTATAAAAACGGGCTTATTTGGATTCTATCCAGGACAGCAAAATGAAGACGCATTTAATACAGAAGCTCACATATCTGGTCAGTATGAAAGTGGAAAAATGAGAGATGGTATTAAGGATTTACGCCCTAATTATACATGGAGAAATGTATCTACGAAGGATGGAATTCTATTTTTTGGTTTTCGCCTTCCAACAGAAAAAGAGTGGCTTTATGCTTCTCAAGATAAATTTAAAGCATTAAAGAAAAAAAAGACGAAATCAAAATACTCAAATAATGATTTTGGAAAAAAATATTACTTATTTGATTGGGCTAATTATTTAAGTAGAACTAAAAACAATGATTCTATATTTAATCATCATAAACTTACAGTCGCATATTTCAAACAGGTTAATCAGTTTAATAAAAACAATCCTCATTTAACTTATAATTGTATCAGAAACTATCATGCAAAATATGGCATCATTAACATGGAAAATGGTGTTAAAGAATGGTTATTGGATGAATTTAGTGATAAAGTAACAGATAGTAATTTTATAAGCTTAATGAGAAATAGTGGTTTCAATGTAGATTTGGCAGCTTACCAATATCTGGATGAGCAGGAATATAGTGAAAAAACCTCTCGTGGAAATTTAACAGCATCTCCTTACTTATATGAAAAAGGAGATCTTACAAGTTCAGTTTCTCTCAGGTTTATGGGGCTTGATAAAAATGGGAATCCATATGAAGTTAGCTCATTACCCGTTGATGGAAAAACTAGAAAACGAACAATTAGAGGTGGAACTAATTGTAATAATGGATTACAACGTTCATCAATGAAAGAAACAAATTTCTCTCCTAATGTTGGTTTTAGAGTAGTACTAATGTATTCAGGAATACCTGTTTTAAAAGGCTATAAAATAAAATGGAAATAAATCTATACCCATTTTTGAATATCAATATGATATGTAAACTATAACCAATAAAAAAAGTTTAGTTAAATAAATTTCATCTTACATTTGCTTAATGGATTTTTCTATTAGATCAGCTACTAAAAATGATTTACCTGAAGTATTGGCTTTAGTTAAAGAATTAGCATTGTATGAAAAAGCTCCTGAAGAAGTTACTATTACGCTCAAAGAATTAGAAGAAGATGGCTTTGGAGAAAACCCGCTTTATTGGATAATTTTAGCAGAAAATGAGAGTGGAATTATGGGTATGTCTTTTTACTACATTAGGTATTCTACATGGAAAGGGAAATGTTTGTATTTAGAAGATATTGTAGTTAAAGAAGAATTTAGAGGCAAAAAAATTGGTAAAGTTTTATTTGAGGCAACCATTAAGGCGGCTAAAGAGATGGGGGCGAAGCTTATGACATGGCAAGTGTTAGATTGGAATGAGCCTGCTCTTAATTTTTATAAAAAATTTAGTGCTGAAATGGATAGCGAATGGATTAATGGAAAATTACGATTTAATTAAAACTAATTATTCCCGCATTTGATGCGGGATCTGTATATTTAAAAGATACCGGAATAAGTCCGGCAATAAAGATGAAAGTATTTAAATTTGGTGGAGCTTCAGTAAAAGATGCCAATGCAGTAAGAAATGTTGGCGAAATAATTAAATTGTATAAAGATGACCGTGCCTACCGGCAGGCAGGTTTAGTTGTGGTTGTTTCTGCTATGGGAAAAACAACCAATAGCTTAGAAAAAGTGGTTGAATCATACCTTAGTAAAGATGGGAAAGTTCAAGAAAATTTACAAACTGTGAAAGATTTCCATACCGAAATTTTAAGCGATTTGTTCGAGAATAAAAATCATCCCATTTTTACTGAAATACACAACACTTTTGTTGAGATAGAATGGGAAATAGAAAATGAAGCAAGTCGTGAATATGACTACATTTATGATCAAATTGTTTCTATTGGCGAGATACTTTCTACCAAAGTTGTAAGTGCTTATTTAAATAACGGAAACATAAATAATGAATGGTTAGATGTTAGAAGCGTTATTCAAACAAATAATACACACCGTAATGCAAAAGTTGATTGGGAGCTGACCAAAAAATTAGCTCAAAAAGAAATTAAATTTTCAAGTAAAGAACAATCAATAATTATTACTCAGGGTTTTATTGCCTCTAGCTCAGAATTATTTACAACTACATTAGGAAGAGAGGGGTCAGATTTTAGTGCCAGTATTTTGGCCTACTGCTTAAATGCAGAAAGTGTAACTATATGGAAAGATGTGCCAGGCATGTTAAATGCTGATCCAAAATGGTTTGGTGACACCGAAAAATTGGACAACATTTCTTACCATGAAGCAGTAGAATTAGCTTATTATGGTGCTTCTGTAATCCATCCAAAAACGATAAAACCATTGCATAACAAAAAAATTCCTTTTTACATCAAATCATTTTTATCACCAAAAGATGAAGGAACATTAATTAATGAAAACACCGCTGGAGACTCCTTAATTCCTTCTTTTATCTTTAAAATGAACCAAGTGCTTATTTCCATTGCCGCAAAAGACTACTCCTTTATTATGGAAGATAATTTAAGCCATATTTTCGGAGTATTCTCCAAACATGGTGTTCGCATTAATTTGATGCAAAACTCGGCCATTAGTTTTTCCGTTTGCGTAGATTTTGATGTTCAAAAAACAATGCAATTAATTGATGCTTTAAAAGAAGAATACAAAGTGCTTTATAATGAAAACTTAGAGTTAGTAACCATTAGGCATTACGACCAGCAAACCATAGATAGGGTTACTATAAACAAAGATATTTTAGTAGAACAAAAAAGTAGGCAAACAGCTCGATTTGTAATGAAAGATATCAATCATTAATTATCAATTACTTACCGTTAATTAAATACTATTTTCGATATTTTGATTTAACAAACTAATGGTGTATTTTTAATAAATTTCTATTGTGAATAGAATAATATTACTCTTATCATTATTATTTTTTACTGTTAGTGCTAATGCACAAAACTGGTTCCCTTTTCCTTTAGGGCAAAAAAGTTTTTACCAATACAATAATATAACTACATATCCATCAGACACAACCATAAACATCTATTATGCTGATAGTATAGTAAATTTTGGAACACATCAAATCTTACATTTTGATTATACTACCCTAGGATATAACGGGTGTTATGAAGCTGTAAATAATAGTTCTTCAATTTATCAAACAAGTTATTTTGATAAAATTAGACCTGATTCGATTATAGTTTTAGCTGAC
Organism: Flavobacteriales bacterium; assembly: GCA_002402165.1. Classification (GTDB taxonomy): domain Bacteria; phylum Bacteroidota; class Bacteroidia; order Flavobacteriales_E; family Vicingaceae. The sequence continues at coordinate 3,399 of NVVI01000028.1, forward strand.
TCACTCATTTTTGCTTTCAACTACGATATATGGGGTATTCAAACAGATTCTATACTATTTCTTCCCAAAACACCAAAAGACAGCTCGTGGTTTTCAGCTTTTAATAACATCAATTTACCTTACGATTCCTTAAAATTTACTTGTGATAGTATCTATTTAGATACTATTGTTGGAAATATTACAGATTCCATTAAATTGATTTCTATTCAAGCTTACAATAATTCATTACCTATTAGCTCTGTATTTGACACCTTAAAAATTCTTCTTTCAAAAAATTATGGACTTAAACAATGGGTTTCATTTTATACGGTGCTTAAAGAAATTCCTTTAATAGGATTAGACTCTGGAATTACCCAAGAAGGATTTCAATTGCCACAATTTTTAGATTATTTTCATTTAAGTGTTGGTGACATTATTATTTGGAAACAATATGATTATACAGATGATATTCAGCAACCTAATACAACCATATATTATAAAGATTCTATTACTAGTGTCATTTCAACTCCAGATTCTGTAATATATAACTATAAAAGAAATTATAGCACAGGCTCCCAATTTAATGGTATTGATAAATATTATCAAAACAAACTACAAGCTCTTAATTTTTCTACTTCTATTTACTGTCCGAGCAGTATAATTAGATCAATTAATCTTGGTATTCCCGATAATCATCTCTTAGAATCTTCAGGAATATACCAAACGAATGACTCTATCCTAAATAGGATATACAGTCCTAATGGAGTTTTCTACGACACCTCTAGTTGTACACCTTATCAAATGGTTGATTTTTCTGGCAGTTTCTATTACAATACATATTATGGTTTATCAGAATATCATTCTGTTGATTGCTGTGGATATACCGACTGGACAATAGAAGGCTCAATTATTAACGGAATACAAATTGGTAATATCATCAATGTGGGTGTTGGTGAATTAAAAAATAAACAAACTTTTAACATTTATCCGAACCCTAATAATCAAGAATTTATAACTATTGAGGGAAAGAATATCATAAAAACAGAGTTACTAAACATACAAGGCCAACAACTATTATCATCAACAGAAACCAAAATTTCAACTATTTATATTCCAAAAGGAATTTATTTGGTTAAGGTAACTTTTAAAAATGGCGAGATTGCTACTCAGAAATTAATTCTCACTAGATAAGAGCAAGCCTAACAATTTTGTAGTTGCCAGAGCGTCTCCACCAGCACGGTGTCTATCCTCTTTTGGTATGTGTATTCCTAATTCTTCACTTAATTTTCCTAAACTATAAGATGTGGCTTCTGGAAATACTTTACCACTCAATTTAATGGTGCAAACCTTTGGTTCATTTAAATCAAACCCAGCCTTTTTAAGTTCCGTTTTTAAAAACATGTAATCAAAATCTACATCATGAGCCACAAATATTTTCCCTTTAACTAAATCATATATTTGTTTAGCAACCTCAGAAAATATTGGAGCACCTGCCACCATTTTATTTGTAATCCCAGTAAGTTTAGCAACATACCAATCAATCTTTACTTCAGGATTTACAAGAGTAGAATACTCATTTACAATTTTTTCACCATCAAAAATATAGATAGCAATTTCTATAATTTTCCCTTTAATGTGATTGCCACCGGTGGCTTCGATATCTACAACTGCATACACAATGCAAAAATAATCATTTAAATAATTAATTTTCTATCGCCCAACGAAACTTCTGAACCTTCAACTAAAAATACTGAACTTGGTTTTTTATGTTGTAAATAACTAAAAGCTTTGCCATAAACCGTTTCAAAATCTATATCAATACTATAATCAATTAATGAATATATTTTCCAAGCAGGATGTTCTACTCTAAACTCGTAAGATTTATTCTTTTTAATTTGAATATTCCCCCAATAATGTTCCGCAATAAATCGTTCCTGTGAATTTTTCAAAGTATCACTAAGAATTTTATTCGTTTTTACAGCAATACTATTCCATTTACCTTTTAGCTTCCATTCGTATTTTATATTAAGATGATTTTCATCTTCTTGCCAAGAATGTCGCATTGGTTGCTGAACATAGTTTTCTTTATAAAGCATTTTAGCCACAAATTTCACAATAGGCTTATCTATTATTTCTTTTATAAAAACCACGCCTTTTCTCACCTCATTCTTTACTTTACGTTTTACATAAAATCGAAGATTCACTTGTTCAAAATTAATGTGAAACGGGAATTTAATACCCATTACCTTAGTATCTAGAAATTTAAAACCCACTACACTTACATAGTATTTCCCATTCCAACTGTCTAATTCTGTTCCGAAAGGTAAATAAGGTTTTAAAATAGCTGGATTAACCTCATAATTAATCATTATGAGTTTTCTCCATTCAGTATGTAAAAATGGATTTTTCATAAGAACTTATTTTTGTAATTAGCATCTAATGGTAATTCACAAGTTTTTTGACCAAATAATTTATAACGAACTGAAGCCATTATATCGTAAAAGAAGTTTCTTATAAATTCAGGAACAATTATAAATCCGTAAAAAATTGATATAAATCCACCTAACGTTTTCAGTACTCGAAATGCAGCGGTAGATTTAATGTACGTTTTATCATTTTCAATCAATACCACTGAATCAATTACTGCATCAATTTTGTATTTTAACAAATATTCTCGTCCTATTTCTGATTGCAATGAAGCAAATCGAAATACATCTCGTTTATCTTTTTTGACAACATATTTTACCCAAAAACTGCAAAAATTACATTCTCCATCAAATAGTATGATATGTTTTTGCTTGTTCATTTTAAATCTGCTAATGCTTTATCAATATTCGTAAATTTAAATTGAAATCCGTTATCTAACAATCGTTGTGGTTTAACAAACCTACTTTTTAATATCAATTCCGATTCTGTTTGCATCAAAAAAGAACCTATTTCTAAAGCAAATTTTGGCGTAGGAATTCCAAACCAAACTCCTAAGGATTTTCTTAAGGCTTTCATAAATTGTTGGTTATCAATTTCACTTGGACTGGTACAATTAATTGGTCCATCAATACTTTCTTTCCCTTTTAAAAATTCAATAGTCTGTATTAAATCATCAATATGTATCCATGCAAACTTTTGTTTCCCATTCCCATGATACCCTCCTAAACCTAGTTTAGATAATTTGGTTAAAACAGGTAAAACACCTTCTCCTTTTCCTAAAACCAACGAAATTCTCAATGCTATTTTTCTTGTTTTTGGAGTTGTTGAATTAAAAAATGCTTCTTCCCAAGCTTTTGCAACACTCATAGAAAAGTCACTACCGATATCCCCATCTTCTTCAGTCATCGCTTTAGTTAATGAATAATCATAAATAGTTGCTGTAGAGGAGTTAAACCAAACTTTTGGTGGGTTTTGGAGTTGATTAATAGCTTCTCCCAAAACGTTAGTTGCATCTACTCTTGATGACAAAATCAATCTTTTGTTTTCTTTAGTATATCGGCAATCAACCGATTTTCCAGTTAAGTTAATCAGTACTTCTGCTCCTTCAAGTAAAGTTGACCAATCTCCTAAAGTTTTCGCATCCCAGTGTTCAAATCGAATTCCATCTACCAATCGAGAAGTCCCTCTTGTAAGTATAACAACCAAGTAGCCTTTCTTTTTATAATAAGAGGAAAGAACTTTTCCTATAAAGCCACTTCCTCCTGCTATTACAATTTTATTTTTCATAACTTTCAGTAAATATTGAAACTTTTAATTAAAAAATATATAACTCCTACTTCATAAATTTCATAAAGACTTTTAAAAACCAATTTTCTTCTGATGCACTTATTTTGGTTAACGAATTATCTGCTATTTCTGCAAATGATTTAATGTCTTTAATCTGTTTAGTAAATGCTTCTACTTCCTTTTTATTGTTCTTATCTGACTCTACTGTCTGTAGTTGTGTTAATACATTAAGCATTGGATCCAATTCTTGTCGTTGTCTTACTCTAATTACGCGTTGAGTCACTTTCCAAATATCTTTCTCTCCTCTAAAAAATTCTTTTCGCTCACCAGATTGATATTCTTTGTAAACCAATCCCCAATCAATTAATGTTCTGATATTCATATTGGCATTTCCTCTTGAAATCTTCAACATTCCCATTACATCTTCTGCACTTARYARTTCTTCAGTAATTAAAAACAARGCATGAATTTGAGCCATCGTTCTGTTTATTCCCCAGTTAGAGCCTAAACTYCCCCACTGTTGTATAAATTTTTCTCTAGCTTCATTTAATTCCATAGTACAAATATACATAAACTTTTTGAACTTTCAATATATTTTGAAAGTTTCATTTTAAAAATCAATACTAAATTGACAAAAATCATTATTATAATGGATGGAAGAAACTTATATTTGTACTCTCAAAATTACCTCATGGCAGAACGTTTACGAGACAATAGAAAAACAGAAGATATTAGAAACTCTGTTAGAGAAACACATTTAAAAGTTTCTGATTTTATTTACCCACTTTTTATTGAAGAAGCTGATAACATCAAAAAAGAAATTGTTTCTATGCCAGGTATTTTTCGTTATTCGCTAGATCGAATAAATGAAGAATTAGATGAAGTTGTAGCGCTAGGAATAAAGTCTGTAATCCTCTTTGGAATTCCGTTACATAAAGATGCCGAAGGATCGGAAAGCTGGAATGAAGATGGAATTATTCAGCAAGCAATCAGATACATTAAAACCAACTACCCTACTTTACAAGTTATAGCAGATGTGTGTTTTTGTGAATATACAGACCACGGACATTGTGGTGTTTTATGCGACAATGATGTTGACAATGATTTAACTTTAGTTAATCTAAGAAAGCAAGTACTGGCTCAAGCAAAGGCTGGAGTTGATATGGTTGCTCCTTCTGGAATGATGGATTTTGCGGTTCGTGAAATTAGAGATGAATTAGATAAACACGGTTTTGATAATATTCCAGTAATGGGGTATTCTGTAAAATATTCATCCGCCTATTACGGTCCATTTAGAGATGCAGCAGATTCTTCGCCAAGTTTTGGTGATAGAAGAACATACCAAATGGATTCAGCCAACAGAAATGAAGCAATTAAAGAAGCTCAAGCAGATGTAGATGAAGGTGCTGCCATTTTAATGGTAAAACCTGCATTGTCTTATTTAGATGTTATCCGAGATTTAAAAAATAATTTTGATTTACCTATTGCAGCTTACAATGTAAGTGGCGAATATGCTATGGTTAAAGCAGCAGGAGCGAATGGTTGGATTGACGAACAAAAAGTAATGATGGAAACATTACTATCTATTAAAAGAGCTGGAGCAGATATTATAATCACCTACTTTGCTAAAGAAGCAGCAAGGATACTAAAACGCAAATAAACTATGTCATTCCGATTGAAGTGACATAGGAACGGAACAGAGGAATCTTTTGATTCGAGAAGAAAAATAAAATGCAACATAACTATTTTGTCTATATCACAACAAATCCAGACAAAACAGTTTTATACATAAGTATTACAAATGATTTAAAAAGAAGATTATTTGAACATCAAGAAAATAAAGGGAAGAGTGATACTTTTGCAGGAGAATTTTATTGCTATAAATTAATTTACTTCGAACATTTCTCAAATATTGAACACGCAATAGCTAGAGAAAAACAAATTAAAAATTGGAGTAGAAAAAAGAAAGAATACATCATTAACCTTAAGAATCCTAGTTGGAATTTTCTTAATGATGAAATTTTTAGCTTATAAATCAAAAGATACCTCGGCTATGCTCGGTATGACAAAAAAATAAGAAATGAATAACACAAAATCACAAGAACTATACATAGAAGGACAAAAGCATCTTGTTGGAGCAGTAAATTCTCCTGTACGTGCATTTAACTCTGTTGGCGGAAATCCATTATTTATGGAACGAGCACATGGCTCTAAAATATACGATGTTGACGGAAACGAATACATTGATTTGGTACTTTCTTACGGACCAATGATTTTAGGACATGGAAACAATAAAGTAGTAGAAGCAGTGCAAAAACAAGTTTGTACAGGTTTTACTTTTGGAGCGAGTACAGAAAATGAAATTATTTTAGCAGAAATGGTTTGCGATGCTTTTCCGGGAATGGACAAGGTGCGATTTGTAAATTCAGGTACCGAAGCCATTTTAAGTGCCATTCGTTTGGCAAGAGCTTACACCAATAAAAACCACATCGTAAAATTTGCTGGTTGTTACCACGGACATACAGATGCGTTGTTGGTTGCTGCTGGTTCCGGTTTAGCAACATTGAGTATTCCAGGAAGTGCGGGAGTACCAAAAGAAGCAGTGCAAAACACATTAATTGCGGAATACAATGATATTGATTCAGTTAAAAAACACATTGCTGAGTGTGATGATATTGCTGCAGTTTTTATAGAACCAATTGCAGGTAATATGGGGGTTGTACTTCCATCTGATGAATTTATTAAAGAACTAAGAAGCATAACAAAAGAAGCTGGAATTCTATTAGTTATTGATGAAGTAATGACTGGCTTTCGATCTAAATTTGGTGGAGCACAAGATTTATTAGGTGTTGAAGCTGACATTACTTGTTTAGGAAAAGTTGTTGGTGGTGGATTTCCTGTTGGAGCTTACGGAGCAAGAAATGAAATTATGAATATGGTTTCTCCATTAGGTGCAATGTACCAAGCGGGAACGCTTTCTGGAAACCCTGTTGCAATGGCTACAGGAATCTCTACGTTAACAGAACTTAAAGCTCAAAATCCTTACGATAAATTTAATGCTCAGGCAGCAACCATTGAAAAAGCATTATTAGCTGCTGCTGAAGAAAATGGAATTGACTTAACGGTTAACCGATTCGGTTCAATGATTAACCCTTTCTTCACTTCAAAAACAGTCACCAATTTTGATGAAGCACAAGAATGTGACACAGACCTATTCACTAAATTCTTTTGGGGATTAATAGAAAATAGAATTTACATCCCTCCTTCTCAATTTGAAGCTTGGTTTTTATGTTCGGTTTTAAGTGATGATGATATTAATAAAATAGTTAATGCAATAAATATTGCGATGAAAATGGCAAAATAATATAAATAAATGTCATTCCGATTGGAGTGACCAGAGGAACGGAACAGAGGAATCTTTTGAAATCTTTACTACAAAATCAAAAGGCACCTCGGCTACGCTCGGTATGACGTAAATATAAAAAAATGAGTTTCAACGATAGTTTTTTAAGAGCCTGCAGAAGAGAAGCAACAGAATACACTCCAGTATGGTTAGCCCGTCAGGCTGGAAGATACCAAAAAGAGTATATGAAAATTAAGGAAAAGTACAGCATTATAGACATTAGTACCATTCCTGAAATTAGTGCAGAGGTAACGCTTTTGCCTATCAACCAATTTGAATTGGATTCGGCAATTATCTTTTCTGACATTTTAATTCCGTTAGGACCTATGGGGATTAGTTTTGAATATAAAAAAGGTTACGGGCCATTAATTCATAATCCAGTAAGAACTGTTGCTGATGTAGAAAAACTAAAGGTAGTTGACCCTGCATTAGAGATGGCTTATACTGGAAAAGCATTGTCAATTCTAAAAAAAGAACTAAATGTTCCTTGCATTGGTTTTGTGGGGGCTCCATTTACATTGGCGAGCTACATGATTGAAGGTGGTCCTTCTAAGAACTACGAAACCATGAAAGCTTTTATGTACAACGAAACTAAAGCTTGGCATTTGTTAATGGACAAATTAGGAACTGTAATGGCTAACTACCTTAACTTTCAGATAGAAAGTGGAGCAATGGCTGTACAGATTTTTGACAGTTGGGTGGGAGCTTTAGATATTGATGATTATAACGAATACGTTTATCCCCATGTAGAAAAAATGATACAAGTGGTTAAAGAAAAATACCCAAATGTTCCGTTAATTTCTATGGGTGTAAACTCTGCACATTTGATTCCTAGTTTACGAAAAGCTAACCCAGATGTGATAGCCATTGATTGGAAAACCGACTTAGCTAAAACTTGGAAAGACTTAAACTACGAAGTTGCTGTACAAGGTAATTTAGATCCTACTGCCCTTTTTGCAGATTGGGACATTATTGAAGCCAAAACCAAAAAAATATTAGATTCTGTAAAAGGAATTGATGGGCATATTTTTAATTTAGGACATGGTATTTTACCAGGAACACCCGTTGAAAATGTAAAACAACTCTGTAAGTTCGTTCACGAGTATACAAGGAAATAATATGTTAAAATTATTCAAATCAAATACCTTCTACGTTAGAATGTTCATTAATTGTATTGAAATTAATCATATCAATACTGAAAAATCTATTAAACAAAAATCAATAATTCCTTTTTCAAATGAGCGGCTGCTTTTAGCAGACTTCATTGTTGCCGAAAATTTCTTAACATCTCTTATTAACGAAGTTCAAAGCAGAAGGAGTTCGCCAACTTTCACTTTATCATCAGAAATATTGTTTCAACCAATGGAAAAAACTGAAGGCGGAATTTCTCCTGTAGAAAGAAGAGCCTATTTTGATTTATGTGAACATGTAGGAGGTAAAAAAGTTAAGCTCTATGATCAATTAGATATGCTCTCAAACACAGAGGTAACTAACTTAATGGGAAGTTTTTAAAATCTCTACTCCTGAGAAATCAAACTCTCAATCTTATTTAATTTCTTTTCGGTATAAGCCCCAGAGGTAACATAAACTATTTACCGTTTCCTTAAAACTTCCAAAAAAATACGTCATTGCGAGTGCAACGCAGTGGAGCGAAGCAATCTCAACCAAATAACTATCCAATAATGAGATTGCTTCGTTGCTCGTTCCTCACTCCTCGCAATGACGTAATTATTAGTAATATTGGTTCATGGAAAGAGGAGGGGCTGTCTACATCATAACCAACAAATACAACAAAGTTTTATACACTGGTGTAACGAGCAATCTTAAAAATCGAATTTTTGAACATCAAGAAAAACTAAATTCTAATAGCTTTTCAGCAAAATACAACCTTAAAAAATTAGTTTACTATAAAGGATTTCAACATATTGAGGAAGCTATTGCAGAAGAAAAAAGAATTAAAGGTGGTTCAAGAAAAAAGAAGATTCAATTGATTGAAAGTATTAATCCTAAATGGACAGATTTAACAAACACATTATAATTAACCACGTCATTGCGAGAGAAACGCAGTGGAACGAAGCAATCTCACGATTCAACAATAAGATTGCTTCAGTCGTACCTCCTTCGCAATGACGACAATTAAAAAAATCACTTCTGCATCCTCCCTTGGATACATTTGCACGTTTCTCAAAATAACGGTAATCCGAACTATAATATTTTAATCTTACCCTTTCTGGCGTGAAAAAATGAAACCGAAACGTAATAAACACGTAAAATGATAAGAGGAATTTGAAAATGTAACTACTTACTTAAATTTGTAATCAAAATTTATTTTAATATCTTCGCAATCAACTAATTAAGATCAAAACTAATGTTACCGAAAAAACTGATTCTCTTTTTAACAATTGCCCTTATCTCATTATCGTTTAAAGGTGATAAGAAAGCTTTTGTTGTGTTTGATGACATAGGTAAAAAAGCGAGCTATGAAAAAATTTTAAAGAAAGCTGAGAAGGCAGATATTATTCTGTTTGGAGAGTTACACAATAACCCAATTAATCATTGGCTTCAGTTAGAATTAACTAAGGATATTTTTTTTCAGATAAACGAAGATATTGTTTTAGGTGCTGAAATGTATGAAGCTGATGATCAGCTAATCATTAACGAATATTTGGGAGGTCATTACGACTACAAGACGTTTGTGAAGGAAGCTAAATTATGGCCGAATGACAAAACAGATTATGCCCCATTATTAGATTTTGCAATTTCGAATCAATTAACATTTGTTGCCACAAATGTGCCCAGAAGATACGCCAACATGATTTATAGAGAGGGTTTTAAAGCTTTCAACCATCTTAATGAAGAAGCTAAAAAATACATGGCTCCTCTTCCAATAAAATATGACCCTAAACTACCTGGGTATGTGGCAATGAAAAAAATGGCTGGCGGGCATGGTGGAGACAATCTGCCAAAAGCACAAGCCTTAAAAGATGCTACTATGGCTCATTTTATCATGAAAAATTATAGAAGTGGAAGCACTTTTATTCATTTTAATGGTGCTTATCATTCAAATAATTTTGAAGGAATTATGTGGTACTTGAAACAAGCTAATCCAGATTTAAAAATTCTAACGATAAATTGTGTGGAACAAAAAAGTTTAGAAAAATTAGAAACAGAAAACGAGAGTACGGCTCATTTTGTTATTGTAACTCCTGAATCAATGACTAAGACATATTAAAAGTATTTCTACTTTATAATCTCAAAATCTGGGAGTTCAATTACTTCTTCTTTGTCTTTTATTTCAACACTTTCATATATTGCCTCAACTCCAGAAGCAATTGTAAATGTGGTATCTTTTGTATAAACATATATTTTATAGTTCCCTTTACGTAAATGCTTAAATTCGAAAGCTCCATCTGGTCCCGTTTTCACTCTATCATCGTAATTTTCATTGTCTCCATAAATGATATAAACATCTTCTTCTGGAGCATAATAGGATGATAACAATTGTGTAAATGAAGCATTGTAATTTTTTGCAAAGACATGCCCTACAATTGAAGATCTTCCTCCCTCACCTTCTTCTTTTGAGCACGAAAAAATACTCATAGAGAATACAATTAATACAATTAAAAATTTCTTGTTCATACTGTCTAAATTTAAAAAATAGAAAATTTAATAGCCTCTGAATATGTTTCAGAGTTTAATTCAATAATATATGTTCCAGCAGCTAAATTATACTGTTGTTTTGTAAACGAAATAGTAAAAGTACCTTCCTCCTGAAAAGAAGAATGAGGAACCAATATTGCTACAGTTTTACCATCTACCGATTTAATTGTTAAAGATAGTTGTTGTTCACTCGGCACTTCATAGGTCACACTAACTATGTTATTGGCTGGGTTCGGATAAACATTCATACTAAAATTTAAGGTGTTAAAAACTGCTGTAAATTTGTCGTTTACTGCTACATTCGAGGTTAATGAAATATTCTTATCATTACTCAATGTAGTAAAATCAGATTCCCAATGATTAAATGTATATCCTTCATTTGGAATAGCAGTAACTGTTACAGGAACTCCATCAAAATAAACACCCATCCATGGTAAATTTTCTGGTGTAATCGTATTAATTTTAATTACTCCAGCTCCGCTAGGTTGTACTTCCAATGTAATATCTACTTGCTTAACTAAACTAAAATCATTTTCAATGTGATTTCTTACTAAAGCTGGTCGTTGCTGTACAAAAAATAATAAGCTATCAATGTTGTCTTTCCATGTTGGTATATCAACACTTGTAGCAGTCCAAAAACCTGGAAATAATTGAATAGGTCCTCCCCATCTGTTAAAATGCCTTGCCATTTCTGGCTCTAAATCTGCTACCATGGTATTGGCGACATCTGTTACTCTATCAGGCTGAAAAGTAGTGTTTATCAAATCTGCATAACGGTTAATAAAGTAGTTTCTAAATTTAAGGTTACTCAATAGTTTTTGTAAAATAATTACATGAGGATTTATTGGTGCAGGAGCATTGATTAATGAACCCATATAATCGTATACTAGATTCGCTGAAGTACCAAACAAACCTGTTCCCAAATCTAAATCCCACAATACATATTGCCACTTACCAACAGGATCATTAGTCCTCCAAAATTTAATGTTATTGGTGGTTGAATCTGACAGCCAATCTACATTTCCGTAATACAATTCAGTTACATAATAATCTACAAAATTCACAATATCTATACTATCAACAACTCGATTGTAAATACTGTCTTGCGTTAAATCATTCGTTATCATATAATTAACCAAACTTAAAAAGCCGAGATTTGAACCCACAACTACACTCCCATTAAACCGCAAGTAATCTATTGTCCCTTCTTTAAGCTCACTATGGTTTTCATACATATAATCATCACTTTGTCGTTCTCTCATACCATAAACCCCCCAATATTGACCGTTTAAAAATAACACACAAGGCTCATAAGCCATGTAATCCAATTTTAAATCTTTTACAATGCGTTGCATATACGCATCCCTAAAATGAACTGTATTATAATCTATACCAGCGTTTCTAATGTTAAAATTTTTGAGTCTATTTAAATATGTTTTTTCTGGAAAGAGATTGTAATCAATCCAACTTTCATTGTAATCATCCTTAGCTAAAATTCTAAAACTTTTTTGAGGAAAAGATTTTGAATAGTTACCATGAATTTTTAACCCAATATCCATGTCAAAACCTAAATTTTTATTGCGATCAAAATATTCTATGTGGGCGGGTTTTTCCCATCCTTGCCAAAAATTAGCATTTACAAAAGGGTAGTCGCTAATAGTATCAACTTGGTTAGGACCAAACATGTAAATCCCTTCGTAATGACTAAACAAGTTTTTAGGCTCGGTAGTTATCGAAATTACTGGCAACTTAATGTTTTCATTGATAAAGTAAGTAGCTGTAATGGTTTTACTTGGTAAATAGTTAGAATTTGTTGGGGAAAATTTTGCTTTTAAAATAGCATTCGCATTTATAGCAATACTTCCTGTATATAAAGTAGAAAATTGAGTAGGTTCATTCCCATCAGTGGTATAAAAAATACTTCCTTGTTGTGAGTCAGTAATTTGTATTGTCTGAGCATTGTTATAAAATCCAGCTTTTAATGAAAATACTGGGTTTTCAGAATAATCAATAAAACATGGAGAAATTGCATTTGAAGTATCAGGAGTTGGTGTATCAAACAAACACCATTGAGCAGATCCATCAGTAGTTCTACCTCTAGAGTTATTAATATAAACTTCATTCATAATTACCTCATCTATTTCATTCCCGTTATTATCACTAAGAATAAGTCTAAAAGGAGAGGTGTCTATGTTAAAATTGGTATGCAAATTAGTTTGGGCCGGAAAAGGAAAAAAAGTAACCGAGGTATCTTTTATTCCTAATAACAAATAAGGCCTAATGGTTAAATCACTTGAAGTTGCAGAAACATTATGAACTTGAATAGCAAAAGTATTTAGTCCGTTTACTTTGGCAGCATTTAAAATCAAAGGATCAATAAAATAAAACTCCAAATTACCTCCTTGGTATTCTTGTGCTTCATGTTCATCATAAGCCAATTCATTAAATAACGAAGGAACTCCATTGACTCCTACATTATTTCTAAACAACTCAACGCCATTTAGATAGGCCACAAATCCATCATCATAATCTACCGCCAATAATGCCACTGCAATATTAGAAGTATCTACCAAGGTAAAACTTGACCTTAAAAAACAAGAAACTAAAGGATTAGTAGTAACAGTAGAATCATCTCCATCTCCATAACCAATTCCTCCTTGACCAGAAAGCCAACCTACATCATTAAATGTGGGTAAATTCCAATTAGTTGGAGGTTGCGAAGTTCCTTCAAAATACTTCCAAATTAATTCTGGATAAATAGGTATCTCCCAATGGTCAAAAACTAATTTTCTGTCTTTTTTAGAAGCAAAAACTGTTAAATGCTCTCCTGCTCCAATGTAAACTTCAGGAAAAATCCATTCGATGTCACGCCCTTCTCTTCTGAGTAATTTATAGCCTTGTAAATTAACGGTAGATGTTCCTTTATTGTACAATTCTATCCAATCAGGATTATCTCCATCTTCATCAGGGTAACCTGCATTTTGAGCTGTAGAAATTTCATTAATAACAATTTGACCAAATGAAAAAGTGGTAATAAACAAAAACAAGATAGAAAATAGCTTTTTCATTTATTTAACTGTTAAGTAATTAATAAAATTAAGGATTATTTAAACATAAAAAAAGCAGCTGTTTTACTTAGCTGCTTTTGTTTTAAATTCAGTAAACAAATTAGTCCACGAATAACTTAGAAGAATATTTCAAGCCATCAACTGCTAATTTCACAAAATAAATACCTGAATTAAGACTAGAAATGTCGAATGTACTAGTAGTTCCATTAGCACTAATTACTTCAGTCATCACAATTGACCCAAGAGTGTTATAAATTGTAACATTAGCAACTTTCCCACTTAATAACGGTAATTTAATGTTCAATTCGTTAGAAGCTGGATTTGGATAAATAGATACATTGCTATTCCCAAGAATCTCAGAAACTCCTACACCTGTTTGACAATATTGTACTCTTCCATTAAATGTTCTCGGAGAAAAAGTAACATTAAATGGATATCCCCCTCCATTTCCTTCTAAAATAGATAAATCAGTATTACTTACTAATGTAGCTCCAACAGTAGTTCCATTAGTGTAATTCATTCCACCATTTGCCGTTGTTACATAAAAGCCATAAGTAGTACCATTTGTAACTGGAAAAGCAAGGCTAACAGGTATTTGAGCAATCAGTCCATCCCCTGTACCCGTTGTTATATTACCTCCTAAATATATCCATCCAGCAGAACTTGTTTCATTCCCCACAAATGTTCCTGCCCTATAATAAATAAGAACACTATCTGTAACATCTATCGAAACCCAAAAAGTTTCAATTATTAAATCTGCTCCACCTATAACTACATCAAACATTACTCCATCTTGTCCATTTCCTGATAACAGAGGCGTTGTTATGGTATCTTCACAATGATTTGTTTTATCGCTTGTGTTTTTTATAGTGTTTATTTCTACTGCCCCTAGAATTGCATCTATTTCATCAGCAGTAAAAGTTTTAGTATCTGCTTCAGCATCTGTTTGTGAAAATGCAGCAACCCCAATAGCTAAACTTAAAGTCAATGTCATTAATCGAAAGTAATTTTTTTTCATAATTTTTGTTTTTATGTATTAATAATATACAAAGCTAAATAATTTGAAACAAAAAAACAATATTATTGGATTCTTAACAAAAAACATCATTAAACAGCCTTATCTTATTGAAAATTTCAGAAAATTTATTGTCGCATTTTTTCGAGTTCTTGCTCACTATCTTCCCAATCTTTCATAGCTAGTTCTAGCTCATCTTTAACTACTGTATATTCATCCATTAATACTTGTGAATAAGCTTTTGGATCTAACAGTTTCTGATTCATTGTTTCAGTCTTAGCTTCTAACTCTTCAATTAATTTCTCTAATTTATTAACTCTGTTTTGAGTTTTTCTCAAATCTCTATCCTTTTGTTTACGTTCTTCATAAGTTAATTTATTATCAGAATTATGCTTTTGTTTTTTCTCCACCACTTTTTCTTTATGCTCAAACTCTCTAATGGTTTTTGCTTTTTTTGTTTCCAAAAATTCATAAACTCCTCCTAAAAATTGTTTTACATTGCCATTGCTAAATTCATACATTTCTGAAGTTAGWCCATCTARAAAATCYCTRTCGTGAGAAATGACAATTAATGTCCCATCATAGTCCATTAATGCTTGTTTCAATACATCTTTAGATTTAATATCTAAGTGATTGGTAGGCTCATCCAACACTAATAAATTTACTGGCTCCAGTAACAACTTACATAAAGCAACCCTCGCTCGTTCGCCACCAGAAAGTACTTTTATTTTTTTATCTATTTCCTCTTCTCCAAACATAAAAGATCCCAATAATTTTCTTACTCTTTTACGAACCTCTCCATGAGCAGCCTCATCAATCGTCTGAAATACTGTTTTGTTTTTATCTAATTCTTCTGCTTGGTTTTGAGCAAAATAAGCCATCTCAATATWGTGCCCAATTTTCAACTCTCCTTCATGTTCTANTTCTCCCACAATGATTCTACTCATAGTGGTTTTCCCTTCACCGTTTTTACCAACCAATGCAATTTTTTTACCTCTCTCAACAAAAAAATCAACTCCACTGAATACTCTATTATCTCCAAAAGATTTACCAACATTTCTAGCCTCAACAGCCACTTTTCCAGAACGCGGTGCTGGTTGAAACGAGAATCGCATAGAAGCATTGTCTTCTTCCTCTACCTCTATTCTGTCTAAWCGATTTAGCTGTTTAATTCTACTTTGAACTTGAACCGCCTTTGAAGCCTTTGATCTAAACCTTTCTATAAAACGCTCAGTATCTTGAATTTGCTTCTGCTGATTATTGTACGCAGCCAACTGCTGTTCTTTTCTTTCTTTCCGTTGATGTAARTATTYAGAGTAGTAGGTTTTATAATCATATATCTTTCCTAAAGAAATTTCTATTGTTCGATTAGTAACACTATCTAAAAATGCTTTATCGTGAGAGACCAATACCACTCCGCCATGATAAACTTTTAAAAAGTCCTCCAACCATTGTATAGATTCAATATCTAAATGATTGGTAGGTTCATCTAACAACAACACATCTGCATTAGAAAGTAATATTTTAGCTAACTCAATACGCATTCTCCAACCACCACTAAATTCATCAGTTAATCTTAAAAAATCAGTATCTACAAACCCAAGCCCTTTTAAAATAACTTCAATATTAGCCTCTACATTAAACCCTCCTAACAATTGTAATCGTTCATTGTAATCATTCAGATTATTTAATAGTTCCATGTAGCTATCCGACTCATAATCTTCTCTAGTTGCTAACTGGTGGTTAATTTCATCAATGTTATCATTGATTTGATTCACTTCCTTAAAAACAGACTTGGCTTCTTCCATCACTGTTTTACCATGAACAAAATCCATATCTTGTGGTAAATAACCTACTCTATATCCAGCAGGAAACGATATATTCCCTCCATTAGAATCTTCTTCCCCCGCAATAATTTTTAGTAAGGTAGATTTTCCTGCACCATTTTTACCCACTAGTCCAATTCTATCATTATCATTGATAATAAAAGAAATCTTGTTAAATAAATAACGTTCTCCAAAATTGACTGTTAACTCATTAATCCCAACCATGGGGCGAAATTAGTTAAAGTATAGGAATCTTTTCTATTTTTGTAATTATGAGCAAAAAACATAATATATCTGTTTCTAAAACTGCAACCTATTACACTTTAGGAAATACTGACAGTGCTAAAACGATATGGTTTGTATTGCATGGATATGGATATTCTGCTGAATATTTTATTAAAAAATTTGAACCCATTTTAAATGACAATACTGCCATTGTTGCTCCTGAAGGATTATCGAAGTTTTACTTAAATGGTGTTGGTGTTGATGGAAAAGTAGGTGCCAGTTGGATGACCAAAGAAAATAGAGAAGAAGAAATTGAGGATTATGTAAATTATTTGAACCAGCTTTACGAAGTTATTGTAAAAAAGAATTCTGATGTAAAAATAAATATTTTTGGTTTTTCTCAAGGTGGTGCAACAGCAAGTAGATGGATTGCCAATGGACAAATTAAATGCAATAATTTTATTTTATGGTGTGGCGTTTTTCCTGATGATATGAATTTTGAAACCATTACCAATATAAATACCTTTTTTCTTTATGGTGATAATGATGAATTTGTTACCAAAGAAAGAGTTGCTCAACAAAAAGAGTTGATTAGCAATTCTGGATTAGACATTAAAACTACCGTTTTTAAAGGAAAACATGATGTGCCTGAAGGTGTTTTAGTGGAACAAAAAAAGGTTAATGGATGGTAACAATATATTACAATTAACAAACGTTAGAACGCTACCACTTATAAAGAAAAACCAACCACTCATTAGTTAAGTATTGTTTTTCTAAGTATTTGATTATACATTTATACTTGATTATTAAGYATTTAACTGTGAAAACAACTACTTTCATATTATTAATAAGCCTATTCCTGCTTTTTGGAAAACAAAACAGTTTAGCCCAAAACTTAGTACCTAACCCTAGTTTTGAAGATACAATCAATAGTTGCCCTAGTTGGTGGAGTCAAACAAATACATGTAAAAACTGGTACAGCCCGATTGGTACTACTCCTGACTATTTTAATTCTTGTGGTACTGGTAAGGCAAATGTTCCATATACTGGCACTGGTTATCAATTAGCTCGAACAGGTGAAGCATATGGGGGGATAATACCTAACATAATAGACTCCAATATCTGGTGGACTGAATGGAATGAATATTTATCCGTACAATTAAAGACACCACTAATAGTTGGGCAAGTCTATGTACTTAAAATGTACTTAAATTTAGCTGATAAGTCACAACACACTACAAGTTCAATCGGTGTTTTATGTACTAATACACCAATTTCAATATTTCAATATAATAATGGATTCATTTCAACATCTCCTCAAATTCTTAACAATTCAGGGAACTTCATAGGAAATAAAGTTAATTGGACAGAAATTAAACAGAATTTTGTGGCAGATTCTGCTTATCAGCATATCACTATTGGTAATTTTTTAGATAGATACAATACTCCTCTTCTTAATACAGGAATCAATTCTGGGTGGGAACCAAGTCAGCGTGATTTCCCTTATTTCCTTATTGATGACGTATCTTTAACACCAATAAACACAATATGTTTCGGAGATAGTATCGCTTTAACTTCACAAGGAGATACTTTATATGCTTGGGCAAATAGTTTAAATCCAAGTGTAATTATTTCAAATGATTCTATTCTTACAGTTAACCCAACAACAAATACCATTTACTACGATTATAGTAATGGTGATACAGCAGAATACATTGTTAATGTAATGGGCAATGGAGCTTTAAAGTTAGGAAACGATACTAATCTTTGCCCTCGCTATAGTTTATTATTGAATGCTGCTATTTCTAACTCTACCTATTTATGGCAAGACGGTTCAACTAATTACAAATATGAAGTAACACAAGGAGGAATTTATTGGGTACAAGTAACCAACAGTTGTGGTATTTTTACAGACACGATAACGGTTACCTACAATACTATTCCTGTAAATTTAGGGGCCGATAAAACACTTTGTATCGGACAAAGCTTAACCTTAAGCCCTAATATCTCGAACGCTACTTATTTGTGGCAAAATTTTTCTATCAATCAATCACTTTTTATTCCTTCTTGGATATCAACTTCAGGAGAATATTGGGTAATAGTTTCTGACACTAATGGGTGCGGAATTGATACAATTTACATTGATTATCTTCCTTTTTTTAATAATGATTTTCTAATCAATGATACTTCACTTTGTGACGGAGATACTTTATTAATTAAAGCGCCAGCTCCTAATAACAACTATCAATGGTCAACAGGTTCAACTGATTCCTCAATTATTGTTACACAAACTGGTAGTTATTGGGTAGAAGTAAATAATCAGTGCTACACGGAATCTGACACTGCTAACATTACCTTTAAGCCTACCCCTTATTTTGAATTAGGTAATGATTTGATTTTATGTGATAACGAAAAATTAGTTTTAGGAGTAAATACAATACCAAACGCAATAGTATGGTGGAATACTAGTTTTACAATATCAACTATTATTATTGAAAAAGAAGGACAATATATCGCTACTGCTTCTTATCAAGGATGTTATTTTAAAGATACCATTAATATTACCTACGAAAACTGTGAGATTATATTAAAAATTCCAAATGTATTTACTCCAAATGCTGATGGTTTTAATGATTTATTTCAGCTTAATGGAGAAAACATTAATACAATAAACATTAAAATCTTAAACCGATGGGGTCAGTTAGTATTTGAATCAAATGATATTAATCACTCTTGGAATGGGGTAACTAAAGAAGGAAAAACATGCAATGAAGGAACTTACTTTTATGTTATTACAGCTAAAAATGAGCAAACATCAAAAGTATTTAAAGGAGCTATTACTTTACTTAGGTAAACTCTCAACTATTAAATTCTCCTCAATCTCTTCCATACACTTAAAATGGCCTTTAGGGCATTTATCATAACCTAGTTTAGAACAAGGCCGGCACTTTAAATTGTTGTTTTCTACAATAGTAAATTTCTCAGGATTTTTTGGGTAATAAGGATACATTCCGAAAGCAGGAATGGTATTACCCCAAACAGAAACTATTTTCACATCTAAAGCAACTCCAATGTGCATTAAACCAGTGTCGTGTGTAATTAAGGTTTTACTCTGCTCAACCAAAGAAGCTGATTGGTTAATTGAATATTTTCCACAAGCATTGTAAATATTCTCGCCCACTTCATTTTTAATTTCTAGGGCAATTTCAGTATCCTCTTTCCCTCCTAGCAAAATTATTGGTTGAGTTATTTTCTTACAAATCGAAACCATTTTATGGGCTGGCAATCTCTTTGTCGCATGTTGTGCTCCAATGGCAAAAGCGATGTATCCGTTTTGATGTGTTACAGGAAGTTCAGATAAATTCACTTTTTCATTGTCAGCAATAAAATACTCTAAGCCTTTTTTATCATTGGTTATTCCTAAAGTTTTTACGGCTTCCATATACCTATCCACAATATGAACATTAGGAAGCTTGTTAATTTTAAAAGTAGTTAACAACCACTTCTGATAATTGATTTTATCAAACGTAAAGGACAAACATTTTAAGATTTTTATTACTCTTTTAGAACGTAAATTTTTGTGCAAATCAATAACATAATCAAATCTTTCTTCCTTCAATTCATCAATTACCTCGTTGGTACTTTTTTCTATCGTATAAACTTTAGAAATGTGTGGATTATATTCAACAATGCTTTTATACTGCTTTTTGGTAATGTAATGGATTTCCACATTTCCTTCTAATTGTTCTTTTAAACATCGCACAACCGGAGAGGTTAACACGATATCGCCAATAGAACTAAATCGGATTACTAATATTTTAACCTTGTTTTCTCTCACCCAACAAATATAACCGAAAACTAAAGYTTTCATTGTCATTCAGAACAATGATTTATAGAAAATTTATTTTCTAAATAAATCGAAGTGAAGAATCTAATTTACACGAATATGTCTATTTGTAGATTAATCACTTCGTTTTGTAGATACTTCGACAGGCTCAGCATGACAAAATATCGTTCAGACAATGCATAAATTCAATGATAATCCTATCAAGTTTCTTACTTTTACTTCCCTAAATAAAAAGCATGAAGAATTTAATTGAAGATTTTACAAAACACATTGCTGAATCTATCAAAATTAGTAACGTCACTTCTTTGGGTCCATTTAATAGTAAAATAGAAAATGTACTCATTTGTGGATTGGGAGGTTCTGGTATTGGGGGAAGTATAATTTCTCAGGTAGTTACCCAAGATGCTAGTTGTTCCATTACCATTAATAAAGACTATAAAATTCCTGCTTTTGTAAATGAGAATACGTTGGTTATTTGCTGTTCCTATTCTGGAAACACAGAAGAAAGTTTAGAAATGCTAGAACAAGCAGAAGCTAAAAATGCAATTATAGCTTGTGTAACTTCTGGCGGAAAACTAATGGAAATTGCTCAAGAAAAAAATTACAATCACATTGTTATTCCTGGAGGACACCCACCAAGAGCTGCATTTGGATTGGCTTTTCCTCCATTATTTTTCATCTTAAAACATTACAATATTATTGTTGAAGATTATGTTGCTCAATTCAACACTGCAGTAAATACAATTAACTCTGAAGAAGAAAATATGATTGCTGAGGCAAAAGCGATTACAGATAAATTAATGGGTAAAATCCCTGTAATTTATGTTGATGCTAATTATGAAGGTGTTGCTATTCGTTTTCGTCAACAAATCAATGAAAATTCTAAAATGTTGTGTTGGCATCATGTAATTCCAGAAATGAACCACAATGAGTTAGTCGGTTGGACTACAAAAGATGACAATTTAGCAGTTGTTATTTTTAGAAACGATGATGATTATTTCAGAACTCAAAAGAGAATGGAAGTCAATAAAACTGTTTTTGAGAAATATACTTCAACAATCATTGAAATTTACTCTAAAGGAAATTCTCGTTTAGAAAAAGCATTGTACCTTGTTCATTTAGGTGATTGGATTTCTTACCTTATTGCTGAGAAAAAAGGAATTGATGTTACTGAAGTTGATGTAATCACTCATCTAAAAAATGAGTTAGCTAAGATATAATTAATTGTCACCCTGAGCCTGTCGAAGGGTTTAACAATTAAAAAATGGATTTTATTTTTGTAGATACTTCGATAAACTCAGCATGACAAAAATTAGGAAAATACACTTTCAAGATTTAGGTTTAATCGACTACAAAGAAGCATGGGATTTTCAAGAAAAACTCTTTAAAGCAAATGTTGATGCTAAAATTGAAAACAGAAGAGCTGATAAAACGGTAACTGAAACGATTAATCATTTTATTTTTTGCGAGCACCCTCATGTATATACTCTTGGTAAAAGTGGAGACGAGAGTCATTTATTACTCTCTGAATCATTACTCAAGCAAAAAGGAGCTACCTACTATAAAATAAATAGAGGTGGTGATATTACCTATCACGGTCCTGGACAAATAGTTGGTTATCCGATTTTAGATTTGGATGAATTTTTTACTGACATCCATAAATATTTAAGGTTTTTAGAAGAAATGATTATTCTAACTTTGGCAGAATACGGAATAGAATCAGGAAGATATGAAGGCTTTACAGGTGTTTGGCTAGATGCAGACAATCCTATTAAAGCTCGAAAAATTTCCGCCATGGGTGTCCGATCAAGCAGATGGATTACGATGCATGGATTTGCTTTCAATATTAATACCGATTTAGATTATTTCAACAACATTGTTCCTTGCGGAATTACTGATAAAAAAGTCACATCTTTACAAAAGGAACTTAATCGAGAAATTGACGTAAACGAGGTAAAACAAAAATTAAAAAAACATTTCGCTCAACTTTTTAAAGCTGAATTTGTTTGAAATAAAAACTATCATCTAAGGAGCGATGGGTTGTGTACAAAATGTGCGAAATGTAAAATAATTCAGACCAGGAAATGCGAAAGCCTTGTGTGAAAAAAATTATTTTATATTTGGATTTTGTGATTGATTTTTTCGTCCTTTTTTATCAAGAAAAAAGGACATAAAAACAAGTTTTAATAATAGGTATGAAACTAATTAAAAGAATACTTCTCAGTATAGTAATTATTTTAGCCTTAGCATCTGTATTGATTATTGTTACAGGGAACTCCCACTTATTTAAAGCAGTTTCCTCTACCTATTTAGTTGGAAGGACGGGTCCAAGTATTGATGAACATGCTATTTTTGAAAGCAGAACTGTTGAGGTTGGCAAACATCAACCATGGGAGCTTGGCGAATATTACAATAAAATTTACGACAAAGAACTTCTTACTGAAATTGAAAAATTCAATCCTGCGGCATTGTTAGTAATAAAACATGATGAAATTGTTTACGAGAGATACTGGGAAAACTATAATGAAAACTCATTAACCAATTCTTTTTCTGTAGCTAAAACATTTATCGGTTTACTAATTGGAGTTGCTCTTGATGAGGGCAAGATAAATAGTGTTGATGACCTAGTTGGAGATTATTTACCAAAATATAAAGATAATCCTGAACTGACTATTAAACATTTATTAACCATGAGCTCAGGAATTAATTTTGACGAAAGTTATAAAAGCCCTTTTGGGCACATGGCAAAAGCTTATTATGGAACAGACATTAAAAAATTAAACGAAAATTATTCGGTTACCGAAACTCCTGGAGAAAATTGGAAATATTTAGGAGGAAACACCATTATCCTTTCTTTAATCCTGGAAAAAGTAACCGGAACAACTGTTGCCGAATACATGAGCCAAAAAGTGTGGAACCCCATTGGTGCTAAAAATGCTGCTCTTTGGAGCTTGGACAAAAAAGATGGAAGAGAAAAAGCCTATTGCTGTTTTTACTCAACCGCTAGAGATTTTGCTCGTATTGGAAAACTTTATTTGAATGGTGGGATTTGGAATAAAAGACGAATTGTCTCTCAAAATTATGTAGACGCATCTACTTGTTCTTCATACTATTTGAAAGACAGAGATGGAAAACCTGTAGATTTTTACGGCTATCAAATGTGGATGGCTTATTACAAAGACATGGATATTTTTTATGCTAGAGGAATACAAGGGCAGTTTATTATTGTAATACCAGACAGACAAATTGTTATCGTAAGATTAGGGCATGAAAGAGGACCTAACCTAGCAAATAACCATCCAAGCGATTTTTATACTTACATAGATTTTGCATTGAAACAATAGCTTGACTTTCTCCTAAAAAAGTGATAACTTCGTTTAATCCCGATAGCTATCGGGATTAAACATATTAAAACATTCCCAACAAGGACGTTGTGAGTAATTAGATTGAAGATAGATGCAGATCATAATAATTATTAGAGGTCTAACCGGAGCAGGTAAAACTACTTTATTAAATAAAATCACTGAGACCTTTGATTTTCAAAAATATGAAGTTGATGATTTCAAAAGGAAAAAATATCACACAACGGAAAGATTTAATACTTTAACAGATTTGCCTGTAGTTGGAAAACTTGCTAAAGAGATCGTTGATAATGGAAATAATTTAGTTATTGAAGAAACTTTTACAGACCTAAATCACATTGAATTATTCAAACAAGGCTTTACTGATCTTGATAAACACCAGGTAATATATATTTATCTTAAATGTTCTAAAGAAACAGCAATTGAGAGGAAAAAAGATGTTATAAGTATTTCAACAATAAACAGCGCATATAACGAAATAGCTGATCCAATAGATGGACAATTTGAATTTAACACTGACGAATTTTCAATTGATCAAATTATAAATGAGATATCAAAGAAATTATAAAAAACTACTCACAACATTGTATAGAAACGCTGTTTTTCAAGACAAAAAGTGTTTAATCATTAATACTTTTCCAAAGTAAATCTTTGAGTTCAACTAATCCTTGTTGAGCAACTGAAGAAATGAAGAGGTAAGGAACTTTAGGCAAATCTTTTTTAATTTCCTCTTTTAGTTCATCATCTAACATATCAGATTTTGAAATAGCGAGTATCTTGTCTTTATCTAATAGTTCTGGATTAAATTGTTTGAGTTCGTTCAATAATGTTTTAAATTCTTTATGAATATCATCACTATCGGCAGGCACTAAAAACAACAATACCGAATTACGTTCTATGTGTCTTAAAAACCTTAACCCCAGCCCTTTCCCCTCATGTGCTCCTTCAATAATTCCAGGAATATCTGCCATTACAAAAGATTGATGATCTCGATAAGGAACCATTCCTAAATTCGGAACAAGGGTGGTAAACGGATAATTAGCAATTTCTGGCTTTGCTGCAGATACTACCGAAAGCAAAGTTGATTTACCAGCATTTGGGAACCCCACCAAACCTACATCAGCAAGAACTTTTAATTCTAAAATTTTCCAAGCTTCAATATAATCTTCACCTGGCTGAGCATATCTTGGAGCTTGATTGGTAGGTGTTTTAAAATGATTATTCCCTAGACCTCCTCTTCCTCCTTTAACTAAAATTTGTTCTTCACCATCTTCTGTTATCTCAAAAAGCACATCACCTGTTTCTGCATCTTTGGCTATTGTACCTAGTGGTACTTCTATATAAGCATCTTTTCCTTCGGCCCCAGTACTTGTAGATTTGCTTCCTGCTTCTCCATGCTCTGCTTTAACATGCCTTTTGTGTTTTAAATGCAAAAGTGTCCACATTTGTTTGTTTCCTCGAACAATTATGTGTCCTCCTCTTCCGCCATCACCTCCATCAGGACCTCCTTTTGTGATGTATTTTTCTCTTCTAAAATGTTTTGAACCAGCTCCCCCTTTGCCAGAACGACAATGAATTTTTACGTAATCTATAAAATTAGAAGAAGCCATTTTTAGAAGATTAATTTACAAAACTACTACAACTGAACTTTGAATGCATCAATTGCAGCACAAAGTCGTCCAAAAATTTCATCAATAGAACCCATTCCGTCAATTTTTTGAAACTTATTTTGTTTGTTATAAAAATCCGCAACAACAGCAGTCTGATTATTGTAAACACCAATTCTATTTGCTATTACTTCCTCATTAGCATCATCAGCTCTACCACTATCTTTTCCTCTCGATAACAATCTTTTTATCAATTCTTGTTCTGCCACATCTAAAGCCATCATTACAGAGATTGTTGTGCCTTTCCCTTTCATAAAATCTTCTAATGCTTTAGCTTGTGGAGTTGTTCTTGGAAATCCATCAAAAATAAATCCTTCAGCATTAGGGTTTTTATCTACTTCAGCTTCTAGCATTTTTATGGTTACCTCGTCTGGCACTAAATTTCCACCATCCATATAACTTTTCGCCAATGTTCCTAAATCAGTTTCTCCTTTAATGTTAGCTCTAAAAATATCACCAGTTGATAAGTGGACTAAGTTATACTTATTGGTTAGTTTTTCTGCCTGAGTTCCTTTTCCTGCTCCCGGAGGACCAAACAATACTATGTTTAACATCTTAATTTTTATTCGTTTAAAACGTAAATTGAACTTAAATTCCTTCCTAAACCATCATAATCCAATCCATATCCTAATACAAATGCATTAGGAATTTCTATTCCTACATAATCGATAGAATGATCCTTTTTATAAGCTTCTGGTTTATACAAAAGAGTTGCAATTTTAATGCTTTTTGGATTTTTCTTTGAAAGAATTTCATGCAACTTTACCAGGGTATTTCCTGTATCTACAATGTCTTCTATTAAAATAACATCCTTGCCTTCAATATCTTCTTTTAACCCTATAAGCTCGTTAACCTTTCCTGTAGAATCAGTTCCTTCATATGATGTAAGCTTAACAAAAGAGACTGTACATTCTAAATTGATGGATTTTAATAAATCTCCAAAAAACATAAACGAACCATTTAGTATTCCTAAGAAAATAGGTGAGCTTCCTTTATAATCATTATTAATTTTTGAAGCTACCTTTTTTACTGAAGCTTGAAGATCCTCTTCGGAAATGTAAGGTCTAAAAGACTTATCTTTAACGGTTATAATATCCATATCAGTATTTCATCACAAATGTAATTAATTTAAATTGTGAACAATGAAATAGTCACATATTAACTACATTTGTACCATAAATTTTCGATATGAAAGCACAAGTAAGTATAATTATGGGAAGTACATCTGATTGGCCTGTAATGCAAAAAACAGCCGACTTCCTAAATGAAATGCAAATTCCTTTTGAAGTAAATGCATTGTCTGCTCATAGAACACCTGAACAAGTAGAAAAGTTCGCTAAAAATGCCAAAACCAATGGAATTAAAGTAATTATTGCTGCTGCAGGAATGGCTGCGCACTTACCAGGTGTTATCGCTGCTATGACTCCTTTACCAATTATTGGAGTTCCTATTAAAGCATCTTTAGATGGAATGGATTCCTTGTTAGCTATTGTACAAATGCCCCCTGGAATACCTGTTGCAACTGTTGGTATTAATGGCTCTTTAAATGCAGGAATATTAGCTGCTCAAATTATAGGTTCAGGAGATGAATCTATTTTTAACAAAACTGTTGAATATAAAGAGAACTTAAAAAAGAAAATTTCTAAAGCAAATGAAGATTTAGCCGAACATAAGTTTGAATATAGAACCAATTAACGTATCCCATTTTCAGGAAATTTTCCTTTTATCCCTCTGAAAAAGTCTTTAATCGATTCTATATCTTTTTCTACATCATCTGTTAAATGAAAAACAGGACCAAATCCTCCTATTTTATTCTCATAATCAATGTAACCTAAAATAATTGGAACATTGGCTTTTTTAGAAATGTAATAAAACCCTTTTTTCCATTTAGGGTTATAGCTTCTAGTCCCTTCTGGCGGAATCATAATGGCCAATTCATCATAATGATTGAATACATCAGCTATTTGGTCTGTTAAGTTTTGATTAACACTTCGATTAACAGGAATACCTCCTAACGCTTTAAACAAATAGTTGAAAGGAAAAATATACCACTCTTTTTTTATAAAAAATTTTAATGGAATATCTTTCATCAAAAAGAAGAGTCTGCCATAAAAAAAATCCCAGTTACTGGTATGAGGAGCAGCCAAAATAATATATTTTTTAATCTCTACCGGTATTTCCCCCTCAGCCTTCCAGCCTAATGAATGATAAATAAATGATGCTAATTTTTTAATCACCCTGTAAAGGTAATTAATCGCTATTTAAAAGAAGCTCGTTGAAGTGCTTTAGGCTTATTAATGTAACGAATTGAAATTTCTAATCCACCAAACCCACCAGTTACGCTAGACAATGAAGAATTGTTATAGTCATATGAAATGCCTATCATATAATCTGTAAATTCAAAATACA
This sequence comes from Flavobacteriales bacterium, assembly GCA_002402165.1. Classification (GTDB taxonomy): domain Bacteria; phylum Bacteroidota; class Bacteroidia; order Flavobacteriales_E; family Vicingaceae. The sequence goes on from NVVI01000028.1 coordinate 31,574, forward strand.
CTTGTGGAATAATAGCGTCTTTTAACCTGTAATGACTTCCAAAATAAATAGCTCCTTGCTTAAATAATCCAGAATATTTAGTTGTATTACCAAATCTGATTTTAAATAATAAGCCAGGTGTAATTTCTTTATACCCACTTTGTGTTGCATAAAACATAGACGGAACTAATGAAAGTTTCGAACTCCTCAAATCAAATGTTCCAGAAAATTGAGCAACAATTTTCATTGGTATTTCATCCTGAGTTTCACTTAAAAAATCTTGTTTAGGTTTATTTAAATGATATCCAGCAATTCCAATATTAAAACTAGACATATCACTTCCTAAAAACTCTGTTCTTGAATTTTTAAACTCGTAATAAATTCCAGCTCCTAAATCAAAATACTTTGAAGATTTTAGAGCGAATGTTTCATTAGAATTAATTTCTGTATCAAATTCTTCTCCGTTAAATTGGCTCCCCCAAGTTAGTTTAGCAAGATTTGCAGAATATTGCCCAAAAGCAGGTTGTATACCTATCGAAAATGTATGATTATCTCCTATTGGTAATATTCCTGAAACGGATAACCCTGCTTGAAAATTTCCAAAATTAGACTTGCCAGCAACATCCTTATAAAAATTTACCCCTAAGCCAAAATAAGCATGTCTTCCATTTCCTTTAGCTATTGGTGCATCAAAAGAAGCTGCATAGGTGTTATAAGCATTTCCAAACGAACCCCATTGAGTTCTATAATTTAAAATAGCTCGTACATTCCCATTAAACACCCCCGAAGCACCTGGGTTAATTAATTGAGGTGTTTGTCCAAATTGAGAAAAATGAACATCCTGTGCAATTAAACTTATTGGAAAAGAAATAATAAGTATAAGTAAAAATCGTATTGAGGAGTTATTACATATCATTATCTTACCAATGTAATGTTTCCTGATGTATTTTCTATATCTCCATCTGTGAAAACAGCTTTTAATTTATATACATAAACTCCTGACACAGCTTTTTTACCCTTAAAATTACCATCCCATCCTTTATCAGGTGATGAAGATGAAAAGACTTTTTCACCCCAACGATCATAAATTTCAAAAATTAAACTTTCTATTTGTCCACCATACACATAAAGTATATCATTATTTCCGTCACCATTTGGAGAAAATGCTGTTGGTACTTGTGCCCCTTTTGGAGGCGGGAATACTTCTTCTATGTAGTAAGCAGTTATCACATCATTCCCTGAAACGATAAAACTCACATTAGAACTCAGTATTGATGGTGATAATGTGTGGAAATTTGATCCCCAACGATCAAACAAAAAGTTACTAATTGGTGTCTCTCTTAAATCAACTGTTACTCCAGTCATGTATCTCTTTGTTACAGAAGTAGAAGTTAAATCATCAAAAACAGAGTTAGAATCAATTTCAACTTCCCCCATTAATACCGGACTGACTCTAAATTCAATATCAAAAGTATCTATAATCGCAAAATGGGCAACAATACTATCAACTAGATCTACCGTAATTGTTACATTTGGATCTGTTGATGTGACAACAAAAGGTGTACTATTTGATGTCCAATTAATGAATAAATATCCTGGTTGAGGGATAGCTACTAAATTTAACACACTTGTTTCTGGATAATAACTAGAATAACTATATGATGGAGGTGTAAAGCCATCTATTACAATATTTCCGCCTCCTGGCACATCAACATTAAATGTCAATTGAACAGTATCTCCAATAATAATAAAATGTGCTACGATACTATCTGACTGAGTTATTTGTAATGAATTTTCATCATTTGTTATAACAGAATCTAACGTATGATTAAACACTTCCCATCGATCAAACATATACCCTGTATTAGCAGTTGCTTTTAACAGTATATCTATATTACCAAAATAACTTCCAGAGTAGACATAATTGTTTGGTGTAATAGAATTTATTTTAGCATCTCCAGAGTTAGGAGGATTGACGTTAACTTTTAAAGGATAAGGCCCTGTAACATTATAACAATTAACTAACCCTGTATTCATAGCAGCACAACGGTCATTAATAAAATCTCTCATGTCTTGCACATTCTGTGTCCATTGAGCCATAGACCCTCCCCATCTAGCTATTTGTCCAGGCATTTCGGGTGTAATAATATTAATTAAACTATCTAATACAGCAATCATATTAGTACACTTAAATGTTGTATTCGATAAATCAATGTATCGTGAAATATAATATTGTTCGAATGTTGGATTATTCATTAACGCGTTTAGAATAACTGTATGACCTTGCCCACCAGGGTTTGGTAAATTGTCAATATTACAAGGGTCTGCATTTGGATTCGAGCTCGGAATACCTGTATAATTAGTGTAATGATTAAAAGTAGCATCCATATCCCAAAGAGAATATCTCCACTTTAATTTACTACCATTTGTATCTAATCCTCTCCACCAAGATGTATTCCAATTTAACATGTCTTGATTTAATATGTATGAATTTAACACAAAATAATCTACTAAACTTTTCCATTTATACTGACTTGTTACGTAATCAAAATTAGCTTGAATAGCCATGTTGTTTGATGTAACAAAATTTACTAAAGCATCCCAATCATTTTGCGCATTTGGAGCTCCATACTTTTCCCATGTACCTCCCCAAGTTTTCAAATACTGAATATAATTAGGGCTATTTACCCATTGTTCATCTTGATCATAATAATAATCTAAAAAATCACTATCATCTACCTTTTCACGAATTTCATAAACACCCCAATACTGGCCATTCATATACAAAATACAAGACTGATGAGTCCTTTCATCTAAATGTAAATTTCCCTGCTGAGATAATGCTTGAACATAGGAATCTCGAATGTGTGCCCCTCCCAATTCTCCATTGTAATTACTATTTGGAGAACCTTCAAATGGATAATTATCACTTGCCCCTGCTTTTAAAATTATTTTCTGATATTTAGTTCTCGATTTATTCGCAAATAATTGATTTTTCAATGCATAATTATATCCGAATTGATCCTTCATAGTAAAATCAACCCCTCTTTGCGAATATGCCCATGAATCATTACCATGTTTATCAAAAATTCCTTGTCCTTCTGTTTGCATTATACCAGTAACATCAAAATATTCAATTGCACCAACAGGCTCAATTTGAGTGCCTCCTAGAAGAGTAGCTACATCATCTCCGCATATTGAAACTACAGGAACAGTATGGGATGAATTTATAAAATAGGTATTGGTTTCAATAAAACTAGCAGGAATTGTAGATGTTGAACTAAAACATTTAACCCTCAATACTGTGGTAGAAGAGATGTTAATTGGTCCACTATATGTAGTTGATGCCACAGTTGGTTCAAATCCATTGATTGTATATCTAATCGTTATATTAGGATCAGGAGTAGTAATAGTAACAGACTGAGCAGAAGTATAAAATCCTGCCTGAACACTTAAACTTGGTGTTGTGGCATATTCTTGCATTGCCCCACTGTTGGATCCGTTTGGTGTTGGATTYGTAAAAATGCTCCAAGTTGCACTCCCGTCTGTAGTTCTTCCTCTAGAATGCAAATGTTGGTTTGGAATAATAGTTAAACTATCTATTATCGTCCCACTAGCATCTGATAGAATGATTTTTTCAGGTTTTGTTTGTGTCCATTTAAAACTTGTATGGATTTGAGATCCCCCTGCTATTTGTGCTCTTCCAGAACCAAATATCATCATATATCCACCTGCTGGTATAGAAATGCTCCCCGGAACTTGAAATTTCATAGGATTCCCAGCCTTATCACTTATATAATACCCATTTAAGTTAATTGAAGCTCCTGAAGTGTTATAAAGTTCAACCCAATCTTCTTTTTCTCCATAAATATCAGAATAACCACTAGCTGAGGAATTAGCACAAGAATATTCATTAATTACAACTTGCGAAACAGCATTTTGAATAAATAAAAATGTTGCAAAAAAGATGAAAAAATTAAAACTTTTAAACATAACTTTAGCTAATACGGAATACAGCCCTTAAAAGTAAGAAAATGTATTAACTTTATTTACCACAAATAGTGTATTGTTGTTTTCCTACTTTAAAGGTAGCGTTGGCACTATTAACGGTAAAACTATTTTTTACGCTCTAAAATATAATGGATAATAATCAATGATTCTCCTTTCATTGGGTATACTTGTATTAATCTCCAACCAGTTTGTTTAAGGTTGTTTAGAGTAGTAACAATAGAATTCATTCCTTCAAATCCTTTTGTAACTATTTCTGTTCCTTGATTATTCCCCGTATAAATTGCTATTCTTGCTAAACTTGAACTACTTCCATCCATAGTTCTGAACTCATCCTCTTTGTTTAATCTTAACTCAAGAATTATATAATCTCCTTTTTTGGTTAACCCTTTTAATTTGCTAATCAAATTAGAATTATCTTGAGCATTTAAGCTAAAAACTATACTAAATAAAAAAATGATTGAAAATACTCTTTTCATAAAATAGAATTTAGACAAATATAAGTTAATTGTTTGGTTATTCTATTGGAAAATAAATTGCCGTTTTCCATTTTTCTGGATTAGGTTCTGTTGCTGGATCGACTAAATACACCTCCCAATTAGCACCTGTTACTCTAACTTTATTTATTCTCATCCATTCATTAATTCCAAAATAAGTTTCTGGCATTCTATCATAAGAACCATAGTGTATAGCAGTAACTACATAGGTTGATTTTATCTTATTCATTTTAATCCCATCATTCCCAACAATAGTAGAATCTTGAACAGGTATTCCTACTTCTATATCACATAGTGTATCCGACCATGAGTGATAAATAACTAGCGGAGATTCGTTATTTACAATGCCTAAGCCACTAAGATACTGACTGATTTTAGCATAAATCCTTCCATGTACATTATTCATTTCCATTGGATTAACAGTGTCTCGTATAGACAAAAACCATAAATCATGTTCCATTTTTTCTTTACTAACCTGAACACTTTTAATTTTGGGCAAATTTTCAGATGATGCTTTGAGTCTCTTTAAACCCAACTCAAAATCTGGCGATATCTCACCCTCCATAAACAACCCAAAAAATTTACTGATTGGATTGAACCCAAATTCAACATCCATACTCCACACAACTTCAACTCCATTCTCAACATCCTCAAAATTCCATTTACCAATAGATTCAATATGCTCATAAATAACTTTGTTTTTTATGCTTTTATTAGGGGTTGATTCGATTATTTCTATGTTCCCACTTCCAACATCATCCACCTCACTATCCCAAAAAAATGTTGCCCCTAACCCATAAGAAGGAGAAGAAAAAGACCCTTCATCATTGTAAATTAATTCATCTTTTAGTGCCCATGGAGACCATTTTTTCCAGTTCTTTAAATCATTTACTTGATTAAAAATTTGTTCTTTATCAGCATCAATAACTATAGCTCTTTCCATATGAAAAGAGGATGGTAAAAACAATGATACAATTATCATAATCACTATAAATAACAATAAAATTAAGGATGTTCGCTTCAGATTATTCATTAGTCATATCTATAAAATAATAATTATAAAAGTAACTTTTTTAGCGTTTAATACAAATTAAAGAAAAACGATTTTTAATGTCCTAACACCAGGGCAAACTCATACTTTTTTCTCAAACAAATCTAAGATAATCACCTAAACTATAGTTGGTTAAGTTGTTAATTATTCGTATATTATACTGATAAT
>NVVI01000029.1 GCA_002402165.1 Flavobacteriales bacterium
CTAGGTAAATAGCACTTTTCTCAGAGAGATATTTTATTTCATACCTTAATCCATATTGGTAAAATGTTGAAAAATAATCACTAGAAGTAATTCCCCCTAAAGTGGGACCAATGTAGTGTTCTTGAGAAAAAATCTCATTACCAAAAAATACTATTAATAATATTACAAAAAGAGCCTTAGACATTTTATTTAATTTCTATTACATTTATTCTTTTTTCTAATGCTATTATGTAGAGTGTAAGTTCTTCTATTTTTCGCAACAAAATAGCATTCATTTCCCCTAGTTTTATGCCATTCTCACTCACTTCTTTTTTATTTGGAACTCCAAATAAATGCTTATTTTTTTTTATGTATTTTTCGACTTCACATAAAGGTTCCAAATTATATTCTTTATGAAAAACATAATCGGGCCAATTACCTCCTTCTGTTAAAGAAACTTTAATTTCACGAGCTATAACCAAACCAGAATTTTTAACAATAAAAGGGTATCTCACTGGGTTTAAAACATGACCTGGAGGAGAATAACTATGCATAAAATGAAATCCTTCAGAGGTCATTCCTATTCCCATATAACTACCTTGGTATGAATGACCTTGCGGTATTGGTGTAGTAGTTACCCATGCAGAATTCATAGGTGATTTTATCCTAACATTCCAATCATTAGAAGTCCATTGCTCACCTAAACCTGAAGTAGTATTTCCAAGGTTATCTGGACAAATATCTAATACTCCAGAAATATTCGCATTACCATTCACATCTAATTTTGCTGCTGGAGCATTAGTTCCAATCCCTACATTTCCTCCTTCTAGTGCAAGAACTATATCCATCCAATGTACATTTTCTTCTACCGCTTGTATGCTTAAATATTCCTTGTCTGGCCCGGCAGCCGTATTGTTGTTGATGCCAATATATCCTTTAATGCTAGCATTTGTAGGGTCTATTAGATAGATGTGGTTGGCACGACCATTTACGTTATCAAACGAGTGTCCTATTGTTAATTTACCTCCTAGGACTGTTGTTCCGATACCAACATTTCCAGCAGGTCTATAAATATCAGTACCATTAGTTGCGGTTGTCCAATCACTTATGGATGTTGGGTTTTTCCATGTGGCTTTTCCATTTACATCTGAAACTAACACTTTATTAAGACCTTGAGTTCCATTTTCCAATTGAAAGCTACCTTTTAGGTGTAAAGTTGCTTGTGGGTTATCGGTGCGAATTCCTACACGTACCGGGCATTCATCGGTTGTATATAAAACACCGTAAGTAGGAAAACTAGTATTTTGCAGCCAACCTGAAATTATTTTTCCATTTGGTAACTGAATGCAAGCAGCAGGTGGTTCGTAAATAAGTTTAAATAAATCAGCACCACCTAATCCTTTAACCTTTCCATTGGGATTTATAGCCATAACCCTGTCTGAAGTTAATGTAGGATCAGCTAAACTTTTTATTTTAAAATTACCAAACACTTTGGCATCTCCATTCATTTTGGTTAAGCCATCTATTACCACTTTATCTTTAAATTTTCCTACTCCTAACACTTTTAATTCGGATTTTGCTTTTACATTGCCAACTAAAACAGAATTGCCTAATACTTTAATATCTTGGTCAACAGTTAACCGTTTTTTAATATTAACTGAATCTTTAAAAATAGCATTACTGTCAACTTTCATTCGTCCATTTACGTCTAGTTTCGCACCAGGAGTTAATGTTCCTATACCAACATCACCTGTAGCGGGCAAGGTATTAGGGCTTTGAGCAAATGAACCAGTTGAAATAAAATTAACAACAAGGCAAAGCAAAATTAATGCTTTAACTCTTTTATTACTCTGTGTCTGTGTAGTTTTAGCTTTCATAAGGGGNTAAGTTTTTAAATTNAAAAACTAAATATAAAAAATTAAAAGAAGCAAAGCAAATGTTAGTTTTGTAGGCAGTTATTTCTAATAACAGTTATTTCTTACTTTTGTCCGTTCTTAAAAGCTTCTTCGACTAAGCTCAGAATGACATTCTTTTAAGAACGGAAAAATTAAAAAAATGAGTAGATTTTTTGTAGAAATAAAATACGATGGTACTAATTACCACGGTTGGCAAATTCAGCAAAACGCCAATTCTGTTCAAGCCGAAATAAACAAAGGGTTATCTACACTTTTACAAACTAAAATTATAGTTACTGGCTGTGGTAGAACAGATACTGGGGTACATGCTAAACAATTTTTTGCTCATTTTGATACAAATATTCTCTTTGAACCAAAAAAAATACAACTTAAGTTAAACACTATTTTACCAAACGATATTTCTTGCTCATCTATAGTAAAAGTTAGTGCTGAAGCACACGCAAGGTTTGGAGCTACAGCAAGAACCTATGAATACTGGATAACTCCAAATAAAAATCCATTTTTAACTAATAAAGCTTATCACTTTCCATATTCTTTAGATATTGATTTAATGAATATTGCTTCAAAACAATTATTGAACTACACAGATTTTTCCTGTTTTAGTAAGAGTAAAACAGATACTCACACAAATGATTGTGACATCACTTTTGCCCATTGGAAAATGAAAAATGATCGCATCGTTTTTACCATTACTGCTAATCGTTTTTTAAGAAATATGGTACGTGCTATTGTCGGAACAATGCTAGATATTGGTCAGCAAAAAATAACAATTGATGATCTGGATAAGATTATTATTTCAAAAAACAGAAGTAATGCGGGAACATCTGTACCAGCTCATGGATTATATTTAACACAAGTAATTTATCCGAAAGAAATTATGAATTATGAATTATGAATTATGAATTATGAATTATGAATTATGAATTATGAATTATGAATTATGAATTATGAAAATTTCAAAAATCAGTAATTGGAACGAAATCACAAATAAAATAAAACTAACAACTATTTACTAATAACTGATTACTAACAAAAATGGCTAAAAGTGTAACAGGAAAAGCGTTCGATTTCTCTTTATTTAGAAGAGTTATGACTTATGTGAAACCATACAAGCGAATGTTTTACATTACAGCAATATTGAGCATAGTACTAGCTATTATTGCATTGGTTCGCCCTCTTTTAATACAAATCACCATCGATGATTATATTAAAGAGATGGATAGCCAAGGGTTGTTGTATATGACAATGCTTTTGGTTGGGTTTTTAATCATCGAATCAATTTTTCAATATTTTTTTACATTACTTGGAAATTTATTGGGACAAAATGTAATAAAAGACCTTAGAAATCAAACCTTTGATCATGTTATTAATTTCAAATTAAAGCATTTTGACAACACCCCTATTGGTCAATTAGTAACCAGAACAGTTTCTGACATTGAAACAATAGCAGAAATGTTTTCTGGAGGAATTTTGGTAATTATTGGAGATTTATTAAAAATAGTTTCTGTAGTTATTTGTATGCTCTACATTAATTGGGACCTCGCATTAATTACTTTAATCCCCATTCCCATTCTTTTTATGGCCACAGTTGTATTCAAAAAAGTAATTAAAAAAGCTTTTCAAGATGTAAGAGAGCATGTATCTCGCTTAAACACATTTGTTCAAGAACACATTACAGGAATGTCTATTGTTCAAATATTTAACCGTGAAGAAGTTGAAATGGAAGCTTTTTCTGCCATAAATGAAAAACATAAAGCTGCACACATACGAACAGTATGGGCCTACTCAATTTTTTTTCCGGTAGTAGAAATATTATCTGCCATGTCTATTGCACTCTTAGTCTGGTATGGATTTAAAGAGGTTGCTTTAAAATATGCTACAGCTGGAGAAATATTTTCTTTTACCTTGTTTGTATATATGCTTTATCGTCCAATCAGGCAATTGGCTGATCGATTTAATACACTACAGATGGGCMTKSYKMGTTCTGAAAGAGTTTTTAAAGTGTTAGACACTATATCTATTATTGAAGATAATGGAACTAAAAAGACAACCAATCTCAAAGGAAATATAACTTTTAAAAATGTATCATTTGCATATAATAATGAAGAATGGGTATTGAAGAATATTTCATTTAAAATTAAAAAAGGCGAAAGCATGGCAATAGTTGGTGCAACAGGAGCTGGAAAATCTTCTATTATTAATTTATTAGGAAGGTATTATGAAATTAATAAAGGAGATATTTTTATTGACGATACCAATATTAAAGATATTGAATTAAAAGGTCTTAGAAAATATATGTCTGTAGTTCTTCAAGATGTTTTTCTTTTTTCTGACAGCATCTTAAATAACATAACACTCTACAATAAAGATATTACGGAAGAAGCTGTTATTGAAGCAGCAAAAAAAGTTGGTGCTCATGATTTTATTTCCCGGCTTCCTGGCGGCTATCATTATGATGTTAAAGAACGAGGGGCCATGCTTTCTGTTGGACAAAGACAGCTTGTGTCATTTATTAGGGCTTATGTACATCAACCCCAAGTTTTAATTTTAGATGAAGCTACATCATCTATAGATAGTGAGTCTGAAGAGTTAATTAAACATGCCACAAGTGTTCTCACTAAAGACAGGACTTCTATTATTGTAGCCCATCGCTTATCTACCATTAAAAATGCTGATAAAATTTTAGTCATTGACAAAGGAGAAATCGTAGAAGAAGGAACCCATACCGAATTACTTAACACTAATGGTTTTTATAAGAAATTATACGATTATCAATTTAAGAGCCAAATGATTAATTACTGGTAAACTACTTTTTGCGTAAACATATTATTACCGTTAATAATTTTAACCAAATAAATGCCTTTAGGTTGGTTAGATATATCAATTTGTAAGTTGTTTTCTGAAGTTTTTTCAGCAAAAATCATTTTACCCATTGCATCATAAACTTCTACTAATACATCTGTGCTAATATTTTCCAACTCAATGGTAAACTGACCTGTAGTTGGGTTGGGGTAAATTTTAAAAATATCATTAGCATACTTAGGCATTTCAATTATAGGTCGTCTTATATCATTAGCTGAATTATTATCCATTCTTAACTGTATGTTTGAAAGACACGGAGCAATAAAGGCAATGAAATTAGGGCTACTCCTGAAACCTGGCTTAAGAATGATAGAGTTCCCAGCTATAAAAGTCACTTGTGCATTAATATTTGACGATATATCACAGTCAGACTCGAGATTATTGATAGCTCTTGATGTATATAGGAACCCTTGATTATGGATATAATTAAGCAAATTACAATTAACAGATACATTGTAGGCAACACCTCCAATAGATGAAACCCCCACCGCATCCCAAGCTTTAATAGTTTGCAGAACTTCATTTGAACAAGTCCCGTATAAATCCATTGCAGACCAAATAGCACCGTTTTTAGCATCTGAATAATTAGAACTGCTTGTTAAATAAGCTGTTAAATTACGATATGCTATTGCAGCCGCTTGATTTCTACCAATTCCTTGTACATTGTAACTGTTCCCAATATCATTCATTCCAACCCCTCCTTCAGAAAGTAAATAGAACCAAAAATTTTGCACACCACTATTTATATGAATTTCCCCACTATTACCTGTTAAATACGACCAATACGTGCCTCCGTAGGTATCAGGTTGATTTTTAGAATTAGGGTTTTGCATATCCCTTGCTTTTCCATCAGCTATCCAATAATCTTCGCCTAATAAATAATCTCCCGCACCATTTAAGCCATAATATTCAACCATAGTTCCAAAAATATCACTAAATGACTCGTTTAATGCTCCTGATTCATTAGCGTAAGTTAAATTAGCACTATATTGAGTTACTGCATGAGTAAATTCATGCCCAACAACATCAAGTGAAACTAAATCATTACTTGTAAGTGTTCCTGAATCACCGAAGTACAGATCACTTCCATCCCAGTATGCGTCATCAACACCTACACCTGTATAGAGATTTATTTTTGCACCATTATTGTCAAAACTATATCTGTTATGGTTATTCAGAAAATAGTCGTACGTCATTTCCGCTGCCCAATGAGCACTTGCTCCAACTTTATCCCCATGGCTATTTACAAAAGTATTGTTTGGGTCTCTAATTTTACCCCCCTGATAATATGCTTGTATTCCGTCTCCTCTACAATTATCTAACAAAACATATTGATAAAAAGGAAAACCATTATGCTTTGTAGTGATATTTCGACCACCATGATATAAAGTATTTGTAGTTCCTTGGCAGCAATTACAATGCCCATATAATATAAGATTTTGTTTTTTAACAATGTTGCCCGTTTTGGCTTCTACATAAATAGCTTGTTTTGAAAAAAATGGTTCTACGGTAGTAACTTCAAAACGGTAAGTCAACTTGTAATTACTATTTGAGAAATCCTCATTATTTTTAATGCGAGCCAGCATTAATTCACCTATAGGGTATTGAGATAATAGCTCTCCATCTTCATTTTTTTCTTTTTCCCATCCATATTTTGTAGCACCCAAATCTTGAAAAACCACATTGAGGGCAGTTGTCTCATCAATAGAAGGTATTACGTTTTGAATTAAATTACAGGATAACTTCCCACTTGCAGAGATAATTTTGCCATTTTCTTCGTGCAAAATATATTCACACCCTTCAACCTTTAAGCTTTTATAAGTTTGTTGAAATTTGTAATGAATTAGTCCTAAATCATCAGTATAAGTTGAAATTTTTTCCATAACATCATCACCTGCCAATCCAAATGCTTGTTTGTTATTGATAAAAAAATCTTTTGAATTATAATGTTTATCCCGTTGAACTTTTATCCAACCATTTATACTATTACTTTCAGCCAATTGCATCATTTGAGGATTCCAGAATGTAGTATCAACTTGTGCCATTCCCGCGTAAGCAGTAAAAAGCAGTATTAATAGTGGAAGTTTTGTTTTCATAATCTATTATTAAATTATTTAGACCAAATAAGCTTTTTATTGATTGCTTCCTGATAGAAATTAACACATTGTCCATCACCTAGACCATTCATACCACCTGAAGGGCTACAAATAAGATCACAATCTTCATTGTATAAATCTTGTTTTATATCAAAACATGAACTAGAAAAAAACAGATAAACCGTAGCTCCATTGAACTCATATTGATAAACCTTATCAAGGCAGTAGCCCTTCTTCTTTTTTATTTTTTTTGTTATACATCTTGGTGTTCCTTTTGGGACATCAATTTTCTCGCAAGAAGTCCATGCCAATGAAAGCACTATGAGAATTAATGTTACTGTTGTTATTTTCTTCATTTTCATAATTATTTCCTTAATATTTTGTAGTTTATTCCTATAGCTATACCTATATTAGGTTCTTCAATATTGTATTCCGAATCAAAATAAAAAAAGCCTCTGTCTTTTTTTTTTATTGAACTTAATTCGTCAGTAAACCATCCTTCAATAAATATTGAAAATTGTTTTGAAATTTTTTTTTCAATACCTAAAGCACCAATATATCCAACATTAAATTTTCTATCACTACTTGTTTTATTATGTGTAGTTATGTAATCAGCTTCTATAGCTAATAAATAACTTCCATAAATTCCAATATTAAAATAAATAATCTTGGTCTCTAATCTGTATTTTACAGGAATTTGAATATTTCTATAAGTAACTTCATAATAACCACCAAATTTTCTATTTAAAGAGAATACTCCTGTTTCTAAAAAACTTTTTGAATTTCCTAATTTATAAATTCCATGTATCCCATAATTATAAACAAGTTGATTAAAATTAGGACCCCTATTACTTCTCTCTAATAAACCTTTAATTCCAATTTTAAATTTAGAATTGTTGTTTACAATTATAGTATCGTTTTGGGCTATCGTAACTCCCGAAAAAAGGAGTACTATTATAAGGATAATTACCCTCATTATTTAACTGCTTCTAATTGTTTTACTTTTAATTGTAATGCCTTATTGTCTTTTTGTAAGGCTATCATATAAAGCGTTAACTCTTCTATTTTACGAAGTAAAATAGCATCCATTTTACCTAAATCAATTCCATTTTGCTTTACTTCTTTTTCGGAAGGTACATCTGGTAAATGATTGTATTTATTGATGTAATTTTCTACTTCTGTTAAAGAGGTAAGTTGATAATCCTTATTAAAAACATGGTCGAACCAAACAATGTTAGTAGCATCTACTTGTACGCTTCTCGACCTCATATTTCCTTCTACTGTTAGCATATAACCACTGGTTTTTGTTGTACCAATACCTACACTACCATCTCCATTTATAATAAAAACTTCTGAATTACTAGCCAAATTGGGATCACTTGAAACCGTGAAAACGGCATCTGTAGGGTTAGTAACAATGGCTCTAATTCCATAATTTGTACCTGGGGTATTAGATAAATTAAATAATAATGTTGTTTGCGAATTAGATTTCATGGTGTATTGTACCTGAGGGATTACTGCGGTGTTAAAACCAAACCGGCCATTATCGTCTATTCTCATTCCAAATGCTGTGTTCGATTTTGGTGCCAACACAAAGCCTGCTCCATTAGTTCCATTAAAATTATTAGTCCAAAATAGCCCAACATCAATAGCTGTAGATAAAGGGTTGTGTCCACCATTTGTTAAGGTATTGGTAAAAAATATAGAACGGTTGGATGTGGCATCTGAAGCTTCAAATTTTGCGGTAATGGCATTGGGCAAACCTCCTCTTTTTACATAAAAGCTTGGTAAAGCTCCTCCAAATTCTGTTGGCAGCACATTACCAATGCCTGCACTTTTACTCAAAAAATCACCCACAACATCTAAAGTTGTTCTAGGGTTTTCTATGCCAATCCCAACTCTTGCCGGACAATCTATTCCTGTAAACAATATACCGTAAGTTGGTGTTGATGTTGCATTCCATATAGGAATGCCCACATTAACGCCTGTAGAAAGACAAGTTGTACCTGGTGTATAGATGCTTTTTAGTAATCCATTTTTATTTAAACTATTTACTTTGCCATTTGCATTGGCTGTTAAAAAAAGAGGCGGATTTATTGCTGTAGTTAAGTTAGGTAGCTTTAAATTTCCAAACACTTTAGCATCACCATTCATCTTAGTTAGCCCATCTATTACTGCTTTACCTTTTAACTTAGTATCTCCTAATACTTTAAAATTAGCTTTTGCCTTAACATCTCCTACCAAAACAGTTTTACCTTTTATGTTTACATCTTGGTCAACTATTAATCTTTTCTGTACTCGTAAAGAATCTTTAACGGTTAAAGAGCTATCAACAATCATGTTGCCATTTACATCTAACGCAGCACTTGGCGTTAGTGTTCCTATTCCAACATTCCCTGTAGTTGGCAATGTATTGGTTTGTGAAAATGAAATTGTTGAAGTAAAACTGACTGCAACAAACACAATTAGTGTTTTAAGCCATTTAATAGAGAGAGAGAGAGAGTTTTTGTTTTCATAATGATATTTTTTAGTAAACTAAGAGAGCTAATTTAACCCATTAAAAGACATAAAACAAATCAAAATTCTAAGAAGCACTAGTTTTCCAATGAATGTATGTTAAACACAATATAATCATCCCTTAAACGTATTTGTTTCGTTACCTTTACAATCCGTGAGAAAAATCATAAGCATATTATTTTTATTTACTGTTGTCGTTTTTACTTTTTCTTGCCGAAAAGATGGTATTGAAACCTCTCCATCAGCTTCTTTAAATTTTTCTACAGATACCATTTTATTCGATACTGTTTTTGCTACTCTAGGCTCAACAACTTTACGCTTAAAGGTCTATAACCCTAATAGTAGTACCGTAAATATTTCTAGTATTTCGGTTGGAAATGGCGCAAATTCTCAATTTAGAATAAACGTAGATGGAGTCTCAGGCAACATTCATACAGATATAGAAATTGAAGGAAAAGATAGTTTATTTATTTTTGCTGAGGTAACTATAGACCCTAACAGTGGCTTATTGCCTTTTGTGGTGACTGATAAAATTAATTTTATTACCAATGGTAATCAGCAGAGTGTTGCATTAGTTGCATGGGGTCAAAATGCTCATTATTATGTTACCAATCAAACAGCTAATGGTATTCCAGTAGTATATCTAGATAGAGGAACTTCTCCTGGCCCACTAGATTCTACATGGATAAATGACAAGCCTTATGTAATATATGGTGGGTATCTAACTTTAGACGGAGATGACAAACTAACTATTGACCCTGGTGTTCAAGTTCATTTACATAATAATTCAGGTATTTGGGTTTATGAAGATGGGAATATTCAGGTAAACGGAACTCAAACAGATCCTGTTACTTTTCAAGGGACAAGATTAGAATTTTCTTGGCAAGATGTACCTGGACAATGGGACAGAATATGGATTAATGAAAATACTAGCGGTACTGATAATGTATTTAATTATGCCATAATTAAAAATGCTTTTATTGGCATACAAGCAGAAACAAATCCTTTTAACCCAACTGCACCAACTAGTCCTAATACATTAAGGTTAAACAATTGTGAGATTCACAACAGCTCTGCAGTTGGTATATTGGCTAGTAATTACAAAATATCAGACACTAATTCTGTTATTACCAATTCAGGTCAATACAATCTATTACTAAGAAATAATGGAGATTACCGTTTTTATCATACTACCATAGCAAATTATTGGAGTGGAGGAATAAGAAAAACTCCATCTATATTTTTACAAAACTATGATGCGAGTGGGGTTACTGTCGCTAACTTCTATAATTGCATAATTCATGGTGATGAAGATATTGAATTCGATACCGATGGAGGCTCTGTTGGTCCAATAAACTTTCTATTTGATTATTGTATTCTTAAAACGACTAACAGCACGGCAGGAGCTAGTTATAACAATGTAATTGTCAATCCTGGAGGTATTCTATTTTTAGATAAAGCATTGCACAATTATCATCTTGATCCTAGCTCTCCAGCAATTAACGCAGGAAATAATGCTTTAGGAGTTGGAAGTGATCATGATGGAAATCCAAGAGTTGATGGATCTCCTGATTTAGGAGCTTACGAAATACAACCTTAACTTTAGTTAAATTTCATACTATGACCTCTACTCGAATTACCTATGTCCATTTTGTATCCTAACATCACTTCAAATCCTCCAACCCCATTTGAGACTGTAGTTAATTCAGATAAATTAAAATCATAGCTTACAGCGATTTTCATTCCTTGCCAATTAAAACTAGCAACAGCATAAACAGCATCACCCCATCTTAAATAGGGTCCAACTGTAACATACATTTCATTATGAAAGTTAGTAAACTTAGAATCTTCTCTTAAAGAAATTTTTACTTCTCCACCGAAATCTATGTACTGATTTGCACCTTGTTTTACGTAAACAAAATTGGGCATAAGCCCCATTTTACCATCACTTATTTCAAAGTCACCTCCACCATGTAAAGTGTATTTTTTAATTAGAGGACTATCTCCATTAAATCCAACATTAGGAGAATTTATATGAAACATAGAAAATCCTGCAAAAAGTTTATTACCATCAGTAGGTATATAATACCAATGTAAGCCTGAAGATAAATCTAATGCATTAATGGCTAATCCTCCTAATTGATTTACACCAACTCCTGTGCTTTGATCAAAAGTTTCACCGTTCCATTGATCATCCCATGTTAAACTTCCATAACTCATACTTCTTTGTATCATTCCTCCTTGAAAACCAACAGATAAGAAATGAGTGCTTTTCCCTCCACTTATATCTAAATGATAAGCTAAGGATATGGCATAATTCATTGTAGACATTCTAGAATCTCCTGCATCATCTTTCAAAAAATTAAGACCAAGACCAAACATGCCTCCCTTCATTTTTTTTAGCACAGGTAAATCTATAGAAGCTGCCATTGTTGTATAGGGTTTTGTAATTGTACCCCATTGGCTTCTGTAATTCATTATTGCTCTTAAGTCTCCATCAAAAATACCAGCTCCGGCAGGATTCAATGTTAATGGAGATGAAAAAAATTGAGAAAAATGTACATCTTGTTGCCCATATGAATTTGATCCAATAATTATAAATAATACCAATATTAGCTTAATTTTTTTCATAATTCTTTCTCCTCTTAAAATCATCTTACTAACGTTACATTACCTTTTAACTGTCCTGAACTACCATCTATGAATGTGACATTCACATAATAAACAAAAACACCCGGATTTAATTTATTTCCATTATGAGTACCATCCCAGCCTTGCTCTTTATCAGTAGTTTCAAATACCTTTTGTCCATACCTATTATAAATTGTAAAATTCATTGTTTGAATAACTATTTTTCCTTTTACGTATAGTATATTATTAATATCACTATCTGGAGAAAAAGCACTTGGAACACCTATGTTTAATGCTATATCAACGGTAATCACAATATTATCAGTAACCACACAGCCGTATTGATCGGTATAAGTAACAGTGTATGTATTCGTTAATAAAGGTTGGAGAACAGTTGTACTCTGTCCATTAGGATTAGTCAAATTGGATGATGGAGTCCAGTCAAATGTACCTCCAGAAACAGGGATTACGTTTCCTGCAGTGTCTGTTATTACAACATTCAAATAGCCATCTGTTCCAATTGTAATTGAAGTATCATTCCCAGCAAAAATTAAAGGTTCTAAATGAACACCTATGGAATCTGAAGCAGTAGAACTTCCAAAAGCATTATTGACTGAGACTATAACATTAAAATTACCGCTCGTGTCATTCCAACATACTGTTATTACTTCTGTAGGATTGTTACTAGCATAAGTACTTGGTGTTCCTCCTTCAAAAGTCCAGTTTAATGAGTCTGGAGTTCCTCCTAAACTTGTATCATAACTAAAATCTATACAATTATTAACACAAATTTCACCATCGGCATCGTTCATAGTTATGCCAGCAACTGGTGCCGTACATAAATTGACTGTAATTAAATTTGTCATAACAATACTATCTGCTCCATATTGATTTGTTACAGTTAATGTAACACTATAGGTGCCTGCCGTATTATAACAAATAGAACCAGGAGTGACCCCTGTTGCGGTTGCTGGTGTTCCTCCTGGAAAAGACCATAAAAAAGTTGTTGGACTTCCTATACTTAAATTAGTGAATGTAATACAACCTGTTTCGCATAATGTCGTTTGAGATGCTACAAAATTAGCTGTTGGCGAACAATCAGTAACAGTTATTGTACTAGTAATGGTGTCAAAAATTGAACCATCAAACACTAGAAGTTCTACAGTATATGTTCCAGGGTTATTATAAAATACAGTATGTGGGCCTTGATTAACTGCCGTACTAGGTGTAACACCACCTTGAGTAGTTAAATCAAAATTCCACGACCATATTGTTGGTGTTCCACCAGTGGTTGCATCTGTAAATACAACTGAATCTCCTGCGCAAATATTATTGCTACTTGTTGTAAACCCTGCGTTTAAACTAGTACAAGTTACTACTGTTATAATAATAGTAGTATCATCAGTACCATTAGCATCTGTAACAGAAAGATTTACGCTATAAGTTCCTACTGTATTGTAGGTAACATTATGTGGACCTTGTGTATTTGCTGTTGGAGGAACTACACCCCCTAAACCAGTAAAATCAAAATCCCAAACCCATGTTGTAATTCCTGTACCAGTACTATTATCAGTAAATAATATATCGCCACCGACACAAATCGTTAATGAATCTGGAATAAAACTAGCAGTTGGAACACTGCAATTGTTTACTGTTATTGTTATAGAACTAGTATCAGTACATCCATTCCCATCAGTTCCAGTTACAACATAGGTCGTTGTTGATGTCGCAGCAAAAGGTACTCCATCAACCACCCCTCCTGTCCATGTATAAGCTGTTGCTCCTCCTCCGGTTAATGTAACCATATCACCACTACAAACCGTTGTGGATGGAGAAGCATTTGCAGTTACAGTAGGTAACGGATTAACTGTTATAAAATTTGACATAGTGAGAGTATCTAGCAGAACTCCATCAAAAACAACTAATGTTACATCAAATGTTCCTGCTGTATCGTAACAAATGTTTATAGGATCCTGAGTTAATACAGCTATCGAATCTGTTCCATTAAATTGCCATCCCCAAGCAATTACTCCCCCTGTACTTAAATCAGTAAAACTAATACAATCGCCCACGCAAATTGTACTATCACTAGCACTAAAAATTGCTGTTGGACCAGGACCTGCAGGAACAGATAAGGTAATATCATCTACAGCAAAAGAAGGATCTGTACCTATATTGTCATCATTATTAATCCATCTAAAACCAACTTTTACATTAGGATTATTATTCGCACTCACTGGCATTGCAATTGAAAAAGCTGTCCATGTACCTTGGGGATTACATCCTGAAGGTGTAATTGTAAGAGGATCTAGAAGTGTCCATGTTGCACCATCAAAATACCACAAAGTTGCATCATCTCCAGGATCATATCCAGCTTGCCCAACAATATCTTCAATATAATTAAAGCTTAATGTAATACCTGTTTGACCAGTACAATTAATAGTAGGAGACTCTACACGCATGTCAGTTTGTATAAACCAAATACCTAATCCTCCTGCTAAATAAGCTGCACCTTGGTCTCCAACTACGGATGCATTTGTTCCAACATGTAAAGAAGGATCAGTTGCTCCACAAACACTTCCACAAGTACTTGCTGCATTTCCACATTCTGCACCACTAACATACCATGGATTTGGGTCTGCTCCGTTTACACCAGTGTTTGTAACCGTCCAAGCACCATTACCTCCAACATATGAAGACGCTAAACAATCTGACACACAACCATTTTGAAAATCTTCAGTCCAAAAAACCTGAGCATTTAAAACACTAGCAATATAAAGTGCTATAACCAATAATAACGAGCGCAATTTCATACCTCAAAAATTTTAATTAGAAAGACTCTTTAAATATATACAATATTTTTTGATAAGAAGAATTTGCTTGACAAACTTGATAAGTATTGTAAGAACTATACTCATGAGATAATCAACTCATTATGGGATGATTACGACAAATCGATCAAAAATTTAATCGTATCAATTCCATCTGCATATTCATTTAAACTGGGGCATTGTGCTTGTCCAAATTTTAATGTTTCTATTGGAGTGTTCTTGCTTGAAACAATACATTGTAATTCATTCTTTTGTTTTTCAAGAATACTTTTTAATTCATTAATAGAATCATAAAACTCGTAGTTTAATACCCCAACAGGAGAAGATAAACTTTCTTCCTCTTTTAATAATAAAAAACCATTATCTAACAACCGATTATTACCCATTAGATAAACAGCTTTATTATAATCATAATTGTTAGCATACTTGTTATTTTGAGTCACATCTTGGTATTCATCATAAATGGCCTCAAAAAAGGTGTTTATTCTATATCCTTTTGGGAAATATATTTTAGAAACGCTTCTACATCCTAACCCAAAATATTGGAATATATCTTTACCTAAATCTTTAACTTCACCAATTCCATCAGATTTATTAATAATGGCAACAGAATTCCTGTTTTTTCTTATTATATGAGGATATTTCCCAAAATAATACTCAAAATAACGTGAAGTATTATTGCTTCCCGTAGCAATTACTGCATCAAAATTTTTAAGTTTTTCGGTAAATATAATTTTATTAGCCAAAATTGGCTCAATAAAAATGAGCATCTCACCCATTTTTTTAATTAATGTATTGTCATTTGAAGCTAACTTAGCTTGTATAATATTTCCAGTAATTAATACACAGAGCATATCATGAAATCCAACTAGCGGTATGTTACCCGCCATAATMACACCAATATTTTTCTCTGTATCATTTTTAGTATTATATATGGAAATCCACTCATTTAACTTTTTTTCAGATAAAGAACTACCAATCTCATATAAAGAACTAATTACGTTTTGTTCTGTAAACCAACCATTTAAAGACTTTTGCCTAAGAATTAGATTATAAAATTCTTCATAAAAATTATCATTGATAGCTGTTATTGAATCCTCTTTAACTCTCGTTTTAAATTGTTTTAAAAATAATCCTAGTTGAACAAATGCTTTTATTCTTTTTTGTAAACTCATTTAATTACATTTGTAGGCGAAATTACTAACATTTAACTATTTTAAAGTAATGGCAATTATAATAACTGATGAGTGTATAAATTGTGGAGCATGTGAACCAGAATGCCCTAATAACGCAATTTATGAGGGTGGTGATGAATGGAGAATGAGTGATGGGACAGATTTATCTGGAGACTACACCCTAATGAATGGGTCTAGTATTGATTCTGATACTACTCAAGAGCCTGTGAGTTTAGATTTTTACTACATTTCTCCTGATAAATGTACAGAATGTAAAGGGTTTCATGATGAACCTCAATGTGCCGCAGTTTGCCCTGTAGATTGTTGTGTTGATGATGAAGATATAAGAGAAACAGATGAAGAGTTATTGGCTAAAAAAGATAAAATGCACCTCTAAGATTGTATTGGTACAATATTAGCATCAAAAAACCGTGTATTAATCGTACACGGTTTTTTTGTGGACAATGTCCACCAATAATTATTAATTAATTTTACTGCCATTCTGAAAGAAATTTTACCAAAAATTGACTTTCGCTGTAAAATGAAATGAAGAATCTATTAAATTAGCATAACATTGAAAATATCTAAATTCATATTAGCATTATTCATTGGCTTTAACTCTTTTAGCTATGCTCAGAAAACTGAAGTTAACTTTGATAAGGAAATTGCTTCTTTAAATATTATAGGTCAAAAAATCATTAGTAGTGAAACTAATACTGAGAAATACAAAGCAAACAATAGTTATAAGATTGAACTAAAAGAACTCATTAATCAAAAGCAATCTTTCGATTTTAAATTTGATTCTTTAAGTACTATTAGCATATTAAAAGCAAACAATTTAAAAATATACAATTGGGCTTTGCCGCTTACAGATGGAACGTTTGAATATTTTGCTTTTTTACAAATCCGAAAGTCTAAAGATAAATATAGCATCATCGAATTAACTGATAAATCGGAAAGTATAAAAACACCCGAAAACAAAATACTAACTGCTAAAAATTGGTACGGTGCTTTATATTATAAAATAATAACCAATAAAAAAATAGGAAATAATTATTACACCGTTTTAGGTTGGGATGGGAACAACAACCTCACTAATAAAAAGATTATTGATGTAATTAATATGTCTGGAAGCGGATTAATAAAATTTGGCGCTCCTACTTTTAAGATGAAAAAGAAAACTAAAAAACGTATGATTTTTGAGTATTCCGAAAATACTGTAATGTCATTAAAATACCATGAAGAATTAGAGAAAATTGTTTTTGATTTTTTAGTGCCCGCTAGCTCTAAGCTAAAAGGAGTTTACGAATATTATGGACCGTCTCTTAACCGTTTTGACGCCTTTTCAGCAGGTAAAGGAAAATGGATTTATGAAGAAGATATTGAGATAGAACTAGACAGAAATATGAAAGATTTTTTCTGGAAAGATCCTAAGGAACAATAAATAACCATTCATATAAAAACTCACCACAAGGTACTTAAGTAACGGCAATAAATTTGAACACATGAGAAATATTTTAACATTAATATTGATACTGGTTATCAGTACAGCATTTGGGCAAAAAATAACAGAAGAAGCAAGTTCACACGCTGGGGAACTTTCGTGGGGAGTAAGATCCACTGGAAGCATATTTAGTGAAAGTGGTAGCTATTTTGGTATTGGTGCTGGGTTTCAGGTAAGATACAGAGTAACAGATCACCTTGGCTCAGAGTGGTTTGCCGATTGGATAACAACAGACATTGGTGGAGTTGGACAACGAACTGATGCTCATATCGGTGTTTCTACAATTATATACCCTGGAAAAAGTCTTAACCAAAAAGGTAGTTTTACACCTTATGTAATGGGAGGTTTTTGTGGCGATTACACTAAAATAACATCTAACCTATCATATGATGACATTGCAGATTCTTATACCCAAGACTCAAAAGATAGATGGAGTTTTGCTACTCAACTAGGATTAGGAACACATTATAACATTACCGAAACAGTAGATATTTCTTTATCTACTCAATATGTATTGCACTTTGGTGCCGACATTGATTCTGAAATAGAAACCAACAGTAATGGAGAAGAGTATCTTCATATACATCATGACAACAATAACAGTTTAGAAGGGCATTGGTTTTTAACACTAAGTGTAAATTTTGTAATTATTGATTTAATTAAAAAGAGATGAAAAAAATAATAGCAATACTTATATTAATAACTCCATTAATAAGCTTAGCTCAAGATACTGAACGAGTTATTAGAAAAGGATTAGCAGCAGGGAAAGGAACATTGGCTATGGGGATGCCAACCGACTACGAAGGCACAAACATGTATGTTAGCGGAAACCTACAGTATTATGTAGAAAACAATATTTCTTTACGAGGAGAAATCTGGTTTTTCTTAGGTTCTGATGGTGATAAAAATTTATTTAAACAAAACAGTACCTTGTTTACCAATTTTAATTACCACATTACTACAAAAAATAACATAGATCCATACATTGGAATTGGTCCTGGTTTTAGTTGGACACAATTAAAAGAGCCGGAAAATCCTATTATAATGATAGTAGTTGACAATAACAGACCTACTTCCAGTTATTCTGCTTCATTAAGCCCTGTAGCATCTATTACTGCAGGTATAAATTATTACACTAAATGGGCACATCTTTTTATTGAAGCGAAATATGTTCATGGCATCCATTTATCTGATGTACCTGTAGTTTCATTAAATGAGTTAAGAATTGCTTTTGGATTTGGATGGAATATTAATTTTAAAAATAAAAAGAACTTAAAAAAATGAATCTGATTATTGTTCTTTATAAATTTAGTGCATTACCCTCCTTTTTTTGAAGGCATTGATGTTTGTCCTCCTCCTTTTGCACTAGAAGTTTTTATATTTTGTGGTTTAGCTATTCGTTTTTTTACTGGAGCTTTCGCTTTTGGTTTTACTACCTTTTTATCATCGCCATCTTTAGCTTCTTTTTCATCTGGTTTTAACAATCCTTTTTCTGCTAATAAATTAAACCATTGAAATAGCTTTTTTAAATCAGAATTATAAACCCTATCCTGATCATAATCCTCTACTATATCTTTTATATAGCTTCTTAATTCTTCTGGTTTTGATTTATGATCAACTGCTGCTTTCCCTCCTGTTTTTTTATGAATTTTATCATAAATATCTGCCAAAGGAATATCACTATCCTGGGTATAAATACTAATATCACTTAATGCACTTACCTTATCCGTTGCATGCACAGGCATTCTTTTCCCATCAAGTATTGATTCTACAATTAGTCCATTTTTAATTTGAGAAAGGACTTTGAATAATCCTGGCTTACCAGTAATTGATATAATTGATTCTAAATTCATGTTCCGTTTTAATGTAAAAACAAATATAATAAAAACAACTGCTTAAATTAACAGTTCTTACGATATATTTTAATGATAAATTAGCTTATGGATAAAATTAATAACTACTATGACTACGACAAAAATAAAATTGTATTTAAGCCAAGTTCCTCCATTTTTAAATTTAAAAATWAGWWRCGTTCCCAATAACAGAAACATAAAAATCATAGGTATAAGAGCAGGATACAAATAAAAACTTTCTAAAATATTTCCTCTTAATAGCTCTATAACAGAACGTTGCATTCCACAACCAAAACAATCAATCCCTACATACTTTTTGTAAGGACAAGCAAACATATTATTTTCTAACCAACTAACTAAGCTCATTTAATTAGTCTATTGGAAGAGGCTCATCTCCTATATATTCCCCGTCTTTGTATAACCTTATTTTCAGTAAATCCCCTTTATCATCATAGTTATACCATTTACCTTTCATTAAACGATAGCTATCGAATAAACCTTCTTTAGATATCTGCTTATCCGTGTTGTATATTTTATGCTCTCCATTACCATCCCAATCTCCAATCATTAAACTGTTCTCATCAATATTTATAATCTTTACTTCAGTATCAAGCTCTCTATAACGTTTTCGAGAATCAACTACATAAATACTGCTTTGATGCTCAAACATAATTTTTTTAYAGAATTCAGCTGCTTTTTTCTTATCGTTTAATTGATTATCATACAATGTTGCTAAATTATAAATTGCATCATCTACTAAAATGTCATAAGAATAATCCTTGATAATGTTCTCTAAATTTTGTGCAGCTTTTTGATATTTTTTAAGTTTAAAATTGATTTGAAATCGCTTATACAAAATATCATCCCCAATGGTGTGAAATGGATATCCCAATTTTAACGAATCTAACATCCACATTGCTTCATCATTTTTATTTTGAAAAGCTAGTAAATCTGCTTGAGCATACATTAGTAGTGGAGCTTCTGTAGTATCAATGCCAATATTATCAGTAATTACGATGGATAGTTGCATTGCATCATTAGAAATTAGCTTTGAAGTAGATGCTTTTAGAACATCTAGCTGAGTTTTTGCCCAACCAAAATCGCCTGTATAGAAAGAAATTTTAGCATTTTTAAATTTTGCCATCTCGCCTAACTGATCATATTTATATGCCTTTTCAACTTGAGAGTACAATAAAGACGCTTCCCAAATTTCACCTGTAAACAGTAAAACATCAGCTAATTCTATTTTACACTTCGCTTTATCATGAGGTTTTAATCTAGGAATTGTAATTATTTCATTTAATAATGTCATTGCATCAACAGTATTATGTAAATAAAATGCCTGCAAATGAGCTAATCCTTGCAATAATGTAGCTGTAGATGGTGATTTACCCAATTCCAAAATCGTTGATTTATAAGTTTTTTCAAGRCYTAAYWAATCATCTTCRGTRTARTYTTTWGAGTCAATAATTTTYTCATTATASACATAAACYARYTKCATCTTRCTRCTCATGTAATAATAATTATCWGAACCTTTCTCTATTACATATTCATAACATTTAATAGCTATTTCATAATCTTTATTCTCTAAACTTAAATTTGCTAATGCTACAATTCTTTTACCAAATTCTTTTTGTCTTTTATCTAACGCTTTTGCTTGAATAAAAGCTCCACTAAAGTTCTTCTCTTGAATATACAACCATATTAACATTTCAGAAAATACTTTTTTATCAGAGTTTTTCTGAATTTTTTTAATCAATAAAGTTTTTAATAGCTTTTGTTTATTTCCACTATCATCATTAATCAATGTTGTTTGTAAAGCATTTTGTACACTTTGAATGTAAGATTCTTGATAAGAAAGAAGATTTAAATATTCATTTAGCATAGCCTCTGTATTTCCTTGGAAACTATAGGCTTGAGCTAATTCAAAATTAAATGGATAAGTTCCTTTCAATAATTTTCTTCCTCGTTGATAGGTCAGAATGGCGTATTCGGTTTCTTTATACTTTAAATAACCGTTAGCTAATGCAATAATTTGCTGATTACTAGGAGTCAGCAATTTTAACCCTTTATCATAAGCTTGCCTGCTTTTTGAATTTTGATTGGAAGTTTTATACAGATTTCCTAAATCAGTATAAAACTCAAGTTGAAAAGAATGTCTTTTTACTTGCCGCTTAATTAATTTTTCAGCGTTCTTATATTCTTTTAATTCGATAAAACAATTCAACAATCTTACATAATAAGCAGGAGATTGTGTTTTATCAAATAACTTTTGATAATAAATAATCGCTTTATCATACTCTTTATTAGAGTAGTATTGATCTGCTAGTTTATTATCAGTATTTTTTTGAGTAAATCCGTTTGTTGCACAGACTGCAACAATGAAAATTGTAAATAATATTTTTACTACATTATTCATTAGTAGCTGTATTCAGCTCATTTCCACCAAGAATTTTTAATAACTCAGGCCTATCAGATTTTAGTTTTTCTAAAGCAAAATCTAAGCCACCTATTGTTTTGTTTATTTGGGCACTCAATGTCATTACTTCTGCTTGCTCCATTATGAAGTGTTTTTTAAAATCTTCTTTTTTTATTAAATTATTTTCTAAATCTTGCTTCAATTTATTTAATTGATTTTTAGAAAAATTAATCTTCCGAATAAGTCCAGGGTAATTACTCACCATTCTTCTTAGCATTTTCCTGCTTCTAAAAATATCATCTAATCTAAAAGCTATCTCTCTGTTTATTGTATCATAAACTCTATTAATTGCAGAAATATCTTCATCCATTTGTCTTTTTGAAGTAAACACCACAGAAGTATCTATAGCTAAAAGTGATTTTTCAGCTTCTTCAACAATTCTTATCAAACCCTCAACCTCTCCAATTTCTTTTTCATTAGGATTGTTGCATGCACTAAAAACTAGTCCGGATATTATTATGAATAAAATGTATTTTTTCATTTTCTTAATTTATTAAATCAAACCCTGTATAAGAAACTAATGCTTTTGGAATTCTAATTCCTTGCTCGGTTTGATTGTTTTCTAACAATGCTGCTAATATTCTTGGTAACGCTAAAGCACTTCCGTTTAGTGTATGGACTAATTGCATTTTACCATTCTCATCTTTGTACCTACACTTTAATCTGTTTGCCTGAAAAGACTCAAAATTAGAAACAGAACTTACTTCCAACCACTTCACTTGAGCAGCAGAATACACTTCAAAATCATAAGTAAGTGCAGATGTAAATCCTAAATCTCCACCACATAGTTTCAATACACGATATGGTAGCTCCAGTTTTTCCAATAATCCTTTTACATGTTCAACCATTACATCTAACGTTTCGTATGATTTTTCTGGATGTTGAATTTGTACAATTTCCACTTTATCAAATTGATGTAATCTATTAAGGCCTCTCACATCTTTACCATAAGAGCCAGCCTCTCTTCTAAAACAAGGTGTATATGCTGTAACTTTAATTGGAAAGTCTTCTTTTTTAACAATTACATCTCTGTACATGTTGGTAACAGGAACTTCAGCTGTAGGTATCATGTATAAATCATCAACTTGCATGTGGTACATTTGCCCTTCTTTATCTGGCAATTGTCCTGTTCCAATTCCAGAAGCTTCATTTACCATCAGAGGTGGTATTATCTCTTTATATCCAGCACCATGAGCTTCATCTAAGAAAAAATTAATTAAAGCTCGTTGCAATCTTGCTCCTTGGCCAATATAAAATGGAAAACCAGCTCCCGTAACCTTTACACCTAACTCAAAATCAATAATATCATACTTTTTTGCTAATTCCCAATGAGGTAAAGCTTTGATATCAAAAACAACCGGATTATTCTTTTCAAAAACAAGCTCATTATCTTCATCACTGTTTCCTGTTGGAACAGTTTCATTAGGTATGTTAGGCACTTGATATAATAAAACCTGTAGTTCGTTTGTAATGTTTTCTTGCTTCTCTCTAAGATAAGACACTCTTTTTTTTAGATGAGCTGCATCTTCTTTTGCAAAATTTGCTTCTTTTGTTTTCCCAGATTTAAATAACTCTCCAACTTGTTTTGATAACTGATTACTTTCTGCCAATTGAGCATCCATCTCTTGTTGTGTTGATTTTCTATCATCATCCAATTTTAAAATTTGATTAATGATTTCAGCACCATCAAAATTTCTTTTTCGGTAACGCTCTATGATTAGCTCTTTATTCTCTCTTATGTATGCTGTTTGTAACATGTTAACTTTTTAATTTTAAATTTCTATCTACAAAAATACTGATTAGCGACTTATAAAAACAAAAACTCCTGTATCTAAGTTTTAGATACAGGAGTTATAATACAGTTGTAAATAAATCTTATTACGCAGTTATTGGATCAACTGAAACGTAGGATTTATTATTTCTCTTTTTCTTAAAAACAACAATCCCATCAGTTAATGCAAATAAGGTGTGATCTTTACCAACACCTACATTTACACCTGGATTGTGCTTAGTACCTCTCTGACGAACAATAATATTACCTGCAATTGCAGCTTGTCCACCAAAAATCTTAACTCCTAATCGTTTTGATGCTGATTCTCTACCGTTTTTAGAACTACCGGCTCCTTTTTTATGTGCCATAACTTTATATTTTTAACTCCGAAGAGTATTTGTTATTTCTTAGTTGTCTTTTTAGCAGCAGGCTTCTTAGCTGTTGCTTTTGGTGCTGCTTTTTTAGCAGCAGGTTTCTTTGCTACCGGAGCTTTTGTTGAAGTTTCCTTTTTAGCAGTTGTTTTAGTAGCTGCTTTTGGAGCTTTTACTTTTACTTCAGCTTTAGGTTCCGTTTTCTTAGCAACTGGCTTTGCACCGCCCTTTTCAGAAATTGTTTCAATCTGGATTTTAGTTAAATACTGACGATGTCCGTTTTTAACTTTATATCCTTTTCTTCTTTTCTTTTTAAACACGATAACTTTATCGTCTTTAAGGTGTTCTAATATCTTTGCAGATACATTTGCACCTGTTATAACTGGGGCGCCAACATTAATTTTTCCTTTGTTATCGATTAAAAGAACATTGTCAAAAGAAACTTTTTCTCCTTCTTTTCCTTCTAAACGATGTACAAAAATTTGTTGGTCTTTTTCAATTTTAAATTGTTGCCCTGCTATTTCAACTATTGCGTACATTGTTATTAATTTTAATTTTTAGACGGCTGCAAATTTATTATTTTTTTTTGAATAAACCTCAATATTCAATAAATATTAAAAAGTTAAGCTTAGTCCTGCACTTGGCATTAATGGTAATTGATAAACTTTTTCTGCCGTAACTCTATCCACAAAGAATAAATTATTTCTGTTATAAGCATTCGTTGCTCCARGATTAGCCTCTAATATTGAATTTTTACCTAAAATAAATTTCCTTTTAATGTTTATGTCTAAACGATGATAATAAGGTAACCTTCCTTTATTTAACTCTGCAAATTCTATTTCAAGTGTTCCATTTGCTGAAGTATAGTTTTGATTGATAGATGAAAATGCGATTCCTTCATAAAAACCTTGTGTTTGAGTAAAAGGAAATCCCGAAGCTAAATTCCATCTAAAGTTAAACTCCCAATTAAAATCTTTTCCAAATGTATATGCAGTTACAAAATTAACATTATGTCTTCTATCAAAAACGGGCATATATTCTTGAATTCCATCCCATCGAGTAACTTTCCCTAAAGAATAAACAAGCCATACATTTAATCGTGTTGAGGCATATTTTAACACTAAATCTACACCATACGCATCTCCTGTTTCTACAATAAATTCTTTTTTATAAATATCAGGTTCATTTATCGCAGCCTCGTCATTTTCATCAAAAATTTGATTTCTATTGGTATTTGTCAACTGCTTAAAATCTTTATAATACCCCTCAATATTCAAACTAAGTGTACGGGATAAATCATACTCAAAACCACCGATATAATGATTGGCTTTTTGCAACTTATGTTCTATTGGTCTTGTAGATCCATCTTGCTCAGTAAACTCTTCTTGTAAATTGTCTGGTCCTGATAAAAACCCATAAAACAAGTTAACAATATCTCTATCAGAATTAGCACTAATTAAATTTTGAGAGTACATACCCACCGCTAATTTTACTCGAAATTTATCTGTGATGTTATATTTAAATCCTAAACGAGGCTCTAATGATAGATTCGCTAATGATGAGTAATACTGAACTCTAAGGCTTGGTTCTACTACCATATTACCAGCATTTATTCTATACATCATAAATCCCGACAGTTCTGTTGTATTTTCTTCCTGTTCTATATTAGTACCAACAGTGTTTGAAAACTGATAAATGGTTTGAAAGCCAAGCATTTCAAACCCGTATTTAAACTGATTATCACCAGAGAAGGTGGTAAAATCCATGCCTACATTAAATCCATTTATTTCACTAGAACGTGGCTTTGCATCTGCTTCAAACAACTCTATTCTATAATTAGACATAGCAACGACTCCTTCTATAAGTGTTTTAGAGGTGCTTGGAATTAACACAAAATTTGCTCCACCACCTGAAGAATTCCAATTTAGTCCTGTTTTAACATCATCATTACTTGGGTAAGTTACATTATCTCTAAAATTAAATCCAAACAAACTCACCTTGTTTCCATTATCTCCATTAAACGAAACTTTTCCATAAATGTCTGTAAACCCATATGGTAAACCAAGAGTGTCAACTCCTCGTGCATTTTCAGAACTTAATCCTTGAAAATAAGATTTATACATTTCAGATGACTGCTCTAAATATGAATGCTTGGCTGAAAGTACAAATGTAATTCCTCCATGTCCTTCAGGTGATTTTTTAATTGGCCCCTCTAACATTAACTTTGTACTAAACGTACTTGCAGAGAGTTTTCCTCTTAATCTCTTTTTATCTCCATCTCTATATGTAATATCCATAATTGACGATATTCTTCCTCCATATTCAGCATTAAACCCACCAGTATAAACATCTGCACTGCGCATGATATCTGTATCAAATACAGAGAATAGCCCAATAGAATGAAACGGGTTATATATAATCATTCCATCTAGTAGTACTTTATTTTGAACAGGAGACCCTCCTCTAATGTATAATTGTCCACCCTGGTCTCCAGTAAAAGTAACGCCCGGAAGCACTTGTAAATATTGTGCTAAATCTGGATCCCCACCAATGGCTGGAATTGATTTAATTTCTTTCGGTGTAATTTTAGTAACAGACATTTTTACTTGTGTTTTTGCCTCTTGTTTTTCTGCAGATACAACAAATGTTCTCATCATTCGAGAAGCTTCTTTGATATTCATGCTTTTAGAGATAATCTCATTCCCTTTAACGGTTATTTTTACTTCATTCGAATCAAATCCTAAAGAAGTAACCATTAGTGTATATGAACCTGGTGGAATTTTTGTGATGGAATAAAAACCATTAATATCTGTTGCTGCACCCATTGTTGTCCCTTTTAAGAATACTGTTGCACCAATTTCTGCTTCTCCAGTTTTATCATTGTATATGAACCCCCTTATTATTCCTTTCTGGGCTATCAGATTAACACTAAAAGCAAATGTAAAAAGGATTAATAAAAAACTATTTAATTTCAATCTATTCATCATTCTTAAATATAAGCACACAAATGTATCAATTACTTTTAATGTAGCTCGTCAAATGTAGATAATCACTAGGTTTTTATTGTTACCGTTTATCATTTATATTAACCGATTATTAATTTAACAAACTAGTCTTAATCTTTTTTGTTTTTTGAATTAAAAATTGAGAAGAAATTTTGCCAAAAATCCTTATTAGTATCGTACTCCACTTTGTATGACAATCCAAGCCCTTGAGTATATGAACTATTTGTTTCAACTAATGAAAATTGATTGGAGTTATTAAATGCTTTTGCTCTCAATTTCCCATCTTTAGTTATCTTATACTCTATAGATATATCTCCTATCAAATTATTAGTGTTTTGTGCCTCATTTGAAACATTTTCTCTATCAGAATACCCAAGATTGCCATCTAAAACCAAACGGTCATTAAACAATTGAGTAGAAAGTGCCAACTCATACTCTTCATTAGAAAGCTCATCTCCTGGTCGAATATTGACCCCTATGTCAAAATCGTTGCTAATTTTTGACAACCAATTACTAATTTGATTTGAAAACATTTCAATAGATGTTGTAGTTCCTACACCTGCCGCATTATAAGTTGACTCAGCACCTGCAGGAGGCAAGAAAGTATTTAAAACCAATAGAGAAAACACTTGTTTGTTTAATTCTTGTATATTTTCTTCCTTACCACTCACATACAATACACTTCTAACTTTACTTCGTGTATCTTCATCAGCCGTAGGTAAATAAATATCAAAACTAATGTCAGGATTCATCATAGCATTTCTCATTCTTAATTTTAAATCAACAGGAATCCTTTTTTTATAAATATCATTGGTATCAATGTTCGCTATTAAATCATATAACCTTGCTCTTAATCGATAAACTGCTGTTAAATTTATCTCAGCATCATAAGGGCTACCATTCCAAGAAATTGTACCTCCTTCTTCCAAATCAAACTTTTTATTAATGACATTTTGAAGCGTGAATAAATAATCTCCATCTTTAACAACATAATTACCATACATTTCAAGATCTCCATCCTTATTAATTTGAAGCTTTATAATGCCATTTCCTCTACTCCTCATTACATCACCTATCTGATCATCAAAAATTAGTCTTAGCTGAGCATCAGCAGTAATTTCCACATTAAAATTCATTTCGATGTTTGAAAGATCAATGTCTTCATCAATATTTGCTTTTAAATTTGTAGTATCATGAGAAATAAATTCAATAAAATTATTTTCCTCTAAATCAATATTATCTGTAAGGGGGATATTCAATGTTGTATTTTTTTTAGTTTTCACATTAACATCTATAGTCATGTGTTTATCATAACTATTTATATCAACTATCCCGCTAACATAAGCTCTCCCATAATAGACCTTATTGTCTTGCTCTGTCGTATTTAGGGCTAAAAACCTATCGTTTTCTTCAATAAACAACCCAAGTCCGATACTCCAATTGGTAAACCATTCGTGATTTATAGTAGCATTTACTTTAGCTATATTATTGTCTTTATCTAAAAATTCAACATTATCGAAACTAATCATATCAGGAGATATCTTAATTTCACATAGATTCGTTCTATATTTCGTATTCAAATAAATGACTGTAAACTCAGTTCCTGTTAAAACAATATTCCCTTTTAGTTTAGGTTTTTTGAAAGAGCCCGTTAATGAGACTTTTGCATTTGCTTTACCATTAAATTCACTTAAAAATTCTTTTACGTAGGCATTAAACATGCTGAGCTCAGTTTGATATAACTCTAGCGTTAAATCTAAATTCTCACCTTCTTTATTAGGGTAATAATAACCTCCAAAAAGAATGGTTGGAATATGATCTCTGTAAAATTTACCATCTAATTTTAGTGATTGATTAGCTGTATTCCATGTTGACTTCAGATTTCCTTTTCCAACAAGGTTTTGATTTATTCGAAACTTATTAAACTCTAAATCTGAAGTAAAAATTAGTTCACCATTTTGTTTCTTAACAGAAGCAACACCATCAATAATACCTTCTACACTAATTACTTTTTCTGGTATCAATTTTTTAAATGTTCGTAAATCGACATGCTTCATCAACAAATCTAATTGATCATTTGAGTTGTTTGATAATTTTCCGTCAATTAAAATACTTTGTGTTTTAGAATAAATTGTTAATCCTTTTATAAGCAATGAACCTGTGTCATTTTTAATTTCATTATAAGGTTTAATTCTCCATAAAGTATCAGAAATATAGGCATAAGAATCTATCAATTTACTTGATATATTGCTATATCCATTAAAGAATGTAGCAATATTAATATTAGCCTCATTTCTTGATGAACCTCCGTTATTGCTCCACTTTACTTCTGTTAAAACAGAATCATTTTCAATAGTGCTTGATATGTTAAAATTATCAATGTATAAACTATCATTTTGATAAATTTTATCTGCATCTATAACTAAATCTAACGTAGTTTCATTTGCTTTTCCATTAAAGTTAAAATGACTGATCTTTGTCCCATAAGCATCAATAAACGGAGCATTCCCATTAAGAGATAGGTTGTGACTTTTTGAATTATATCTTCCCTCAAGAATTGTATAATCACTCATTTTAATCCCTTGTAACAATACCTTAGATACCAATTCACTATTATGAAACTCAATGTTAAAATTAAAATCATGAGATAGATTAGTCATTTTATTTTCGTCATTTACTTGTGAAGGTATATATCGTACAAAAAAGCTATTGGCAAAATCACTCATTTCTTTAAAATAAAACTCCCCTTCCAATTTGGCGTCTAACAAATCTGATTTAACTGTAATTTTTCTGTAGTTATTATTAATGTTAGAAGTGATTAATACATTTTCTACTTTAATGGAATCGAGTTTATCATTGTATTGAGAGTTAATAAATTCAACTTCTCCAACAAGGTCATCTGCATTTTTACCAATAAGATTTACCCTCAACTGAGTAGAAAATCTTGTTTTTAATTTTTTCTTACTCTTAACTAAATTAAGTTTTGCCAATTTTGCATTTTTTATGTTCGATGTAAAATTAATTTCTGGAATATCTTTACTCAAATCAATACTTCCATCAAAATCAAAAGAAATATTTTCATCCTCTACAGCTAAATATCCTACAAATATTTGATTTTTAAAATTGCCTTTCAGCTCAACATTATTATATTCATAATCCTTTATTACTATTTGTTTAACAGTACCAGTAAGTGTAGCATCTAGATCTTGTTTAGAAAACCCTTTCCCATCAATATTTACATCCATGGTTATATTTCCAATGTCTTTCCTCATCTCTGCAAATCTTCCTAAATTAAAATGGGTAGTAATAACTCTCCCTTTATAATAAGGCACCCCATCTTTTAATTTTAAAGACACGTCAGTAGTCATGCTTCCAAGACTAGTTTTTAGCGTGCCATAACTAACAAAATCATGATAAAAACCAGTAAAGTTGCCTTTATATCTTATCGTTCCTAAATGTCTAAAATTTCTTGGAAGTTGAATAAATTTACCTTTATGAAAAGGAAACAAAGGAAACGACTCTAATTTTTCT
This sequence comes from Flavobacteriales bacterium, assembly GCA_002402165.1. Taxonomy (GTDB): domain Bacteria; phylum Bacteroidota; class Bacteroidia; order Flavobacteriales_E; family Vicingaceae. Next base: position 30,522 of record NVVI01000029.1, read on the forward strand.
TTGGTAGTAATTAATTCTTTTACCTTAATATACATAAACATGTCTTCAACATTTGGCAACCCAGATATATCAACATTTCCTTTAAATCGAGTTCCATCATCTATTAAAATGGCCAATCCCCTTCCTTTTAAACTATTGATACTCCCTTTAATTTCCCCTTCAAAAATTAATGATTTATCTAAACCGTATAGTTTCGGAGCAAAATAATAAATGTCTTTAAAGTCTATTTTTGTTGAGTTGAAATAGGATTTGATAGTAACATCTTCAATAAAATTGGATAAGTCAGCATAACTAGTTGTTAAAAAAGTAACATTCCCATCTATATCTGAATAAGGAGTTTTTATATTAAGATTTTGTGTAATGATGCCAGATGAAGCAATGTTAAATTCCGTAGTGAGTTTATCTAACTGAAACCCACTTTGCTCAAGAAATTTTAAGTAATCAATTTTACAATCTACACCATTTTTTATTAAATTTATTTTGCTTAGGGATAAATCTAAATCAGAAATAGAAATATGTTTGTAATCTATTCCCGATTTTACTTTTATAAAATTTTCATCATCATAATCAAATCTAGCATTTATTATCCTTACTTCATTTAGGTCAAACAACCATTTACTATTTTTTGTGCTCTTTGGGGTAAAGTAGTCAATAATAAAGCTAAGGTTAATATCAACATCTTCTTTGTGCTTCTGAAGGTTGAAAAAGGTATTAGTTAACACTACCTCATTCAATATTATTTTTTTGTCCCCAAACGAAAACTCATCAATATCAACCACCAATTTTTCTACATAAAGCAAGGTGTCTTGATGTAAATCTTCAATATACAAATTAGTAATAACAAGAGTATTGAATAGTGACACATCCACACTACCAAGTGCTATTTTAGTATCCAACTTTTTAGCTAAAGATTTTAGATATTGTCTAACTAACGTTGTTTGAAATGAAGAATTATAAGAAACCAATGTTCCTAAGCTTGCTAGAATTATCACAAACACTAATAACGCAACTAATATTTTGTTTCTTTTTTTAATAATTTCGCTTCTTAATAAACTAACTCGTAAAAATAAGCTTAATGCAGCAATCCCCCATAATAATTTTAGGTATTGAATCATCTTGCGATGATACTGCTGCAGCCATTATTAAAGACGGCCAAGTTCTTGCCAATATTGTGGCCAATCAAGAGGTGCATAAAGCTTATGGTGGAGTAGTGCCTGAGTTAGCCTCTAGAGCTCATCAGCAAAATATTGTTCCGGTTGTAAATGAAGCCATTAAACGGGCTGGAATTAATAAAGAAGACATTACTGCAATAGCTTTTACCAACGGACCAGGCTTGTTAGGTTCTTTATTGGTTGGCAGCTCTTTTGCAAAAGCTTTTTCATTGGGGATGGATATTCCTTTAATTGAGGTAAATCACATGCATGGACATATTTTAGCACATTTTATTGTAGAAAAAGATGGAGCTAAAAATCAACCTGATTTTCCTTTTTTGTGTTTAACAGTTAGTGGTGGACACACACAAATAGTAAAAGTGAGTGATTATTTTAAGATGGAAATATTGGGAGAAACCATTGATGATGCTGCTGGGGAAGCTTTTGATAAAGTTGCTAAAATGTTAGGTTTACCTTACCCTGGCGGACCAATTTTAGACGATAAAGCACAATTGGGAAATTCAACTAGATTTGAATTTACACACCCTAAAGTACCTGGTTTAAATTATAGTTTTAGTGGCTTAAAAACTTCTGTACTGTATTTTTTGAAAAAAGAGTTGAAACAAAACCCAAACTTTATTAAAGAAAACTTAAATGACATTTGTGCTTCTGTGCAAAAAACCATTGTAGATATTTTACTAATTGAACTAAAAAAAGCTATCAAACAAACAGAAATTAAAGAAATAGCTATCGCTGGTGGAGTTTCTGCTAATTCCGAATTACGCAAACGATTGGTTTCTTTTAGCAAAGATTACAAAGTGTACATACCTAAATTTGAATACTGCACGGACAACGCTGCGATGATAGCCACAACAGGTTATTACAAATATTTACAACAAGATTTTGCAAAACAGAATGTAGCGCCAAATGCAAGGATGAAGGTTTAAACCTATAATATTATTACTTTTTTAATAATTAGGACTCCCTTATTTGTAATCAGTTTTATGGTATATGTTTGAGCTGGAAATTCACTTACATCTATAAGATAATTTGTATCCTTAATTTCCCAATAAAAGATTTCTTTTCCCAAATTATCATATAAAAATGCTTCTTTAATTAATTCATTCGATTTTATAGCTAGAGTATTTTTTACTGGATTAGGATAAATAGAAACTATTATTTTTTCTTGCTCTAAAATGGATAAACAAAGCTCTATTTCAATGGTATTGCTTCCTACAATTGAACAACCATTTGAATCTATTACTGTTACATCTATGTTGTAAATTCCTTGGCTGGTAAAAAATAATTGTGTTGTAGCTAATGTATCACCAGTCAATGACCACAAATAATTTATATATGTTTGTGGCTGAACTTCAAAATAAATCGGCTCATTAACACATAAGATACTGTCTATATTCAATACATTAATAATAGGAATTATTTCAGGATAATAATTTAAGGAAATGGTATCTGAATTGACAGAGCATCCTAATGAATCTACTGCTGAAAAATAAAAGTATCCAGTATCATTAGTATAAAAACTGTTTTGTGTATTGCCTGTTGACCATATTATATTGATTAAACTACTATCTGCTCCTATCAAAACAGAATCACTTTTACAAAACAGACTACTGTCTTGTAAAAAAACAAAATAAGAGGATGGATTTATTAAACTTACTATTGCTGTATCCGAAAATGCACTACATCCATTACTATCTGTGGCAACAACATAGTATTGACCTCCAGAAACAATATTTAAATATGAATTAGTAGATCCATTTGACCAACCATAAGAAATAAACCCTATATCTGCTTCAAGTAGTAAAGTATCTCCATTACACAAATCAAAAAACCCAGAAGTATCTAAAATTGCTGCAGGGTTTTGATAAGTAACAAGTGTAACTTGTACTGTGTCTGAATTTATCGAACACCCTTGAGCATTTATAGCAGTTAACCAAAATACACCTGAACTATCAACTAATTGGGAAGGGCTTGTTGCTCCATTATTCCATGTAATTCCGCTTAAAGGAGCAGTCATAGATAAAATAACATTTTCTCCTTCACATAAAACAAGACTCCCAATAACATTAATATTATATAATGACTGCGAAAAAGCTAAATTAAATGTATCTGAAAAATGAGGACATCCCAAACTATCAATAGCTGTTAACCAGTAATTACCACTATCTAAAACATATTGCTGGTAATTTGTATCTGTATTGCTCCAAGTATAACTAACATACGAATTTGGTACAGAAAGTAAAACGGAATCTCCTGCACAAATTGTATCTGAGGTACTCGTTATACTTATATCATTTTTAGGAATTATAGTAAGTGTTATAGTATCCGATCTTCCTGGACATTGATTTTGATCAAGTGTGGTTAACCAATATTTTCCAGTTGTTTTTAATACAGTATTTGAATTAGTATCCCCATTACTCCATAAGTAAGAATCAAAATTATTTAATGAGTTTACCAATAGAGAATCTCCCTCGCATAATGTAAAACTTCCAGTTATAGAAGTCAATGTCAAATCCAATGGTTGACATAATTTAGTCCAAAACCCATCATAGAGCCCTCCTCCGAAAGAAGTCTGATGGGCATTTATAGTAGTATAGTTAACTTGACTATCGGTAAATCCACATATTATAATACTAGTAGAATCTATTAATGTAATGTCTTGGGCATAATCAGATAGATTGGATCCAAGATAGGTGCCCCATTTTTTATCCCCACTTTTACTAAAGTTAACTACCAGATTATCATATGCTCCATTATTAACCTCATTTATGGCTGTGCTATCAGAAATACCTGTAATGCTTGTTGTATTTCCTGAAATCCATAAACCTGATTCACTAAGCTCTATTGCAGAAAGATATTCTGAAGCTTCTCCTCCAAAATAAGTACCCCACACTTTTACTCCTGAACTATCAAATTTCATAATAAACCCATCTTCATTACTATTCAAATTTTGTTGATAAGAGTTAATGCTCGCAATTTGTGAAGTACTTGATGTTTGACCTATAATATAAATGTTTAATGAATCGTCTAATGTTAAATCGTATGATTGGTCTTGACCTGATGCTCCGATATAAGTTCCCCAAATTGGTTGGTATGTAGCAGAAAATTTAACCAAAAATGCATCTATTCCTCCTTGATAGGTTGGCTGATATGATGATCCATAAGCTATTCCTGTTGTACTTGATGTGAATCCAGACATATAGATACTTCCATCAGATCCATATTTTATTCCCTGCCCTTCATCAGAAGTTCCATAACCATAATAAGTACTATGCAATAAACTACCATTAGAATCAAAAGCAGCTAAAAAAGCAGATGTTGTTCCGTTAAGAGTGGCATTATGTGCAGTTGGAGAAACTATTAAATTAGTGCTTGAGGTATGACCAGTTATAAAAATATTGCCAGAAGTACTTATATCTACATCAGCTATAAAATCATGAGAATTCCCTCCATAATAGGTTCCCCAAATAAGTTGTCCTAAAGCATTAAACTTAGCGATAAATGCATCATCTGCTCCATTGATAGTCGTTTGATAAGCTCCAGCAGTAGCTATTCCTGAGGGACTTGTTGAATTTCCAGTTACAATAATATTATCATTGTTATCTATTCTAATGGCATAACACCTATCAAAATTTGCACCTCCATAATACGTTCCCCAAATTCTATTCCCCATGGAATCGAACTTAGCTATAAATACGTCAAAATCGGCAATAGTTGTTTGATAAGCTCCTGTAGTTACAATGTTATTAGCACTAAGCGTATATCCTCCAACTACCACATTTTTATTAGCTCCATTATCTATAGAATAGATAAAATCAATATTGTTTCCTCCATAATAAGTAGAGTATTTTTCACCATAAGCTATAGGGTCTATTATTATTGTGTTTTCTCTTTTTTTAGGAAGTAAAAAATGAATATTTGATTTAATAATCCTAAGTTTTAGTTTGGTGTATTCTTTTTTTTGTTCGTCTATAACTTCAAAGACAGAAGGTATATTTTCAGTTAAAATTCCTTTAGCATATTCATAGTAAATATTTTTTTTATTTAAAACTGGTTGTGCTCCTTTTATGTTAATCGAAAAATCAGCTTTAGCCGTTTTTGAAATAACATAATTGTACTTTAAAACACCTTTTTGTTTGAAAAACTCTATATCTACACCGCTCCAAACATCTTTGTAAGTAATACTTTCAAACGATTTTACATTTAAAAAAGTACGACTATTTTTATAATAATTTAAAGTCTCTTCTTGTTGATTTCGTACTATAATTTTAGTATTACTTTTTTGATTGTTAAACCAAATTTCAATTCGATTTACATGGTAGGTAAGAGAATCATTTTTTACTGGAGATATTAATTCGTAAGCAAAATGATCATTAAAAAAACTTACATTGTAACCATCACAACTTAATCTATATTTAACTTCTGAATTAAACTCTCCATACTGATTTACTATTTGTCCTTTATTTTCTACAAAATAATTTTCTTGTGCATTGCTTATAAGTACACTAAAAAACAGAAAAAATAAWAKSCWNTANCTKNGCATWRRWWMRNCMAAMTNTMTNTWTAKSAAWRWNACWWTAYSTWKWRATTYATRMCWTWYANNTCRAARWNCAKCWKWWRSTCTMAYNNCTTMWARWNNCAAACNACATSMWGWACMSWMAYWWCTWTTMSTWTATWNNASTTCMRYYNNNTTTNGAANCTAATAWRYWTMCTWCAMRGACKAMWNGCWCCACCACAAGAGCTATCCGTGCTACTCCATCGAATTATATCATTCCCTTTGTTGTATGTCCCTGATGAAACCAAATTTATTTGTCCTGAAAAGTCTGTTGTCTCCGTACGAAACCACGAAGACGGCGGGTAACTATAACTATTCCCATACCGAGTTGTTAATGCACCTGAATACGTCAAACGTGGTATAGGACTACATAAAACATTAACAGTTATACCATTTACGACAAACTTATTTATGCCTGTTCCCAGCGTACATGAACTATTTGAATTCACGCTCACACTCAAATCACGAGAGCATGTAATTTGACTACCTGGACGGCTTTGGTTGCATGTGTATGTATCCACAATTCCCGATGTATTTACTGGAACATCAATGCATGTTGTATTGCCCACATTACTTGGGTTTAAAGTGGACATTGTACTGTATGCGTCTGCTTGGATTTGATTGCTTTGGACAATCAATGGGTCATTCGCTGAAAATGTATATTGACCACTATTACCACTACTGTCTTGGATAAATTGGCCAGCACCACTCGGGTCATTTGCAGTACCTGCAAGTGCAGCATTATTCAATTGTGTTGCATTATTTAACTGTGCTTCAGGAGGGCTACTTGTTTGATAACCAGGAACAACTTGATTATCAACTGCCGTATTGCCTATAGCAGATGGTAAATCACTCATTCCAGCCTGC
>NVVI01000030.1 GCA_002402165.1 Flavobacteriales bacterium
ACAGAAAAGCAGGGCGTTAAAGGCAAAAGACTGAAAGCTGGGTGGGACAATCAATACCTATTAAAAATACTCAGAATAAAAGTATGAGTTTGCCCTGGTTGAAAACGTAACCTTAAAATGACTACCTATACATTACTTGCTTTGTTGCTTTAATTATTTTATCAACGTTTGGAAGGAATGCTTCTATTAGAGGTACAGAGAAACTCATTGGAACATCCGCTCCAGTAACTCTTGCAATTGGTGCATCTAAATAATCGAATGCGTTTTGCTGTACTTTATAAGTAAGTTCTGTAGAAAAAGAACCCAATGGCCATGTTTCTTCAACAAATACCATTCTATTGGTTTTCTTTACAGAGTTAATAACTGTATCGTAATCTATAGGACGTAAACTTCTTAAATCAATTACTTCAGCATTAATACCTTCTTTAGTTAATTCTTCAGCTGCAGTATTAACCAGTTTCATCATTTTTCCAAAACTAACTATGGTTACATCTGTTCCTTCTTTAACGATATCTGCAACACCAATAGGTATTATATATTCTCCTTCTGGTACTTCTCCTTTGTCGCCATACATTTGCTCTGATTCCATGAAAAGAACAGGATCATTATCTCTTATGGCAGATTTTAATAATCCTTTTGCATCTTTTGGATTAGAAGGTTGTACTACTTTTAGTCCAGGACAGTTGGCATACCAGTTAGAAAAATCTTGAGAGTGAGTTGCTCCTAATTGCCCAGCAGAACCTGTTCCTCCTCTAAATACAATAGGAATGTTCAATTGTCCACCAGACATGTTGTACATTTTAGCAGCATTATTAATAATTTGATCAATACAGACTAAAGAGAAATTCCAAGTCATGTATTCAACGATAGGTCTCAAACCATTCATTGCTGCACCAACTGCAATACCAGTAAAGCCATTCTCAGCAATAGGAGTATCAATTACCCTTTTAGAGCCAAATTCATCCAACATTCCTTTACTTACTTTGTAAGCGCCATTGTATTCTGCAACTTCTTCACCCAAAAGAATGATGTTTTCATCCTTTCTCATTTCTTCACACATTGCTTCGTTTAAAGCCTCTCTATATTGAATTTCTCTCATCTTTTTTAAGTTCAAAAGTTCAAAATTTAAAGTTTTTTTACTTTATTCTTGAATGTAAATTAACATCATCAATAAAAGAATCATAAATAAAAGAGACTAAATCAATGATTGCTTCAACTACAAGTTGCGAAATTATAAAATAAATGTAGTTTTTTAATGTTTTTAATATTTAAAGCTATTTTTGGAAGATAAATGACAGAGAATAAGGAACTATATCAGCAAATGTGTGAGCAAGAAGACATTCCCTTGTTTCTCCAATATAATTGGTTTAACACCTTGTATAAGGGCTCAGATTGGAATGTAGCTGTTGAGCAAAAAGGAGGTAATGTTGTCGGAATATTGCCTTATGTAGTTACTAAAAAGAAGAGTTTTAAAGTTATTACACCTCAATTTTTAAGTCCTTATCAAGGAGTTTGGATAAAATACCCGGCAGGTCAGAAGTATGCATCTAAAGTTGGTTTTGAAAAAGAAGTTATCAATGGATTGATTGAACAAATCTCAAAAGTAGATGCTTTTAAACAAAACTTTTTACCAGGGTTTACCAATTGGATGCCTTTTAATTGGAAAGGATATGAGCAGTCAACAAGATATACCTATATAATAAACGATATTTCTGACACAGATAAAGTATTTGGTGATTTTAAAGAAAATATCAGAAGAGAGATTCGAAAAGCAGAAAAAGTATTAAGAGTAGAAGTTACTGAGGATATAGATTTGGTGTTTCAGATGAAATTAAAAGTTTATGAAGCTAATAATGATAATTACCCAATACCTTTAAGTAAATTAAAATTGGTTTATGATTATTGTAAGGCTAACAATTGTGGAGAACTATTAGTCGCAAAAGATAGTGAGGGGAATATTCATTCTATATTATTATATGTGTGGGATAATTTATCTGCTTATTATCTACATGGAGTTACTGATTCAAAATATAAAACTTCTGGTTCTATGAGCTTGTTGTTATGGGAGGCAATTAAAAAATCTGCTACCAAGACAAAAGCATTTAATTTTGAAGGGAGTATGGTTGAATCTATAGAACGTTATTTTAGAGGTTTTGGAGGTAAACAAACCCCTTACTTTCAAATAAGTAAAACAGATTCTAAAGTGTTAAAACTGTTGAATTATTAAAAAGATAGTTAAAAATATTTCCAATTTAGGTGCTTCTCTTTATAGTTTAGATAGCTTAATAAAGAAAACGGGGCATCGTCTTATTTTGCCATTTTATCATGCTGTAACTGATTTTTGCCCAGTTCACATTAAATATTTGTACCAACCAAGAAGTATTCAGCAATTTAAAGAAGACTTGGATTTCTTGCTAGAAAATTATCAATCTATTTCACTGCAAGAACTAATAGCTTTAAATAAAGAGGGAAAAGCGATTAATAAAAACTACTTTCATTTAACTTTTGATGATGGGTTGAGTGAATTTTACGCTGTTGTTGCTCCAATTCTTAAAGAAAAAGGGGTTCACGCTACCGTTTTCTTGAATACGGATTTTATAGATAACAAGGAGTTGTTCTATCGATTTAAAGCTAGTATTCTGTTTGAACAACTAAAAGATAAATCAATTCTTTCTACTTCTTATAATGAAAAAGAACAATTAGATGAACTGGCTATTCAACATGGAATTAATTTTGAGGATTATTTACAAAAAGAGCAGCCTTATTTAACTTCAGATCAAATTAAAGAATTAATTGGGCAAGGCTTTACGTTTGGAGCTCATAGTAAAAATCATCCCATCTATAATGAATTAAGTTATGAGGAACAGTTAGCTCAGACTAAAGAAAGTATGAAATTTATAACTTCTAAATTTAATTTAGATTATAGTGTATTCTCTTTTCCATTTACAGATAATGGGGTTAGTCTTTCATTTTTTGATAAAGTTTCCAATTTTACTGATATTACTTTTGGATGTGCTGGGTTGAAAGAAGACAATGCTCCAAATAATTTCCAACGAATAGCAATGGAAACAGACAAATCGGGTAAAGAAATAATTAAAGGAGAATACCTTTATTATTTAATGAAAGAAAAAGTAGGGAAACATAAAATTATTAGGCAGTAACTTCGCCATTTACATAATCTCTTAAATATTCGTGGTGAGGTGTTAAATCTCCATCTTTACATATAGTTGCTCTTTCAATAATGCCTTCTTTGTCATCTACAATATGAGGTAAAACATTGTCAATAAATTCTCTGCCAAAATCCTCTGAAGCATCTTTTGGTAATTCACAAGGTAGATTATCAACAGCCATTACGCAAATTGCATCCGGATCGTCACAATCAGACTCACTTTCAGATTGAGGATTATATGCATAAATAGGGTCAGCGATAGTAGAAGGTCTTATGGTGCAAGCTATTGGTCCGTCAATATCACAACTGATATCACCAACAATTTTAATTTTAAATTCAGGAGATTTGGCGTCTTCTCGGCTAAATAGATAAGGAGCTCTACTATCCCAAAAGTGGCAAGCTATAAACATGTTGGCTACTTTTGCATAATTAATAAAAGTGCATTCAAAACGAGTTGGATCATCGTAGTACTCCACTCTAACAAATGGAGTTCCATCTTTTCTAATGTGGCAATCTTCAGGTAATAATGAAGTATAAACGGGCTCATTAAAAGTTTGATTAAGAAATTCTTTAGCACTAACTTTTCTAATGTTTAGCTTTTTCATAATCTCGCCAGCACCTTTGGAAACTCTTCCTGTGCCAGTTAATACAATTTTGTAGTCAGAAGGTAATTTAACTTTTGAAAGTTCACTTTCCATTTCAGCCCTATCCTCACATTCAAATGCTCTTTTTAAATCATACCTGTTACTTCTCCTTCCATATGCCAAAAAAGAATTATAACATCCTACTATTCCAGCATATCTTCCAAAACCAATTAATCTCCTACCATTCTCTTTGGTTATTCCTTCATAGTCTACCATAGTAATGTTTTTAGCTAACATTGCTCTTAGTAAATCTGCATTGTAAGGCTGTTTTTTTGTAGTATGAGAAAAGTAGAAATAAGTTTTATTAGGAATCAATTGATTAATTGGGACTTCTTTTACACCTAATAAAATATCACAATCATCAACAGAATCAACCATTTTAATTCCTAAAGCTTCGTACTCTGTAGCTTTAAACCTCCTTACATTACTGTTTTGGACTACCAAATTGATAGAAGGATATTTTTCAATTACCTCTTTACATTGATTAGGAGATAAAGGAACCCTTTGGTCAGGCGGATTTTTCCCTTCTAGAATTAGGCAAATTTTCATAAACACAAATATAAGATTCTAAAGTTCTTTTTTTTATATATTCAGATATGAAAATAGAAATTTGTCTAATTTCGTAATGTTCTTTGAAAGTATTGGGGTCGTTTTTGGTTTTGACAGCAAGATGAAATTGGTATGTAAGCGTGTCGAGCGTTGTAAATTTGCTCGTTAATCTCGGTTTACAAATCGCTAATTGGCGAAAATAACTATGCAATGGCTGCATAATTCAGACTCAGTCTGATTATCTTTATCCTACTGCTAGGCGGTGGGACCATTATTCTCTCAACAGTTCTGTTCATTAATTGTTGGTTAAGAGATTCATAATTTTGAACTAGCTAGGTAAATTGCTTCGATTTATCGGTAAAACACTAGAAGCTTAAGCTTATTGTTGGTTGCTTTTAACCTGCTTTAAGTCTAACAATTAATTGAAAGCTACACACGAAGAAAGCTTATCTTTTCCTTGTTTGGACGAGGGTTCGAATCCCTCCGACTCCACAGAGAATCAACTTGTCAATTTTAGCCAACTAAAGAAAATACGAAGCTCGCTTTGGTATTTTCTGAAGGAGGTTAAATTAATTGCGTTAGCAATTTTCAAATTGATTTTGACCTTTGGTTAGGAGGGATTATAAAATAATCCCTCTTACTCCACAATTATTAATTCTCCATATTTAATACTTCTGTTATTTTTAGAGGGCGGATAAGGGAGTAAGTTTAAAAAAGCAATAAATTTTAAAAAATTATGAGTAGGTCTCTTATTGATTTGATGAATATAGCTTTGGAGAATGTAACTTTTCTTAATAATTCATTAGAAGCGTTTGATAGAGGACAGTATTCTGAAGTTAAAAGAATTGCTTCGACCATTAGGACATTAATTCATGATACTAATAATTCACAATCTTTAATTAAGCAAATAGAATCCCATCCTGATTTAGATAAAAGAATGACATTTTTTGATAAAAGAGGAGTTCTTGAGAGTTGGGAAAAGAACACAGTATTATTAATTGATTGCTCTATTCCGCGAATTACAAATAGAATTTCACTTGAAGATTTTAATGATGTATTTGACCAAAAAGTACATAGAGAAAGATGGTGGGAAAGAATGGTTTTGGCTACACCAAATTCTACTAAAAAGAAATGGTCGAGAAAAGATTTAGTCTTGAATTATGCTAATAAGGAAGGAGGGAGTCATGTAGACCCAAAAATACCTGTAGATTTTATCGAAGCCCAAAATAGTATTAAGTATAGAAATGGAGAGTATGAATTGGGTATTGGTTATCTTATAGTATTTGAAGCGGGATTTTCTATGAAGAATAGCCTCTATAATTATCTTCATCATATTAAAGAGCATAAAGATTATTTTAGGAAGGACGATAAATAATCCCTTCGACTCCACTTTTATAGAAACCTAATTTATTTTTAAATAGATAATTGAGTTTTGATAAAGAATTTAGATATTTGGGCTTCTTAAAATTTACATTATGAAAAAAGGATTTTTACTATCTATATTAAGCGTTGTAACTTTATTTTCCTTTTCACAAATCACTATTACTAATAGTGATATGCCATCGGTAAATGATACCATTCGATTAAGTGAAACTTTTGATATACAGAATTTAGACCCTGTTTTAACGGGCACAAATTATACTTGGAACYTTTCAACCTTGGTTTCTGCTAATCAACGAGTAGATACTTTTGTTACTGTTTTATCAACACCTATAGCCTACCAATTCTTCTTTAACAACATTGTCCTTTACCCTAATCATAAGGCAAGTTTTGCGTTAAGAGGAATAGATATTGGGATACCTCAAGTGCCTATTACTGAGGTTTTTAATTTCGTTAAAAATTCATCTTCAGCTTATGATAATGTTGGGTTTGGGTCTAAAATTAGTGGAGTGCCAAGCTCTACCCAAAATATACCTGTAGATAGAGAGTATGAATTTCCGATGAATTTTAATGATAATCATATTTCTAATGCTGCATTTGGAATTTCTGTTCCTGGCTTTGGTTATTATGGGCAATCATTAGAAAGAATTGATACGGTTGATGGCTGGGGGAGTCTAACTTTACCTAATGGAGCATATAATGTGTTGCGAGTAAAATCTATTCTAAATAAAATTGATACAACCTACCTAGATGCTATAAGTTTTGGAACAACTATACCACGACCGGAAGAAATTGAATATAAATGGTTAGCTGCAGGAAAGGGAGTCCCTTTGTTAAAAATTATAACTATTGCAGGGAATGTTACTCAAATAGAATATCAGGATAATTTTGTTGTTGGGATAGAAGGAGTAAACAAGATAAATGATGTAACTGTTTTTCCTAATCCAGTAAAAGAAAATTTGATAATTGATTTTAAATCTAATGTTTCATGTAACTTAAAAATTAGCCTTAAAGATATTTTAGGGAAAGAAGTTGCTTTGATTTATAATGAGCGCATAAATACCGGAAAAAATAAGTTGGTTATTAATTTAACACAGCATTCAATTAAATCGGGAATTTACTTTTTGGAGTTGCTGGTTAATGGAGAACAGTATTRTACTGAGAAAATAATAGTGATGGAATGATTTAGTCACTTATAATTACTTTGTTCTCAAAATCATAATGCGTTATTTTTCTCACATCATAATAGGATCTCCAAAAAGCTCTGTAAGCGTTTATATAACTAAYTAATGCCCTATCTTTTTCTTGTTGAGCAATTTGTAAATCGGTAATTATTGTTTTACCTAATAGGTATCGCTGTTTGGACACGAAAAATCGTTTATCGGCAACTTCGTTTGCTCGTTTACTTACCGATAACTGCTTTTTATTAAGATTAAAATTAGCAATAGTGACATATATTTCTTGCTCAAAATCAATTTTACCTTGTTCTACGGTTGATCGAACTAATTCTGCATTTGTTTTTGCTTGCTGTATTCGTCCTTTCCCTAAACCCCATTGTATAAGAGGAATCCGAACTCCTAAAGAAACAAATTCTTGGTTCTGAGGATTAATATATGCATCGCTTATATTAGTAGCGGTTTGGCTTAATCCGAAAGTTGCCGTTAAATCTAAACTGAATCGATTGGCACTTTTTACTCGAGCGACATTCATCTCAGCTTCAAAAATTTCTCTATTATATTGTATTAATTCAGAATTTAATTCTTTAGCATATTTTAGAGCTTCGGTATAACTTACCTCAAAATTTGGGATTAAAGTATCAAGTTCTAGTTTAATGTTTTCTGTAGAAGGGTAGCCTAAAAACGTAGCTAGTCGCTGTCTATTCAATTCAAAATTTACTTTTTCTTGCTCAAAAGCCATTTCTGAATTTAGTAGCGAAAGCTCTAATTGCAATAATTCATTTTCTGCTATTTTCCCATAACTGTACCTTCCTTTACCTATTTTATATATGGTATCATTATTTAAGAAGTTTTTTTCGGCATTTTCTAAACTTAATTGCGATCTTAATAAATCAAAATATTTATTTACTGATTCAATAGACAGTGCTTCAATTTCTTCTGTTTTCAGTAATTGAGCCTCGTTAAAAAATAATGGTTCTATTTTTTTATCCCATTTATACTGGTTAAAACCAAATAAATTTTGGGAGTATCCAAATTCTATGGGCCTGCTCAAATAAGTAATAGAGTTTGAGTTTCCAGAAAGTCGAATATTATCTAATCCTGTACCTACAAAAAAATTGCCGCCAACTATGGGTACAATCTGATTCAACCTAAGGTTTGCACTGCTCGAAAGAACGTTCCTGTTTACAAAAAGTTCTGCACCATCAGGTTGAGTTACACTACTAATAGATTGTTGAAACTGAGGTAATGTGCCATCAAAAACTAAAGATGGTAAGAATTGTTTTTTGTACGAAAAATTACGCCAATAAGAATTTTGGTAACGATTTTCTATTTGTTTATTACGAATACTTTTTCCTTTTGCTTCGGTAATTACATCGTTTAGAGATAACAACCTTTGGGCTTCAAGTGAAAGTCCGAATAGCAAAAAACTAATTATTAAGATTAAAAATTTATTCATATTTAATTATGTCTTAATGAATGTACAGGGTCTTGTTCAGCAGCTTTTTTTGCAGGAACATATCCAAAAATAATTCCGATAAAAGCACTCACAAAAAAGGAAATAATAACACTCCAGCTTGAAATTATTGTTGGGGTGCCAGTAATCCATTCTGCTAAATAAGATAGAAAAATACCTAGTAATATTCCTATAATTCCACCAAACAATGATATTAAGCCCGCTTCATAAACAAACTGTTCTTTAATGTCTTGTTTTTTTGCTCCAATAGCCATTCGTAACCCTATTTCTTTAATTCGTTCTAATACTGAGGCGAGCATTATATTCATAATTCCAATGCCTCCAACCAATAAAGAGATTGCTGCAATTACCCCTAAAAGAATATTAAAAATATCGTCTGTTTGTTTTTTTTGTTGTAGAATTTGTTCAGGAATTACTATTTCAAAATCCTCTACACCATTGTGTCTTCTTAATAATAAACGATATAAAATATCAACGCTTTCGTGCATGTAATCGGTATTGGTTATTCCGATAATAATTTTTTCGATTTGATCGGTAACTCCAATTTCTACTTTCTGTGGAGCTTCTTCGTCATCATTATTTTTGGAAATTAATGATTTTGCTGTAATTCTTGCCCTGTCTTTGTACCTCCTTAACGCAGTATTGATTGGAACAAAAATTTCATCATTGTAATTATTCATTCCGATATTTTGTAACGATTCTCCAATTTGTCCGCCAGGAGCAATTATTCCGATTATAGAAAGTTGTAAACGACTTGTTTTTATTGTTTTTCCGATAGGGTTTTTACCTGCAAAGAGTTTTGTAGCTAAATTGGCACCAATTAGACAAACAGCATCCGATTTTTTTTCTTGTAATTCAGAAAAAATAACACCTTTATCTAATTTTAGGTTGTAAATAGAAAAGTAATTGGCACTTACACCAACTAAATTACAGTTTTTTCTTTTCCCATTTGCAATAGCAGCAGTTTCGTAGGTTACAAAAGGAGAAAGTTTTTCAATACAAGGCAATATTTTTTGAATTGATTTAACATCATTTACTGAAAGTTTTGGACTGTATTTCTTAGTTACATTGTCTTCTTCTTCAACATTTCCAATACTTTTAGGACGGATAATAATATTTTTAGCTCCTACTTGTTCAATCTGTTCAATGATTTGTTGTTGAGCACCGTTCCCTATCGCTAACATAGTAATAACAGCTGCTACTCCAAAAATAATTCCGAGTGCAGTTAAGCCAGATCGAAATTTATTTTCGATTAATGCATCAAAAGCAATGTTAATATTTCGTTGGTTAAAAATCAATTATTCCCTCCACGAAATTGATTCAATATCTTCTGGTTTAACCATTAATAATTCTTCCCCTTTGGTAATTCCAGTTAGAATTACCACGAAATTAGCGTTTGTTTTTCCGAGTTCGACTTCTTGCCTTTTTAAACCTAAAGTGGTTTTTAAAATCACATAACTAACTGAATCTGTAACAAATACACTTTCTTGTGGAATATAAATAACATCTGTTAATTCCTCTATTAATATTTGATTATTGGTGGTCATAGCAGGTCTTAGTAAGGTGTCTTTTTCATTTATTTCTATGGTAACTTCAAATACTTTTGCATCGCTATTAGGCAACTGTTCACCCACGTTAGCAACTTGAACTACTTCTCCTGTAAAGGTTTTATCTGGAAAAGCATCAATGGTAAGGTTAACAATTAATCCTTTTTTTAAGTTACTAATATCAATTTCGTTTACATAAGTTTTGGTTACCATTTTAGATAAATCGGGCAGAGTAGCAACTGTTGGATTCCAAACACTAATTTGACTACCAGATGTTATTTTTGTTCCGTTCCAATCTCTTTTATAAACTACCATTCCATCTTTTGGGGCTAAAATTTTTAGTTTTTGTACTAGTTCATTTAGCCGATCAAGTTTAGATTGTTGTTGCTTTAGTGATAATCTTACTTGGTAAAGCTTTGCTGCATTTTGTTTTCTCTTTAAAGAGATGTTGTTAATGCTTTGTTTAAGACTCCTTTCAGCTTTTTCTAAATCAATTTCTGCTTGCCGTTGCACCGCAGGAGCTTCATAAGTACTTTGGTCTGAGATTAATTTTTTCTCTTCAATTTCGTAGTTTAGGTTAATGAGGTCATTTCTTAACTTCATCATTTCAATAGCAGTATCTAACCTTGCTTGTTCATATTCTGAAGTAATTTTATCAACTTCGGTTGCAGCAGCAATCATTTTTGTAGCTACTTCAGATTTGTCTAATTGTGCAACGTAATCACCAGTCAAAACATAAGTACCCTCAGAAACAATGTCAGTAATTTTAATTTGCCAAATTCCGTGCGACCGCAAACTAGTAGGTCCTTTAATATCTTCACTCTCTTTAGCTTTTAGTTCTCCTGAGGTATTTACTTCTATTTTAAAATTGCCTTTTTGAACCGTGTTATAGAGTTTGTTTTTTTCATTTTCTGGCCAAAAAATGAGTACAATTATTACTAAAGTAATTGCACCAATTATTATCCAGTGTTTTTTTTCTAAGTTCATAATTCTTTTATTTTATTCCGTTCAAATCAAGTAAACCATCGCGTAATCTTATGATACGTTGTGTGTATTTTGCAATATCTTCTTCATGAGTAACCATCACAATGGTATTTCCTTGTTGGTGTAATTCAGTAAACAAACTCATAATTTCGTAAGAAGTTGTCGAATCTAAATTACCTGTTGGCTCATCGGCAAGTAATAAACTGGGGTTGTTTATTAATGCTCTTGCAATGGCTACTCGCTGTATTTGCCCGCCCGACATTTGATTGGGTTTTGATTCTGCTTTGTCTTTTAATCCAACTTTATCTAAAATAGTGATTGCTCTCTGGTAGCGTTCATCTTTTTCTACATTAGCGTACACCAAGGGTAAAGCAACATTTTCCCAAGCAGATTTTTTTCCTAATAAATTGAAAGTTTGAAAAACAATGCCAATTTCTTCGTTTCTAATTAAAGCTAATTTATCATCATTTAGATGAGCAACATCTTTATTGTTTAAGAAATAATTTCCACTTGAAGGTGTGTCTAAACAAGCAATAATATTCATTAAGGTTGATTTTCCTGAGCCAGAACTCCCCATTAATGCTACAAACTCATTTTTTTTTACCTCTAAAGACACTCCTTTAAGTGCATGAAATTCATTCCCTCCAATACCATACGTTTTAATAATGTTATTAATATTGATGATGTTCTGCATTTACAAGTATAACTATTTATGAGCTTCTTATATTATAAGGTAATAAATTAAAAACAAATTTAACGCTATTCTCTACAAATTAAGAGAAATGAATTGTGAAAAAATGTTAATGAAATGTAAATTTTTTTATCAGGATTTGTCTTTTATTAACTAGAAAGACTGTATTATTTCTTTTTCTTATCTTCTTCTAGCTCCGCCTTAATCTCAGCTCTCATCTCTTTAGCCATTTCTCTAAAAGCAGCAACTTCTTCTTTTTTGCGAGATTTAACAGTCACCATGGCTTTTTTAACCATAACATCTCGTTTAGGATAATCTCTAATTTTTCCAGGTTTTTCAATACGCATATCTTCAGCAATACCTAACTCCTCTAAAATATCATCCATAAAAGTAATCTTGTCTAAACCATAGTATATTTTGATTAGCTCTTTATGTTTGTTCATGATTAAGATGTCTTGAATAGTAATGTGTTTGATGTCTTGGTAGCCAAATCCCAAACGAGATTTACGAGCCAATTTCCTCATATTAACACTATAACTACTATTTTCAAACTTTAATATGTCCATTTWTTATCTTGTAAAAGGKATRGAAACTTTTGWTTCGTTTCCAACTCCATCYGTTAATGTTAGTTCAAAATTATGCTTTCCTTTTGGAAGGTTATGAAAAGTGTAAAACAATTTTGCTTTTTTAGCTTCGTATTCCATCATTATCCATTTCCCATCAATGGTTCCTCTATACGATTTGATGCCTGATAAGTTATCAGCGATTTTTACAGTAATGGTAGAGTTTCTGGTCATATTTTTATTAGCAAAAATATTGGTAGGAGTAATTTTGGGAGGAATGGTATCTATCATAACCGCAAAGCCACCAAAAGCTTTAGATTTTGCAGTAATGTAGTTGTTTCGCCAAGTTCCACCTTTAGAATAATAACGTTTTCTTCTATCAAAATGGACGATAGTTGCTTTACTCCTAAGGTACTCACTTAGTCTTCCTACTTTTATAGAAACATTTATTGCCTTGTGTAAAGGAGTATAATCATTGTGTAAAAAATAGGTGGGAGTAATTGCTTCTTTTAATGTATCTGCAATATGAAATTGAAATGGTAAATTTTTATATAAAGCATTTTTTGGAATGCTCAATACAATGTGTTGTTTTTCGAAATAGTTACTGTCTTTATAACTAAAGACAGTATCAATAGTAGTTTTTAGCACATTGCTAATTTGTTTTTCATTGTAATTTCCAGAAACTCCAAAAAGGAGTGTGGAAGTATTTCCATAACTGTCTTTAATTGTATATTTAAATGCAATT
This sequence comes from Flavobacteriales bacterium, assembly GCA_002402165.1. Classification (GTDB taxonomy): domain Bacteria; phylum Bacteroidota; class Bacteroidia; order Flavobacteriales_E; family Vicingaceae. The sequence goes on from NVVI01000030.1 coordinate 12,925, forward strand.
TTATCACCTTTGGAAAAGTGGACTATTCCATTGTTTTTTTCTTTGATGTAAATGGATAGATGATTGTTTGGCTCTATGTAGCTTCTTTGAAATCGAACCTTTTGAGTTAAAAACATTTCAAAGTCTATTAATGAATTTAGAGCTCTAGATTCATCGAAACTAAATTTTTTCATTTCAGATTTATAAATCGTTTCAGAATTTTTAGTTAATTCGATGGAATAAATACCATTTCTATTTCCATATCCATTTAACTTATCTATTGTTTCAATTCCTAATCCTATCTCACCATAAGCATTAATGGGGACAGTGGTCTTTATGTGATATTTTCCTGCAGTTTTAGTTACAAAAAAACGCTGTGTTGTTCTTTTGTTGTTTACATAACTGGTATCATTCAGAGGGGTAAGCATAATGCTTTTTATTAAAGGTTTGATATTGTCTTTAATATCAAATCCGAATAAAAGAGGATTAACAGGGTTTTCAGATTCAGTTTCTCTTATTTCGAAATGTAAGTGTGGACCACCAGAGCCTCCAGTATTTCCAGAAAGGGCAATTACATCTCCTTTTTTTACTTTTATTGAATTAGTATCTGGATACCAATCTATTTCCCAAGTTTCTTTTTTGTGTTGATATTGTTTTATTTTTTTTGCGATATCTCCCTTATATTTTTGAAGATGGGCATAAACAGTAGTATATCCATTAGGGTGATCGATGTATATCGTTTTTCCATAACCCCAAGGAGAAATTTTTATTCTTGAAACATAACCATCTGCTGCAGCATAAATTTTAAAACCTTCTTTTCCTTGGGTTTTCATATCTAATCCAGAATGAAAATGGTTAGAACGTAATTCTCCAAAGTTTCCTGCAAGGTAAAGAGGAATCCCTAAAGGAGATTGAAAAAAGTTTTTAGGAATACTGTCTTGTGCTGATGATAAAAAATTAATAAATATAAATACAATAAGGAAAAGGTTTTTTATCATTAATTTGATAATTGATTATTATTAATATAAGCAAAGCTATCACAAGTCGAGAATATTTTTTTAAATAATAAATAAGATTATGCACATATAATCGTGTAAAAAAACTAAATTTGTAGAGGTTGGTTTTGTCAACTTATTTTGATATTTGTAAATGAAAGATATATCAATTTTAGTAAGTGGAGTTAGAAAAAAGGCTGAAAAGTTAATAGTAAAACACACTGAACTTAGCGATAAGAATGAGAAACTTTCGAATGAAATAGAAAAAATAAAACAAGAGTTAACCGAAAAAAATCAACAAGTTTTGGAATTAAACGACAAAGTGAAGTTGTTAAAAATTGTAGGAAGTGTTGATGGAGAAAGTACCAAAGAAGTAAAGATGAAGATTAACGAGATGGTACGGGAAATTGATAAATGTATTGCTCAAATTAACAGATAATTAGGARACCCATAARTGGGAGAGTTGTCGATAAAAATAAAAATTGCAAATAGGGTTTATCCTTTAACAGTTAATGCTAACGAAGAAGAAGGCATAAGAAATGCAGCTGAAAAAATTAACCATTCGATTGGTGATTTTGAACGCCTGTATGATGTTAAAGACAAGCAAGACTTATTAGCAATGGCTGCCCTTAAAGTAGCTACACGCAACTTTGATTTAGAAAAGAAAGGCATTTTAGATAGTGCTGGAATTGAGGAGGATTTAATAGCTGTAGAACAATTGTTCGACCAGCATCTGTAACGTTCTTTTAAATAGTTGAGAAGCAATAATTTATCGAGATATTAAGCAGAGATGCTTATTAAAAGTCCCGTACAAATTTATTTCGTTTGATAAACTAACATTTTACTTAATTGGAGCATTGCTCATAAGTAGCTTAGAACAGGCCCCTTGTAAACCCTTGGGAATTCACTTCGGTGGACGTGGGAAGTTCGAATATACTTGGCGGCTCCAACCATTATTTTAGCGGGTTTATCCAAGCCAAATTTGTGCGGGTTTTTTTATGCGCTAAAATAAAGTAGAATGAACTTTGCTATTGGTACATTAACTAAAACTTAGAAAAATGGATGTAATAAGTATTGTTATTGGAGCCCTTGCTGGTGCAGTTGGTGCTGGTATTGCTGTTGCTGTTGTTTTGAAAAAAGGAACCGCATCTAAAGGGAGTAAAATTATTGAAGATGCTAAAGCAGAAGGAGAAGTTCAACGAAAAGAAAAAATCCTTCAAGCAAAAGAAAAGTTCTTACAACTTAAAGAAGAACATGAAAAAGTAATTAATGATAGAGAACGTAAAATTGCTGATTTAGAAAATCATGCAAAGCAGAAAAATGACTCAGCTTCTAAGCAGATAGAAGATGTAAAAAGAAAGGAAAATGAGGTAGATCGGATAAAGGAAAATCTATCAAAGCAGATAGAAATTGTTGAGAAAAAAGAAGGAGAATTAGAATCTTCTCATCGTAAACAAGTGGAGCAGCTTGAGACTATATCTGGATTATCACAAGACGATGCAAAATCTGAATTGGTTGAAGCGTTAAAAGCTGAGGCTAAAACGGATGCTTTAGCTCACATTAAGGATATTGTAGATGAAGCAAAAATTAATGCCAATAAAGAAGCTAGAAAAATAGTTGTTCAGACGATTCAACGTGTTGCTACAGAACAAGCAGTTGAAAATTCTGTTTCTATTTTTAGAATTGAAAGTGATGAAATTAAAGGAAGGATTATAGGTAGGGAAGGCCGTAATATTAGAGCTTTAGAAGGAGCTACTGGTGTAGAAATTATTGTTGATGATACACCAGAAGCTATCATTCTTTCTTGTTTTGATCCTATAAGAAGAGAAATTGCTAGGCTCTCTTTACACCAACTGGTGACTGATGGAAGAATCCATCCAGCCAGGATTGAAGAGATAGTTAAAAAGACGAAAAAACAACTTGAAGATGAAATTGTTGAGGTTGGTAAAAGAACAACTATTGATTTAGGAATTCATGGCTTACACCCAGAATTAATAAGAATGGTTGGTAGAATGAAATATAGGTCTTCTTATGGTCAAAATTTATTACAGCACTCACGCGAAGTTGCTAATTTATGTGCAACCATGGCCTCTGAATTAGGAATGAATGCTAAAGTGGCAAAAAGAGCAGGCTTATTACATGACATAGGAAAGGTTCCTGACGATGAACCTGAATTACCACATGCAGTATTAGGAATGAAAATCGCTGAAAAGTATAATGAAAAACCAGATGTATGTAACGCAATCGGAGCGCATCATGATGAGATTGAAATGACAACTATTATTTCTCCTATTATACAAGTTTGTGATGCTATTTCTGGAGCTAGACCTGGAGCCAGAAGGGAGGTAATGGAACAATATATTAATAGAATTAAAGATTTAGAAAATATTGGAATGAGTTATCCAGGAGTTGAAAAAGCTTATGCCATACAAGCAGGAAGAGAATTAAGAGTAATTGTTGAAAGTGATAAAATCAGTGATGCAGAATCTGATACCTTGTCATTTGAATTAGCTCAAAAAATTCAAACGGAAATGACTTATCCTGGGCAAGTTAAGGTTACAGTTATTAGAGAAAAAAGAGCTGTAAACTATGCGAAGTAGTTTCGTTCGTCATTGCGAATTTAATTTGTCATCCTGAGCCTGTCGAAGGATAAGAGAAATAAAATGAAGTAATCTCATATTGATTAAAACAAAAAGTGCAGAATTTATTCCGGCATCTCTTTGTTATAAAAGATTCCGCAACAAGTGCGGAAATAAGCGAGTAAATTATGCAACTCAATCACATTATAATCGGAGCAGGAAGGTCTGGAACAACTAGTTTAGTTGCTTACCTTAAACAACATCCTAAGGTCAATTTTTCATCTATTAAGGAGGTTACATACTTTTCAGTAAAAGATCATTATAAAAGAGGAAAATCATTTTTACATTCTTTTTTTGATAATGATAGAGGAGTGCTCTCTACCTCAGATACATACTTGTTAATGGACAAGGATGCTGCAAAAAGAATTTTTGATTATAATCCTGATATAAAAATAACCGTTATTCTTAGAGATCCTTCCGAAAGAACTCACTCAAATTATAATTTTTCAGTTAATCATGGTTACATTAATCAATCAATTTCTCTAATTAGTAGTCAGAAAATGGAAGATGAGGTATTAGCAAATGATGATATTATAAAACAAAATAACCACTGCAATTTTTACGGAAGCCTTTACCATTTCCATTTGACTAAYTGGCTATCTTATTTTAACAGGAAACAAATCTTTATTTGTACGACCAATCAATTAAAAAATAATCCACAATTATTAATGGATAGCTATTTTTATTTTTTAGGATTAGACAAAATAGAAATAAAAGAACTGTTGGCCCAAAATAAAGCGGCAGCGGTTAAAAATAAAGCATTAAATAAGTTTTTAGTTAATAGAGATCATTTTTTTAGAAAACTGATTAGCAAGCCTTTACAGATTTCTTTTTTAAGAAATATTATTCTGAACTCTAACATGGTAGAGAAAATTAAAAACAGCAATAAGGAAGAGTTGGTTTACAATAAATTAACAACAACGGAAAAAGAATTTTGTCAAAACTATTTTAAGAGAGATTTAATCCGACTTAAAGAAGATTATGGGGTTAGCTTTGATTAAAAAACCAAATGTCTTTCTGTTTTTTCAGGATAAATATCAGCAGTAGTTACTAAAATCCCTGTTTCTTCAACGCCACCAAACTCAGGATTAACCGCAGTTCCAAATGATTTCATAGATGGTGATAGTTTCATATAAGTATTGATTAATGGAGGGATTCGCTCACCATTTTCTTTCAAAAACCCATTTAATGCTTTTAGACCATCATCAAAATTCTTATCCAATAAGACTTTTTTAATTTCAGATAAATCTTCATCCATTTCTATAGGATGAATAGGTGTTACTAATTTTTGGGTATCTGGGAAATAAGAATTCATAAAATAAAGCAAAGCATTTCGAGCATCTACATTATATGATGTGTACATGGTTACTTTTCCAAAAAAGTATTTCATGTTAGGATATTTCATCATAATGGCACCTAAGCCATCCCAAAGATTATCTAATGCGAACAATCCTTTTCTAGATTTTCCTGCTTGATAATCTGGATGCACCCAAGATCTTCCAAGTTCTATAGTATAAGGTAGATATTCCTGAACAAATCTATCAGAAAAATTAAAGTAATTTTTGGTAGACAAGGCAATATTTTTATCATCATCTAATACTTTAGAGCAATAAATGAAGCGATATCCACTTGAAATTAACCGAGCGTCCCTGTCATAAACAATGAGTTGATCATAGCAATTTTCAGATGTATCAAAATCATCTAAATCTATTTCTTTTCCAGTGCCACCACCAGCTTCTGAAAAGGTAAGTTCTCTTAAACGACCAATTTCTTTTACCACATTTGGGGCATTGTGATAATTTACAATGTATATTTCATTACCCACTTTATTTGTTTTCCTAACAAATGTGTTTTCATTGAGTTCTTGTTCAATTAGTTCGATAACAGTATGAGAAGTATTGTTGTCCATTTAAGTATTGTTAGTCATTTTGCATTGAGTGTACTTTTTCCTCCATCCATTTAGCCCAATCTTTATCAGGTTTTGAAGCATCAAAAAAAGATGCGGGAATAGGTTTTCCAAAAGTAAGTTCTAAAATTTTATCTTCTTGCTTAAAAGACTCATCTGCTAAATATAGCATTTCTATATTAGCTTTAATTCCTAAACTTGTTCTTAAGTTAGAAAGACGGTAAAAGAAGTTGGATAAATTTCCTTTAACATAAACAGGAATAATACTTTTATTATGTTTTTTTGCTCGGGTAATAAAAGTTTTTTTCCATGCTAAATCGGCAATTACTCCTTTTTTTCTTCTGCTAACCAAACCTGCTGGAAAAACAAATATTGCTTTGTCTGATGCAAATAATTTGTCAATAAGTTTTAATGATTCTTTTGAATTTCCACCATGTTTATTAACTCCAACAAAAATTCCATTAAGATTTTTAATGTTGAGTAATATATCATTAACGATAAACTTGATGTCTTTTCTATAAGGTTCAATTACCGTAACCAATGCCATAGCATCCATACCACCTAAGGGATGATTTGAAGCAAAAATAAAACCACCATTGATTGGAATATTCTCTTGGCCGCTTACTTTTACTTTAATGTTGAGGCGTTTAATAAGTGCGTTACAAAATTCGTAGTCATAAATGTCTTTAAAATCATCAATAATTTTATTTATATCTTCTTGATGAATAATTTTTTTTAAGTAGTTAACAATAAACTTAGGCACCCATTTGGAAAGTTTAGGATTTTTGGCCTTCAATACTTTCTTTATATCGATGAATTTTTCTTGCATTAAGACAAAAGTAAAATTATTTTTTCCTTCCTTGTCATTCTGAACGAAATTTTGTGCTCTTTGTCAATACTGAGTTTATCGAAGTATAAATAAAGAGTAATTCAAAATGACGTGAAGAATCTATTTAAAACCCGACTCACTTTTCTCAACAAATTCTTCACTTTGATTTGTACTATCCTTCGATAAACTCAGGATGACAAACCTTTATTCAGAATGACGGTTAATTTCTTCCAACAATAGAAAATTGTCGAGTAATGGAATTGCCTAATTCATCCACTAAAGTGAGGGTATGTTCTCCTACGGCAATGTTTAATCCTTTTTCATGTATGCTTTTTGTGGAACCGATGTATGAATTATCGATGTGCCAAAAAATGGTGGAACTTTGTTTTCTATGGGCAGCTTCAAAAATTACTTTACCTTTTAACCCTGAGATTTCTAACGGAATATAAATTTCAGCATTAGGTTCGGGGTAAATGAGTTGTAAAGGTTGGGTTTCAAAACTTTGGCAATCACTTCTGTAAGGAGGTAGTTTTACATAAGTTGGGTCTGTGCTTTTGTAATACCACTCTTGCACTGGAGGCAAAACAAACCAGCTTTTATGTAGCATATTGTTGACATCTTCACAATCGCTGTTTACTCTATATCCTGAATTATCTACATGAATAAGCTGATGATATTTACAAGGTTTAGTTTTTAATCCACTTTCCTGTACCCAAACCGAATCAACAGGTTTGCAAATATCTGTTGCTCGCATTCCACTTTTTCTGCAAATAGGCACTTTTGCTAATTYATCATAAGGGGGAGAAAACCATTTATCATTAGGTAATAAATCGAAAATATCGAATAGAATTGGTGCGGCTGCTCCAATTCCTGTTAATCCCGGTCTTCCTTCTCCATCAGCATTTCCTACCCATACACCAACCACATATTTAGAACTAGTACCAACTGCCCAAGCATCTCTATATCCAAAACTAGTGCCTGTTTTCCATGCTATTTTATTGTTGCCAGAAAAATACTGCCAATTAGCATCTTCTTGTGGCCTGTTTACTTCTAACAGTGCTTGGTAAGTTAAATAAATAGAAGCAGCGCTGAGGTTATTGAAAGCTTCTAGTTTTTCTTCTAAAGGGACTGAATTTGCTATGTAATTGTGTGGATGATAATCATTAAGATTGTACTTTCCATTGTATTTTTCAAAGTGATTTAAAGTTCTCGAAAAATTAGTAAACACATTGGTAATATCCCATAAGGAACTTTCGGCTCCTCCTAAAATAATGGTTAACCCGTAATGGCTAGCAGGTTTATTGATATAGGAAAGGTTAAGTTTTTGCAATCGATGATGGAATTTTTGTAAACCATAGTCTTGTAACATTTTAATGATGGGAACATTTAGAGAACGTGATAAAGCTTTTCTGGCAGGAACAACACCAGTATATTTCATATTATAATTTTTTGGAGTATAACCCGCAATTTTTGTTGGAACATCGCTGATTAAGGTATTGGGTAAAATCTCTCCATCACTTAGCATAGCAGCATATAATATTGGTTTTAGAATGCTTCCAGTACTTCTTGGCGCCTGAATTACATCTACTGCATTGCTGTGCTTTTTACTTCCTGAGGTGTTTCCTACATAAGCCAATATATTTCCAGTTTCAACTTCAATAATAATGGCTGCTGCATTGTGAATTTCATTAAACTTGAGTTGGTAATGATGGTTTTGAATAATCTGATTTGTTTTTTCTTGGAGAAATTGGTCCAATGTGGTTTTAATGCGTTCGCCTTTGTGGGTTTTAATAATTTGATTATGTAGATGCATTGCTATGTTTGGTAGTCTTAACGGTTTTTGTGGTAAAGGTTCTTCTTTAGATACTCCACAAGTTAATGAATCAATAATGTTTTTTCGATACAATTTATCCAATAAGCGATTACGTTTAGCTAATAACTTCTTGTGATTTTTTCCGGGAAAAATTAAAGAAGGCGCATTTGGTAAAACAGCCAATGTAGCACTTTCTGCCCAAGATAATTTATTGGGGTTACGTCCATAATATCTCCAAGAAGCTGCGTCTAAACCAACTACATTGCCACCAAAAGGAGCGTTAGAAGCATATAACGACAATATTTTATCTTTAGAAAAAGCGACTTCTAATCGAGTAGCCATAAACATTTCAATCATTTTTTCAATAAATGTTCTTCCTTTTCCTCTACGAGATAACCGAATAGTTTGCATGGTGATGGTACTACCACCACTAACCACTCTTCCTGCTTTAATGTTTAAATAGGCTGCTCTTGCAGTGGCTAATAAATCTACTCCAGGGTGGTAGTAAAATTTTTTGTCTTCAAATTGTATGATAGCTTCTCTAAACTTATAAGGGACACTATCATTATGCGGAAAACGCCACTGACCATCTTCGGCAATTCGAGCTCCAATTAAATTGCCTTCGTTGTCTTCAATAACAGAACTAGTAGGGGTGACAAATAAACTTTTAGGTAGAATAAAAGCATAAATCACTAATAGAATTGCTAAAATTCCATATTTGATTTTGTGCTTAAATATATGTTTTTTGAGATCGATAATAGTTATCCATAACATTTATCGTTGCTGAATTTTCTCGGGTTGAATTTTTATAATTTTACCATCTTTCGAAACTATTATAGGGCTTTTTTTATGTTTCTTAAACTCTACCATTTTTTTATAGGCTTCATCTAGTCCTTTAGAAATTTTATCCTCTAACTCTTGTAATTGCTCTTTAATTCCCATAATATTTTTGTGTTAAAATTAACCAAATGTCTTTATTTTTAATAATTGTTTCATTTTTTGTTCCTTCAGCTATAAATTCAAATTTCTCACCAGAGTTATCTACTAAAAACCATTTATCAACAGCAGCGATATATAATTGAAACAAATTGCTTAACCCTTTATTATACCTCCTTATAATAACATCAGTTGGAATATTATGCCCGCCTTCTTCTACCCTTGTTTTTACTCGTTGAATTGCCAAATTTGATGAATTAAGTCTCAGAAAGAGCAAAATTATTTCATAATTATTTTCTTTTGCTTTTTTAATAAATTGAATGTATGATTTTGTAGATAAAGTAGTTTCTAAAGCGAAAGTATTTCCTTTTTCGAGTAACTCGCTGATCCTTTTTAACATTATTCTTCCTGCTTGAATAGAGACATTTTCAGAATTAAAAGGAGAAATTCCACGAGCAATTTCATCTGCATTTACAAATTCTTTACAATTAAAAATTTCAGGAAGTATAGTATAAGATGCAGTTGTTTTTCCTGCTCCGTTTGGTCCTGCTATGATGTACAATTTTTTCATTCAATACAAAGATAACTTTTTTCCGTCAGATTGACTTGTATTAAAGTTGCTGATAGCTCAAAAATAGAGATTTATATGAGAGTGGTGTTTCTTACATGATAGGTTATTCTCAATGATTTCAATTACCAACAAGAGCTACATCTGTTACATTCAATTACCTGTGGAGGGCATTTATCGTTTAACATAAAACAGCTTCTCAGACAAATTAAAATAGACTGAATAAGTGCGACAGAACCAATCATCTTAGCAAAGTAAAAAACCCTTTAAAAATTTCATTTGTACCGTTTAATCCAACTTCAATTACATAAAAATAAGTTCCTTCAGAGGATTCAATACCAGCAGTTGTTCTACCATTCCAACCTTCTCTTAATTGATTAGTTTCAAATAACAATGTGCCCCAACGGTTAAAAATCTTCATATGCAGGCTCGATATTGCATTGCTTGATACCTCAAATAAATCATTTTGATTATCCCCATTTGGAGAAAACACATTAGGTATAATAAAGGAAACTAGAGGTGGAGATATTATACATGGTAATCCTGTAATATTGAAGTTTACCACCTGTGTTTGATTACAACCACTAACTACTGCAACGTTATAATTTCCCTCACATAAACCTGTAATAGTATTAGTAGCAGCAGTCGTGTCTATAGTTTGGCTCCCATTACTCCATAAATAACTGTAAGGTGGTAACCCACAGGTAATAACATTTACAGTTGCAGATCCATTACATGGTTCACAAGTTGTGGCATTCACTTGTGATTGTGTAATAATTCCAGTAGGAGGTATGAATTTTAAAATATAACTGTCATCAAAACCATTTGGAGTATTATTAAAATAAGAGCTTCCACCAGCATTTTGCATGGGTAAATTTACTGAAGTTGTATAATTGGTAAATTCCCCACCCATGAACAAATTATTCTTACTGTCTATGGCTAAAGGGGTTCTAAAATCATTACCCTCTCCTCCAATATAAGAGCCCCATAATAAGTTGCCAACATTATCAAAATGAGCAACATAAGCATCATCTGTATTGGGGAGTCCTCCTCCAAAAGTGCCATCATAATAGTGGCAAGAACCTGGGTTCAGTGTAAAAATATCGTTAGATCTGGTTTCAAAAGCCAAATAGGCATTACTACAATTGTCAATAACTAAATTACTTGAGACACTAGCCTCACCACTACTTCCTCCGTAATAAGTTGCCCATAAACGGTTACCTAGATTGTCAAACTTTAATAAGAAAATATCACTACCAGCAATAACCCCTTGAAAAAAAGTTCCTGAATTTTGAGTTGGAAAATTAGCTGATCCAGTTCCCCCACTTACCCAAACATTTCCATTAGGGTCGGTTTTAATTGAATGGCTTATATCACCTAAAATTCCACCATAATAAGTTGCCCATAAACGGTTACCTAGATTGTCAAACTTTAATAAGAAAATATCAGTAGAACCGGCATTTGTTCCTTGAAAAAAAGTTCCTGTAGTTTGAGTAGGGAAATTAGTTGATCCAGTTCCTCCACTTACCCAAACATTTCCATTAAGATCAGTAGTAATAGAATTTCCTTGTTCAGAACCTGTTCCTCCATAATAAGTCGCCAACAAACGATTCCCAACATTGTCAAACTTTAATAAGAAAACGTCATTAGACCCAGTATTTGTTCCTTGAAAAAATGTTCCAGCATCTTGTGTAGGAAAATTTGATTGAGCCCAACCCGTTACCCATACGTTTCCATTAAGATCAGTAGTAATTGAATTTCCAATCTCATCTAAAGTACCTCCATAATAAGTCGCCCATAAACGGTTTCCTGTATTGTCAAACTTTAATAAGAAAACATCACCTGAAAAAGCATTAAATTGAGAGCTTGCTCCACCATATATCCCTTGAAAAAAGGTTCCCGAATTTTGGGTAGGGAAATTAGTTGATTTAGTATAACCCGTTATCCATATATTACCAAATTTATCAGTAGCAATTGAATTTGCTTGTTCAAGCTCTGTCCCTCCGTAGTATGTCGCCCATAAAAGGATGCCATTATTATCAAATTTCAGAACAACAACATCTCCCCAGAGAGCCCCCCCTGCAAAAGAACTCTGAAAAAAACCTCCAATATTTTGTGTAGGAAAATTAGAAGAAGTAGTATAACCTGTTATAAATAAATTATCATTGCCATCTGTATCCATACTGGTAAACCCAGTAACACCGCTACTCCCCCCAAAAAGTGTCCCCCAGGCCAATTGCGGATCAATTATTAAATCTTGTGTTTTGTCATAATTATTTAATTCAATGCTTACTTCATATGAAAAATATGTATGGGCAGCTGTTAAGGTTTGTGTCATTGAATCACTAATGATATTTCCTGCTCCCAAATAGGTAGGTTTATTGTTTTTGTTTCCTTTATAACTGGCTTTGATAATGTTGTTATTTTGATAACATAAAAGTTTCCCTTCTGTAATTTCTCCTAATTTATTTGAAAATTGAATTTGATTTTTACCCATTTCTATATTACCACTTCCTTCATAAATCAATTTAATTTGCTTTGGATCAGCACCTGGATGCACGATAAAATCATGCTTTATTCCTTCCGTAGAGGTATAAATTATCCAATCAATTCCAGGGTATACATTTTCCAACGTAATTTTTTTATATGTTTTCACATCAAAAATTCCATCAGGACAATGAGCTAAATAATAACTTATGTTCCCTTTAGTTATATCACCTTGTGAACTTATATTTTCTTTTTTAATAGAAGCTTCTTTTAAAATCATATCAACCCTATGCCAGCGAATACTTTTTTTCTTCTTTTGTCTTCCATCTACCTCTATCATAGGTGTACCATCGTCATTTGTGAGTAATTTTTTATCAATGGTAAAAAACTGATAAGTAAGTCCAGTGGTGGTTATCCAAATGTTTAGATTAGGTGCTTCAGCTTTAAATAGAACGTAGGATGCTGGAAGGTCATTTTCTCCGATTATTTGTCCTTTATTTTCCTGAAACCCTAATTGTTCAGTTTGTTGCATCAATTCTGATACTTGGACTTCTGAACTATCATTTATGGAGTAGCAATTAAAAACAACAACTGGATAATGAATAATCAAAATAATTAAATGCAAGCTAATTAATTTTGATAATTTTTTAATGTGCCTAATTATTTGCATAAAATTTTATGTTGGATTCTATTGTATATGTTAAAAATAAACATAAAAACTTAAAAATAAGCTTCAGCGTTAATCGACTAAAAAGATCATCTTTTTTTTAAAGTACCGATTTCGTTACAGGGTTTTAACTGTTTCTATCGGTGTTTAAATGCGACCAAGTGGTATTAGGTGTTACTGTGGTATGCTCCTGGTGGGACTCGAATTTTTAACTTGCTGATAATTAGTAAGAATATTAGTTCGCATACCCTGCTCGTGACACCTTAAGATCGGTAATGGTATGATGTGGAAGAAAACTAATTCCAAATAATCCTTAACGCAATACCATGATTAATCCCAAACCCTTGAATATTATCATTCATTTTGGTTTTAATGTAGTAGAGGTTGTAGGTTAAGTCAACTAGAATTTTATCGGTTAATCGATACTTTATGCCAGCACCCGAACCACCACCATAACCAATACCACCAGTTTGTACATTTGGTATTTGAGGGTTGTAATGAATTATTTCATATTCTCTAGCATTAATGATGATGTAATTTCGCTCTAATTTAATGCTGTTAAAATTTCCAAAAGCAGACCAATAAACGATTGTTTTGTTTTTGTGTAACAACGCCAGCTGAGTTCCTAAGTTAAAATTAATTCGTTTTTCTTTTCCGATAATAGGAAATTGCTCATAAGTTGGTTCAACAGATTGATTTGTTGGGTCATCAATGGCAATGGTAAACACTTGTTCATAATTTAGGTTGGAAGAATTAACATCTAAGTAAATGGTGCTTCCTTTACCAATGTTAATTCCAGCATGTAAGCCAACATCAAAAGTAGATTTATAGCTTGGATTTTGTGGCAATTCAGACACATAATAAGGATATTGAAAATAAGCATCAAAAGCAGTTTTGTAGGTCGGAATGCTTAGTATATAATCAATACCATAAGGCGTAATGTTACTTGCTCCTGTATAAATAGCAGCAGTATTGCTATTTGCGAATAACATTCCAAAATTTATGCCTACAAAGAAAAGAGAGGATTCAATTTTATCTGGTTCATCAGCCCAATCTTGAGCAAATATGGATGAATTAAAAATTAAAAGAACGAAAAGAATATAGATTGCTTTATATTTCATAATAATGTGATTATACCCTAGCGTGAGAACCATCACAAATTGCCCCTTTACTAGAATGTTTGCATCCACACCAAGGAACTTTAACATCTTCATCCAATACTACAATTTCTGGTTTAAAATCACTACCAGCATGTGAACCATCACAAAATGGATCTTTACTACTTTCTCCACAAGTACAATAAGCGTATTTGCCTGCTTTCATATCCATTACATAAGGATGCTTTTGAACAATTTTTGGCTTTGCCATAATATTAGTGTTTAGTTGTTAGTTTATAGTGTTTAATTATTTCATTAACCAATTCTAAAATTAGCTAATTATTTTTCCATCTTTCATCACCAACTTTCTGTCGGCTAAATTGGCTAACTCTTCATTATGGGTAACGATAATAAAAGTTTGCTCTAAATCATCTCTTAATTTAAAAAACAATTTGTGTAATTCTTTTGCCGATGCAGAATCTAGGTTTCCCGAAGGTTCATCGGCTAAAATAACGGTTGGGTTATTAATTAATGCCCTACAAACCGCAACTCGTTGTTGCTCACCACCAGAAAGTTCAGATGGTTTGTGTTCAGCTCTATCTGCAACACCTAGTGTTGTTAATAGTTCCATAGCTTTCCGCTCTGCTTCAGCTTTTGGTATTTTCTGAATAAAAGCGGGAATACAAACATTTTCTAACGCTGTAAATTCGGGCAATAAATGATGAAACTGAAAAACAAAACCGATGTTCTTGTTTCTAAATAAGGAAAGTTCTCTGTCTTTTAGGGTAGATGTATCTACACCATTTATTTCAATAGAACCCTTATTAGGCTTATCAAGTGTTCCAATTATATGGAGCAGAGTTGATTTTCCAGCTCCTGAAGCACCAACAATGGAAATGATTTCTCCTTTTTTTATTTGGAGATCAACTCCTTTTAAGACTTCTAAATCACCATAAGATTTATATATGTTTTTGGCTTTTATCATTTAGCTAAATTAACATTCTTTGTCATATTTTGTTACCCTGAGCTTGTCGAAGGGTTGTCGAAATGTAGATAAAGAATAAAATTAATTTTCCTTCGACAGGCTCAGGAGGACATTAATTTTAAAAAGCCAAGGTAATTAATTATTTGTTGAAAAGTTGATATTGATATCCCAACTAAAACTGTTACTTTTGATAGCCTATTTAAGAAAATCATAGAAAATGAATATACACGAATATCAAGGAAAATCATTGTTAAAAGGATTTGGAGTAGCCATTCAAGAAGGAATTGTTGCTAGTACACCAGAAGAGGCTGTTGAGGCAGCAAAACAATTAACTACTGATACTGGGACAGAATGGTTTGTGCTTAAAGCTCAAATTCATGCGGGAGGTAGAGGAAAAGGAACAGTTACAGAAACAGGTTCTCACGGGGTTGTTTTAGCTAAAGGCATGGATAAAGTTGCGGATATTGCTAAAGGAATTTTAGGAGGACATTTGGTCACCAAACAGACAAGTGCGGAAGGAAAATTAGTAAGCAAGGTATTGATTGCACAAGATGTTTATTATCCTGGAGAAACTGAAACAGAAGAATTTTATATATCTGTTTTAATGAACAGAGAAACAAGTAGAAACATCATTATGTATTCTACAGAAGGAGGAATGGATATTGAAGCAGTTGCAGAAAAGACTCCGCATTT
The DNA here is from genome assembly GCA_002402165.1 of Flavobacteriales bacterium. Taxonomy (GTDB): domain Bacteria; phylum Bacteroidota; class Bacteroidia; order Flavobacteriales_E; family Vicingaceae. The sequence goes on from NVVI01000030.1 coordinate 28,519, forward strand.
AATTTTTAAAGAAGAAATAGATCCTAATGTTGGTTTACAAGGTTTTCAAGCAAGAAGAATTGCTTTTAACCTTGGCTTGTCAGGAATGGCTTTTAAAGAGATGACAAAATTTGTTTTTGCATTATATGCTGCTTATGAAGGGACTGATGCTTCTATGTTTGAAATTAATCCGGTATTGAAAACATCTGACAATAAAATTATTGCGGTAGATTCTAAAGTGAATATTGATGATAGTGCTTTATTTAGGCATAAAGATATTGCAGCAATGCACGATCCTTCAGAGGATAATCCTATTGAATTAGAAGCTGCTGAAGCTGGTTTAAGCTATGTTGACTTGGATGGGAATGTTGGATGTATGGTTAATGGAGCTGGTTTAGCGATGGCAACAATGGACATTATAAAATTATCTGGTGGAGAACCAGCTAACTTTTTAGATGTTGGAGGTACTGCTGATGCTGAGAGAGTTGAGAAAGGCTTTAGAATGATTTTGAAAGACCCTAATGTGAAAGCAATACTAGTAAACATTTTTGGAGGTATTGTTAGATGTGACAGAGTTGCACAAGGAGTTGTAGATGCCTATAAAAATATTGGAGACATTCCAGTGCCAATTATTGTTCGTTTACAAGGAACTAATGCTGAAGAAGGGAAAAAGATAATTGATGAATCTGGATTAGAAGTTCACTCGGCTGTTTTGTTAAAAGAAGCTGCACAAAAAGTGAGTGAAGTTTTAGCTTAACGATTACTGTATGTTGCGTTGCCGTCCCGTAGGGCGGTATATGCAATATACAGAGTGTTAGGGCATTTTTTTATTTTCAAGTATGTAAACTGTCCCTTTTCCTTTACCTATAGCAGTAATCATTTTTTCCACTTTCATATACTGTAAATCTTTTTTAAGTGTATGTATTGTTATGTTTTCTAAAGCCTTAGAAATATCAGAAATTTTAACTGGTTGGTTTGTATCTATAAAATTCTGAATTTCTTTTTGTCGTTCGTTTAAATAGCCACCTTTAGTTTTAAATACATCATATTTATTATCTAATTTTTGGGTTAGAATGCTAATGTTATTAAGAAAATATAAATTCCATTTTGATATAATTTCATTTTCTTTATATCTGTTCTTTTGCCCCTCCATTAAGGCTTGGTAATATTCTTTTTTTGATTGTTCAATTAAATTTTCAAATGATACATATTGAATAAACATATAATCATATTTCATTAATAGCATAGTTGTTAAAAGCCGAGATAAACGTCCGTTACCATCTTGGAAAGGATGAATTGATAGAAATTCATAGACAAATAGTCCTATGATAATTAAGGGGTGTATTTCTTCTTTTATTAGTTCTTCATTTGTCCATATTATTAAATCATTCATTTCGCTTTCAACCAAGTAAACCTCAGTTGTATTGAATATCACTTTTTGAATGCCGTCTGGATAATTAGCAACAACTTTATTAGATAATGATTTATAACTACCTCTATGCCTATCGTCTTTTGAACTATATCGAAGTAAGCTTTGATGAAGTTGTTTTATATAGTTTTCGGATAATTGAATGCCTTCATAGTTCTCAAATATAATTTCTAACGTGTCATAATATCCAATAACTTCTTGCTCGTCACGAGTTTTAAGTTCTGTTATTTTAACATCMWYNTMATNAATTNNCTTTGNTNKCAKTWYCASTCAGCGTTCCTCCTTCAATTCTTGTTGAAGAACCTATGCTTTCAATAGTTGCAATTTTTCGTAATTCTTTAAGATAAATGTTCTCACTTTTCTCAATAGCGTTCCATTTCCCTTTATACAAGTCAATCTTTCCAATTAAGTTGAGTGTTTTTTGGTTTGTTAAGAAATCAAAGTTGAGTTTGTTTAAGAATTTATCCATAAATTATCCGTATGTTATCTAAAACAAAAGTAGGATTTCGAATTGAATTATCCAAATACTATCTGTATTTTATCTAAAAACTATTTTCTTTTTAGTTCATCAAGTGTTTTCCCTTGCTTGTCTTTCCATTCAATCCAGCCATTTGCATTTCTCGCTAAAACTTGTGAAGCCGCTGAACTTGGTGAGCTAAATAGGTAATCTTCTTGGAATTCAAAAATCCCATTTTTGTCAACGAGTATTTCTTCTTCAAGTAGTTTATTACGTAAATTAGTAATTGTAGAATTACAAGTGGGTGTTAAGGTTGTATTCGCTTTAGAACCTTTAAAAACCACAAACCCATCCTCTTGGTATTCTCCTTCTCCAATAGCTTTTTTACCCTTACAAATAAGGATGTCTTTAGTTTTAACTTCCTTTTTAATTGATTCAAACACTGTAAACCCAAGAGTTGATAGAAGTATTTTAATGGTATCAAAATTGTCAAGTAAATCAGCCTCTAAGGTTTCAGGAACTTTAAATTGTTTTGGACTGACTCCATTGTTTAAGTTGTATCTGTTCGATTCTATAGCTTTTGCAATTGCTAACTGTTCTAGATATTCAATATGTGTTTGCGTAAAACTTTCAGTTTTTGAAACAATAAGAATAGCATAATTCCAAAAATCCTTTTTTTGATCGTGTGTTTTTATTCTGTCAAGACAATTCCGAGATTGACCAATATAAACAACAGGTTTTGAGGAATCATCACTTTCTCCGAACAGGAAATAAACACCAGGTCTAGATACTTCTTTTCGGGAACTCGCTTCATTTACCTTGTTTCTCGGAATAAATATAGCTTGTTCGATATTACTCGTTATTTCAGCAAATTTAATCCCTCTTGGTGTTCCGTCTGTAAGAAAGACTTGTATTGTTTTTCCTCTCATATTTTTTAATTTGCCCTAACGACCCGTGTATGTTGTCGAATTTGCTTTTCGCAAATATGCAATATACATTTTGTTGTATGCTGGCTACTTTTCATTTTTCGTTCAATGTGTTGGCAATGAGCGAGAGGGCGTTTTAATTTTCCTTTAGCAAGGGGAGAAAAAAATAAAATTCTTCTCTGGGTGGAAACTTGAAAGCTCTTTTGCAGGTTTTGGTCAAGCGTTGGCTTTGTGTGACTGCAAATGTGCTTACAAGTGTGTGTTGGCTTTACTTTCATTTCGGTTGTGATATTTCACTTCATCAAGTTTTATTGTCCACCTTTCGTCTTGAACCCCCATTTCATTTAGTTGAACTACAAATTCTTTTGATTGTTCATATTTGTGAATTACTTTCCAATACAAATCGTGATTGTTTTGTAAGCTGGAAGATTCAAAATAGACTTCATCCCCAATATTTATATTTTCAAAATGAAATTTCATTTGTTAAACGGATTCAATAAAGTTTTTGACGTTATCCCAAGTCCATTCTTTGCAAGTTACACCAGATAATTCAGATGGTTTGTCTGAGAATGTTCCTCCATCAATGTATATTCCTATCATTGGTATCTTTTCCTCTTTACCACATTTTATTTCCCATATTGCACCATCTGCATTTTTTAAGTTCTTAGAGACCAAAACAATTAGCCCATCACACCCTTTTATTCTTGTTCTACAATTGGTTTTCCATTTTTCATCCCAAGGTTGTTTAACGGACATATCTACGAAGTCATAAGGTACGTTCTTATTTTTTGCTTGTCCTGTGAAAAGGATTTTCGTCTTTTCGTCTTCGATAGCAAATGCTACGAATATTCTTTTGTTTGCCATAGTWTTCATTTTAACATTTACAAATTGGTATTAACTTTATTAATTGGTARCCTAAATAGATTAACTCCACTGAACCAATTATTCCAATGAAGATTCGAAATCGTTGAATAATTTTAGCTTCTGTTTTAGTGTTTGGTTCATATTTAATTTCTTGGGTTAATATGTTCCATTCATCCTCAAACATATTTGTCCGTAATTGCTTTTCAATTTTATCGATTACTTTAAATTTCCCTTTATTAAGTTGACCATAAGAATTAATAAGTTTTTCCCAGAAAAAAGAAACTAAAAAGGCCAAAAGAGTCAGAACAACCATCCCAATAGTTCCAAAAATTGTAAAATCAAATGCTTTTCCAAGAACAACAGATATTGATAAAATAGAAGAAGTTACTGTAAAGAAAAGATTATTTACTTTCAATCTTTGATCAGTAACTTTTTCTGTGGAACCAACCATTATTTTGTATTGTTCTAATCTTAATTTTTGATTATCTTCAAAGCTTTTTTCAAGGTATTTAAAACATTGTTCTGAATTGTCAAACACATAAATTCCTTCACAGAAGTTTAGTGATTCATTTGAAATATTATCAAGTTTAATTGCTATAATTCGTTTATTGAGCTTTTTACATTCAGAAAATTCCCATTTAACTTGTTCACTTTGGAAAGTATCTTCTCCTAACAAAAAGAGAACAAAATCAACTTCTTGGAATTTCTTACCAACATTTTGTTTCCAGTTTTCAGAATGTTTAATTTCTTGAAGGATTGCGATTGAATTCCCTGAACATTCCAAAAGAGTTTTCAATACATCCTTTGATTTGTCGCTATCACTGCTTCTATTACAAACAAAAATTCTCATTATATATTATCAATCGTTTTTTCAAGTTTGTCCCATGACCAAGTGATGATTTTTTTTCCTTTTAGTTCTGGGGGTATAGCTCCCTTGTCATTCTTTTTTATATGCATTCCAACAACTGGAATTCTTTCTTCTTTTGCACATTTAACCTCCCATCTTGAACCGCTAGAATGCCAAGTATTCTTACTTAACAGTATTATCATTCCATCACAAGACTTTATTTTTGAGCGACATTTTCTTTTCCATTCTTTTTCATCCCAAGGCTGTTTAACAGACATGTCAACGAATGTAAAAGGTGATTTTTCATTTTTTGCCTGAGCTACAAGAAAATTCCTGTATTTGGAATCTTCAATAGCAAAACTGATAAACAATCGTTTTTTAACGTTTTTGTCAGAAGAGTCTGAATCTTCTGAAAGTGCTTTTACAAGTAAAGCGACAATTCCTGCTCCTATTAAAACTGGCCACATATGATTCTTTTTTATTTTTATCTCGGTCCCATAAATCTATCTCCATTAAAATGGATCATATGGTCAGGAATATCTGTCAACCAAACTTCTGTTTCCCAAGCAATGTCATTTGTATGTCGTTTAAATTCTTTTATGTCAGGAAATGCGGTAACGTACACTTTTCCAACTTTACATTCTTTTAATAATTTTTCAAGTTCAATAATTCGTTTTGGTGAAATCGGACCATGTGATGTAACTGCCTCAATTAGGAACAACCATTTTCGTTTTACATCAAATATGACAACATCAGGCAATTTACTATGTTGGTCAATTGGAATTCCAAGTTTTTCTAATCGTTTGTTGTCCATGTAAAGGTCTTTCTTTGCTGTATCTCCAACATAAAGTAATTTACTTCCAGGAGCGAATCTTGGAGCAAATTCTTTGATAATAGCAATCTGCACTTCATTGTGTTTTCCTGGAGAAAATTTCAACTCTGTTCCATCGTCCAGTTTCATTGGAATTTTTCTTAACTCCCTTTTACCTGCGTATTTTTCTATTAAAGAACCAACATTCTTTTGAAAATTCTCTACTTCCTTTTTCCAATTTCTTGTTCTGAAAGATTGAACAACTTGTAATGCTTCAGGCGATAACCGATAATGATTATCCTTGCTATTTGTCGGTAAGTCTGGATTTTCAGGATTATGATTTGTAACTCCTGCTTGTACAAATTGGTGAAGCGTTTGTCTTCTAAAAGTCTCTCTTGAATTTTCAGCATATTGTTTGTTATAATGCTCTGCAATAAAACGCATAATACCTTCATATTTAGCATTCTCTTTATTGCCAACCACTGACATGCTTATTTGTTGAGATTTCGTCCATTTGGTTTTTTCTTGTAAACCACATAAAGCAAGTAGTGTTAATGCTGAACGGTCATTTTGTTGTTTTTTAGGAAGCCCTAATGCTTCTAATACTTTTTTTGCTTCTTCAATTTTACTCATATGCTATGTACTGGTTCAAAATATTCGCTAACTATATTATTTGTGTTCTCAACTTCAAAATTATTTGAAAGTATGATGTTATCTCCAATCTCTTGTATAATTCCTAAAGGAGGTAATGTCATTGCTTTTAATTCGGTTGCACTAACATTAACATTACCATTAAAAATTCTAAAAAAGGCATCAAACAAACTACTGTTTAATAATGCACAAAGTCCTACTACTTCATTTCTTTCTAAATGTCCATTAGGTCGATATATGTAGTTTACTTTGTTTTCAACTCCGATATATTCTGATTTGATGAAATTACAGAAATAAGGAGATGCAATTAAACGGTTCTTGTCGTCTTTTGTGCTAAATCGTCTTAGAAAAATGTAATTTTTATTCGGAATTAAGATAGATTTTGAGTTGTCCTCAATGTTTATGTATTGCTCTTTTTTCGGCTTAATAATTGGCCATTCCAAAACCATCTGTTTCACATTGTGCAACCAAAAAAGAGGTGCTAAATGTACTGTGCCATTTTGGTAAATCTCTCTCATGTATTCTCTGGAACGAAAAGCAACAACAGGGCCTGTTGAAATTTTAATATTGTATTGAACCAGATTTCCTGACCAGTTCTTAAAAATTTCTAAAATAGATTCTTCAAAATCATTGGTTGGTAAGTACAATATTTTCTCTTCCGAATTTAAGTCAATAATATCTTTTTTCGGAAAGGATTTAATATCAGGATTTTTTAAGTCTTTCAGTCCTCCTGATGACGATATTACAACTTGGGAATTAGGGTTGATTTTTTCTTTTCTTGTTCCTTTGATGATTACTGTTTCTTGCAAAACTTTATCTCTCTTGAATGTGTCTTTTCGTGAAACAAACAGATGAACGTTGTCTAATTCAATAAGATTGAAAAAGTAATCTCTAAATGTTTTGAAATACCCACCTGATGCATAACTCCGAGGGGTTATAAAAATAAATTTTCCATTTTCTTTGAGCAATTTTGCAGAAAGAGCCATGAAAATTGCATAAATATTCGGATGTCCGTTTACAACAGTTTTCGCTGCAATAGCTCTTTTATCATCAATTGGAAGTTTAAAATATGGAGGGTTTGAAATAACAATGTCAAATAATTCAATTGGTTTTGAAAATAGGGTTCCTGTTTTATTAAAACTATCAGAATTGTGTAATATGAAATCTTCTGTACGGATTGAAGTCGTAATTTCTACTCCTTTTTCCGTTCCCCATTTTTGCAGATAACTTAAAGAAGTTTCTAATGTGGAGATTAAGGATAAATCAGTTTCGTAAGCAACTAATTCAATAGACTCCATATTGCGATTAGAATGAATTAGATTTTCAATTAATGCACATGATAATATTCCAGAACCACAACCAGGGTCAAGAATACGAACAGAAACACCATTGAAAGTAGAATAATTAGCCATAAAAGAAGCAATCTCAATAGGCGTAAAAAATTGTCCATTAGCCTTTTTATGCTCTTTGCTTGCAGTAGTAGCATATTCAATGCCTAACCTGTCAGCAAAAATGCTTGGTAACTCTTGTGAGAATGGCTGTATGATATTCTTATCTGTCATTTTTTCTTTCTACCATATTTAATCTTCTTTTCTGCTACCTTCAAGGCATCCACTGCTAAATCCTCATTAATTAATTCGTAAAGCACTTTATCACTTAGGTAATTAATTAGAAGTTCTTTTTCATTTACTTCAAAAATTTTAGCGATTAAAATGATTTGGTTTTTAGTCGCTTTTCTTTCGCCTCTTTCTATTTTACTTAAAATGGATTGGTCTATATCTAATTCTGCAGCAACCTTTCGTAAAGGCAACCCTTTATTTTCTCGTAATTTTCTGATTTGCTCTCCTGTTGTCAACATTTATTTAGAATAAAATCGTTTGGACATTATTTGACCAAAAGTAGCGATAATAATTTATTTATCAATGAATCTATTTTGAAAGTTTTAAACAAAAAAGGCGAGGGGTAATTTGGCTCTTTTGCAAAGCATGGGTGGTGGGCTGGCTTGTGTGGCTTTGTAAATGTGCCAAATGTGTGGTGGCAATAGAATTTTAATTTTTTTCGTGCGGTGGCGAAAATTAAAACACAGAAGGGTTTGTGTTAGGGAAATAATCAACTTGTTGATAGTGTCAGACTTTCAATGAGCAGTTTTGGTTTTAGGTAGCAGTTTATTCCGCTTGCATACAATGACATTCTATGTTTTCGTTTTGTTAAAACCAAATGTAGGATAATCAGCCAACATAATGAAATATAGAAATTGTTGGCAAATCGTTATTTATTGTTTTACAAATTTTTTAGTTATTGTCTTTTCTTCTGTGATTAATTTAATGAAGTTGTTTAAAGTCGAATGTTGAAAAGAAAGAACAATACTAAAATATTGATACTCAACAATTAGTATTATTCTTTCAAAAAACACAATGATAA
>NVVI01000031.1 GCA_002402165.1 Flavobacteriales bacterium
TTATCAGTATAATATACGAATAATTAACAACTTAACCAACTATAGTTTAGGTGATTATCTTAGATTTGTTTGAGAAAAAAGTATGAGTTTGCCCTGTACTTAACCCATTATCCACAATTTAATTTAATCTTGAAAATAGGAGGGTAGTAGGAATCACTTCACTTTCTGTATCGGAAAATAAAAAAACCTCCAACCTAGCTGTTGGAGAGTTTAACGTTGACAACGATAATTCGTTAATTCTTAATAATCTTTTTAACCGTATAAGCACCATCACCAAAAACTCTTATAAAATAAATTCCATCTGGCACATCACTTAAATCAAACGAAGTTTTGAGTAATCCATTTACAGAGTTAATCGATTCAGAATAAATCACTTCTCCAGTTATATTATAAACACCAACATTAAGAACTCCATCATCATAACCTGTAATGCTCAAGTTAAATATATCATGGCTAGGGTTAGGAAATACTTCAATATTTTGCAATTGATTATAAGTATCAATCCCTACGGTATTGTCTATAACAAAGTAATATTTAATAAAACTTCCAAACTTAGTGTTAAATGTTTTTACCCACGGAGTTGCAGGAGGGATCCATTTAAATTTTAAAGATCCATTGCCATCATTATTTGCAAAAAAGCTTAAGCCATCATCATCACTATCCAAAAAATCGAAGACATAGCAACCATCAGGTAAATTGATGGTATCGTTATATGTTGTATTACCTGACATACCACTTCTTGACATTACAATATTTCCTTGATCATCTTTAATGGTATAAGAGCTTTCCCACCCTGCAGCATTAGTTTTTATTTCTAAATAAAATCCATCACTGTGCACATCTGGTTTTTCAAATGTACTAGCTGCATTATTATTATCTGAATATTCATCTGTTCCGCCATTAGGGGAGCTAACGCTTACTTCAAATATATCAGATGAAGAAGAAGTTGTCCAAAAAGCTTGACTAGAAATGGGCAATGTAATTTCTTGTTTTTCCATAAAAGCTAAATTACCTGTCCAATTATAAGTATCTGCTGTTCCACCTTGTACGTTATAGGTGATTATTAATGATGTTAGCGTTGTAGAGCCTGTATTCTGAATAACGATTTTAGGGTCCGCACAAATTGGATTTATTCTGTTATGGTATTCCCAATCGGTTGGAGAAATAATATCATCTATTCTTGCGTCAAGTACAAAATTGTTTGATCCATAAGTAACTAACTGAACACTTGTTCTATAGTTTCCTTCCATACCACCAGCAGTAATTTGCATGCCATAATTTAAAGAAAAGGTTGTTCCTGGGGCTACGTAAGGGGTTAATTCCCAATTATAAGTATCGGTAAAAGTTCCTGGACACCAACCTGCTCTGTCATAAATCCAAGTTCCACCTTGAGCAATTACAGGGTTATCAGCACATATTTTCCAGTTATTCCACTGGAAACGCATAGTTCCATCAACATCAACATGGTGGTTTTTAGGGCAAAATTCTGCACAGTTTTGAAATCCTCCAAACCAGTGTCCACTAGTTCTTGTTTTTATTCTAAATGAAGATGCTGCAGGGTCTAAATCAATATCTACAGCAGGCATAACTACATCATTGGCGATATCTGCATGTTGATAATCTCCCAACCATACTTGTTCCGTTTTTAGCACATCTCTTGGAGGGGTTCCTTTAATCATCACAAATTTTAAATCAATTAATTCTTGTTGATTTCCGGCAGATATTTCAACAGTATCACTGAAAAGTCTTTGGTAATCTGTTACATCATAAACCCACCTAAATCCATTACTACCTAAGCTTAATCCAATACCATAGGGTGTTACATAATTTTGTAATTGAAATGTAGTTGAATAATACTCATTATAATATTGGTTATCATAATTAATAAATACAGAGTCAGTTACATTTCCATATTGGTCATAAGTGTAAACCCATCCTGCTTCCCATCCATAAGTGGTATCAATTTCAGTTAAGGTAACACCAGAGTTGTTGGTATCAATACTTGTTCCGTATTGAATAATGCTAATAGGAGAATTCATTACAGAGTCGGTAACTAAAACAGAATCAATGTGTGTAGTATAAACTCCTTGAGTAAAGATAATGTTTGGTCTTTCGGCTACAACTACCATATTTCTGTATAAATCACATCCTTTAATGTATTTCCATTGAGGCATTCCGATTAAATTACCGTCATTACTATTTCCAGAAAGGTCGGATAATGTTTGCCCGTTCATATCTTCAAATTGATAATAAGCTTGTAAATTAGTATAGTTTGGATGTGTTGCATTCAAATCTTTATACATCCAGTTTTGGATGGTGGTACTGTCTAAAGCTGTATCCCAAACTCTAAATTCATGTATAGATCCATCATATTTACCAGAACCACCAGATAGTCCACCAATTCTGAAATCAGTTATACCAGCCATTGTTCTAGTTTTACCAGTACCATTAAGAAATAAAGAACCATTCAAATAAATGTTCATTTCACCGGTAACAACATCTTTAGTAAATGCCCAATGATTCCATTGACCTTCAAAATCTCCAGTATTAGCAACTTGATTAATTCTGTCATAAGAAGAAGTTCCTGAATTACCAGCATCCCAATAAATGTTGCTATTACTCCATGGTAAATGAGAGTTTAATACCCTGCGGCCGTTAACATCTTTGCCTTCAAACATATATGTATTTTTGGGAAGACTTGCGGTATCTCCATACTGCCAAAAAGAAATTGTCACAAAGCTGTCTATAGCAGCAAAAGCAGCAGCAGGGATTTCTGTATAATCTCCCCAAACATATTCTAACGTTCCATCATCTTGCGGAGAATACACTCCAGAATTAAAAGCTGTGGTTTCTCCAACTAAAGTGTGGTTAGTTCCTCCAGTTGAATTACTAAAGCACAATTCAATCGCTAAATTGGAAACTCCATCCCATACAAATGGAGTGGTTAAATTAATTGTGTTTAAACCTACAGAACCAATTGTCGTATTCATATTATAAACTTCTGTAAAACCAGATTTTTCATAACCAGTTTCAGTTAATGCGGAAAGTGAAGTATGTTTAATTTTAATCGTTAAATAATTTAAATCACTTCCCAAAGCAGAGAAATCAAGTTTTAATTTATCAATAGTTCCAGCACCTAAACCAGAAGAAGTTAATTCACTTGCTAGCCATAGGTATTGAGATTTTCCATTGTTATTAGTAGCTTCAAAAGGGTGGGTTATTGGTGTTGAACCAGATCCAACAGAGTAATCTGTTTGAGAAGTGGTAGCATCATAAACAATATAATATTGGTTCTGTTCATAGTAAGTGTAAGTGGGGTTGGTAACATAATCTATTGTATCAGGGTAAGTGCCGTTTACTAAATACCTAGGCATACCCACATTATTGTGCTGATATAGGTTTGTATAAGTTGTGTAATCCCATTCTCCACAATTATATCCATCTTGAGTAGTTTGTGGGTCACATTTTAGGGTATAATACATTAATATTTTTTGGTAAGAAGTGTCTTCAGGAAATATATACCAACCTCTTCTTTTAGTGATATCATTAAAATCTAAAGTTTGAACGATAGTTGTATCTTGAGCAATAGCTAAATGAATACTAAATACTAACAGTAGTAAGCTAAGTAGTAGTTTTTTCATATTTCCTAAATCGATTTAAATGAGTTATCAAATATAATAAATAGTTAGGGCTATCTATTACCATTATGGAACTTAATTTTATTAAATTTGAATTCCTAAAAGTATGAGTTATGAGTTCAAAATCTCTTGCAGAAAAAGTTGTCGATAAAATGTACAATAACGATCCTTTTACCAAATGGTTGGGTATTGAAATTGTTGAGGTAAAGGAAGGTTCTTGTGAGTTGAAAATGGCTGTAAGAGGAGAAATGCTTAATGGGTTTTCTATTGCTCATGGAGGAATAACTTATAGTTTGGCAGACAGTACATTAGCTTTTGCTTCTAATTCTCATGGAAGAAAAAGTGTTTCTGTWGAAACMTCMATTTCWCATAYWAAGCCTTGYGTTGYTGGAGATGTRATTAYWGCTARRGCARTWGAGWAATCATTRACMAATAAAATTGCGATTTACGAAATAACAATAACCAAYCARMAAGAAGAAATTGTAGCKTTGTTTAAAGGTACAGTTTACCGAACTAGTAAAGATTGGTTTTAAAAAGATAAAAAAATGAAAGAAGCATATATTATTGATGCAATAAGAACTCCAATAGGGAATTTTGGAGGCACATTAGCTGCTGTTAGAACGGATGATTTGGGAGCAATTGTCATTAAAGAATTGATGAAAAGAAACCCGAGTGTAATTCAAGAAGACATTGAAGATGTATTGTTCGGCTGTGCGAATCAGGCGGGAGAAGATAACAGGAACGTTGCAAGAATGTGTGGCTTGTTGGCAGGATTGCCATGGCAAGTTGGGGGAGAAACAATCAACAGACTATGTTCTTCGGGTATGGCTTCGGCAATCAATGCTTCTAGAGCGATTAAATTAGGAGATGGTGAAATTTATGTAACAGGTGGTGTAGAAAATATGTCGAGAGGTCCTTATGTAATTTCGAAATCAGCAAGGCCTTACGGAACAGATTCTAAAATGTATGATTCTAGTTTTGGATGGCGTTTTATTAACCCTAAAATGCATGACCTATATGGTACAGATGGAATGGGAGTAACAGCTGAAAATTTAGTTGCTCAATACAATATAAGTAGAGAAGATCAAGATCAGTTTGCTTACTGGAGCCAGATGAAAGCAACTGAAGCACAAAAAAATGGAAGATTGGCAGAWGAGATTGTGGCAGTTCACATTCCTCAACGTAAAAAGGATGATTTGATTTTTGATAAAGATGAATTTATCRAAGCAAACAGTTCTTTAGAAGTTTTAGGAAAATTAAGAGCAGCATTTAAAAAGGAGGGAGGAAGTGTAACCGCTGGGAATGCCTCAGGATTAAATGACGGAGCAGGAGCTATGTTAATAGCTTCAGAAGCTGCAGTAAATAAATATAATTTAACACCCACGGCTCGAATTGTTTCGAGTGCAGTTGCAGGTGTTGAACCTCGTATTATGGGAATAGGACCTGTTTATGCTTCAGAAAAAGCATTAAAACGAGCAGGCTTAACCATGGATGATATGGATGTGATTGAATTGAATGAAGCATTTGCTGCACAAGCTTTAGCTTGTACCCGAAAAATGGGATTAGTGGACGATGACGCTCGAATTAATCCGAATGGTGGGGCAATTGCGATAGGTCATCCACTAGGGATGACAGGTTCTAGAATTTTGCAAACTGCAGCGATTGAATTACAAAAAATCAATAAAAAATATGCATTGGTAACTATGTGTATTGGTGTTGGACAAGGTTATGCAACCGTTATAGAAAGAGTTTAATTTATTGGTGTTTAGTTTTTGGTGTGTGGTTTTTAGAAAATGAAAATATACAAAAAGATAGTAGTGTTTTTATTGCTGATAACTTTTATAAATGTTAAGGCACAGCATATTAATGCTTTTTATCTTGAAGCTTATATAGCATATAAATTAGCCAAAAATGGGGAAATAGATAGCGCTATAACTACTTATGAAAATGCATTTAAAAAAGTTGATTATGTGCAGATTACTTATCTTAAAAGTATGGTGAAGCTGGCAAAATTGAATAAAGACGAGGAACGAATAAAAAAATATTCTCAACAAATCGAAAAGCAATCGAAAGGTATAAATCCTAAATTAAAAGCTATTATAGATAGTCTTATAATTGGGGATCAAAAAGTGCGTAAAGGAAAACTTTATCGAAGGGCTAAGTACTCTTTCAGGTGTGATCATAAACAGAATTGTAATAAACAATCAAAAAAATACATCAAATCAAAAATAGTGGCTGACAATTGGAGAAAAACAGATTCTTTAAATACCCATTATTTATTAAATTTATTTGAGCAGAATGGTTTTATTGGTGAAGAACTTGTTGGTTATAAGGGGTATGTTAATGTCCTTGCTATGTTGTTACATTTTGACATAGACACCAATAACACGGTCTTAGAACCTGTTTTAAGGAAAGCACTTAATGAAGGTAAAATTCTAGCAATCGATTTTTCTATAATTATAGATAGGCATTTAGGAGATAAATATACAATACAAAAATATTGGACATGGCCTTATGTTGGTAAGGAAAAATTACAATTCTCAGAAGCTGATATTCCAAAAATTATAAAATTAAGAGAGAGTATTGGCCTCTATGGTTTGAGTTTAAGACAAGAAGAATATAGAAAGGGACATTGGAGACTTATAAATAAATATAACTACTAAAAAATGCCAGAAATAAACCTCGAACAAGAAAAGAAAGAAATTTTACAAGCCTATACTGGTTTGTTGAGGTCGGCTAAGCATGCTAAAAAAGATATTATAACAAAAAAACGAATTCGTAAGGCGTTTGATGTTGCGTTAGAGGCACACAAAAACGATAGAAGAAAATCTGGTGAACCATATATTTTTCATCCAATAGCTGTAGCAAGAATATGTGCTGAAGAAATAGGACTGGGAGCTACATCTATTATATGTGCGTTATTGCATGATACAGTAGAAGATACAGAAATTTCGTTAGAAGATATAGAAACAAAATTTGGTAAAAAGGAAGCYTTAATTATWAGTGGTTTAACTAAAATATCTGGAGTTGTGGATTATAATGTTTCACTCCAAGCAGAAAACTTTAGAAAAATACTTTTAACCTTATCAGAAGATGTTAGAGTTATTTTAATTAAGCTCGCTGATAGGCTTCATAATATGAGAACTATCGGCTCTATGCGAAGAGATAAGCAGTTGAAAATTGCTTCAGAAACACTCTTTTTATATGCTCCATTGGCTCATCGATTGGGGTTACATTCTATTAAATCTGAGTTAGAAGATTTATCATTAAAGTGCCAAGAACCGGAAAGTTTTGAGGAAATTCAAAGCAAATTAAAGAAGACACAAGAAGTTAGGACTCGTTTTATTAGAAAATTTTCTTCACCAGTTAAAAAAGTATTAGAAGAAAAAGGATTGAAATTTGAAATAAAAGGGAGACCAAAATCCATTTTTTCTATATGGAATAAAATGGCGAAAAAAAACATCCCTTTTGAAGAGGTTTATGATTTATTTGCCATTAGAATTATTATTAATCCGCTAACCGAGATTAATGAAAAATCTGATTGCTGGCAGGTTTATTCAGTAGTTACAGATTTTTATCAACCAAACATCGATCGGTTGAGAGATTGGATTTCTGTTCCAAAAGCAAATGGCTATGAATCCTTACACACTACTGTAATGAGCCCAACCGGTAAATGGGTTGAAGTTCAAATTAGAACACGCAGAATGGATGATATTGCTGAGAAAGGCTTTGCAGCTCATTGGAAATATAAGGAAGGAGGATCTGAAAGCCAATTTGATATATGGATTAATCAAGTGAGAGAGTTGCTTGAGAATACAGATGATAATGCCTTGGAATTAATTGATGATTTTAAACTCAATTTATTCACAGACGAAATTTATGTTTTTACTCCAAATGGGGATATGAAAAGCTTACCTACTGGAGCAAGTGCGTTAGATTTTGCCTTTGCTGTTCATACTCAAGTAGGAACGAACTGTTTAGGAGCAAAAGTTAATAGTAAATTGGTGCCTTTAAGCCATCAATTAAACAGTGGAGATCAAGTTGAAATATTAACTTCTAAAAAACAAAGACCAAAAAAAGATTGGTTGAATTTTGTACAAACACACCGTGCAAAAACAAAAATTAAATCATCATTAAAAGGCGAGAAAAGAAAAGTTGCAAAAGAAGGAAGAGCAATTTTAGAAAAAGAGTTTAAAAAACTAAAAATTTCTTACGAGAATATTAGTTTAAAAGAACTGCAATCTTATTATAAAGTCCCATCTGAATTAGAATTATATTATCAAATCGTAATTAATAAAATTGATTTAAATAAGCTTAAAGAATTTGAGGTTAGAAAAGGGGTTTTAAGTCCAAAACGTTCCATTCAAAAAAGAGTTAAGAATTATTTTGGACAACGAAAAATACAAAACACAAAATCCAAAAAAGCAATTTTGGTAATAGGGGACAACATGGAGAAGCTAGATTATAAGCTTTCTAATTGCTGTAATCCAATTCCTGGAGATGAAGTTTATGGTTTTATTACTGTTACAGAAGGAATTAAGATTCATAAAACAAAATGCCCGAACACAGTTCAATTAATGTCTCGATACGCTTATAGAATTATTAAAGCAAGTTGGATAGAAGAACAAGAAATAGCTTTCTTAACAGGTCTTAAAATAATTGGAATTGATGATGTGGGAATTGTTAATGATATTACCCAAATAATATCTAATGAATTAAATGTAAATATGCGATCACTTAGTTTTGATAGTCGTGATGGAGTCTTTGAAGGTCGTGTAATGGTTTTTGTTCAGGACACTTTACACCTTACTAATTTAATGAAAAAATTAAATAAGGTTAAAGGAGTGAAGAAAATTGAGAGAATTGATAAGTAATTACTTTTCAACAAAGCATTAACATTTGCTTAAGGTTGCCTTTTAATTTATAGTTTTACCTTTTAACAACCTGAAATGAACACAGGAGAGGAACTTCAACAAAAGGTAAAAAATATTTTTACAACTTATTTAGAGGAAAATGGGCACCGGAAAACTCCAGAGCGATACGCTATACTTCAAGAAATTTATTCAAGTGATGACCATTTTTTTGTGGAAGAGTTGTATGTTTCTATGAAAAATAAAAAATACAGAGTAAGTAGAGCTACTTTGTACAATACTATTGAGTTGTTAATATCTGCTAAACTGGTAAGAAAACATCAATTTGGTAATAGCATGGCTCAATTTGAGCGTTCTTTTGGCTCTAAGCAACACGATCATATCATTTTAAGTAATGGTGAAGTAATCGAATTTTGTGATCCAAGAATTCAAAATATAAAAACCACATTAGAAGAAATGTTTGGGATTAATATTTTACACCATTCATTAAATTTTTATGCAGTTAAAAACGAAACTAAACAATAATGAGTTTTTCCTTTAATATAAAAAAAGAAAAAGAATTGATTCATGTTTCCTTAGAAGGAAATTTAATGAGTAAACAACAAATTCAAGGTTTGTTAGATGAGGTAGATTTTTGTTTTGAGGAAGGAATTAAAAAAATAATTATTGATTTATCTGGAATGAAGTATATGAATAGTACTGGGTTAAGTATATTGATAAATATTTTTACACAAGCAAGAAATAGGGGTGGTGAAGTTGTGATTACAAATATTCCGGAAAAAATAAATCAACTATTAATAATAACTAAATTAAATAGTATATTTAACATTGAAGATACTGTTGAGGATGCTAGGAAAGTATTGACATAATAAAAATAAATGAAGGTAGATGTATTGTTAGGTCTTCAATGGGGAGACGAAGGAAAAGGTAAAATAGTGGACGTATTAACTCCTAAATATGATATAATTGGTCGTTTTCAAGGAGGCCCAAATGCTGGACACACTTTAGAATTTGACGGAATAAAACACGTTTTACATACAATTCCATCAGGTATTTTTCACGATGGAGTAATTAATGTCGTTGGTAATGGAGTAGTAATCGATCCAGTTATTCTGAAAAAAGAAATAGATGCTTTAGTAGAAATGGGGGTTGATGTGAATAAGAAAATGTTTGTTTCTAAAAAAGCACATTTAATTTTACCAACTCATCGATTAATTGATGCAGCATCTGAAAAAGCAAAAGGGAAAGAAAAAATTGGTTCAACATTAAAAGGTATTGGACCAACTTATATGGATAAAACTGGTAGAAATGGAATTCGAGTAGGTGATTTATTCTTGTCAGATTTTAAAGAACGCTATGATAAATTAGTAACTAAACACAAACAACTTTTAAAGTTTTTTGATTTTGAATATAATCTAGAAGAGTTAGAAGTTGATTTTTATAAAGGAGTTGAAGTGCTAAAATCGTTAACAGTAATTAACAGTGAACATTATGTAAATAATGCAATGAATAATGGGCAAACAATTTTGGCAGAAGGGGCTCAAGGAACATTGTTAGATGTAGATTTTGGTTCATATCCTTTTGTAACCTCTTCGAACACAACTGCTGCTGGAACATGTACTGGATTAGGAATTGCTCCAAACAAAATAGGAGAAGTATTTGGTATTTTTAAAGCTTATTGCACAAGAGTTGGTAGTGGACCATTTCCTACAGAGTTGAATGATGAAGTAGGGGAAGAGTTAAGAAAGGCTGGGAATGAGTTTGGTGCTACAACAGGAAGACCAAGAAGATGTGGTTGGATTGACTTGCCTGCACTAAAATATGCCATTATGATTAATGGGGTTACCCAATTAATTATGATGAAAGCTGATGTGTTAGATGAATTTGAAACCATTAAAGTATGTACACATTATGATGTAGAAGGAGAGCGAATTGATTACATGCCATATGATATTGTTTCTACAGAAGTAAAACCAGTATATAAAGATATGCAAGGATGGAAAACAGATTTAACACAGCTTTCTTCAATAGATGAGATTCCTGCTGAATTAAATACTTACGTTGAATACTTAGAACAAGAATTAAACGTTCCTATAACAATTGTTTCTGTCGGACCAGATAGAAAGCAAACATTGATGAGAGAAAGCGTATTGGTTTAATCCACCATTTTTCATGTTGAGCATAGTCGAAATATATAAAAAGTATAGAGTCCTCGTAGTTACTGCGAGGTCTTTTTGTATGGCTCTATTTATCCTATTCTCTTTTACAACAAATGCTCAGAAAAAAAGTAAAATAGAAATTTTGAATGCTAATACTTTAGAATATGAAGAAATAAAGGGTGAAAAAGTAAAGCGTTTAATAGGAGATGTACACTTAAAGCATGATGATGCGTTGATGTTTTGCGATAGCGCTTACATTTATTCAAATTCAAATACAATGGATGCTTACGGTTATGTGAGAATTGTTCAAGGAGATTCATTGCGTATGTTTGGCGATTCCTTAAAATATAATGGGAATACTAAGGTTGCTATTTTAAGAGGTGACATTCGATTAATTAATAATGATGTTACCTTAACTACTCATTATTTAGATTACGACAGAACTACTAATATTGCTTATTATTATGGTGGAGGGACAATGATTAATCGAAAAGAGAACAATACGCTGACAAGTGATGAAGGGTATTATCATGCAGATAGCGAATCTTTTTATTTTAAGAAAGATGTGGTGCTGATTAATCCAGAATACAGAATTGAAGCAGATACCCTAAATTATCATTCATCTTCTGAAATAGTTCATTTTTTAGGGCCAACTACCATTACCAGCAAAAATAATTTTATTTATACCGAAGATGGTTGGTACAATACAATGAGTAATAAATCTAAATTTTATAAAAATGCCTATTTGTTTTCAGAAGAAAAATTAATTGAAGGAGATACTTTGTACTATGATAGAAACTTAGGTTTCGGAGAAATAATTTGTAATGCAGTAATTACCGATACAGTTGAGAATTTAATCCTACAAGGCGATGTGGCACATTTGTTTGAATTAAATGATAGCGCTATGATTACCCAAGAGGCCATGATGATGCAAATAATGGATGAGGACACTTTTTATATGCATGCCGATACATTTATTATTTATAGAGAATTAATCAGAGTCGATTCCATATTAGTTGATGGAAATTTTGTGCTTTATAAAGATTCTCTTTTGATGGATACAGTTAGAACAATGCTTGCTTATAATCACGTTAAATTTTATAAAAGCGACATGCAAGGTAAAGCTGATTCTGTAGTTTATAATTTTTCAGACTCTACCATTAACTTTTATAATGATCCCATTATTTGGTCAAAAGAAAATCAAATTACAGCAGAGTTTATCTATTTATTAATGTCAGAAAATGAAATAGATAGAATGTATATGAATAAAGATGCTTTTATTATTTCTAAAGCAGATTCACTAAGAGATAATTACAACCAAATTAAAGGGAAAAACATGGTAGGTTATTTTAAAGGATCTGAATTGCATAAGATTGATGTAAAACAAAATTCAGAAACCATTTATTATGCAATAGATGATGAGGGAAAATACATTGGTGTAAATAAAATGAGCGGAAACGATATGCTTATCTTCTTAAAAGATAACGAAATTCAAACCATTACTTTTATTAAAGATCCTCAAGGAGAGATGAGCCCATTAAAAGATGTTTCTCCAAAAGATGTAATTCTTAAAGGTTTTGCATGGCGAATTACTGAGCGGCCAACCGATATGTTTGATATTTTTATTTGGTAAAAAATCACTTGTTTCTCCAAACTGCTATGGCTATATTTACAGTAAATCAAAATTAAATGGCAATTTATGAATTCAATGGGTTTAAGCCTGTAATCCATTCAACAACTTTTATTCATCCACAGGCAACGGTTACTGGTAATGTAATTATTGGGGCAGATGTTTATGTTGGTCCTAGTGCTGCTATCCGTGGAGACTGGGGTAAAATCATTATTGAGGCTGGTTGTAATGTTCAAGAAAATTGTACGATTCATATGTTTCCAGGAACAACAGTTATCTTAAAAGAAGGAGCTCATATKGGGCATGGAGCAATAATTCATGGAGGAACAATTGGTAAGAATTGTTTGATAGGAATGAACAGTGTGATAATGGATGAYGTGGAAATGGGTGATGAATGTATCGTTGGTGCATTGTGTTTTGTGCCAGCCAAAATGGAGATACCAACCCGAAGTTTATTGGTTGGTAACCCTGCTAAAATTGTAAAAAAAGTGAGTGATGAGATGATAGATTGGAAAACGAAAGGAACAAAACTCTATCAACAATTACCAAAAGARTGCYACGAAASWTTAAAAGAATGTGAACCTTTAAGAGAAGARGAAACTAAYMGACCTAATCAAGAGGCAATGTATAACACTTGGAACAAAATAAAAGATGAATAAATWYTATAAATATATWTTYCTATTTRTCATGCTGAATTCTTYCCAGCATYTWRGAGCTCAAATAGGAAACGATTTAATTGGAGCTCGCTCTGCTGCAATGGGAGGTTTTAATGTTACACTCTCAGATGTTTGGTCGACTAATAATAACCAGGCTGGGTTAGGCTTTATCGAAGACCTCTCTGGAGGAATTTATTATGAAAATCGGTTTTTACTAAAAGAAACAAGCTATAAAGCTGGAGCATTTGTTATGCCAGTAAAATCTGGAGCACTTGGATTAAGTGTAACATCTTTTGGGTTTGAATTATACAATGAGACAAAAGCAGGATTATCCTATGGACAACGATTTGGTGATAAATTTTCTGTTGGGATTCAGCTTAATTATTTAAATACAAAACTTACACAAGAATATGGGAGCAAAACATCTTTTACTGGTGCAGTTGGCTTAATTGCTAAACTAAGTAAAGAGTTATCATTGGGAGTACATGTTTATAATCCAACACGAACAAAATTAGCAGAATATGATGATGAACGTATTCCTACCATCATGAAATTAGGATTGGATTATCGTTTTTCTGAYAAAGTAATGTTRGCWGTTTCWACAGAAAAAGATGTAAACTTTGATGCAATAGTAAATGCTGGACTAGARTATCACATGACAGAAATATTCTATTTGCGTGGCGGTATTTCTACAAATCCAACTCAATATGCTTTTGGATTTGGGATGCAGCTTAAAGATTTTAAAATAGATTTATCTTCATCTTTTCATCAAACGTTGGGCATAACCCCAGGTATTTCTATTATTTATTCTAAGAAGAAAAAGAAAAAATCAGTAACAACTCCAAGTATTTAATGTATTTTTTCTTGAAACATAAAAAAGATGTCATGCTGAGCTTGTCGAAGTATTTGTTTTTATGTTTCTTTTTATTTCCCATCATCTCCTTTTCTCAAAATAAAGAAGGCGATAAAAATAAAATCATAGAAAAGCGTGTAGAGTATTTAATTGAGGACGCTGAAGAATCTGATGCTGATTACACTACCATTTTTGATCAATTGTCTTATTTCTATGACCATCCTTTAAACTTAAATAGAGCAGACTTAAATGATTTGGAGGAGTTGGGGTTATTAACCAGTATTCAAATAAATTATTTCTTAGAGCATATTGAGGATAATGGAAAGTTAATGACCTTAGAAGAGCTGCAAACTATTAAAGGATTTGATGTAGAAACAATTAGGCTACTCTTGCCATTTGTAAAAATATCTTCTACTGTTGATGATGCCCAGCTCTCATTTAAAGGGTTAATTGAGAATGGCGAAAACCAACTATTTATTCGTTATGTAACTGTTTTAGAAGAAAAAAAAGGTTTTAGTCCAACAACAGATTCAGCTTTAACAGCAAGTCCAAACTCAAGATATAGAGGTGATGAAGCGAAAATATATACTAGATATCGATATAAATATGGCAGGCATTTAAGTGTTGGAATTACTGCAGAAAAAGATGCTGGAGAAGAATTTTTTTCTGGAGCTCAAGAGCAAGGGTTTGATTATTATTCTGCACATTTCTTTTTACGAAATCAAGGAAAAATTAAGCAATTAGCACTTGGTGATTACCAGGCACAATTTGGGCAAGGATTAACTTATTGGTCGGGACGTGCTTTCGGAAAATCCGCTGATATAATGCTAGTCAAAAGAAGTGCTCAAGGATTAAAGCCCTATACTTCTGTTGATGAGAGCCTGTTTTTGAGAGGAGGAGGTTTAACACTCCAATTTGGTAAAATTGAAGCAACTACATTTTATTCTTACAATAATGTAGATGCTAATATTGAGTTACTGGATTCATTGTCAGCAGATAATGAAGTGCTTTCAGTTACTTCCGTTCAACAAACAGGATTGCACAGAACTTTTAACGAAATTGAAGATAAAGATGCCATCGCTCATCAGCAAATGGGAGGTCATATAGCTTATAAGACTAGGAAATTAAATGTTGGGTTTACAGGAATTCATAGTGAGTTAAATAGTGATTTTAATCCTAGCTTAAAACCTTATAGCCAATTTAGGAATAGCGATAATAAGCAAACGAATTTAGGAGCTGATTACAATTGGATTTTTAAAAACTTTAACTTTTTTGGTGAATTTTCTAAGAGTTTAAATGCTGGGAATGCATTTGTTTCAGGGGCTTTAATTACGCTTGACCCAAGGTTTTCTGTAGCCGTATTGTATCGTAATTATCAACGAAATTTTCAGCCAATAGCAAGTGCTGGTTTGGGTGAGGCTTCTACTAACGAAAACGAGAAAGGGATGTATATGGGTTTTATTGCAAAGCCAGCTAAGAAATTTACTTTAACAGCTTATTATGATCAGTTTACTTTCCCTTGGTTAAAATTTGGAATAAATGCACCATCTAGCGGGTATCAGTATTTAGCGCAGTTAACTTACAAGCCATCTAAAAAAATGGAAATGTACATTAGAATTAGAGAAAAGAATAAATTAGAAAATACAGCTATAGATTTAAATGAGGGAATCGATTATTTAGTACACGAAAAGCAAACCAATTACCGTTATAATTTTACCTATAAAGTATCTGAGTCCATTAAATTAAAAAGTAGGGTAGAATTGGTTAATTACAATAAGGAAGAGTCTCMTTTTGAAACWGGTTATTTAATTTATCAAGACATWATTTAYAAAGCAAAAAGCAGCCCTTTTTCATTTTCTTTYCGWTACGGAATATTTGATACAGAATCTTATAACAGTAGAATTTATGCCTATGAAAATGATGTATTGTATATGTTTTCTATACCAGCGTATTACAATAGAGGGACACGAACATATTTAACAATTAAGTATAAAGTAATGCGAGGTATTGATATTTGGTTGCGTTATGGCTTAACTTATTACGATAATGTAGATGTAATTAGTTCTGGCCTAGAGGAAATACAAGGCAGTCACAAACAAGAAATTAAAGCTCAGGTTAGGTTTAAATTTTAGGAGTGTAGTTTTTAGTTGATTGTTTTTGGTGGTTAGTTTTTGTTTGGCAAAGCCAAACAATTTGTCTTGAAAAAACATGTTTATTTTGAGCTGTCATAGTGAGCTTGTCGAACTATAAAGCAAAGAAATCAATGTTGTTTTTGAAAAGGTAAGCAGTCCAAGCGAAGCGCAGAATTCTAAAAAAAAGTAATACTAAGTCTAAAATCAGCTTTTGCGTAGTTTCTTGTAAATTAGCTGACTTTAGCTTATTTCAAGCTAGTAAAGTTAAGCTAATTTTAAGAGAAATTGATTTTAGATAATGTTGTGAGGAGTTTATTTAACTCCGAGCTAATCAATTAAATACATCGGAGTAAATAGCAGTCCTTCCTTTTTAGAAGGACAACTCCAAGGTAGGACAGCACATTCACCCCTTGCTTAAAACCAACCTTTTGTTTTTATTATTTTTTATGCTTCTTTAGGCTTTGGCTATGGAACGTTAAAAATGAGTCAGGGTAGAGARACCACCAGTAATTTTTTTTAAGGGTTAGGCTTAGCTCATTCAAAAGAAATTCCAGTAAATACTTGACTTTGTCAACTTTTTCCTGTAACTTCGACTAAGTCTTGACGGTTTAACTCGTCTGATAAGTGARAAACTTCTCCACGGTGAAACCGTCAAGACTTACCAAGAAAGTTTACACTTTCTTTCCTTCTTTTTCGCTAAGCCTAACCCTTAAAAAAAATATCCTGATACCCTGAAAAATAAGTGGTTGTAAATCTAAGTGAATGTGTTGTATTACTCACAACAACCGAATAAAGAACACTAGTGTTCTTTATTCGCATTATAATCTTTACATCAAATATAGCGAATTTTTATTCTCAATTCATCTAAAAAATACTGTTTAACCAATACATTCGTTACTTCGGTTTGTAACGAAACCAAGTTTTCTGCAAATCATTGTTCAGAATGACGGGTTATTTTTTTTGGGGAGATTCCGAGTCAACCCTTCGACAGGCCCAGGGTGACATTGCCCGGAATGACGGGGATGAATTAATAAGCTCTTTTATTAATGCCTTCTACGTAATAAAYAAATGCTCGGTTAATTACTCTGTTTCCTCCTGGGGTTGGGTAATTACCAGTAAAGTACCAATCTCCTTTATGGTCAGGGCAAGCATCGTGTAAACCTTCTATGCTTTGGTAAACAATGTCAACCTCGGCTTTCATGTTTTCTGGAGTTAATAGCTGAGATATTTTTTTAGAAATTTCTTCAGCAGTAAAAGGAGTATAAATTGCTTTTACATTATTGGTAATTTCTTCTTTAGGCAAGTCTGCTTGTGCTTTGCATTTTTGATAGGTTTCTTCAATAATGTTTTCTTTTCCTTGTTCTTTTAATAAGGCWATTGCYGCTTGRAAAGCAATAAAATCGCCCATTTTTGCCATGTCAATTCCGTAACAGTCTAAATAACGAATTTGTGGAGCTGAAGAAACTACTACAATTTTTTTAGGGTTTAATCGGTCTAAAATCCTTAAAATACTTTGTTTTAAGGTAGTCCCTCTAACAATAGAATCATCAATAATTACCAAATTGTCAGTTGGGTAAACACTTCCATAAGTGATGTCGTAAACGTGGGCTACTAAATCATCACGACTGTTATCTTGTGTAATAAAAGTTCTTAGTTTGGCATCTTTAATGGCAATTTTTTCTATTCTATTTCTTAGGGCTAGTATTTTTTTAATGTCTTCATCGGATGGATTATCTCCTAATGCTTTAATCTTTTTGAGCTTAATCTCATTCAACTTTTCTTGCATTCCTTTCATCATCCCATAGTAAGAAATTTCTGCAGTATTTGGAATAAATGAAAAAACCGAATTTTTTAAATCATTATCAATAGATTTCAAAATCTGAGGAACAACATTTCTGCCTAATTGTTTTCTTTCTTTATAAATATCTTGGTCACTTCCTCTCGAAAAGTAGATGCGTTCAAAAGAACAAGCTGTTTTTTCTAAAGGTTCTCGAACTTGTTTCATTGATACATCACCATTTTTTTTAATGATTAATGCATGACCTGGCTCAACTTCTTTTATGGTTTCTATAGCAACATTAAATGCTGTTTGTATTGCTGGTCGCTCTGATGTAACGACTACTACTTCATCATCTTGGTAATAAAAAGCTGGTCTTATTCCAGAAGGATCTCTAAGAACAAAAGCATCACCATGCCCAAGTAATCCTGCCATCGCATAACCGCCATCCCAATCTTCGGCAGAGTTTTTAAGTATTTTTTGAAGGTCCAAATCTTTGGCAATTAATTTAGATATTTCTTGTCGAGGATGACCTTCAGCTTTAAATTTATCGTACAAAGCTTGATTTCCTTCATCCAAATAATGCCCAATTTTTTCCATTACCGTAACGGTGTCAGATTTTTGTTTGGGGTGTTGTCCTATTTCAACAAGGATATTGAACAGCTCATCTACATTGGTTAAATTAAAATTTCCTGCAATAACTAAATTACGAGTCATCCAGTTGTTTTGTCTTAAAAATGGATGACAATGTTCAACACTATTTCCGCCAAAAGTACCGTAACGAAGATGACCTAATGAAAGTTCACCGGTAAATGCCACATTTTTCTTTAACCAATTTGCATCTTTTAATAATTTAGGATTGTGATTGTGAACGGCTTCAAATTTGGCATTTATTTTACCAAAAATATCTTTTATTGGATTAGAGTCATTGGAACGATATCGGCTAATGTATCTTTCTCCTGGAGCAACATCAAATTTAATGTTGGCTATACCCGCTCCATCCTGTCCGCGATTGTGCTGTTTTTCCATTAATAAGTACATTTTGTCTAAGCCATAAGTGGCTGTTCCGTACTTTTTAATATAATAATCTAATGGTTTTAGAAGTCTTATTAATGCAATACCACATTCGTGTTTGATAGCGTCACTCATTTTATTTTTTTAGCCGTGAATGAAAGACCAAAAGTAAGCTATTATTTTTGAGAAATCGATAAAAAAAGAGCTGTGAAAAAACCATTTTTCACAACTCTTCAATATTTTATAATTGACACTATTTTACAGTCTCTTTTCCAGCAGTATTCCAAGCACTCATTCCTCCTAATAAATTATAAACGGTTATGAAGCCCATTTTTTCTAGTTTTTTAGCAGCTTTTCCGCTTCTTCCGCCAGCCTTACAATAAACATAAACTGGTTTTATTTTGTCTAATCTTTCTAATTGTTGGTCAAAATCTTTATCAAAAAAGTTCATTTTTGTGGCATCTTTAATAGTACCAGTTGTCCATTCTTCAGGTGTTCTTACATCTAAGATTTGTCCATCTCCTTTTGCAATTAATTCAGCAAATTTATTTACACCAACATCTTCGTTAATTGTTTCTGCCTGCTGTATAGTTGTTTCAACAATTTCTTCTTGAGAAGTAGTTTTTTCAGCATTACTAGAACAGCTTATTGCTGTTAATGATAATCCTAAAGGAATTATAAATAATAATTTTTTCATCGTTTTAAATGTTTTTATCTTTTAATTTATCATTGGCAATATCACCAATAAACCAACCCATAATTGCACCAAATCCCATACTGGTATACCAATTAGCTGTAATGCCACAATTACCAGAGGCACAGCCTATAAAATTCCAATACAAGAACCCTCCTACCGCTCCTAAAAGAGCAATAATAAGGGAAAGTTTGTGTTTTAATATCCAGTTCATCTTATGCAAATTTGTTCCACCCACCACCATTGGCAATTAATTCGTGATGATTTACTTTAGGCTCTAAGCCAAATATTTTTCTAATTAAACTCATTTATTCTAGTTAAAAGTTATAAAGATGAAAGTTTATACTTTCATCTTTTTCAGTATTAATTTTCTTATTTATCTTGACTCTGAAAGTCTTGAGTCTTTTAGTCTATTATACCATTCTCATTGCAACCATATTCCATCCACCGCCATTGTATATTTCTTCAATTCCATTTTCCTCTAAGAATTGAACTACTTGTCCGCTTCTATTCCCAGATGCACAACAAAGCACGAGTGGTTTTTTCATGTTTTTAAAGTCTTCCACCATTTGTGGTACTTGTCCTAAAGGAATGTTTGTTGAACCTTCAACACACCCCATACAAAACTCGCTAGGTTCTCGTACATCAATTATTGTTGCTTTTTTTAAATCTACGTTTTCGTAACTCATTTTCTTTTTTTTAGTAATTATTATTAAACACGTCATTGCGAGGCACGAAGCAATCTTATTTGATGAGATTGCTGCCCAAGCTCTCG
Source organism: Flavobacteriales bacterium (assembly GCA_002402165.1). GTDB lineage: Bacteria > Bacteroidota > Bacteroidia > Flavobacteriales_E > Vicingaceae. The sequence continues at coordinate 20,200 of NVVI01000031.1, forward strand.
CTTGGCGTGTTACACTACATTCGCAATGACGAAGAATTAAAGCATTGTTGTTGGACAAACATATTCTGTTGTTTGTATCGTTTCATATTCTTTTATTTTTTCAAACCCACCCTCAACATTGGTGAGATTAAAATATCCTTTTGATTGTAGGATTGATATAGCAATTACTGATCGGTATCCTCCTAAACAATGAACGTGGAATGCTTTATCTTTTTCAAGTTTTGTGTGTTCTGAAATTAATTTATCCAAACAAGAATTGGTACTACTATCACAGATAACACGTTCTGAATAATACTCCGAGTTTTTTCTAACATCTAACACATTTATATTTTTGTTGGTCAATCGTTCTGAAAATTCTTTAGGTGTGATACTTGTTATCGATTCTGTGCTTTCTCCAGATTGCTCCCAAGCCTCAATCTCGCCTTTAAGATAACCTTTAACGTTATCATATCCAACTCTTGATAAGCGAGTGATGGCTTCTTCCTCTCTACCTTCAGGTACAATTAATAAAATGGGAGTGTTTAAATCTTCAATTATAGTGCCTACCCAAGAAGCAAAAGTGCCGTCTAAACCAAAAAACCAAGAGTTGATGATGTGCTTTTTCACAAAATCGGTTTCGTGCCGAACATCTAATATTCTTGCTCCATTGTCTGCTAATGTTTTGAATCCTGAAACGGACAAGGGGTTATTTCCGTCAGTTAAAATATCATCATAACTTTTATTGATTCCCTTATTCATTCCTACATTTTTAGGAAAATATTGAGGAGGGACAACTAATCCAGTAGTTACTTCTTTAACAAATTCTCCTTTAGTCATGTCTGCTCTTAAAGCATAGTTAACCTCTTTTTGATGACCTAGTGTGTCAAAAGTTTCTTTACTCATATTTTTTCCACAAGCAGAACCTGCTCCATGAGCTGGGTAAACAATAATGCCATCTGGCAAAGTCATAATTTTATTTCTCAATGAATCAAATAAATAACCCGCTAAATCTTCTTGAGTAACATCAGATTTTACGGCTAAATCTGGCCTTCCAACATCTCCAATAAAGAGTGCATCTCCTGTAAAAATGTAAGGAGTTTCCCCTTCAGCATCTATTAATAAATAAGATGAAGATTCCATAGTATGCCCTGGAGTATGTAATAACTTCAGTGTAATGTTACCTATTTTAAATTCTTCGCCATCTGCTCCAGAATGGAAATCAAATGCTGTTTTGGCATTTGGTCCAAAAACAATCGTTGCACCAGTTTTCTTCGCTAAATCTACGTGTCCTGAAACAAAATCTGCATGAAAATGTGTTAAGAAAACGTATTTGATTTTTGCTCCTCTACTGTGTGCTTTCTCGATATATGGAGTTGTTTCTCTTAAAGGGTCTATTACAACTGCTTCTCCATTTGATTCGATGTAGTAAGCCATTTCAGCTAAACATCCTGTAAATAATTGCTCTACATACATAATTTTAATTAATTATTGTCTCTTTTATTATTATGATAACTCCCATTAATAAAACGAAATAACCAAACCCTTTTTTTAGTTTAGATCCGTCTATTTTGTGTGAGAGTTGATTCCCGATAAAAATTCCGATTACTGCTAAAGTTGTAAAACTTAATAATAATTTCCAATCGATAGTTATAATTGATAAGTCACCTAAAAATCCAAAAAGTGATTTTGCAGCAATAATGGCTAAGGAAGTACCTATTGCTTTTTTCATTGGTAAATTACTCAGCATAACTAATGCGGGAATAATAATAAACCCACCACCAGCACCAACTAATCCAGTTAAAACTCCAACTAAAATCCCTTCAATTAAAATGAGTGGATAATTGAATGTTCGTTCTTCTGCTTGTACAATTTCTTTTCGTCCTTTTATCATTGAGACAGAAGCTAATATCATTAATGTAGCAAATAAGCCCATCACAAAAAGGCGCTTGGTGAAAATGAAATTATCAATTGTGAAAATTTCATCAGGAATTTCTGGGACTAAAAACCTTCTGGTTGCATAAACAGCTACAATTGCAGGAAGCCCGAAAACTATTGCCGTTTTGATATCTACAAAACCATGCTTGTACTTAATACTTGCTCCAATTAAACTTGCAGTTCCAACTACAAAAAGAGAGTAGGCTGGTGCGGTATCAGCTGCATCTACTCCTAATAGATATACTAAAATAGGAACGGTTAAAATGGAGCCTCCACCACCTATTAAGCCTAAAGAAAGTCCAATTAAAATTGCTGATATGTATCCTAAAATTTCCACTAAATTATTCTTGACACTTATCTATACATGCTACAATTTGAGATAAACGCTGATGTTTTAGCGAATAATAACAGTTTTTTCCAGAGCGTTCAGAAAGTAATACTCCTTTGTTTTTAAGAATACTTAAATGATGAGAAGCAACAGCTTGTTCAATTTTTAATGCTTCATGTATTTCCGTAACACTTAATTTTTTATCATCATCTAACATACCAACAATAGCTATCCTAACAGGGTGAGCTATTGCCTTGAGCATTTCTGATGCGGTTTCTAGCTTGTTCAATTCTATCATAATATATAAATATATAGATTTATCGATACAAAAATATATATAATTTTCTATATATGTTTAAAAACATAATTTTATTTTAAAATTAGCTACTTTTATCATCCAATATTGATTTATGGAAAAGATTAAAAATTATATTAATGGAGAAATGGTTGAACCAATCTCTGGCACTTATATAGATAATTATAACCCATCAAAAGGRGAGGTATATTCYTTAATYCCTGATTCKGATGAGCAAGATGTRGATGTWGCWACTAAAGCTGCWCAAGCTGCTTTTCCAGCATGGAGTAAAACCCCAAAAGAAAAAAGAGCAAAGATTTTACAAAAATTGGCTTACCTTATTGAAGAAAATTTAGATCGTTTTGCTGAGGCAGAATCAAGAGATAATGGAAAGCCATTGAAGTTGGCAAAGACTGTTGATATTCCGAGAGCAGCAGCTAATTTTAATTTTTATGCAACTGGAGTTTTACATTATGCTTCTGAATCTCATGCTATGGAAGATATGGCAATTAATTATACCTTACGAGAACCAATTGGTGTTTGCGGTTGTATTTCTCCTTGGAATTTACCGTTGTATTTATTTAGTTGGAAAATTGCTCCAGCTTTAGCAATTGGGAATACAGTTGTTGCAAAACCCTCAGAGGTTACTCCTTATACTGCTTATTTACTATCGGAATTATGTATTGAAGCAGGTTTACCAAAAGGAGTGTTGAATATTGTACACGGATTAGGTCATAAAGTTGGAGCAGCAATCACAAAACATCCTGATATTCCTGTTATTTCTTTTACTGGAGGAACAGTTACTGGGGCAGAAATTGCACGAACTGCTGGCCCAATGTTTAAAAAATTAAGTTTAGAGTTAGGAGGAAAAAACCCCAATATTATTTTCGATGATTGTGATTTTGAAAAAGCATTAAAAACTACAGTTCATTCCTCTTTTGCCAACCAAGGACAAATATGTTTATGTGGTTCGCGAATATTTGTGCAACGAGGTATTTATAAAAAGTTTAGAGATGCTTTCGTAGAAAAAGTTAATCAATTAAAAGTAGGGAATCCTTTTGATGAAGATAGTAATTTGGGGGCTGTAGTTTCTCAGTCACATATGGAGAAAGTATTGAGTTATGTAAAATTAGCTGAAGAAGAAGGAGGAACTGTTTTAGCTGGCGGAAATCAAGTTCATTTGGATAGAGAATTAAAAAATGGTTATTACATCGAACCAACAATTATAGAAGGTTTAGCTTTTGATTGTAGAACTAATCAGGAAGAAATTTTTGGGCCAGTAGTTACCATTATGCCTTTTGATACTGAAGAAGAAGTATTAATGATGGCGAACAGTACTAAATATGGCTTAGCGGCTACAGTTTGGACAGAAAATGTTACTAAGGCTCATCGTGTAGCTGCTAAGTTACATTCAGGAATTGTTTGGGTAAACTGCTGGTTATTAAGAGATTTAAGAACGCCTTTTGGAGGGGTTAAAAATTCAGGCGTTGGTAGAGAGGGTGGTTTTAATGCTTTTGAGTTTTTTACAGAGCCTAAAAATGTGTGTATTAAACTTTAAGTTTTTCATTTTCCTTTCTTCCATTTATAAAAAACCAACCAAAGTTGTTGTTAAACCAGTTTTCAAATTTTTCGAAAGATTTAATAATATGATTCATAATAATAGTTTTTAGTATTAACGTAAAAGACATTATTATAGTATAAAAAAAGGAGTCTATTTTGAACCCCTTTTTACATAGTATTAAATTTCTAAACTATTCTATAATCATTTTTTTAGTTATGGTTTTCTTGTCTATCCTGACACTTATAAAGTACAATCCTTTACTTAAATTGGCAGTTAGCACTTTTAATTTATTTTCTCCATGTTCTAAATTTCCATTAAAAACGTCACTTACTTTTTGACCTAAATTATTAAAAACAGTTACAATTACCGAAGCATTATTTGCTAACTCAAAGCTTAGTGTTGTATAGTTTTTATTTGTTGGATTAGGAGAAATATTTACGTCAATGTTTTCATTCAATTCATCAATTCCAACTCCATACATTGGGTATTGAGAAATAATTATTCGACTAGAATCTAACGTGTTATTATCTTGGGTATAAGTGCCACTTACAAAAGAGAGTAAAGGAAACTTACTTATACTTGGTTTATAATAATTAATATATTCAGCATTAATTTCTACTGGTAAAATAGTAATAGGAATAGGAACTGTAATAAAAATAGTGTCTGTTATTAAATATTCAATTGTTTTAATTCTTAAAACAGAATCTATTGAAATGTTATTAGGGAGCAGTAAAGTTCCCCATGCATCAGCAATAACTGTTGCCGTTCCATTTCCAATGGTGTTTACTCCTTGCACTGTAAAGGTTCCTGAATAAGCATCTGCATAATTATCGGTATAGTTAAAAGGAAATTTCATGATGGTTTCAGGGTCTTGATCATATTTTATAATAACAGTTCCGTAAGTGCTAATATCTGCAACTAGACCAATATTAGTTAGACTATCTGTTAACTCTGTTTTTTTATAGTTTTTATTTATTGGGAACCCTCCTGTGGTATCTGTGTAAGTTGCAGTAAGAAAATCTGAAGTATAAGTTGTAGTTGTTGGATCTACAATGTATTGTGTTTGTGTTTGACCATACCCTCTAATTCCGGCATAATTAAATGTAACATTTGCACCTATAATAGGGGCGACAACAGAATTAGTATCTGCAATGTAATAAAGTTGAGCATCACCAATAAAAGGGATGTAATTAGAGGAGGTTAATGTTGGCTGAGCTATTGATAGTAGGTTGCAACAAAGAAGAATAGCTAAAATAGTGTATAATTTTTTCATAATTTAATAAATTATTATTAGGCAATAAAGATAAAGAATATATTATTAGATTGAGTAAGATTTAATTAACGGTAAATAAAAATGGCAGAAACTACAATTACAAAAAGTAATCTTCTTTTAAAAATTCTTCAAAAGGGCTTAAATTTGCCATAACCTGAAGCTGCATATATTTGTTATGAAACCTTCCTTCAGATGTTTGTTTGTTTAATTCAACAATTCGATACCTATCATAATTTTTAATAGCCAATCTTTCATTTGGCAATAGATCAACATTTTTATAGTCTTTTTCTCTCAAATCATTTATGGAGAAAAAATCTTTAAACCCAGACTTATCAGTATTTATATTGCTATTTAATCTATTTTTTGACATTGCTTTACAAAGCAAAATTATGACATTTACCACCCTTATATTTTAAATCATAAGGAAGTATTAACATTTAAATGTTAATGCAATAATAAMKMYMKTKWTKMATTTKAWAWAYAWTSYTMTRKMGNACGAANTTTTTCTTAAAGAAGTTGTATCAAACAAAACCCCCCTCAATATTATGAGGGGGTTTTTGTTTAACTTTTTAAGTTGAGATTACTTAACAATAGTAACGTGACCGATTTTGGTGTGATCTTCACCGTTGATATCTTGGAAGAGTAGTTTCCAGACATAGACCCCATTTTGGACTAGTTTTCCTTTGTAAGTACCGTCCCAGGCTTCGAATATTTTGTGAGATTCATAGATAATTTCACCCCATCGATCAAAGATAAAGAAAGTATAGTCTTCTTGTGTTATACCAAATCCGTTGGGGAAGAACCCGTCATTGAGTCCATCACCATCAGGGGTAAAAGCATTAGGCACATAAATACCATATTCACCAAGTACGATAGCTATATCAGAAATAGTAGCAGTACATCCATTGGCATCAGTCACAGTTAAAGTAATTACGTAATTACCTGTATCACCAGGGAAAGTATAGATAGGATCTGGCATGTTGCTAGAATCAAGACCACCAATATCCCACGACCAACCTACAATATTGGTGTACGATTGATCAAAGAAGTTAATTGTAGGATCAAACATACTAGTAGGGCTAGGACTCATTGTAAAGTCAGCGATAGGGTTAGGGTAAACCGTAACATAATTAGGCTTGGTTAATGGACTTACACATCCATTTGTATCCGTAACCGTTAAGGTGACATCATAACTTCCTGCAGCAGCATAAGTGTGTAATACAGTATCAAGAGTGCTAGAATTACCATCTCCAAAATTCCATAAAATTGAAGTGAATAACCCACCAGTTGTATCTGTAGAGAACTGAAAAGGCAGTGTAGGCAATAAACATAAGTTGAATATATCTACATCAAAGGCAACAGGAGGTAAAGGGTTTACGATAACTGTTATTTGAGCTGTTGCTGATGGAGAGGTACAACCGTCATTAAGAGTAACGTTATATGTTGTTGTAACTGTAGGAGAAACAGATTGTGTTGCTCCAGTGCCTATAACATTTATTCCATCGTCCCATGTATAAATATAAGAAGCAGTATTTCCATTACCAAAGGAGCCTGTTGCAGAAATAGTAACTGCAGGATCCCCTAAACAAATAGTGATGTCAATACCAACAACCACGATTAAGGGGTCAGAAACAGTAACAGTTACATTAATTGGAGCAGAAGCACATCCAATAGCATCTATTGCAAATACAGCATAAGTAGTACTAATAACAGGAGACACCACATAGGGAGACCCTATAAAGACTCCAGCATCCCAATTATAAGTATAAGGGGCACCATTACCATTGGCACCAGTAGCAGTTAGGTTGGCAGATTGCCCAAGGCAAATAGAAATAGGATTAGCATTAACAGTTACTAAAGAAGGTTCAACTATTGTTATTGAGGCAGTATCGAAACAACCCGTAGCTTGATCGGTAATTGTTACTATGTATGTTCCTGCTCCTAAACCAGTAGCAGTAGCAGTTGTTTGTGCAGCAGGGTCATCCCATAAATAATTGTAACCCGGAGGAGAAGGGCTTGCCGTAGCTGATCCATCAAAAAAGCCATTGCAACTAACATTGGTAAAAGGGGCAATACTTGCTGTAAAAGCAACGGTATTTCCTACTGTTATTGTAAATGTAGTATCACAGCCATTGGCATCAGCAACAATTACAGTATAGATGTTTGCAGTTAAGTTTGTTAATGTGTTGCTTGCTACAGGGCCTGCACCCCAATCATAAGTATAACCGGCAGTTCCTCCAGCAAAACCAACCACAGTAATAGAACCATCAGGGTTACCACAATTAGCTGGTATTGAGCTGGTTGTGTAAGTAAAAGGAGTTGGCTGTGTTAAGGTAAAAGTTGAATCTAAGAAACAACCAAAATTATCAGTTATGGTTACCGTATAAGTTCCAGCACCTAAATTAATTGCAAGTGGGGTAACTTGATTGCCTGCCGCAGCATCCCACTGGTAAGTATATGGAGAAGTTCCTCCCCCAGGAGCAACTATTATTTGTCCATCATTTCCTCCATTACATAATGGATCTGTTGGTGTGTTAGGAATACTTAAGATGTTAAAAGTAACTGTTACGTCATCAAATGAGATACATCCTCCTGCATTATTCTCAGTCCATGTAAAGGTATAAATACCAGCAGCAGGAACAGTTACAGAAGATGTAGCTGAATTAGGGTTTGTAAATACTCCGCCTCCCGTCCAAGTTCCAGCACCAAAACTAGGTGTTGCATTTAAATTATAAGTTAATGTACATGAAGTATCATCTACTCCTGCATTGGCATTTGGTAACCCAACAAATGGACCTCCTGTAAATGTAGCAGGGCATCCATTGGCATCTACAATATCAAAAGAATACATGTCCCCATTTTGTAAGCCATTAATAACGATTGTTCCACCATGTATAGCAGTATTATTCACAAAACTTGCTGTTGCAGGTAATAAGTTAGAAGCGGTATACAATGAGCCATCAAATTCAGGTAAACCGCCAGAAACAGTAACTGTTACAGAACTATCTTGACAATCAGGAACTGATGTAAAGGTAATGGGAGTTAAATATTGTACGGCAAAAGGAGGTCCCATTTCATAACAAGGTAATGTAGTATTAGTAAAGCTATAATAACCTACTCCAGTATCATAAAAAGTAATGGGCACATAGTAAATGGTATTGTTTGTCCAAGGGCCTGCAAAACTAGGAGCTCCTAAAGTATTTATATCACTAAAACTATTTCCAAAACCAACAATGCTAATGAGACAAGGATCGTTATTAATGTTATCATTAGGGAAAGTACTACTTGGTACTAACGCAATGGTTGGAGGACAGGAATATATTAAATAACCAATATCAGGACTATAACTTGTAGCAGGATTTCCAGTAAATGTTTGAATATCAGGAGCTAATGCTATTCCTGGGGGTACAAAATCTCCATTTGAGGTCATGGTAAATTGATCTCCTATACATAAAACATAAGGGGCTTGGCCATTATTAGGAGTTATACTTGTTGTAAAAGTTCCGATTGCAGCAACACATCCACAACTCGCAGGAGCTGTTCCTGTTATTGTTATTGCACAAGAAGGGAATCCAGAAAAGTAATATGTAATAGTATAGTTAGCACCATCTGCAGGAACGACTATGCTCCAATTTTCAGGAGATGTAAAAGGTGCATTAATAATCGTATCAATAATAGTTGTGCCATTATCATATGAAATGATTAAAGTTCCAGTTGCTGGAGGGTTACTAAAAGAGATATCACCATAAACGGTAAATGCATTGTTTACACAAAAGGTTTGATTTAAAGTAAACCCTGTAATAGGCGGAGGTGACATAAAATTGGTAGTAATAGTACAAGTAGGATCTGCACTAAAAACTGCAGTAAAAGCACAATTGGTACCTGTTTGATTTAAAGCTGTAAATGTAAAAGCTTGAGATGTTCCAAATGGAGCATTGAAAMCTTGAGAGACGCTATTACAATCTGTTATGGTTAATGTTCCTGATGTTGGAGGATCTGTAAAAGATACAGTTCCTGACACATCATATTGTAAAAAAGGAGTATTATAGCAATTTATCATTACTATAGGCATACTGTCCATTACACAAGGAACACATACTACGTTAACATTGATTACATCTTGTGCATTACATGGAGAAGAACCAACATCATAGGTAATTGTAAAACTCCCCACACCAGAAGTAGCAGGATCAAAAGCACCTGTTGTAGCATTTATACATGTTCCGCAACTTGCACTCCATGTTCCGCCAGGAGAGGCTGCTGTAAAATTATAAATACCATTAATACAATCAATTGTTCCAGGATTCGTTATTGTTGGATCTGGTGGTCCTGTTTGCGCTCCTCCTGCACCCAAACTTAAAGTAAACGAGGTTTGGACATTACTCCAATCTTCTACAACAATCATTAGAACATCTCCAGCAGTTACATTAGGAGAAGGAATATTTGAAGCACAAGCAAAAGATGTTCCCAGTTGGTTACACCCACTACTGGCACTTGCATAATTACATGCAATTTCATTTCCAACATTATTTATAGCAGTACAAGGAGTAACACCATTTGGAACATTGAACACTGCAACATCTAAAAATCCTGAAGCAACATTCCCTTGAATTAACATGTCTAAAGGGCCTGTGGTTGTGATATAAAGTAAAATATAAGCATAGCTAGGAGACGCAATGCCATTAGTAAAATCTAGACAAGATGAAACGGTTCCAGATGCTGGAATAAAATTGAATGGACCAGCAACTCCACCTGTACAAATAGAGGTATTAGTATTACATTGACTATGCAAATTATTAACCGTAAATACGGATAAGAGTAATATTATGAGGAGGTATTTTTTTTTCATCAAAATAATGTTGTTATTTTATTTCGTACTTCTGATAACCAAATCGTATTATTATTTTATTAAGCGTTTCTTGCGAATGGTTTTTATTGATAATAATTGTAACTAATTGCTCAGTTGCATCTAAATCTATCTCTTTTATTTCTGGGAACATTATTTTGTATCTTGACTCCCATCGTTCAATTTTTTCTTGGACTATTAATTTCTTGGACTTAAAAGAATATTCTAAGTATGGGTTGGCAATATTTTCTCTATGAACTATAACTGTACTTAACTCTAGTGTAGAGCTATTAGATTGTGCTTGTATAAAGCATATAGAGAAGAGGAGAATGACAAGGTATACTGTTTTTTGTTTCATTTTGTTAAGTTATTGACTGTGAATGTAATAAAAACCTACATAAAAAGCGTTTTAAATTATCATTTCTATATAATAGTCGTAAAAAAATCACAAAAGGTTGCCTTTACTAAAAAAGCCCACTCTAAGTTAGAGTGGGCTCTATAATATTATTAGAATAATTTATTTTATTATATTGACATGTCCGATGTAAGGGTGTACGGTACCTTCGAAGTCAGTCACTTCGATTTTCCAGACATAGWMWCCMKYWTKKWYTWRMYYWYSTYKGTMWSKYYSGYMMMAWCCAKMKKWWMSKKMRYSRYSYWMGWRSRWRRSWTCRYCYCAWSWMYKWRAGWKMMARAAGTCGTAATTTTTACCAGTTGCACCAACGAGAGCACCAGGGAAGAAGACATCATTGAGTCCATCGCCATCAGGAGTAATTGTATTTGGGATAGCGAAGAAGAAATCAGGTCTAACCCTAACGACTTGTTGCGTAGTATCAGTACATCCAAAAACATTAGTAACGATTAATTGAACGGTATAATACCCAGTATCTTGGTAAGTATGGGTAGGGTTTTGCGTGATATCATTCGTTTGATCACCAAAGCTCCAATTCCAGAAACTAGCATCAAAAGACTGATCAATAAAATCAAAAGTAGGGTTGATTAGTGTAACTACTGGAGGGTTAGGGTCAGTTGTAAAATCAGCAATAGGATTAGGATTAACAGTTACCCATCCAATTTCTGTGATGGTAGAAATACACCCTTGAGCGGTAGTAATGGTAACAGTTACATCATAAGTTCCAGCCGAAGGGTAGATGTATTGTGTAGTGGTAGAACTAGTTGTTTGGTCAATAACACCATCACTATCRAMAYMYMAACCNWRARYAMCSYCWAYGYYARWASTYAAAKYRAMGTKYKGMWYMRMWYSWKSRMMKSTMKCMYWKMSWGSARYYAMTTGRYMWAKAGCAGTATCATTAACAATAACAGTAACACCAATTGTATCAGCAACAGAACAACCATCTTCTACATAAACGATATAATCGGTAGTAACAAGAGGTCCAACAATTAAAGGATTTACAGGGTTTATTACACCAGTAGGAGAAAGAGTCCCGGTTAAAGAATCAATAATCATCCAAGAATAAGTGATAGGGTTGTTGGAGTTTCCTCCAATATTGGTAGCAGTAAGAACTGCAACATCACCTTGACAAATAGTAGCATCAACACTATTGACAACTAAAGGAGCTCTTACAATAACTGTTTTAGAGATTGGAGCTGTACAGTTGTTTGCATCAACTACAGTTACAGTGTAAGTAGTATTAGAAGTAAGCGTATCTAGAATTGGTCCTTGTCCAGATTGAAAAACACCGGCACTCCAATTAAAAGTTTGGTAAGGGAGTGTACCACCATTTGCATTAGCAAATAACTGTAGAGTTTCTCCAAAACAAACGGTATCAGGTGCATTAATAAAAACGTTTAATGGGTTAGGTTCAGAAATTTGAGCTACAGAAAGTGATGTACATCCGTTGGCATCCGTAACTGTTACGGTATACAAAGGAGGAGAAGCTGATAAACTAGCAGCTGTTTGGCTAGTTTGTGAAAATGGATCATCCCAAAGGTAAGTAAAAGGAGCATTACCAGAAGCATAGACAGTTGCTGTGCCATCATTAAAGCCATTACAAGTTATAGGCGTAACGATTATAGAGTCAATAATAGGACCAGGTAAATCGGTAACAGTTACATTTTGTGTAACAAAACAACCATTAGCATCAGTAACAGTAACTATATAATTACTAGCCGATAAACCTGTGGCTGTAGCTGTAGTTTGGTTACTAGGGTCATTCCAAGCATAAGTATAGCCAGGAGTACTATTAGTAACAATGGTAACTGTTGCAGAACCATTTGAATTACCGCAAGTAGAAGGGATAGTAACGGTGTCCACCACTAATTGAGCAGGTTCAGTAATTACATAATTATCAGTTGCAGTACAATTGTTATCATCGGTAATAATTATGGTATAATTCCCTGCAATTAGACCAGCAGCGGTAGCTCCTGTACTAACATTAGGAGTCCATCCGTAATTATAAGGGAGAGTACCTCCAGCAGCAATTACATTAAGATATCCATCATTTCCACCATTACAAGAAACATTGCTTAATGAATCGATTGTAACAGTTAACAGGTCAGGTTCTGTAATGGTAATGGTATCTGCAGCAGTACAACCATTAGAATCCGTGACAGTAACAATGTAAACTCCAGCAATTAATCCAGTAGCATTAGCAGTGGTTTGAACAGGAGCTGTATTCCAAGAGTAAGTGTAGATCCCTCCAGCACCACCAGCAGCAATTGCCGTAGCATCTCCATCAGCAAGACCAAAGCAACTTACATTGGTAGAGGCATTAATAACAGCAGATAAGCCACTGTTTTCAAGAATTGTTACAGAAGCAGAGGCGATACACCCGTTAACATCAGTAACAGTAACACTGTAGGTTTGACCATCGAGCCCAGTAGCGTTAGCTGTAGTTTGAACAGGAGTAGTATTCCAAGAATAAGTAAAAGGACCAGTACCTCCAACCACAACAGATTGAGCAGTACCATCACCAGCACCAAGACAACTTACATTAGTACTAGTAGGAATAGTTACAGTAGGGCTGCCTAAATCAGTTACATTCGCAGTAGTAGAATCAACACATCCGTTAGCATCAGTAACAATAATTACATAATTACCAGCAACAATATTGCCAGCAGTTGCAGTACTCTGAGGAGGTACAGTGTTCCAAGCATAGTTGTAAGTAGGAACTCCGCCACCAACAACTACAGTTGCACTACCATTGGCATTACCACAAGTAGAAGATATAGTACTAGCATTTAATACCAATTGAGTAGGCTCATTAATAATAATTCCAGTAATGGTAAACACACATCCTAGAGCATCAGTTACAGTAACATCATAAGAGCCAGCAATTAAGTTAAAAGCAGTATCAGTTTGTTGTAACGCAGCATCAGTCCATTGATAAGTGTAAGGGGCAGTACCTCCCGAAACAGAAACAAAAGCACTACCCGTATTAGCACCAAAACAATCAGCATCAGTAGCTGTAGCTACAACAACTAGTGGATTAGGTTCTGTAATAACAATAGTGATTTGAGCAGTACAACCATTCGCATCGGTAACGGTTACTAAATAAGAACCAGCAACTAAATTGTTTGCAGCTTGATTAGTAGAAACAGTTGTTCCACTAAGATCCCAATCAAAAGTAAAAGGACCTGTACCTCCAGCAATATTTACGCTAGAGAATCCATCATTACCACCGTTACAACTTACATCACCATGAGTGTTTTCAGTGACAACCAATAAAGCAGGTTCAGTGATAATAATACTACCGTTGGCAATACATCCCATAGCATCGGTGACAATAACATTGACAGTAGCAGCACATAAACCAAAGATAGAATCTGTAGTTTGAGCWGAAGGATCATTCCAAGCATAAGTAAAAGGAGCAATACCGTTCGTTAGGTTTGCAATGGCATTACCATCACAAGCACTAAAACAAGTYACATTRTTMCCTGTAACGTTAACACTAAATARWAGTGGGTCAATTAARGTTACACTAATSGTATCAAAACAWCCRTTWGCATCAATAACAGTTACCGTATARGTTCCAGCAGTTAAYGCTGTAGTAGTATCATTTGTTTGAGCACTAGGATCATTCCAAGTATAGGTATATGGTATAACACCACCATTTGCATTTACCCAAGTAGAACCATCATTGTAGGAGAAGCAAGTTGGGTCAATCCCTCCAGCGGTTAATTGAATTTGAGTTGGCTCATTAATAGTTATAGCAGTTGAAGCCACACAGCCATTAGAGTCTGTAACAGTAACCGTGTAAGTTCCAGCTGGTAAATTAGAAGCTGATGGTGTAGTTTGGGCAGCAGGATCATTCCATAAATAAGTATAAGGAAAAACTCCTCCTGTAACTTGAATCTCTGCATAACCATCAGTACCACCAAAACACAATACATGATAAACACTGTCAACTATAATTACAGGACCACTTAAGTTAGGAATAGTTACAGTATCAACTACACTACATCCTAGTGAATCGGTTACAGTAACAAAATAGGTTCCTGCAATTACATTTGATAAAGTTGTTCCGGTACCAACAATATTACTTCCATCATCCCAAGAATAAGTAAATGGAGAAGTCCCATTTGCAGTTACAGTAGTTGTAGCACTTCCATCAGGCAAATTACAATTAGCAGGAACAACGGTACTAGTAACCACCATTACAGGGGGATTTAATATTGTTACACTATCAGTAATTGTACACCCATTCGCATCAGTAACAGTAAGCGAGTATGTTCCTGAACACAATCCTGATGCTGTCTGTGTGATTTGTGAACTAGGATCATTCCATTGGTAAGTATATGAGGTTGTTCCACCTCCAGCAGTTGAAGAAATACTAGCATTACAAGCGTCTGGACAAATCTTGCTTACTGAAGTTAAAGCTAAAGTTAAAGCTGGGGGTTCACTAATAGTAACACTAGTGGTCATTACGCAACCAAAAGTATCAATGATGGTAACATTATAAAATCCTAGGCCAAGTCCAGTAGCTGGGTTAGTAGTTTGGCTACCCGCAGAGGCATCCCATTGGTAAGTAAATCCTGGTACAGCACCACCTACAGAAATAGTAGCAGTACCATCATTACCTCCAAAACAGCTTACATTCGTAAATGAAGAAATTGTAGCTGTACCACCTGGAGCAGGATTAACAGTTACTGTAGTATTAAACAAACAACCATTGGCATCTGTAATTAGTATGTTATAAGTACCAGGATATAAACTATTTACTGTATCAGTATTGCCAATAGCAACACCACTAGAATCCCAAGCATAAGTATAAGGTGCAGTTCCATTAGTAGGGTCAATCCAAACAGTACCTTGATCTAGTGCACAATAAGCATCAAAGCTACCAGTGGTAGCAGTTAATGCTGGAGGTTGGTTAATGTTTGCATTAATAGTAGCAATACAACCATTGGCATCAGTAACGGTTATTGTGTAAACTCCAAAAGGAAGACCAATAGCATTAGCAGTTGCTTGTACAGGAACAGTATTCCATGAATAAGTATATCCCAGTGTTCCGCCAGAAGCAGAAGCATAAGCAGAACCATCACTGCCTCCAAAACAAGTTACATCAAAGCTAGAGTCAATAGCAGCAACTAAAATAGCTGGTTCAAAAATAATTACAGTATCATTTACGGTACATCCTTCTTGAGAGGTGATAGTTACATAATGTGTTCCAGCACTTAATCCATTAGGATCTTCAGAACCAGAACCACTTGGAGTCCAGCTATAAGTATAAGGACCAGTTCCTCCGCTAGGGGCTAAATCAGCAGAACCATCATTACCACCAAAGCAAGAAACAGAATCTCCTACAACAGTAGAGGT
>NVVI01000032.1 GCA_002402165.1 Flavobacteriales bacterium
ATTGTTGGTAATTCATCGGCATCAGATTTTTTTTCAAATATCGGAAAGCTAGCTTTCCGATATTTGTTATCTGTTGCACTTATTGTTTGAACTTAGTATGAAAAATTAACTTATTATTAAATATTCTTTAAAAAAATCTAATCAATAAAATTCCTCGAAGCAGAGCTTCGAGGAATTTTCTTTTGGTTTGAAATCTTATGAATTAAGCGCTACTAACTAGAAACAGAAGGGAACTTTCATTTTTCTACTAACGAAATACATTAAGAAACAACCCTTTATAAAGAAGTCTCTACTTTTTGTAGGACTTCTTTTATCTTAATTTCACCATTGATTTTTTGCTAAAAACTGCTATCTTCGTTGCTCATTATAAAATGATGTACAAATGAAAAAAATCAACTATATAGTCTTATTAACACTAATATCAAGTTTTTCTGTTGTTGCTCAGAACTGGCAACCAATGGATCAAGGATTAGACAGTACAGTCTATAGTTTAAAAATTAATAATGGGTTAATTTATGCAGGAGGGATGTTTTCTTCTTCAGTAGCTTCATTTGACGGGACAAATTGGAGTTCTATTGGATCAGGGAGTAATGGTCATGTTAGAGCATTAATCTTTTACAACAACCAACTAGTTGCTGGTGGATTATTTGATACTATTTCGGGAAATCTCGCTAACAATATTGCCACTTGGAACGGAACAGTATGGGATTCAATAGGATCTGGATTAGATGGAATTGTTTATTGTTTAATAACAGATAGTGCAAATAATTTACTTTATGCTGCTGGCGATTTTAATAATGCTGGTACTATTTCAGCAAAAAAANTAGCCGTTTGGAATGGCACTACTTGGCAAGCTCTTGGAACAGGAATGGATTATAATATTAACGCCTTAGTAATTTACAACAACGAATTGTATGCTGGTGGTGATTTTGATAATGCCGGAGGATCAGCTGCATTTCATTTTGCCAAATGGGATGGTAGTAGTTGGTCGGCAGTAGGTACTGGTTCTAACTTACAAGTAAATGCGCTAAAAGTGTTTCAAGGAGAACTTTACGTTGCTGGTAAATTTACAAGTATTGGAGGAGTAGCTGGGAGAAGAATTGCCAAATGGAACGGTACTGTTTGGGATACTGTAAGTGCTGGATTTAACAATGAAGTTTTTGCATTAGAAATCTATAAAAACAATCTATACGCTGCTGGAAAATTTTTAACTAACAACACTGACACTATTGGCAATATTGCTCGTTGGACAGGTGCAACTTGGGATGCTGTTTCCATCGATAAAATGGATAATACTGTTTTTGCTTTAGCAGCTTCTAGCACTACATTTTATTCAGGAGGGAAATTTATTTTTGCAGGAACAACATCATTAAATAATGTAGCTCAGACGGATATTGTGTTAAGTCAACAAGAGATTAAGTTGGTGGACAATAACCTGATTCTCTATCCTAACCCTACACAATCAGATATAACAATTAAAGCTGAGAAAATAATTAAGAACATTAGCCTCTATAATATTTATGGAAGCTTAATACTTTCTAAAGACATTAATTCTACCTCTTTTAAAATAGATTTTTCTAAACAAGCCTCAGGAATTTACATTTTAAATGTAGATGGGGTATCCTATAAAATTCAAAAAAAGTAATTAGAGAAGTTGGAGAGATTCACTCTGAGCTTATAAAAGGATTTAAATCCTCAACAATATTGAGGCTTTTTTATACTTGACTTTCTCCTTAAAAAGTGATACCTTCGTTTAACACTTTAGTGTAAAGAACATTGAAACGTTCCTGACACAGTCGTTAAACGAAATCTTCACAAAAAAGCAATCGCTAATTTAATATCATCGTAATTTACACTTCCTCCTAATTTACCATAAATAGCGTTTAGGCTTACGGGAGTACTTTTAGGCTGTTCATCATAAGCAGCCTTTACTTTTTTTAATACAGCAGTTTTGGGTTTGTAGTAATTTAGATTTTCATCTGGGTGGTCTTTTCGTATTTTAATTAAATGCCCAGCAATAGTTCCGACAGAGAGCCCTCTGACTTCTGCAATATCTTTTAATGAGACACTTTGTTTTAAATGAATTAAGGTTACCTCATAAGTAGAAAGTTTACCTCTTTCCTTTTCTTTAACTCTGTTCTTGTGCTTGGTAATTTCCTTTTTATCAATTAAGCCTCCACTATCTCTAATAAAGGTTTTGGCAATTAATTCCAATTCATCTAACACAAACTCATTATCAGCATCTTCTGAAAGTTCTTGAAATCGTTTATCCGCTTTATGAGCTAGCGAATCAACTCGTAACGCCATTTCGTTTAAGCCAATTAACTGTAAGTTCTCTAACTTTTTTAAACGAGATAAGGCTACATAGCCCTGCCCCATTTCAAAGGTTTTGGATAAATCTATCTCAGCAGCATCTAAAGTCATTCCTTGGCATTTGTGCACTGTAATTGCCCATGCTAAACGTAAAGGTATCTGCCTATAACTGGCTAAGGTTTTGCCATTATCATCTATTATCGACCAATTTTCAATTTCTGTTGTAATGGTTTTTCCGTTCAACAACTTTACCGAAGGAAAACCTTTGTCAGTAAACCCTAAAATAGTACCCAGTGAGCCATTTACGTAACGTTTTTCCTTATCATTCTTCACAAACATTACCTTGGCTCCTATTTTAAACACCAACTCTTCTCCTGCTAAAACAGAGTTTTTTAGCGTTGCAATTAGCTTCTTATTTCCTGAAGTTTTGGCTTTAAACTTTTTAGGTTTACCACTTAAGGTGGATAAATGTTGGGCATTTATTCTATCCACATCGTAATTATGCGTAAACAGTTTGGTTGGTTCTTTTTCTTGATCTAAACTATTTTTAGAAGCGTTTTTTAATGTTTCATAACTCTTCTTAGAAATTCCTGTGGTCCGAATTTCATTTAAAATCAAATTCAACTCATTGTCGCTTTGTCTAAACTGCTCGGTTAAGTAACATACTGCCAAATTAGACTTTACCCAAGCTTCCGACATAAAAGCAAACTTCTCTTTACTTGTCTCTCCTTGATGTCCGATTGGTGGTAATTGAAAAAAGTCTCCACACAATACCACTTGTACTCCTCCAAAAGCTTCTTCATTATTTTTGAAATAACGCAATACTACATCCACTGCATTAATTTGGTTTTTATGTAACATCGAAATCTCATCAATAATCAACACCTTAACTTTCTCAAGATGGTCTTTCAAATATTTTTTAGATTTCATACTCGTCAAGTTTCCTTGAGTGATAAATTCTTTTACTCCTATTCCAGACCAAGAATGTATTGTCATACCATTCATGTGAGTAGCAGCAATACCAGTTGAAGCAGTTACTGCAACTTTTACTTTTCGTTCTTTTAAATAAGAGATGTATTGATTGAGCACATAGGTTTTACCTGTTCCGGCAGAACCTGTTAGAAAAACATTCTTTCCTGATTTTAATATGGCTAATGCTTTTTCTTGTTGCATGTGGTAAAAATACTAAAAACGTAAATAAATTGCCATAGTGAGCTTGTCGAACTGTAAACAATTTAATAAATAGTTTTGTTAGCACTTCGACAGGCTCAGTGTGACAAAAGTGTAAACAAAAAATCCCTGATGAGTTCATCAGGGATTTTGTGATTATTTTTTTACACTTCGACTGTCCTTCGATAAACTCAGGATAACATCGTGTGACAAAAAGTTACTTCTTCTCTTCCGCTTCAGGTTCTGCCTTTTCCTTTTCCTTTTCATCTTCTTCCGTTACCTCTTCAAAATCAACATCCGTCACTTCATCCTCTCCTCCTTCAGATCCAGCTTCTGGTTGCCCACCTTCTTGCTGTTGTTGAGCGTACATTTCTTGTGAAGCAGCTTGAAAAACAGTATTCAATTTTTCGGTATTTGCTTTCATTCCTTCTACATCTTTTGCTTCATGTGCTTTTTTCAATTCAGCTAAAGCATCTTCAATAGGTTGTTTTTTATCATCTGGTAATTTATCACCGTATTCTTTCATTTGCTTTTCTGTCTGAAAGATTAAGCTATCCGCCTGATTAATTGCATCAGCATTTTCTTTTGCTAATTTATCAGCATCAGCATTTTCTTCAGCCTCACGTTTCATTTTAGCAATTTCATCATCGCTTAAACCAGAAGAAGCTTCAATTCTAATGTTTTGTTCTTTTCCAGTTGCTTTATCTTTTGCAGAAATATTCATTATTCCGTTTGCATCAATGTCAAAAGTTACTTCAATTTGAGGAACTCCCCTTTGTGCTGGCGGAATATCTGCCAATTGAAATCTTCCTAATGACTTGTTGTCATTTGCCATAGGCCTTTCCCCCTGCAATACATGAATATCAACTGCTGGTTGATTATCCGATGCAGTAGAGAAAGTCTCTGACTTCTTTGTTGGAATAGTTGTGTTTGCTTCAATTAACTTAGTCATTACAGCTCCCATAGTTTCAATTCCTAAAGAAAGTGGTGTAACATCTAGTAACAATACATCTTTTACTTCTCCAGTTAAAACTCCACCTTGAATTGCTGCACCAATTGCTACAACTTCATCAGGATTTACCCCTTTAGATGGCTCTTTTCCGAAAAATTTCTTAACAGCTTCAACAATTGCTGGTATTCTTGTAGAACCACCAACTAATATTACTTCATCAATATCGCTTTTGCTATAACCTGCTGCTTTTAAAGCTGCCTCACAAGGCTTAATTGTTCTCTTAATTAAACTATCAGCCATTTGCTCAAATTGTGCTCTTGTTAATGTTCTAACCAAGTGTTTTGGCCCAGAAGATGTTGCAGTTACATAAGGTAAGTTAATCTCTGTAGTTGTAGTACTAGATAGTTCAATCTTTGCTTTTTCAGCCGCTTCCTTTAATCGTTGAAGTGCCATTGGGTCTTCTCTCAAATCGATAGACTCATCTTTTTTAAATTCTTCTGCTAACCAATCTATAATAACATGATCAAAATCATCACCTCCTAAATGAGTGTCTCCATCGGTAGATTTCACTTCAAAAACTCCATCTCCTAATTCTAATACAGAAACATCATGTGTTCCTCCTCCACAATCAAAAACTACTATTTTTTGATCTATATCTTTTTTATCTAATCCGTAAGCTAAAGCTGCTGCAGTTGGTTCGTTAATTATTCTCTTAACTGTTAATCCTGCAATCTCACCAGCTTCTTTTGTTGCTTGTCTTTGCGCATCATTAAAGTAAGCAGGAACAGTAATTACTGCTTCACTTACATCCATTCCTAAATAATCTTCAGCCGTTTTCTTCATTTTTTGAAGTACCATTGCTGAAATTTCTTGAGGAGTATATAGTCTATCATCAATTTTAACTCGTGGTGTATTGTTATCTCCTTTTACTACTTTATATGAAGCTCTTTTAATCTCTTTTGATACTTGATCAAACGTATTCCCCATAAACCTTTTTATAGAAGAGATGGTTTTTTCTGGATTAGTAATTGCCTGACGTTTTGCAGGATCACCAACAGCTCTTTCTCCTCCCTCTATAAAAGCTACAATAGAAGGTGTTGTTCTTTTTCCTTCTGCATTAGGAATTACAACGGGCTCATTCCCTTCCATTACGGAAACACACGAGTTGGTTGTTCCTAAATCTATTCCTATTATTTTTCCCATGATATGTGTATTTTAATTTTTATCAATTATTCGGATCACAATAGTCAAACAATATGCCATTGCATTTTTAGAAAATATTAAAGAAATATTGGCAGAAATCTTATAGAATTAAGCTACTCCACCTGACAAAAGAGTGACATTACGACAGTATTATAGATTCTATTACCCTATGTGATTTTATAATAATTTTTGCTAACATCAAGAACTGGCTTAATTAGATGTCTAAATTAATTAGACATAATCTATCAACACATATTTGAGGGGAAGAGAGTCTAAAATAGATTTTGAAGAACTCTACTGACGTAGACAAGGTGAAACTGGAAAACCTTGTGCCACATAGCCATAACAGAACCCTCTGTTTGCTAAAGAAGAATGAGTGGCTAAATATTCAATAGTTCCATTAGATAAATTAATTTGATTAGAAGTTAAAGGATCAATCGATGAAGTCCATGTTTTATTTGACCTTGATGAAAAGATTCCAATTCCATTGATTATGTTGGTATAATTTGGTCTATTTTGATTCACTGAAGTAGAGGGGGCATTTACCGACATAAACGTACTTAATTCAGTTCCTGCAATTAAAAATTCTAAGGAAATATTATCTAACCTTCTGTGCGATAAATTTGCAGACATAGGTGGAACAGCAGATACAATTTTTTCAAAAAATATTTCTCCTTTTAATCCCCATTCCAATGATTCTCCTCCCCCTGTTTTGGTTGTTCTATTATCTCCTAAAGTTATTTCCACACTTCTAAAAACAGAATCCAATCCACTTGCTAGGGTATAAATATCATAATAATTAAAAAAGAGCTTTGCTTCAATCCTTCCAATGTCATTTCCAGTAGTAACTTCTACTTTATATTCAAGATACTCCCCAGTTGAAGAAAATAAATTAAACTTACTGGTAGAAGCTTGTGGCCTATCAATAGTGATATCACCAACTATCCCAGTTTCTGCAGTTATTTCTTTATTTAAAGCTGAATTAGAAATTTTTAGCGTGTAATTAAGGTTTGAGCTTAAAGCTGGCTCAACAAAACGATAAAGCACATTCGTGCTGTTATCAAATATTCCTGGATCTTTAGGTATTTCATTAACAGTTCGAGTTAAATAATACTGAGTACCATCACTAGATTCTACTATAACATCAAGTTCTCCAGCTGGATAATCAAAATTATTTGCATCAGCCGCTAATTCTAAAGCACTAGTAGCTCCTAAAAAAGCTTTGTTAATTTTAATATAATGAGTATCCAATGCTGGATCTAATAACCCGTAAACAACAGTTATGTCTTCATATTCAGCATTTACATCAATATCTGTTTCACAAGAGAAGAATGTAATTGTTATTAATAGAAATAAGATGTAAACTAATTTATTCATAATCTGAAATTTATGTCTGAATACAAAAATATCATTTTTAATTAAAAACAAAGAGATTTTGTAGCTTTGCATTCAAATAAAATCTACCAATGGTAGGTATTGGTAATAAACGGCAATAAAAAATACATTAAAGGTTTAAGATGTCTAATCAATCAAACAATATAAAAAGAGTTACAACTCATGTTCTTCAGGAAATGAAGTTGAGAAACGAAAAAATATCTATGCTAACTGGATATGATTTTTCTATGGCTAAGATTATTGACAGTGCAGGAATCGATATCATACTAGTTGGCGACTCTGCTTCTAATGTAATGGCTGGCCATGAAACTACGCTACCCATCACTTTAGATCAAATGATTTACCATGCTTCCTCTGTTATTAGAGCTGTTGAACGAGCTTTAGTTGTAGTCGATTTGCCTTTTGGTACTTATCAAGGAAACTCTATAGAAGCCTTATCTTCTGCTATTAGAATAATGAAAGAATCTGGAGCACATGCTGTAAAAATGGAAGGTGGTAAGGAGATTTTAGAATCGATAAACCGAATTCTTTCTGCTGGAATTCCTGTTATGGGACATTTAGGACTAACTCCACAATCTATCTATAAATTTGGCACTTATGTTGTTCGTGCTCAAGAGGAAGGAGAAGCAAAAAAGCTAATTGAAGATGCTAAGTTACTTGAGAATGCTGGGTGCTTTGCCCTAGTTTTAGAAAAGATACCTGCAAAATTAGCTGCCCGTGTTGCACAAGAAGTAAAGATACCTGTTATTGGCATAGGTGCTGGAAATGGAGTTGACGGACAGGTTCTTGTAGTTCATGATATGCTTGGGATTACTCACGATTTTAGCCCTAGATTTTTAAGAAGGTACCACAATCTTTATGAAGAAATGAAAGGTGCTTTTGAATCTTACATAAAAGATGTTAAATCTCAGAATTTTCCTAATGATAAAGAACAGTATTAAAAACTAATCTTTTAATCTGTACTTTTTTCTTGTTTTTTTTAGTCTATTATCTGAAAATAATTATCTTTCTGAAATGAAGTATAATTATCTTTGGATTTTTCTTGTCTTTATAGCTGTTTCATGTGATGTATATTCTCAAAAATTAAATTATGAAATATCAGACAACCCTAATAAGATGTTTGATCTTGGTAACTTTCAACGAGCAAAAGAATTATACCGTAACAAGTACAAGAAAAACCTTACTGATGTAAAAATCAAATACAAATTCGGTATTTGTTTAGCTAACACGTATGAACTAGCTGACGCTATTAAAATTTTAGAATCCATAGCTAAAGAGACCTCTATTCCAGAAGAAATATGGTATCATCTAGGACGAGCTTATCACCTATCTAACCGATACAATAAAGCTATTTCTTTGTACGAAAAATATAAAACTAGTAGTGGTGCTAAATCAGATTTAATTACTAAATCAGAGAGAAATATAGAAATGTGCAATAATGCTAAAGTTTTGATAAAAAATCCACTTAATATTATTTTTGAAAATTTGGGTAAGCGTGTAAATTCTGCAGGTAGAGAAACTAATCCAATGGTTACGCCTGACGAAAGTATGTTACTTTATACAACTAGAAGACAAGGCACCACAGGACGTATTTATGATTTAGAAGGATATTATACCGCTGACATCTTTTTAGCTAAGTATAAGTATGGTAAATGGAGCAAGGCAAGGTCTATTGGTTCTCCAAATTCTTATGGAAACGAGCAAACTGCTGGAATTTCTGAAAATGGAAAGTATGTTCTTTATCACGTAAATAACCCTAATAGTAAAAACAATCTACAGATATCTAAAAAAAGTAGATCATCCTTTAAGAGGTCAACTGAAATTAAATCTAAACACATTAATAATAAATCTAGCCTACAGATATCAGCGACAATATCAAATGATGGAAACTTCATTATCTTTTCAAGTGACAAACCTGATGGAGCTGGAAAGCAAGATTTATATATCTGTAGTAAACTTCCAAACGGTGAATGGGCAGAGCCTATAAACATGGGAAATACAATCAATTCTAAAGAAGATGAAGCCTATCCATATTTAAGTGACAACGGATATACTCTACATTATGCATCTACTGGACATAATTCTATTGGTGGTTATGATATTTTTGTTTCTCATTTTGACCTTTCAAAAAAAGAATGGTCAAAACCTAAAAACATAGGGTATCCAATAAATACACCTTATGATAACACTAATATTACTTTTAGTAAAAATAATAAATATGCTTATGTATCARCACATAGAAAGGATTCTTACGGTGATTTAGATATTTATCGAATTGATTTTATAGATGCCCCTCCCTCCTATACTACTATAAAAGGATTTGTGCTTAACACTGACTCTAGTTTATTTAACATTCCATTAACTATAGAAGTTTTTGATAAAAACACTGAAGAATTATACGGTATTTATGATGTAAACCAATCTAAAGGAAATTACATTATGATTCTTCCTCCTAATAAATATGAAATAAATATAGACATTCCAGGAAAAGGATATTTTAAACAAATTTTCACTGTACTTGGAAGGAATAAATATAGAAAGGAATTAAAAAGAAATATTACTGTTTCTTTTGACGTGCCTAAAGAATCTGGAAAATAACAATGCCGCAACAACTCCCTAACATTGATATCCTTTATGAAGACAATCATCTTATTGTTATCAATAAAAAGTCTGGCGATATTGTTCAGGGAGACAAGACAGGAGACAAGCCTTTAATCAATATTGTTAAAGACTACATTAAGATAAAATACAATAAACCTGGAGATGTCTTTTTAGGAAGTCCTCATCGAATTGATAGACCTACAAGTGGTATTATAATGTTTATCAAAACTACTAAAGCACTAACTAGAATAAATAAAATGTTTCACGATAAAGAAATACAAAAAACATATTGGGCTATCGTAAAAAACAAGCCTTTAAAACAAGAAGACACATTAATTCATTACCTCAAAAAAAATCAACAAAAAAACAAATCTATTGCCTATAGCCATGAATATAAAGATGCTAAACGAGCAGAGTTAAAGTTTAAAGTAATACATCAATTTAATAACTATTACCTGTTAAATATCAACCCTTTAACAGGAAGACATCATCAAATAAGAGTTCAACTTTCAAGTATTAATTGCCCAATAAAAGGAGATTTAAAATATGGCTTTAATAGATCCAATCCTGACGCATCAATCAGCTTACATGCCAGAAAAATTGAATTTATACATCCAGTAAAAAAAGAGCCTWWAATWWTAGTMGNNCAAAWYNCAAAWNCAARCGNNCCSYTTTKRRMAGMWGMWRSAGWGCNTRTTTWAAGNTKAATYAAAAANAARKAAAAACTGTTGAAGAATTTACAGTTATAATCGAAAAAATAAGTGGGGAGTATAATTACCTCAACAATAAAAAGCCTTGACTTTGCTAGTCAAGGCTTTTATATTTATTTCTACTTTTTATTTTTCTGTTGATTGAGCAATAATTTTTTCTATTGTTTGCGTAAAAAGAGAGATTCCTTTTTGATAAGGTGTTGTACCAAGCTTAGCAATAGACATTTGTCCCTTATCATCTTTGTCTAAATTAAATACCCAAATAGTAGGATACCCTCTTACTCCAAAACCTTTTGCCAAAGCATGGTTTTGATCTTGATATTTTTGTGGTATTTTAAATCTTCTTGGAAAATCCAACTCTACCAAAACAACATTTTTCTTTGCCCAAGCTTTAAATTCATCCTTATCAAAAACTTCATATTTCAACTTTTTACACCAGCCACACCAATCACTACCAGTGAAATTTGCCATAATTGGCTTTCCAGTCTTTTTTGAAACTTTATAAGCTTCTTCCATATCAACTAACCAACCATCAGCATGAGCTTTATAGTCTGCTTCTGAAATAGTTTTAACCTGTGGCCTAGATGGCACTTGTTGTTTTAATACTCCGTGTTGAGAAAATAATGATGCTGAAATCATTACTAAGACAAAGATTGATATTATTTTAATTGTTTTCATATTTAGGTTTTTATCCATTTTGGAATCAAATTCTATACCAAGTTACGAATTATTTGATTCCGTGCATTAACTTCTTCAATAAAGGATTTAACGCAGCAACTAACAATCCAGAAGCTATAGGGATTATTGTAAAAATTAAGAAGAAAGTGGTCATGTCATACTTTGAAGTAACTTCTGTAATCATTCCTCCTAAAGAACCTGCCAGTTTATTTCCTATTGCAATGGCTAAATACCACATTCCAAACATAAACCCAATCATTCTTGCAGGGACCAATTTACTAACCTGAGACAATCCAACAGGAGACAAACAAAGTTCTCCAAGGGTATGAAACAAATAAGCAAGTATTAACCAAATTATACTAACTCTAACAGTTCCTGCTACCGCTCCTTGAGGAATAGATGAWGAACCAAATGCTAATATTCCAAAACCTACACCCAATAAAATTAATCCTAAACCATATTTAACCGCAGAAGAGGGGTTATACTTGCTTTCCCACCATTTTGAGAAAAAAGAGGCCAGAGCAATAATAAAAAAGGAATTTAAAATACTAAACCAAGCAACATCTATTTCCAGTGTTTCAGAGGTTAATTGTTTATACAACATTAAAAATACAACCCCCCAAATTCCAAGAAAACTAATAGCTAGAACAAGATTTGATACTGGAATCTTACCATAAGTTTTTTTAAATAAAAGAAAAAGAACCCAAGATATAATTCCTAAAGGAACGACTGTAAGAAGTGTATTAACAATTTTATAAATTGTAGCAGCACTCCCCTCTAGCACTCTATCTGTAAAATCTCTAGCAAAAATCACAAGTGAAGTAGCTCCCTGCTCAAATGCCATCCAAAAGAATACGGTAAAAAATGCAAAAATAATTAATGCAATCATTCTATCTCTCACAATTTTTTCATATCGAATAATACGAGACGTTATTAAAAATAAGAACAGTCCAAGACCTATAATAGCAATAACTATCGGTCCCTTAAGCGTAGATATACTAACTAAAAACTCTTCAGGTAATAGATGTATCCCTGCAATTTTTGAAGATGGATCATTAATTAAATATAAAAAACCAATAACTGAAGTTACTACAATTAATATCTTATCAATAATCGTGAATTTATTCGGAACATAGTCTAATACTTTATTTAATTTTTCTTCTTTGCTTTCTTTCTTAGGTACATCTCCTATATTCCCAAAAAGAGGCCTAGCCAAATAAAACTGCAATGTTCCTAACAACATAAATATACCCGCTAAACCGAATCCCCATGCCCAGCCATAAGTTGTAGCTAAATAGCCACACAACATCATACCAAAGAAAGCACCTGCATTAACCCCCATATAAAAAATAGTATAAGCACCATCTTTTTTCTCAGGCTTACTCTCGTACATCTGAGAAATGATTGAGGTCATATTTGGTTTAAAAAAACCTGTTCCAATTACTAATAGTCCCAAGCCTATATATAATGAAGCTTCCGTTTCTAAAGCCATTGAAGCATGGCCTAAAGTCATAATTAAAGCACCTATAACAACCGCCCAACGGTAACCCGTTAGCTTATCCGCTACAATTCCTCCTAAAATTGGAGTTAAATAAAGTAATCCAGCATAAGTTCCAAATAAAGCTCCTGCATTTTCAGTTGACCATCCCCAACCTGGATTATCTACTCCGACAATAGCCATGGTTAAAAAGTTCACTAATAGAACCCTCATCCCATAAAACGAGAATCTCTCCCACATTTCTGTGAAGAACAAAACAAATAACCCTGCTGGGTGTCCTAATACATTTGATTTAAAAAAATCGTTAGATGATGTTGACTCCATATACTTATACTCCTCCCTTATCTGCTAATTCAAACCCTTCTGTTTCCTCATGACTTGTACCTTCTATATCTTCAGCTCCATGTGTTAACCTTTTTAATGGTTTAAGTAAAGCTATTATCAGCCCTCCAAACAATAACGTAAAAATGAATATTCCTGTGAATATTTGTAATTCTCCAGCACCTTCTGCTAACCCACCTACTACAGCAGCAAGTTTACTTCCAAATCCTGTTGCAGCAAAATAAGCCCCCATCATTAAAGATGCATATTTAGCTGGTGCTAATTTTGTAATAAAAGAAAGTGCTGTTGGAGAAGCAAATAGTTCTCCTATTGTATGGAATAAATAAGCGATTATAAGAAATATCATAGCTCCTTTTCCATCAATTGAAGAGTCAGCTTGAATTGCTGCTGCTGACATTGCTAAAAACCCCGTACCCATAATAATCACTCCTAAGCCCATCTTAAACAGCGTAGAAGCTTCTTTTCCTTTTAACTGTCTTTTAGCCCAAACACCTGCAACAAAAGTACCTAACACTATAATGAAAAATGCATTTGCAGATTGAAACACCGAAGCGGGAATAATTATTCCAAACAAGCTTCTGTCAATCTTTTCCATTGTATAAATATTCATCAGTCCTCCAGCTTGTTCAAAAGCACCCCAAAAAACAATTATAATTACAAAAGATAATAACATTACTAAAATCCTATCCTTTTCTATTTTTGTTAATGGATTTTTACTATTTGCAGCTTGTTCTTTATTGTCTCCTATAAAATTACCTACATGTTTTAAATGTTTCTGACCTGCCATATATACTGTTTGACCTAACACCATTCCAATACCAGCCAGCCCAAACCCATAATGCCACCCTATTGTTTCTCCAACAACTCCCACTATTATTGAAGAAAGAAAAGCACCAATATTTATTCCTATATAAAACAATGTAAAGCCTTTATCTCTTCTAATATCTCCCTTCTTATACAAACCACCTACCATTGTAGATATGTTAGGTTTTAGCGCTCCAACTCCTAATATGATGAGTACTAAACCTGTATAAAAAGCCCACATTTCTTCGATAGCCAAAACACCATGTCCAAGGCATAATAAGATACCCCCCAGTAAAACAGTCTTTTTTTGTCCTAATAATTTATCTGCTAACAAACCTCCAGGAATTGATAATACATAAACCAACATGGTGTACCAACCATATAATTCTAGAGCTTCCCCATTAGTCCATCCTAAACCAGGGTTTTTACCATCTACTTCTGCTACTATGTAAAGAACTAAAATTGCCCTCATTCCATAGTAAGAGAACCGCTCCCACATTTCAGTGAAAAATAAAATAAATAACCCTTTTGGGTGTCCAAATATTTCGTCTTGAGAATTTTGAGTTAAAGTTTCAGCCATAATTTTTTTATTTTGAAGTGTCTAAATTACTATAAATTCTCTAAAATAAAATTGGTCATTAAGGTATATAAATGAAGCCTTGTGTTCCCACCATATATTCCATGATTTTTATTCGGATACATCATTTCTGTAAATTGTTTGTTTGCTTTAATTAAAGCCGCACTCATTTCAACAGAATTCTGATAATGCACATTATCGTCAGCCATTCCATGCACTAATAGATAACTTCCTTTTAATTTTTCTACATGATTTATTGGTGAATTATCATCGTATCCACCTGCATTTTCTTGTGGAGTTTGCATGTAGCGTTCGGTATAAATATTATCATAATACCTCCAATTGGTTACTGGAGCAACAGCAATTGCCATTTTAAATACATCAGATCCTTTAGTAATACAAAGTGATGACATATACCCGCCATAACTCCATCCAAAGATTCCTATTCTACTTCCATCAACATAAGGTAAAGTAGCTAAATACTTAGCAGAAGCAATTTGATCTTCTGTTTCGTACTTTCCTAATTGTTTGTAAGTAATCTTTTTAAATGCTTCTCCTCTATGTCCTGTCCCCCTATTATCTACAGATATAATAATATACCCTTTGCTTGCTAGATGCTGAAACCAAAATGTATTTCCTCCATCCCACGAATCATTAACGGTGTTAATTCCTGGTCCACCATATACAAACATTAATACTGGGTATTTTTTCATTTTATCAAAGTTGCTTGGCAATATTTTCCATGCATTTAACTCAACATTGTTTACCTTAATTTTAAAGAATTCTTTCTTTGTTATATTAAACTCTTTTAAAGTTTTATTTAATTCTTCATTATCTTCTAATACGCTTTTTACTTTACCCGCATTATCACACAACGCAATATAATTAGGAGTACTTGCTGAAGAATGATAATTAATAAAATACTTGAATGAGGCACTAAACTTAGCTCTATTTTGACCACTTTGAGTCGTTAATCTTTTTTTAGATGAACCATTTAATTTAATAGAATAAATTTGTCTGTCTATCGGAGATAGTTCGGCAGACTGATAATATATCACTCCCTTTTTCTCATCTATGCCGTAGTAACTACTAACATCCCACTTTCCTTTAGTAACTTGTTTAATTAATTTCCCTGACACATCATATAGATATATATGATTAAACCCATCTTTTTCACTTGTTATAATAAATTGGTTTTTAGTAGTTAAAAACTCCGTAGTTGGTACTTCTACATATTTTTCGTTTTTTTCAGTAAAAATAATTTTACTTTCCCCTGTTTCAGCATTCGTTAAATGAATATTTAATTCATTTTGATGCCTATTTAAACTTTGTATTGCTAAATTTTCAGCATCATTTGTCCAGTTTATTCTAGAGATATATTCATAGTCATTCCCAATATCTGCTTTTACTTTCTTTTTATTTGTTAAATCATAAAAGAAAATTTCTACTTTAGAATTATCTTCACCAGCTTTTGGATATTTAAATCGTTCTTCATAAGGGTAAAGTGATTTATACATCTTTATCATCCATTCTTTAACATTACTTTCATCAAAACGATAATAAGCAATTTTTTTACCATCTGGTGACCACTTAAATGCTTTAACCAACACCAGTTCCTCTTCATACACCCAATCAGAAGCTCCATTAATAATTTCATTTTTCTTCCCGTCAGTAGTTATTTGAACTTCTTGGTTAGAAGTTAAATCTTTATAATACATGTTATTGCCCTTAACATAAGCCACTTTGTTAGCTGAAGGTGAAAATGTAGCATACATCTGCTTACTTCCTGTTGTGAGTTTAGATAACTTTTTTGTAGTTAAGTCATATATATAATAATGAGATTTTGATGAATGCCTATAAATTCCTTCTTGCTCTGCAGCAATTAATAATTTAGATTCATCAGAACTAAATTCATAATCGTTAATCTTAATTAGATCATCTCCTATTTTTAAATCTTTTCCTGCAACTAAAACTTCTTCTCCTTTTTTATTAGCATAAGCATACTTAATTATATCGGATTCTTCCTTTCCTTTTTCAAGAGTAGTATAATGAACACCATCATTCATTGAACGAACTCCTCCAACAGATTGCCCGTAAAATTTATAATCTCTCCAAATATCTTCAAGTGTAACATCCCTTTTATCTTGACCATATGCAGCCGAAATAAATAATATCGATAAAACAATTGCAAATAAATTTTTCATAAATCATTTTTTTATGTTGACGAATTTACTCAAATACTAACCCATTTATATAGATTATTTGTTTTATTTGTATAACTAAAAGAAATGGCAAGATGTTTGTCCAGTCTTTAAAAAAAAATAGTACAATTATGAGAACTTTAACATTTATAATATTAATTGCAACTTCAAGTTTGTTTGCATGCAAAAATTCATCACAAGCAATGGATTCTGATAAAATAGAACCTAGTAATTCAGGTAAACACGAAACAAAAAACAACATGCAAGAAGAAGTGACTTATGATATGATTCTTTCATTTATCAGTAAAGGTGAAGGAATTGATTATACTTTAAAGAAGAAAATTGATAACATCCTTAACTCATTTAATAAAAAAAATAACACCAACTTAAAACCAGAAACATTGGCTTGGGGTCGTGAAGGGGAAATTGATTATAATTTTATTACTAAAAACTTATCAACAAGTCAAAAAGATGAATTAACATCACAAGTTAGAGAAACTATAGGCTCTTCAGACATGGTGCACATAACTTTCAACCAAAAATCTGTTCATAAAAGATAAAATCATTCTTTGATTATTTAAAGAGGATTAAGAACTTTGCTAAATAATAAGCCTTTTGTAGGTTTTAAACGTATTAAAAAAGTTTAAGAAAACTTATTACACAATAAATGGAAGTTCTTAAAAAATCGGTTATTAAATCATTATCAGATATAGGGATTAATGATGTTGAAGAATTAATATATAATCCATCTTATGATGAACTGTATAAAAGTGAAACAAACCCCTCTCTCGAGGGGTTTGATGTTGGCGTTCAAACCGAACTAGGTGCTATTAATGTTATGACTGGTGAATTTACTGGTCGTTCTCCAAAGGACAAGTACATTGTAAAAGATGATGTAACTAAAGATACTATTTGGTGGAATTCAGAACAAGCTCCAAATGACAACAAGCCCATCACACAAAAAGTTTGGAGCGAGGTTAAAGAAGTAGTTGTAAATGAATTATCTAATAAAAAATTATTTGTAGTTGATGCGTTTTGTGGCGCCAATGAAGATACTCGACTAAAGGTTCGTTTTATAGTCGAGGTAGCATGGCAGGCACACTTTGTAACGAATATGTTTATTCGCCCATCTTCTCAGGAATTAATAAATTTTGGAGAACCAGATTTCTTAGTCTTAAACGGCTCTAAAACAATCAACCCAAATTGGGAAGCACAAGGATTAAATTCTGAAAATTTTGTGTTTTTTAATTTAACTGAAAAAATCCAACTAATTGGTGGTACATGGTACGGTGGAGAAATGAAAAAAGGAATGTTTGCAATGATGAACTACTATTTACCTCTAAGAGGGGTTGCATCAATGCATTGTTCAGCAAATGTTGGTAAAGATGGGGATACAGCTATTTTCTTTGGATTATCAGGAACTGGGAAAACAACGCTTTCAACAGATGCTAGCCGACAGTTAATTGGCGATGATGAACATGGTTGGGATGATGAAGGCATTTTTAACTTTGAAGGTGGCTGTTATGCAAAAACCATTGATTTAGATAAAGACTCAGAACCAGAAATTTTTAGAGCAATTAAAAGAGATGCATTACTAGAAAACGTTACTGTTGACGAAAATGGGGAAATAGATTTCACAGACGGCTCTGTTACACAGAACACTCGTGTTTCTTACCCAATTAATCATATTGATAATATTGTAACACCAGTCTCTAAAGCGGGAGCTGCTAAAAAAGTAATTTTCTTATCTGCCGATGCATTTGGTGTTTTACCTCCTGTTTCTAAATTAACTCCTGATCAAACTAAATATCATTTCTTGTCGGGATTTACGGCTAAATTAGCAGGAACTGAACAAGGAATAACTGAGCCTACACCAACATTTTCTTCTTGTTTTGGTGCCGCATTCTTAACTCTTCATCCCGTAAAGTATGGTAAAGAATTAGTAAAAAAAATGGAAGCTAACAAAGCAAAAGCTTATTTGGTTAATACTGGATGGAATGGATCTGGAAAACGTATCTCAATTAAAGATACCCGAGGAATAATTAATGCAATTCTTGATGGTTCTATTGAAAAAGCAGAAACTAAAACTATACCTATTTTTAATTTAGAAATTCCTACTTCTCTTCCTAGTGTTCAAACTGAAATTTTAGATCCTAGAGATACGTACCATAATGCTGAAGAATGGACAATAAAAGCAACAAAGTTGGCTGGATTATTTATTAATAATTTTGAGAAGTTTACGTATAATGAAGAAGGGAAAGCTCTAGTTAATGCAGGGCCAAGACTTAGTGTTGAAGCATGATATACTTAGCCAAAATCTTACCTATTTTTTGGTAATATTTTTTTATTTCATCACATTTAACTAATTTGGTATGGTAATTGAAATACTCTACCAAAACAAACCTAAAAATAAAAATTATGAAAAAGTTATTATTAAGCGTGTTAGTTACAGCATCATTTGTAATTGCTGGAACAACGGTAAAAGCACAATCGGAAGTTAAGACCAAAAGTAAAGCAACAG
This sequence comes from Flavobacteriales bacterium, assembly GCA_002402165.1. Classification (GTDB taxonomy): domain Bacteria; phylum Bacteroidota; class Bacteroidia; order Flavobacteriales_E; family Vicingaceae. The sequence goes on from NVVI01000032.1 coordinate 18,966, forward strand.
TTGTTAAAAAAAATGTTACAGTTGCCCCTTCAAGAATATCAGTTGCTCCTAAGAAAATGAGCAAGATAGCTCCTGTAAACAAAACAGTAAAATCTGTATCTGTAACAAAATCAAATGCATCTCTTAAAAAGTTGCCTAAGGCCAAACCTGCTACTAAAGCAGTTCAGCCTATAAAAAAGAGAGAATCAACCAAAGCTGTTAAATCTCCTAAATAATATTTAGGTACTAGTTAATATTTGATAAAGCCCCATGAGATTTCATGGGCTTTATTTTTTATTAAAATAATCTAAAATTCACTAATGGTTTTCTTTATAATGGATACGCAATCCATTAATTGGTTTTCATTCATAACCAATGGTGGAGCAAAGCGAATAATATTGCCATGAGTTGGTTTGGCAAGCAATCCGTTATCTCGAAGTTTTATGCAAATATCCCAAGCAGTAGAACTATCTTCAGCATCGTTAATTACAATAGCATTCAGTAACCCTTTACCCCTCACTAATTTTACTAAATCACACTCATCAACAAATTTATTAATCTCTGTTCTAAATAACTGACCTAGTTTTTCAGCATTTTCAGCCAATTTTTCATCTTTTATTACTTCTAATGCAGCAATAGCTACTTTAGCTGCAACTGGATTGCCACCAAAAGTAGAACCGTGTTCTCCTGGGCGAATCACTTCCATAATATCATCGTTAGCAAATACAGCAGATACTGGATAAACACCCCCAGAAATTGCTTTTCCTAAAATCAACACATCTGGCTTAACATTTTCGTGATCAACCGCTAACAACTTTCCAGTTCTTGCAATACCTGTCTGAACTTCGTCAGCTATAAATAATACTCCTGCTGATTTACAAAGTGCAGCAGCTTGGGTTAAATAACCCTCATCTGGAACAAAAACACCAGCCTCCCCCTGTATTGGTTCAACCATAAAACCTGCAACATTACTATCTTTTAAAGCTTCTTCTAAGGCATTTATGTCATTGTAAGGTATTTTTATAAAACCTGGAGTAAAGGGCCCAAAATTTCTCCTTGCATCAGGGTCATTTGAAAATGAAATTATTGTTGTAGTTCTTCCATGAAAATTGTTTTCACAGACAATTATCTTTACTTCATTATCTGCTATTCCTTTCTTTTCATAGCCCCATTTCCTGGTTAATTTTAGAGTAGTTTCAACAGCTTCAGCACCAGAGTTCATAGGTAAAACCTTATCGTAGCCAAAATATTCAGTTACGTATTTCTCATATACACCTAATACATCATTATAAAATGCTCGAGATGTTAAGGATAGTATTGAAGCTTGATCAATCAAAGCTTTAACAATTTTCGGATGTGAATGACCTTGATTTACWGCYGARTATGCYGATARAAAATCATAATACCKTTTKCCTTCARCATCCCAAACATAAACMCCYTCYCCTCTACTYAGYACTACTGGTAATGGRTGRTAATTRTGAGCACCATAYTTGTTTTCTAARTCTATCGCTTCTTGCGATGTTATTTTCTCATTCATAGTTGCTTCCATGTCTTTTTAATTTAAAGAATAAATAAATTGGAACTCATCACGGAGAGTGTACATCCTTTCCTCATTAGATTACTATTAAATGCGGAGAGAAATCATCCTTTCGCAAATGTAACGAAAGATACCTAAATTTGCCACCTTATTTTCTATTGAATGATGAAATTAAAAAGAGGGAATATATTAGATTTAGAAATTGTTGATGCCGCTTATGGAGGGAAGGGAATAGCTAAAATTCCCACTGAGCAAGGAGATTACATTCTATTTGTTCCCAACACAATTAAGGGCCAAACTGTAAAAGCAAGAGTTGTTAAAAAAAAAGGCACTTATGCTGAGTGCAAGCTGATTGAAGTCCTTACTACATCAAAAGATGAAGTAGAAATTCCTTATCAACCTATTTCGGGTGCTCCTTTTGCTAGACTTCCTATTGAAATACAAAAAGAACAAAAGTTATCTCAAACATTAGAGCAATACAAACGAATAGGGAAAGTTGAAAATATTGAATCTATTTTTGATGAGTATATTCAATCTCCTGAAGTATGGCATTATCGAAATAAAATGGAATACTCCTTTAGTGCTATCGGACATAACTTAGAAACCAATGAAGAATACGATGGTTTTGCTTTTGGTTTTAAGAGGCGAGGAACTTGGTGGAAAGTTGAAAACTTAGACAAGGATTGTGGTTTATTTGATACCGAATTTGAAAATAAATTAAAAGAAGTTCGATTGTTTTGTGAAAAATCAGGTTTACCAGCTTGGCATCCTCCAAAAAAAGAAGGTTTCTTTAGATATTTAGTCGTTAGAAAAAGTTACTTAACCAATCAATTTTTGATTAAACTGGTTACAAGTAGTAATGGTATGGAAAACTTTAAGTTTGATGAGTTTACCTCTCTTATTAATAAGCTATTTGGAGATAGAGTTGCTGGATTATTACATACCACTAATGATGATATAGGTGATAATGCACAATCACGATTAGGGCATGAAACCATACTTTTTGGAAAAAACACCATTAAAGAAGAATTACTTGGAATGACATTTGAAATAAGTATGCAAAGTTTTTTTCAAACCAACCCAAAATGTGCTGAACTCCTTTACAGTAAAACAATAGATTATGTATTTGAAAATAATAGTATTGATGATTCTGTTGTAATGGACTTGTTTTGTGGGACAGGAACAATTGGACAATTAATTGCTTCTAAGACAAAAAGCAAGGTTATTGGGGTTGATATAGTGGAAGATGCCATTGAGAATGCAAAAGAAAATGCCAGAACTAACAATATTGATAATATAGAATTTTATGCTTCTGATGTTAACAAGTTTTTATTGGAATATCCCGAATATCAGAACAAAATAGGAACAATTATTTTAGATCCTCCTCGAGCAGGTATTTCTAAAAAGACCTTAAAAAAAGTTATGGAATTAAATGCTAAGCAAATTGTTTATGTAAGCTGCAACCCTTCCACTCAAGCAAGGGATATGGAAGAATTCTTTGAAGCAGGCTATCAATTAAAGAAATTAAGTTTAGTGGACCAATTTCCACACACATCACACATTGAAGCTGTAGCTTTGTTTACCAAATGAAAGAAGAAATACATAATTGCATTAAAATCTTAAATGCCGGTGGACTCATCCTTTACCCTACGGATACTGTTTGGGGAATTGGTTGTGATGCAACCAATGAAATTGCTGTAAATAAGATTTTCAAACTCAAACAACGAGAAGATTCTAAAAGCTTAATTGTATTGGTAGCAAATGATGGAATGCTTAATAAACATGTTGCAACTGTTCCTGAATTAGCATGGGACATTATTGATATTGCTAAAAAGCCAACAACCATCATTTATGATGAAGCAATCAATATTGCTAAAAATGTTATTGCAGAGGATAAAAGCATAGCAATTCGTATGGTTAAAGAAGGTTTTTCTCATCAGCTCATCTTTAATCTTCGAAAACCGATTATTTCTACCTCTGCAAACATCAGTGGCTTCAATACCCCTCTATCTTTTAATGAAATTTCAAATCAAATAAAAGATAATGTTGATTTTATAGTTGATGCTCAATTTGACACAGGCAACATGACACCTTCCTCCTTAATAAAATTAGGATTAAATGGAGCTGTTGAAATCATTAGAAAATAAAGAGATTTGTTACTTTTGCCTTCCAATGAAAAAATACATTCAACATCCATTATTTAAAATTATTACAGAAGCGGCTCAACAATTAAATGTAGAGGCTTATGTTATTGGTGGTTTTGTTCGAGATATTATTTTAGAACGACCTTCTAAAGATATTGATGTTGTTGCTATTGGTTCTGGAATAGACTTAGCTAATGCCGTAGCCAAAAAAATTGGAAAAAGAACTAAGGTTACCATTTTTAAAAGTTTTGGGACTGCTATGCTTAATTATAAGGAATATCAAGTTGAATTTGTTGGTGCGCGGAAAGAATCCTATAATAGAAATTCTAGAAAACCGATTATAGAAAATGGCACTTTAGAAGATGATCAGAATAGAAGGGATTTTACCATTAACGCATTAGCAATAAGTTTAAATCAACACAATTTAGGCGAATTACTAGATCCTTTTAATGGGATAAAAGATATTGAATCAAAAACTCTTAGAACTCCATTAGACCCAGATATAACATACTCAGATGATCCTTTAAGAATGTTACGAGCAATACGATTTGCGACACAACTAAACTTCTCAATTAATGAAGCTTCTTTAAAGTCAATCACAAAAAATAAAGAAAGAATTAAGATTATTTCTAATGAAAGAGTTATTGATGAAATCAATAAAATAATCCTTTCACCTACTCCGTCAATTGGATTTAAAATCCTTTTTGACACAGAATTACTTGAAATAATTTTTCCTGAATTAGATAATTTAAAAGGAGTTGAAGTAATTAATGGACAAAGTCATAAAGATAACTTTTACCACACTATTGAAGTATTAGATAATATATGTCCAAACACTGATAATTTATGGTTAAGATGGGCTGCTATAATGCACGATATCGCGAAACCTTCCACCAAACGTTTTGAAAAAGGTCATGGCTGGACATTTCATGGGCATGAAGATAAAGGTGCTAGAATGGTTCCTAATATTTTTAAGAAATTAAAATTACCGCTAGATGCTAAAATGAAATATGTTCAAAAACTAGTTCGTTTACATTTAAGACCTATTGCTCTAGTTAAAGATGTTAGTGATAGTGCTGTAAGGAGGTTGTTGTTTGATGCTGGTGAAGATATTGATGATTTAATGATACTCTGTAATGCTGATATTACTTCTAAAAACCCTGAAAAAGTAAAAAAATATTTAGCTAATTTTAAATTAGTTAAACAAAAGCTTATTGAGATTGAAGAAAAAGACCAATTAAGAAATTGGCAGCCTCCTATTACTGGTGAATTAATTATGGAAGTTTTTAATTTAAAGCCTTGTCGAGAAATCGGAGTAATAAAGGATGCTATAAGAGAAGCTATTTTAGATGGTGATTTAAAAAATGAATACGATTCTGCATACCAATTTATGATAACTAAAGGAAAAGAACTTAATTTAGTGCCTGCTAAATAAACATATAAAACATGAGCATATATAAATTTAAAGTGCTATTAGAATCAGACGAAGTTATTTTCAGAAATATAGAGATAAAAAGCGTCCAAAATTTTGATGATTTTCACGAGATCATAGTTGCCGCTTTTGGGTTCGATAATTCTCAAATGGCCTCATTTTATATTAGTAATGATGATTGGGAAAAGGGTCAAGAAATTACATTGTTTGATATGCAAATTGAAGAAGACCAACAAGAAAAGGTTTTGGTAATGGATAAAACCAGTATTAACTCACAAGTAAATTGTGTAGGTGGTCACGTTTTATATTCTTATGACTTTTTAAACATGCATAATTTCTTTATCGAATTAGTCGAAATTAAAGTAAAGGAAGATACAACTTCTTTTTATCCAAAAGTAGTTTCTTCACAAGGAGAAATCCCTGTTAAAGTAGAATTGAGTGAAGAAGAAATGGCTAGTGAGTTATTAAAAGATGCTGGCTTTAGTGAAGACGGAGATGAACCAAATGATGATATGTTTGAAGGTTTTGACGATTTTAATGACTACCAATAATCGACCTTTACTTGTTGTTATTACTGGACCAACAGCGGTTGGAAAAACCGATATATGCGTTAAAATTGCTCAATACTTTGACACAGAAATAATATCTGCTGACTCTAGACAATTATATAAAGAATTAAGCATAGGAACTGCCAAACCTTCTGCTACAGAGATGCAGAATATTAAGCATCATTTTATTGGCTCACACTCAATTCAAGAAGATTACAACGTAAACGATTTTGAAAAAGAAGCTTTAACTCTATTAGATAAATTATTTCTAAAACACAAAATTATTATTCTTACTGGTGGTTCAGGTTTATACATAAATGCATTGTGTGAAGGTTTTGATGAAAAAATTCCAGGAAGTGACGACATTATTAGAGCTGAACTTAATAAAATGTATAATAAATACGGAATACAAATCCTTCAAGAAAAACTCAAACAATTAGACCCTATATTTTACAATGAAATTGATTTGAATAATGTAAAACGGATTCAAAGAGCCATTGAAGTTTGTATGATTACTGGAGGGGAATACTCAAAAATTCGTCAAGGAAATAAGCAAAATAGAAACTTTAGAGTCTTAAAAATTGGCTTAAATAGAAATAGAGAAGAGCTATTTGGTCGAATTAACCAGCGAGTGGATTTAATGTTACATAACGGTTTATTAGATGAGGTTGAAAGTGTAATTAAATATAGGGATAAAAATCCCCTAAAAACCGTTGGCTATACTGAATTGTTTGATTATTTAGATAATATAACATCTTTACAAGAAGCCACAGAAAAAATTAAAGTTAATACTAGAAGGTATGCTAAAAGGCAATTAGGTTGGTTTAAAAAAAATGAAGATTATAAATGGTTTCATCCAAATTATCAAGAAGAAATAATAAACTATATTTCTATCAATTTAATTTGATATATTTGAGAAAAATAAAATAGATTATGGAAAACAACACAGCATTACCACAAGAAGATCCAGGGAAAATAGTAGGAATCTTAGCATATTGTACTGGAATTGGACTAATAATTGCTTTTGTAATGAATGCTGATCAAAAAAACAAATCAGAGTTAGGTGTTTTTCACTTAAGGCAATCTCTTGGTCTATTTATTACCAGTATTAGTATGATGATAATTAGTTTTATGTTTGTATTTATACCAATACTTGGATGGATGATTGTTATGTTAATCAATCTAGCTTACATTGGTGTATTCGTATTTTGGATAATGGGCTTAATAAGTGCCATTAATGGTGAAAAGAAAGCATTACCTTTAGTCGGTCAACTTTATCAAAACTTATTGAAAGGAATTAAATAAGATTTAAATTTACCCCAAGTACACAAACGTCATCTAATTGCTCTAAATCTCCTTTCCAATTCGAAAAAAAGGATTGTATCTGATTATGTTGCTTCTCTATGGATGTTTTACTTATGTCATTTAATAATTTTCTAAATCCACTCCATTTTAATTTTTTTCCTTTTTCTCCTCCAAACTGATCAGGAAATCCATCAGAAGAGAGATAAATAGTTGTTTTTGGCTCAATGGATATTTTGTGGTTTATAAATTTTGATTTCTCTTTATACATAGAGTAACCTATGGACTCTCTATTTCCTTTAACCTCATTCAACTCATTTCCCTTATGTATAAATAAAGAATGATAAGCACCAGAAAATTGCAATTCATTGGTTATTGTATTCCATGAGCAAATACCCATATCCATACCATCACGGACAGTAGTTCCTGAATTATTAAAAGAACTAATCATTATCAAGTCAATTTCTGTAAGAATTTGTGCAGGCTCGGTAATGTGCTTTTCTAATATTACTTTATTTAGCGCATTGTAAGCTATTAAGCTCACAAAAGCACCAGGAACGCCATGTCCAGTGCAGTCTATCACAGAAAAAATCACTTCATCTCCTACTCTATCAATCCAGTAAAAATCTCCACTTACAATATCTTTCGGTTGATAAAAAATAAAAGAATTTTTCAAAACACTTTCAATCCTTTCTGAGGATGGCAATATAGAAGATTGTATCCTTTTAGCGTAATGAATACTGTCTGTAATAGAAAGATTTTTCATCTCAATTTCATTACGCTGGATTTCAATTTGATTAAAGGCCTTAGTTAATAATTTGTTTTTTTCTTTAGTTGCTTTGGCTTCATTTTTAATGCTCTTAAATTGAAACTCGAATTCAATTTTTTTTAATTTTTGCGCATTATTATCATTTAACAACTCTTCTTTTAATTGATTGTATTTGTTTAAATAAGAGTATGCTTTCTCATATTGATTTAAATTTCCATAAGCATCTGCATAAGAGCGATATAGGTCATATTCCTCTTCTATTTTTCCTTTCTCAGTTGCAATTTCTTTTCCTTTATTAAGTGATAGTATTGCTTCCTTATCTTTATTTTGAAAAATTAACATTTTAGCTTGCATTAAATGTGCTGCGATAATTATTTGCCAATAATTAGATTCCTTTGCAAAAGCTAAACCCTTCTTAATATTTTCAGGAACCGAATCATAATCTTTCATATGAAAATACACTTCGCCAATATTGCAATAAACAATTGCTTTAGTTCTTGCTGTTAAATCTGAAAATTCAAGACAAAGTTTAAAATACCGCAAAGCATTCGTGTAATCTCCCATTTCCATGTAAGTGTCACCAATATTATTAGTTGTGCTTAACTGAGCTGGAATATCTTTTGCTTTTTCTCTTAATGCTAAACATGTTAAATTACAATCTAGACGCTTATTATAATCACCTAAAAAGTTATAAACGCCACCTAAAATATCTAAACAAACGGACTCCCCATAAACATCTTTTAATCCTTTAAATAACTCCATAGCCTGCAAAGCAGCTTTCATTGCCTCTCCATAATTAGATAAAGTCTGGTATGTTTTCCCTAATTGAATTAAACTATTAGCAAGCCCTTTTGTATAGAAATGTTCTTCTGAAAGTTGTTTTGCTTCTTCAGCTAATGCGATAGAAAGTTCAACATCTTCTGATTGTTTTTGTGCAGAAATGATTAATATTTCATCTATTTCCTCCTGATGAGAATCAAAAGATAATTGTTCTAATATTTGTAATTTGGTATGAATAATAAAGCTCTTAAAATTTTATTTTCCTAGAGCCACCAAATTGCTTAGCAGCTTTAGATAATTTCCCTTTCCTCTTTTTATTATTTGTTGTTGTGGATGAAGATTTTAATTTAAATCCTGTAACTTTTTCCTTTGCCAACCTTTCTTCTTCCGCTTTCTTAAAAGCTGCTGCTTCCTCAGCTATTCTTTTTGCTTCAGCCTCTGCTCGTTTTTCCTCCTCCATTGCTAAACGAGCTTGTTCTTCTGCAATTTTTTTATTGAGTTCTTCCATTTTCTTTTCGTTAGCCAATCTTTCTTCTTCGGCTTTCCTTGCTTCTTGAGCTGCTTTTTCTTTAGCTAGTCGCTCTTCTTCTTGCTTCTTTGTAAACATATCTGCTTCAGCTTTCGCTTTGGCTTCAGCAACTGCTCTTTCTTTCGCTTCCTTTTCTGCTGCTTCTTTTGCTAAACGTTCTTCTTTTTCTTTTTGTTGAGCTAATTCAGCGGCTGCATTTGCTAGATCTTCAGCCTCTGCTTTTTCTTTAGCTTCTGCCTGTGCTTTTTCCTTAGCTAATCGTTTCGCTTTTTTTTCTTTTTCTTTAGCCATCATGTCAGCTATGGCTTTTGCTTCTGCTATTCCTTTTGCTTTAGCTTTTGCTTGAGCCTTCTCTTTAGCTAAACGTTCTTCTTCGGCTTTTTTTGCAGCTGCCTCAGCTTCTGCTCTAGATTTTGCTTCTGCGGCTGCTTTAGTTTTCGCTTCTGCTTCTGCTTTCTCTTTTGCTAGTTTAGCTTCTTTTTCTTGTTGTCTAGCTGCCTCAGCTTCTGCTCTAGATTTTGCTTCTGCTGCTGCTTTAGTCTTAGCTTCTGCTTCAGCCTTTTCTTTAGCTAAGCGCTCTTCTTCAGCTTTTTTAGCTTGTTCTTCAGCTTTGGCTTTTGCCTTTGCTTCTTTTTCTGAAGCAGACTTAGCTACTGCTGCTGCTTTTTCTTTAGCTAAACGCTCTTCTTCTTCTTTCTTTGCTTGTTCTTCTGCTTCTTTTCTTGCTTGTTCTTCAGCTTTAGCTTTTAGTTTAGCTTCTTCTTCAGCTTCCTCTTTGGCTAACTTGGCTGCAGCTTCTTTTTCTTTTGCTGCCTCTTTTTCAGCTTTAGCCTTAGATTCTGCGGCTGCTTTGGCTTTCGCTTCTTTTTCTGCTTGTTCCTTTGCTAATTTATCATCTGCTGCTTTCTTAGCTGCTGCTTCAGCCTTTTCTTTAGCTAAACGCTCCTCTTCTTCTTTCTTTGCTTGGCTTTCTGCTTCCTTTCTTGCTTGTTCTTCAACTTTAGCTTTAGCTTTGGCTTCTGCTTCTGCTTTCTCCTTGGCTAACTTGGCTGCAGCTTCTTTTTCTTTTGCTGCCTCTTTTTCAGCTTTTGCCTTAGCTTCTGCTTCCTCTTTAGCTTTAGCCTCTGCTTCTGCTTTCTCTTTAGCCAAACGTTCTTCTTCGGCTTGCTTTGTTGCCGCCTCTACTGCTGCTTTAGCTTTGGCCTCTGAGACTGCTTTCTCTTTAGCCTCTGCTTCTGCTTTCTCTTTAGCCAAACGTTCCTCTTCGGCTTTCTTAGTAGCAGCATCTGCTGCTGCTTTAGCTTTGGCTTCTACTTCCGCTTTAGCCTTTGCTTCTGCTTCAGCTGCTTCTTTAGCTAAACGTTCTTCTTCGGCCTTCTTAGTAGCCGTCTCTACTTCTGCTTTCGCTTTGGCTTCTGCTTCTGCTTTAGCCTTAGCTTCAGCTTCAGCAGCTTCTTTAGCTAAGCGTTCTTCTTCGGCTTTTTTAGCAGCTGCCTCTGCTTCTGCTATTGCTTTAGCTTCTTCTTCAGCTTTAGCCTTAGCGTCTGCCTCTGCTTTCTCTTTAGCTAAGCGTTCTTCCTCAGCTTTCTTTGTTGCAGCCTCTGCTTCTGCTTTAGCTTTGGCCTCTGCTTCTGCTTTAGCTTTAGCTTCTGCTTCAGCTTTTTCTTTAGCTAAGCGTTCTTCCTCAGCTTTCTTTGCCGCTGCTTCAGCTTTAGCTTTGGCTTCTGCTTCTGCTGCTGCCCTTTCTTCTTCCTCTTTTTTCAAACGATCTGCTTCTGCTTTCTTTTCAATTGCAGTGTTAATTAAATCGAGCCTGTTTTTTGGATCTGATTGTGTTGGATCTATGCTTAACGCCTTTTCGTATAACCCTTTTGCCGAATCAAAATCCTTCTTAAAAAAAGACTTATCTGCTTCTTTCATGGCTTCTGCATATAGTTTTTTCTTCTTTTTCTCAGCTTCTACCTTTGCTTTTTGTTGAGATTTGAAATTAGTTAAAACTCCATTTAATTTTTGAGAAATAGGAGCTGTATATCCCATATTCCAATCAATTTCATTAGTTTGAGAACTATAATGAGCCCTACCTATTGGTTGATCTAAAAAACTAACATTCAAGTCTTTATCACCTTTAAATAAAGTCATTTCTACATATAAATCGGCTATTTTTTTTCTATTTTTTGGTGGAACTCCTTTGGTGCTTACTATTATTTTTTTAGCTACGAACCCAGCTTTTTCATAAAGCACTAAAAATTCTTTTTCAAAATCTAGAAAAAACTCATACTTACCTTTACCATCAGTTATGACATTATTCACATATTGACCATTAGAAGTAAGTTTAATGCTTACCCCTGCCATAGATTTTTCACTAAAATACTCAGAGACATCACCAGAAAGCATTAGCTTATCATCATTTTCAATCTGAGCAAAAGAAGTGAAGGAAATAATAAACAGTAATAAAACTCCTAATATGTTTTTATTCATCATTCGTAATTTTAAAGCGTTACAAATATCGAAATTATCAAACATGTATCTTGCTAAAAGTGATATTTTAATTAACAGCATTTGTAAAGCATATAATAACTGAAAACAGTAGATTTACAACCTGTTTTAAGTCTACATTAATGGATACTAAAAGTATTTTCTCTTCTCACTACCTTGCTCCTATTGAGTATTATTATCACCTCATTAACAATGCTGAAGTAATAATTGATGTACATGAGAATTATGTAAAACAAACTTATAGAAACCGTTGCTGTATTTTAAGCCCAAACGGAATTCAAAACCTAACAGTTCCGCTAGTAAAGGCAAGGAAACGGAAGCTTATTAAAAACATGAAAATTTCTTACGATGAAAACTGGCGTAAAATACATTGGAAATCATTAGAAGCAGCCTATAGAAGTTCTCCTTATTTTGAATACTATGAAGATGAGTTCTACCCTTATTATCATGATAAAGAATATAAATACTTGGTTGACTTTAATTGGGATTTAGCCCAAAAAATTATTGAGCTACTCACTATAGATGTGAGTATTATAAAATCTGACAAATACATTAGCCCTGGTCTAGTAAAAMACGATTTCAGAAATGCCTTTTCACCAAAAGTAAAAGCTAAACTTAATTTTAATGAATACATTCAAGTATTTAGCGATAGAAATGGTTTTGCTCCAAACATGAGTATTGTTGATTTATTATTTAATCAAGGGCCAAATTCAGTAAATTACATGAAGGAGCTAAGCCCTAATGTCTAAATTATCTCCAGAAAATAAATTTTTTGACCTTTCTGACTATGGTCGATTGCCTGCTCAATTATTTGCCAAAGCATTGTTAAAAACACCCTTTACCCCTGTTCATGTTACTTGCTTGTTTTTAGTTGCTGGAGTTATAGCCATTTATTTTATGCTACAACAACAATATGTATTGGCTGGCTTATTTTTAGTAATAAAATCTATAATAGATGCTGCTGATGGTGAATTAGCAAGGCTCAGAAACAAACCTTCTTACATTGGCAGGTACTTAGATTCTGTTTTCGATTTGATTTTGAACTTTGCTATTCTTTTTACCATAAATTACCTTACCAAAGGAGAATTATGGATGATGATAGTGGCTTTTATTGCCTTACAGTTACAAGGAACAGTGTTTAATTATTATTACACGATACTCCGTAATAATTTAGCTGGAGGAGATACCACCAGTAGAGTTGAAGAAAAATATTTTCCAAAAGCATTACATGGCGAAAACCAACAATTAGTTAATATCTTATTTATAGTTTATACCATTTGTTATGGAGGTTTTGATAGAATCATTTTATTATTTGATGGCAATGCAAAAAAATTAAAGAAAATCCCTAATTGGTTTATGACTTTTGTTTCTATTTATGGGTTAGGCTTTCAATTATTGCTTATTGCAATAATGTTAATATTAGGGCTTATCGACTACATTATTCCATTTTTTATCGCCTACTCTATTTTTATAATTCTACTAATTGGTATCAGGAAAATTATTCTCAAAAATACTTGACTTTCTACTTAAATAACGTTAAATTCGTCTAAGTGTAAAGAGTATTGTACGTTTCTAAAACAGTTATTAGCAAATATTATCATGAAAATTAAATCATTATTTACAGCCCTACTAATTATTGTCCTTTTTAACACTTCTTATTCACAAACATGGAACGTATATCATAACCCAAAATTTTTTCATGAAATTGCTATCGATACCGCTAATAATGTATGGTCGGCTTGTGAAGATGGTTTATACAAATACGATGGCACAACATGGAGTATCTATAACTTAGGTAATTCCCCTCTAAACCCTCTATGCTATAGTCAAGCTTACTCAGTTTTTATAGACAACAAATCAAATATTTGGACAGGATTTGTAGACGGCTATCTTATAAAATTTGATGGGGTTAGTACTTGGACAAATGACACAGACCTTGGGAGTGGAGATATAAAAGCCATTAATCAAGATAAATTTGGAAACATATGGGTTGGTGGCCCAAATATGTTCATTAGAAAATTTGATGGAGTTACCTGGACTTTTCCTAATATTTCATTTACTGGAATTTTTGCGATAGAAGTTGATGAGGATAACAATGTGTGGATAGGAACAAGTTCAGGATTAATAAGATATGGAAATGATTCTACCTGGACTACCTACAACACTTCAAATTCAGGAATATCTAATAATTGGGTGCAAACAATTAAGCAAGGAACTGATGATGACCTTTGGGTAGGAACAAGAGATGGAATAAACATTTTTGATAAAAACACAACATGGCAATCTTATAACTCTTCCAATTCAGGATTGTATGACGATAGAGTAAATGGTATTGATATTGACACGGATAGTATTGAGTGGGTGTCTAATCATCCTGCCTCAATTGGCAAGTTCGAAAATGGTATTTGGACATCTATCTTTTTTAATACTTTCCCACCATTTATTGTATACACCCCATCAATAGCTATTGACCTAAATGGAAATAAATGGGTAGCAACGCAAGATGGCATCGCAAAATACGATGACAGTGGTGCAGGACCATTTATGCATTTGAATATTGGCAACAATGAAAGATTATGCCAAGGAGATTCCATACGATTAAATGTAAATATTCCTAATTCAACATCTGTTTGGCAAGATGGTAGTACAAATAATTCTTTTATGGTGACACAGTCTGGAATTTACTGGGTAACAGTTAATAGCAATGGTCAAGTTTATACAGATACCGTCTCAATTAATAGTTATCCTCTTTATAGCTTTACGGATACTTTTTCGGTCTGTGCTGGAGATTCTTTTGTTTTCCACGATGGAACAGTAACACAAAATCTTGTTAGCCAAGTAAGTCATGTAAATAATTTTCAAAGTTTTGATGGCTGTGACAGTGTTGTAACAAGTTTTGTAAATGTGATTACAGTGAATGTAAATGTATCCGTTTCAGGAACCCTACTCTCTGCCAACAGTGCTAATTCTACTTATCAGTGGCTTGATTGTAACGATGGGTACACCTCTATTCCTTTCCAAACCAGTCAATACTATAATGCCAATAATGATGGGAGTTATGCGGTGCAAATTATTGTTAATGGATGCACCGACACATCAGCTTGTAGTTCCATAGTAATAGGAGCATGCGCACAAAATTATCTCAATGAAACGCATAAAATAGTTACTTCAGATAGAGCAACATCTTATGGTGAATTCGGTTTTGCCATAGATATTGATGGAGATTATGCTATTAGTAGCTCTATCGAATATAGCTCTGCTTACATTTTAAAAAAGGATGGAAATAATAGGTGGAGTGAAACTCAAATTTTAAAGCATTTAGATTGGTTACCATGGGATAGATTTGGAAGTGCTGTAGCGATTGAAGGAAATTATGTTATTGTAGGAGCCGAATATGAGGATGAAGATATCTTAGGTAACAATCCTTTAACCAATTCAGGATCCGCCTATATTTTTAAACATGACACTGGAGAAACATGGGTTCAAACACAGAAACTAACCCCTTTAATTAGACAACAAATGGCTCGTTTCGGAACAGCTGTATCGATGAATGGAAATACAATTGCTATTGGTGCAACTTGGGAAAGTTATGATGCCGCTGGTGGTAATTGGCTGGATATTGCTGGAGCAGTTTATATTTTCACCCTGGATACAATTACCGGAATATGGAGTGAAACGCAAAAAATTGTAGCCTCAGATAGAGCCGCCTATTCATTTTTTGGTAATGCTGTTGCCCTAGATGGAACTTTACTAATGATAGGTGCATCAAAAGAAGATAGAGATGCTGCAGGAGCAAATATACTTAAAGATGCAGGGGCCGTTTATATTTTTGAATACAACGGTGGTAGCTTTGTGGAGATTCAAAAAGTAGCAGCATCCGATAGAAATATAGAGGATCTTTTTGGACAAAAAATTGCGGTAGATAAAAACTACATGGCAATAAGTGCTCATTGGGATGATGAAAATGATTTAGGTTTGGATTCATTAACCAATGCTGGATCAGCATACGTCTTTGAACGAGATACCATAAGTGGTGTTTGGTCAGAGTTTGATAAGATAAGCGCTTCTGATAGAACTAAGAACGATAATTTTGCATCATCGCTTTCTATTAAAGATGACTTCTTATTAGTTGGAGCGTTATATGGAGGAACTGATAATTGGGCTCCAGGAGCGATTATGCAATCTGGTAGAGCTTATTTATTTCAGAAAAGCACATCAGATTGGCAAGAACGTCAAATAATAACCGCTAAAGATATGGCATCTGATGATAAATTTGGAAGTGCAGTTGCACTCGAAACAGACTATGCACTAATAGGAGCTATAACAGAAGATGAGGATAAGTATGGTTCTAACACACAAACTAGTGCAGGCTCTGTTTATGGTTTTGATATTTGTCCGCCTTGTTTAGCCACCGCTTCTTTTTATACATATGTTGACACAACAGGTCAATATGGGGTAATCGTGATGAACACATCAGTGGGTAACAATCCTTCGTATTTGTGGGGTTTTGGAGATGGCACCACATCCACTCAGCCTTACCCTCAACACACTTATTCCTCACCAGGAACATACAACCTGTGCCTAACAGTTACAGATGTAAATAACTGTTCAAACTACTTTTGTGATACAATCACTATTACTTCACCTATAACAATAAACATTACTTCACCTCTTATTACTAACATTCAACAAGAATTAATTCAAGAGTCTTCTAATCAATTTATAGCTTACCCTAACCCAACGAGTGAAATATTAACTGTTGATTTAGGAATAAGTTATTTATCTGTACTAGCAATCATAAATAACGTACTTGGTGAGACACTAACTACACATCGAGTTAATAATAAATCTGTAATCAATCTAAATCTATCTAGCTTAACTCCAGGGGTTTATTTTATAAACATAATTGCTGGTGATAAGAATTCCGTTTTTAAAATTGTAAAAAAGAAATAATACATTGGTAAAATTTAATGTATTTCATGGTTTTGAAAATTAACAACACAACGAAAACATTGCGTGGTGTAAAAAAAAATCAATATCTCTTATTTTATATTCATTTTTTCATAAACAGCTAAATTTATCAGGGCAAACTCATACTTTTTTCTCAAACAAATCTAAGATAATCACCTAAACTATAGTTGGTTAAGTTGTTAATTATTCGTATATTATACTGATAAT
>NVVI01000033.1 GCA_002402165.1 Flavobacteriales bacterium
ATTGTTGGTAATTCATCGGCATCAGATTTTTTTTCAAATATCGGAAAGCTAGCTTTCCGATATTTGTTATCTGTTGCACTTATTGTTTGAACTTAGTTTTTAACTTTTTAGCCGTAGATTAAACGTTTATTACACGTATAATTTTACGGCTATAAAAAAAGCCCCAATTTTCGTTGAGGCTTCTTTTGTATATTGAAGTAAGGTTTAAATAAATCCTCTCATTAACATAAATACTCCAGCACCTGCTAGGTAACCAATTAAGGCTAACCAAGCAATTTTCTTTAAGTACCAGAAAAAAGATATTTTTTCCATACCCATTGCTACAACTCCAGCAGCAGAGCCAATAATCAACATACTACCTCCAGTACCTGCAGCGTAAGCTATGAAGTGCCAAGTAAGATCATCCATCTGGTAAGAAGGAAACATTCCCATACTTGCTGCAACTAAAGGTACATTGTCAATTACGGCAGAACCAGCACCCAATAACATTACAAATAAATCACCATCAATTGAAGCTTGTACATCTCGTCCAAAGGTAAAGATTAACCCTAAAGATTCTAATGCAGCAACGGTCATTAAGATACCTAAAAAGAATAGGATGGAAGGCATTTCAATTTTTGCCAAAGCTCCAAATGTTGGGCTTACTAAATGTTGCTCAGGTTTATTGTCCAATTCATCTCCGAGACTTGAGATGCTAAATCTACGACTACTAATAATTTCAGCGACCATAGCAACAATAGATAAAGAAAGCATCATACCTACATAGGGTGGTAAATGAGTTATTGTTTTAAATATAGGTACAAAAACAATCATAGCTAACCCTAAATAAAGCATAAATGCTCCTTTAGGATCTGTTTCTCCTTCATCACTACTGCCTTCAAAATTTCCTTTAAAAGCAGGTAGAAAACTTGCAATAAATGTTGGAATAATCATACAGACTATAGATGGAAGTATTAAGTACTTAATTAGCATCAAGGCACTTACCTTCTCATTCATCCATAACATGGTAGTAGTTACATCTCCTATCGGAGACCATGCACCACCAGCATTTGCAGCAATAATAATTAAACCAGCAAACCAAATTCTATCTGTTTTATTGGGAACTAATTTTCTAAGTATCGTTATCAAAACAATAGTAGCTGTAAGGTTATCTATTATTGCAGATAAGATGAATCCTAAAATACAGACTATCCATAATAAAGTGCTTTTTTTATTGGTTTTAATAAATCCTTTGATAGTAGAGAATCCATGGAAATGATCTATGATTTCAACAATAGTCATTGCACCAATTAAGAAAATTAGTATTTCACACGTTTTACCAAAATGATGAAGTAGGGTACTTTCCATTAAATGAAGTTTGGCTTCATGATCCATTAAACCATAACCTTCTATCATTTTCATAGCATGAGAATCGAACCATGAGGTAAAGCCATCTAGTCCAAAAGCAACACCAGCCCAAGCTAAAGCCATCATTAAAAGTGCTGGTACTAATTTGTCAACTTTTAGGCTGTGTTCTAGCGTAATTGCTAAATATCCTAGAATAAATACGACTACAATAAATATTTCCATAAATTTTAATTTAGTTAGGTAAAGTCAAAAATAATATAATTAAACTAATTGTTTTAAGGCAATTTCAAAAGCTGTTTTGGCGATGTGGTATTTACTTGAGTTTTTTGCATGAGCCTTAATTAAAGCTTCTTTTATGATACTAGAAGTATCATGAAAAATAGCTGTATCCTCCAATTTATCTAAATCATTGCTCATTAAATAAGCAAACACTCTTGCCATACCGCAATTAGAAATAAAATCTGGGATTACGCTAATCTTATCATCTGCATATTCTGCAATTGGGCCAAAGAATATTTCTGGATCTGCAAAAGGAACATTTGCACCAGCAGCAATCACTTCAACTCCAGAATTTATCATTCTTTCAACTTGACTTTGGGTAATTAATCGTGATGCAGCACAAGGAATAAAAACATCAGCTTTTACATCCCAAATCTTCTCATTTACTTCATCAAAAGAAAGCATATTATCAGCAACTAAGGTGTTTCCATTCTTAGCATTAAAAAGCTTTCTTATTTCTTCTAAAGAAAATCCATCTTCTTTAATTAATCCGCCAATTTTATCAATAATGCCAACTATTATTGCTCCATCTTGAGCTAAATAATAAGCACCAGCTGAGCCAACATTTCCCCAGCCTTGCACAATAACTCGTTTTCCTTTTAAATCACCACCATAAATATTGTAATAATGTTTTACAGATTCGGCAACACCATAACCAGTAATCATATCGGCAACAACATATTTTCTAGTTACATCAGGACTAAGGTTAGTATTTTCGATTACTTTTAAAACACCTTGTCTAAGTTGACCAATTCGATTTATTTTTTGTGCTTCTCTTGGTTGAAAATGTCCATTAAAAACACCTTCTTGGGGATGCCATACTCCACATTCTTCGGTAAATGGTATTACTTCGTGAATCTCATCAACATTCAAATCTCCACCTGTTCCGTAATAATGTTTTAATAAAGGGGTAACTGCTGCAAACCAACGTTTTAACACACCTTCTTTTCTTGGGTCATTAGGATCAAAGTTAATACCTGATTTTGCACCGCCAATTGCAGGTCCAGAAACGGTAAATTTAATTTCCATTGTTTTAGCCAAAGAAGTTACTTCATGCTTGTCTAAACCAACTCGCATTCTCGTTCCTCCACCAGCAGCTCCACCTCTTAAAGAGTTGATAACCACCCATCCTTTTGCTTCAGTTTCTGCATCGTTCCATTCAAAAACTATTTCTGGAATTTTGTTTTCAAACTTATCAAGTAAATCTTTCATTCGACTTTAATCAATGTTTTTCAAGTGGAACAAAAGTAGAATAATCAGTGACTTTTCTACTATTTTCATGAATAAAAACTTAGTTTTAAATCTTATCTTAAATAAGATTGTTTAAGGCAGATACTTTATCTAATTTAGTCATCCGAAAAAAGCTATTATTTAACATATAAAAACAAAACAATGAAGGTAACAGTAGTAGGAGCAGGAGCAGTAGGTGCAAGTTGTGCTGAATATATTGCCATTAAAGATTTTGCAGATGAAGTGGTCTTGATAGACATTAAAGAAGGATTTGCAGAGGGAAAAGCAATGGATTTAATGCAATGTGCTTCTTTAAATGGTTTTGATACAAAAATTACAGGAGCAACGAATGATTACTCTAAAACAGCAGGGAGTGATGTTGCAGTAATTACAAGTGGTATTCCTCGTAAACCAGGAATGACCCGTGAAGAGTTGATTGGCATAAATGCAGGAATTGTAAAATCAGTATCTGCAAGTTTAATTGAACATTCTCCAAATGTAATTTTAATTGTGGTGAGTAACCCAATGGATACAATGGCTTATTTAGCACATAAAGCAACTGGATTGCCAAAGAATAGAATTATTGGAATGGGTGGAGCTTTAGATAGTGCTCGTTTTAAATACAGAATTAGTGAAGCATTAGGTTGTCCTGCTTCTGATGTTGATGGAATGGTAATTGGAGGTCATAGTGATGTTGGGATGGTTCCATTAATTGGAAAAGCAGTAAGAAACAGTGTTCTTGTTTCTGAGTTTTTATCAGAAGACAGAATGAGCCAAATAGTTGAGGACACCAAAGTTGGTGGAGCGACATTAACTGGTTTATTAGGAACAAGTGCTTGGTATGCTCCTGGAGCTGCAGTCTCTGCCTTAGTTCAAGCAATTGCACAAGATGCTCAAAAAATGTTCCCGTGTTCTGCCTTAGTAGAAGGTGAATATGGGTTAAATGATTTGTCAATTGGAGTACCCTGTATTTTAGGAAAAAACGGAATTGAAAAAATTGTTGAGATTGATTTATCTGATACTGAAAAAGAAAAACTAACAGAAAGTGCTGAAGGAGTTAAGAAAACCAATGCTTTGTTAGAGGGTGTTTTGGCTTAAAAATTTTGTCATACTGAGCTTGTCGAAATATTGTTTAAAGAACAATATTAACCCTTCGACAAGCTCAGGGTGACAACGATTATCCTTATGAAAACAACAATTCCATTAACTATATTTCCGATTGAAAATGATGGCTACCACATTAAAGTAACTGTAAAGATAAATGGAAAAGAGGCTAATTTAATTTTAGATACTGGCGCTTCACGTACCGTTTTTGATGAGACAAGGATAACCAATTTTGTTAATGATCCTATTATTGAAGAGCAAGACAGGATGTCTTCGGGCTTAGGTACAAATACTATGGAAAGTAAAAAAGTAGTAATCCGAAAGTTGCAAATAGGAGATATTGAAATTGTAAACTATGATGCAACAATTTTGGACTTAATGCATGTAAATCAATCTTACGAAAAATTAGAGTTAGCACCAGTTGATGGTGTTTTAGGAGGCGATATTTTAAACGATTATCAAGCAATAATTGATTATACTAAAAAAGAGCTAGTTCTTAAAGACCTTGATTTTAAGTAAACCTCCTATTAGTATTGCTTATATAGAACTTTAAATGTAACAGAAACTTATTAGATTTTCTATTGTTAAATCGTATTTGAAATTCTATATTTGCAGGCTTATAAAAATGACAGAAGAATAATATTAAAAAAATGCAAAACAAAGGACTTATAACAGCGTTTACAATACTTTTTGCAATGGGATGTCTTTATTCCATATCTTTAACATGGGTAGCAACTGGAGTAGAGAATGATGCAAAAGAATATGCAAGTGGTAATTCTGATATAGAATATGCTTATCTAGATTCAATGGCATCTGAGGAAGTATATCCAATTATTGGTTATACTTATGGTGACTTAAGAACAAAAATGTTAAATCTTGGATTGGATTTAAAGGGCGGTATGAATGTTACCCTTGAGGTTCAAGTTGAAGAAGTTGTTAAAGCACTATCATCATTTAATAAAGATCAAGCTTTTAATCAAGCAATTAGAGATGCTAAAAAACTACAACAAGAATCCAATGAGGAGTTTGTTACTTTATTTGGGAAGGTATATCAGGAAGCAAATCCAAATGGCAAGTTATCAGCAATTTTTTACACCTTAGATAATAAAGACCAATTATCACCAAATGCTACTAACGAAGAAGTTTTAGAGTTTATTAAGGAAGAAGCAGATGATGCAATTGATCGTTCTTTTAATGTAATTAGAACAAGAATAGGCTTGTTTGGTTCAGCGCAACCTAATATCCAAAGATTAACTGGTTCTGATAGAATTTTAGTAGAATTACCAGGAGTAAAAAATAAAGAAAGAGTTCGACAACTATTGCAAGGTACTGCTAAGCTAGAGTTTTGGTTAACGTGGGAAAACAGAGAAATTTATCCAATGATAGAACAAGCTGATACTAAGCTTGGAAAAGTGTTACAAGGAATAACAGAGGATGATGATTCAACTAAAGTAGACTCTACAAGTGTTGAAGAAGTTAATGTTGAAGAGGAAGTTGTTATTGCTGAGCTAGATTCAACGGAAAAAGATACAACCAAAGATGCTACTGCAGATTTATTTGATGCTTTAGAAACGGGAGGTAGTGATACAAACAATAAAGATACATCTCTTACAAATTCTGCTGATCAACAATCTGCTGAAGAGTATGCTAAAGAGCATCCATTGTTTGCAGTTATGCGTCCTGCAATTTTTCAAAATCCAGAAACTCAACAATACGAGTATGGCGAAGGACCTGTAGTTGGTTATGTAGCTATTAAGGATACAGGAAAAGTAAATAAATATTTGGCGATGAAAGAAGTGCAATCTTTCTTTCCTCCGAGATTAAAGTTTTTATGGACAGCAAAGCCTTATGATGATGAAGGTAAGTTCTTGCAATTATTAGCAATCAAAATTGATAATAGAGATGGTAAGGCAGCTTTAGAAGGTGATGTTATTGTAGATGCTTCTCAACAGTTTGATCAATTTAATGGTTCTCCAGAGATTTCTATGACAATGAATGGAGAGGGAGCAAACAAATGGAGGATTTTAACTGGCGGACATGTAGGAGAAGCTGTTGCTATAGCTCTTGATGATTATGTGTATAGTTTTCCGACTGTAAACGCAGAAATAGCAGGTGGTCAGTCTAGTATCTCAGGCAATTTTTCTATTGAAGAAGCAAAAATGATTGCTAATATTTTAAAAGCAGGAAAATTACCTGCTCCTGCAAGAATTGTAGAAGAAGCAGTTGTTGGCCCAACTTTAGGACAAGAATCAATTGATAAAGGAATGATGTCATTTATTGTGGCATTAATGATTGTACTAGCTTATATGGTATTTTACTATTCCAAAGCAGGTGTTGCAGCTGTAATTGCATTAGTGGCAAATATGTTTTTCATATTTGGAGTGTTGGCTTCTATGCCTTCATTAGTTGCGTTAACATTGCCTGGTATAGCAGGTATTATACTTACAATTGGTATGTCGGTAGATGCCAACGTACTTATTTTTGAACGAATAAGAGAAGAGATAACAGCTGGCAAGGGAATTCGATTAGCTGTTGCTGATGGATATAAATTTGCTTATTCATCAATTATTGATGCGAATGTAACTACCTTATTAACGGGTGTTGTGTTGTGGTTCTTTGGTACAGGTCCAGTTGAAGGGTTTGCTAAAACATTGGTTATAGGTATTTTCACTTCTTTATTTACTGCAATATTCATTACAAGATTAATTTTTGAATATCAGTTGAGCAGAAATAAAAAACTTACTTTCTCAACTAAATTAACTGAAGGAGCATTTAAGAATGTCAATTTTGGTTTTATTAAGAATAGAAAGAAATTCTACATTCTTTCAGGAGTTATCATATTAGCTGGTATAGGTTCATTAGCAACTAAAGGATTACAAAAAGGGGTTGATTTTAAAGGAGGAAGATCTTATACGATTAGATTTGATAATACAGTTTCAACTGTAGATATAGCTAGTAGTCTAACTCCTTTGTTTGAATCTACACCTGAAGTAAAAACATTTGGAGATGATAACCAAGTTAAGATTATTACTTCATATCTGATTGATAATAATGAAGTAAATGCAGATTCAATTGTAGAACAAAAACTGTTTAAAGGATTAACATCTTTTTTGGGTAATGATGTAAATAAAGCACAATTTATGGAGGAGAGCTTGATGAGTTCTCAAAAAGTTGGACCTACTATTGCAGATGATATGATAAGGGCTTCTCTTTTTTCAATTATATTTTCTCTACTGATTATTTTCTTATACATCTTGTTTAGATTTAAGAAATGGCAGTACGGATTAGGAGCATTAGCAGCGTTGTTTCATGATGTATTAATTGTGCTATCGTTATTCTCGATATTGTATGGGGTCTTGCCATTCTCTTTAGAGATAGATCAAGCGTTTATTGCAGCTATTTTAACGGTGGTAGGTTATTCAATAAATGATACAGTAGTCGTTTTTGATAGAATTAGAGAATATTTGGGGGCKTACAAAAAGCAGCAAATGAAGGATGTAGTAAATAATGCACTGAATAGTACACTTAGTAGAACAGTAAATACTTCGTTAAGTACCATTTTTGTATTGGCAATGATATTTTTCTTTGGTGGTGAAGTAATTAGAGGATTTTCTTTTGCACTATTAATTGGAGTTATAGTAGGAACATATTCTTCATTGTGTATTGCATCCCCAATTATGTATGATTTTGTAACCAAGAAGTTAAAAAACTAATTTATAATTACATTAATGAAAAGCCTTTCCAATTTTGGAAAGGCTTTTTTAGTAAATTTGTTTTCTATAACAGAGGATTAGAATGAATTATATTTTATTATTTGGAATGCCAGGAGGGGGAGAACTATTTTTTATTGTTCTCGTTATCATCATGCTATTTGGATCAAAAAAAATACCAGAATTGGCTCGAGGCTTAGGAAAAGGAATTCGTGAAATTAAGAATGCAACAGGTGATATTCAAAGAGAGATTAGAGAAGGCGCTAGAGAAATGAATGCTGCAAAAGATAAGATAGATGTGGAAAAGCAAGTTAAGGAAATGATTAAAAATGAAACAGAATTTGAGAAAACTGATTCTGTTAAAGAGGAAAAAACTAAAGAAGCACAAACTCCAGCATCAGAAACAATATACAGAAGAAACCCATATACTAAAGAAGAACCTCAAAATCCTACTGAAAATTCTTAATGGAATACGTTTTACTAATAGGAGGTCTTATTATATTAATAATAGCTGGAGAAGCATTAGTAAGAGGAGCTGTTGGTGTTGCTTTGAAGTTCAATATACCAACCTTAGTAATTGGTATGACCATCGTATCTTTTGGAACTTCTGTGCCTGAGTTATTAGTTAGCTTACAGGCTGCTTTAGAAGGACATCCAGAGCTTGCAATAGGAAATGTAGTAGGTTCTAATATTGCAAATATTGCGTTAGTATTAGGGATAACAACAATGATATTACCAATTTCTGTAAAAAAATCAACAGTTAAAATAGATTGGCCAATTTTAATGGGAAGTACCATTTTGTTTTTTCTATTTATATTAAATGGGAACATAGAGTGGTATGAAGGATTGATTTTTACCTTAGGAATAATTGCGTTTAACTTTTTTATGTTTTGGAAAGCAAAAAGAGAAAACACAAAAGAAGGTGTAGAACTAGATATTGAAAAAGAACAAGACAAGCCTAAAAAGTTATTCTTTAATATTTTATTAATTGTAGTTGGTTCTGTTGGATTAGGGTTTGGAGCCAATTGGTTGGTAGATGGAGCAATTATTATAGCAGCTAATTTTGGAGTAAGTGAACACGTAATAGGAGTTACTGTTGTGGCTTTTGGTACAAGTGCACCTGAATTAATCACTTCCATTATGGCAGCATTTAAAAAGCACACAGACATATCTGTTGGCAATTTAATAGGTTCTAACATTTTTAATATTTTAGGGGTATTAGGGATAACATCACTTATAAAAGAAATACCAGTTTCAACACAAGTGATTACTAATGATGTATTTTGGATGTTGGCAATTTCATTTCTCGTTTTTCCATTAATGATATTTGGCTATAAAATCAATAGATTAAAAGGTTTTCTACTTTTTGCATCTTACTGTGTTTACATTTACTTTGTGGTATCATAGTTGATTAATAAGTATTTATTAACTTTCGCTGTTAAATATCATTAGTTGAGGTATTATATATCAATATTATTTTTAATAACTTCCTTTTTGTTGTTTTCACAACAAAAAGTAGATGATGTTGATTACCAATATGACAAAGCATTTCTTGAWGGTCTTATTCAAGAACAAATAGATGCTTTTAGAAAAAGTAAAAACTTACCAGTTTTCAAAAAAGATGATGTGCTAACAGCAGCAGCAGCAGACCATACTTTTTATATGGTAAAGACGGGTAAGATTAGTCATGATCAACCTGCTTCAAAAAAAGAAACCCCATTTAAAAGAGTTATGTTTTATGATGGTATGCATGGTATTGTAGGAGAAAATTGTTATAAATTAATAGTTGGAACTTTAGTTAAGCTGCCAGGAGAAACGAAAAAAACAAAGCTTAAGTCTTACCAAAATGTTGCAACAGCAATAGCCCAAGGATGGGTGCAATCTGTGGATGGAGGGGAAATTATTGGCAATGGAAAATATGTTAATTATGGCATTTCGGTTGTTTTAAATGAAAATGATAAATCAATTATAGCGACTCATGTTGTTGGGTCAGAGTCATTTGTTTTACCAGGAGGAGTTAAGCCAATGAGAGATGATTTTGGAATTTCACCTTACGATAAGAGTAAATGTGCTGATCTTGATAAAAAATACGGGTATTTACCGCAGTTAATGTCGGATAATATTTTTTTAAAAAATGGAGAAATCTATTTTTATTTCCATGATTTAGAGTTGTTTAAGAATGTTTTAAGTGAATCTGGTGATGGGATTGCTCTTGACATTATTTCTAGAGACCAATTTGACTGTGGGGCAGGAAATAAATTTTATCCATCTAAAATTCACAAAGGAATAATGTTGCCACCTATTTCTAAGTCACAAATTTTTGGAAAGAATGAGAGAAAGGAAAGCAATGAAATTGAAGTTTCTTTGGGTTCAATTCCAGAATATGTAGATACAAATAATGTGGAATTTAATTTATTAATGATTAAGGCTAATTGTTTATGTCAAACRATAGCATACAATAGTTTAGGCGGTGAAAATTTAAAATCGTTAGATCTAAATTTTATATTAGATACTTTATCTGTAAGTAGTAGAGCCGATTCTATACTTAATCGATTAACATTTACTATTCCGTTCGAAAGAAATAAATCTCAATACAACAGTGATGATATCAAGCCATTTTTAGATTCATTAAGTTTAAATAGATTTGATTTAATGAAAATAGAAGTAATAGCTTATTCATCTATAGAAGGAGGAGAAAAACAAAATAAAATAATCCAAGAAAGAAGAGCTAAAAGCATTTTAGCAGCAATTAAAAAATACAAGCTTCAAGATGTAGAAACTAAAATTACCACCAAAGAAAATTGGGAAGGGTTTTATGAGTCAATAAAAGGTTCTCCTTATGAGAAAGAATTGTTAAAACTCTCCAAAGAAGAACTTCTAAAAGTGGTTAATTCTGACACATTAGAATTTGACTTAGAGCCTTATCTAGAAGAAACACGCTTGGCAAAAATTATCCTTACTGTTAAAAAAGTATTTATGGATGAGGCTTTATTTAAAGTTTTGCCAGAATGGTTCGAAAAATCGCTTGAACGAAAAGATTATGTAAAAGCTAAGGTTTATCAATCAATTATGCTTAAAAATATTGAAAATGGGAATATTGGAAAAGAAAAAATCCTAAACATCAAAATACCTCATAGAAAAGAGACGGTTCCTTTTATTAATAATCAAATTGCATTAATATGGTATTATTCAAAGTCAACTAATAAAGATAGCCTACGCCAGCATTTACTTCGTCAGATAAAAACGCAATTAATTGTTGACCCGACTAACTCGTTTTTATTGTACAATAAAACAGTATTGAGGTTGCTGTTATGGTCAAATAATTATAAGAGAGAATCCAACCCAAAATTGGTGCTTAGAGAGATTAAATTATTAAATAGTTCCAACATAGAAAAATGGATGATAAACCGTTTGATACTTAATTATAATTTAATTTCAGCTGATTATTATTATGATAGTAAGAAATTTAATGAGCGAGAAAAAGCATTAGAGGAAGTTAAAAAAGCACTCTTTTCTTCAAATTTAGACAGAGATCAGAGTTTTAAAATTGCAAACTATTTCATGTTTCAGCTTCGTATAGGTTGGGCAATAGACATTATGAAGCCTTTCGCAATTAGAGATGATATTGATGAGGAGTTTTTGTTTACTTTTTTGACAGTTGCAATTTATAGTAAAGAAAAAATCCCAGAAAATGAATACATTATTTACATGGAAAGAGCAAAAAAAATGAATAAAGAACGATTTTGTAAACTATTTGGATTCCCCAACATGAGCTTTCAATTGCTTAAAAACATACAGGTGAAAAGGCTATATTGCGATACTTGTAATTAAATGAGTTTTCAAAAAAACGATAAAAAAGTAATTGGTGCATGGACAATGTACGATTGGGCAAATTCGGTTTATCCTTTGGTAATTACCTCTGCAATTTTCCCGATTTTTTATGAAGCAAGTACTAATGAAACGGTTACTTTTTTTGGTTATGAATTTGTAAATACTGAAATCTATTCATACATCGTTTCGTTGTCTTATATGATTGTCGCAATTCTTTCTCCATTGCTATCTGGAATTGCAGATTATTCGGGGAGTAAGAAGAATTACATGCGTTTTTTCTGTTACTTGGGAGCAATTTCAACCATTAGCTTATTCTTTTTTAGTGCTGACCACCTTGAATGGAGTATGCTTTCAATATTACTTGCAGGAATAGGTTTTTCAGGAAGTTTAGTTTTTTATAATGCTTATTTACCAGAAATAGCAACAGTTGATTTACACGATAAAGTAAGTGCAAAAGGGTTTGCAAGGRGGTATATTGGTAGCTCATTATTGTTAATAGCTTGTTTGATTATGATACAAATTTTTAAAATGGATGCAGCATATTCATTTGTAGTAACTGGTATTTGGTGGATAGGCTTTGCTCAAATCACTTTTAAGGGGTTACCAAGTAACATCAATAACCGGAAACCAGCAGAAAACAAGCTCATCAAAGGATTTAGTGAGCTAAAGAAAGTGTGGAAACAGATGGCTGGAAATAAGAGTTTAAAACGGTATTTAGCATCCTTTTTTGTTTACAGTATGGGTGTTCAAACCATTATGTTAATGGCGGTATTTTTTGGTACTAAAGAAATTGATTGGCCAGAAGGGGAAATGGAAACAGGGTTGATTATTAGCATATTGGTAATACAATTTATAGCTGTTGCAGGAGCTTATTTAATGGCGTATGTTTCTAAAAAAATAGGCAACATTAAAACTTTAGGAATAGTAGTATTTATTTGGGCATTAATCTGTATTGTAGCGTATGCCTTTGTATATACGCCAATTCATTTTTATTTAATAGCAGCTACCATAGGTTTTGTAATGGGTGGAATCCAATCTTTATCACGTTCTACTTATTCTAAATTATTACCCGAAACGGAAGACCATGCTTCTTACTTTAGTTTTTATGATGTACTCGAAAAAATGGGAATTGTTATCGGTACTTTTTTCTTTGGGTTCATAGAAGGAATG
This sequence comes from Flavobacteriales bacterium, assembly GCA_002402165.1. Classification (GTDB taxonomy): domain Bacteria; phylum Bacteroidota; class Bacteroidia; order Flavobacteriales_E; family Vicingaceae. The sequence continues at coordinate 12,672 of NVVI01000033.1, forward strand.
TTTAGTATAAGAGAATCGGTACTAATGCTTATAGTCTTTTTTATTGTAGGTTTTTTATTGTTATTAAGAGTTCCAAAAACAGAAGCCTTACAAGGGGAAGGGTAATTTTTCGTTTAACGACCCGGCTAAGAAACCGTAGGGGAGTTTGAAACTCTGCCCTTTCGGTTTACTACTTAGCCAAGCCAAATATTTTATAATTATTTTTCTTTTTTCGTTATCAAAATTTTGGTTTGGCGGTTTTAAATCGAAGCTCTGAACTTCCAATTACCCACCAAAACCCCTATGTTTTTTTAGCCATTGTTGTATTCCTGTGCTTTCTTTTCTAGAGCGATACTTATTGACAAGTGCTCATGCAGTTGGGTTTTTAAGTGGCTTAAAATAGCATTGGCTGTTTCGTTAATGCGTATGCTCTGTTTCACCTTTACCCATTTCTGCCAATAAGTAATAAGCACCATTACCCGCAATTTCAGCTCCTTTTGGTAATGGTTTTAACAATTTAACCTCAATATACTCACCACTACTTGCTCCTACAATTACTTCAGTCATTTTAAACGTCCATTTACCCTCTTCATGTCCTGAATGCTCATGCTCATCTTTCCCTTTCTTTTCAGTATGTTCTCCGTGTTCATTCTCTTTCGTATTTGCGGTTTCTTCATGTCCATGGTCATGTTTTTTACCTTTTATTTTCACAAAGATGTATGTTTTTTCTTCTTGGGTAACTACAGCATGCTCAGGAAGCACAGTTGTTAAGGTGTTTTCTGAAATAATTCTCCCTTGGATATACATTCCAGGAATCAAGTTTTTCTTTTTGTTAGAAATATCGGCATGAACATGTAATGCTTTCGGATTTTTTTCAAAAACAGGACTTATCGCATGAACATCTCCTTCAAACTCTTCTCCAGCAATACTGGTAGTGGTAAAATATATTTTCTGTCCTACTTTTATTTTGTTAATGTCTTTTTCATACACTCTAAAATCAGCATGTAACTTATCGTTATTCACTACTTCAAATAACTTAGTTAAAGGAGCTACATAAGCACCAATATTAGTTTCCACTAAACTAACCGTTCCGTTTAATGGAGAAACAACAGGTACAACTGGGTAGATGGTTCCATTAGCAACTTGCTTAGGGTTTAATCCCAACATCTTTAATTTGATTTTTAATGCTTTTACTTTACTTTTTTTGTTAAAGTAATCGGCACTTGTTTTCTGAAATTCTTTTCCTGAACCAACTTTTTCTTCGTACAGTTTTTTCTGTCGTTGGAAATCTTTCTCTAAGTAAGCTAAAGTATTTATGCTGTTAATATAATCTTGTTGTAGTTGTATAAAATCAGGATGTTCTAAAGTTGCTAAAACCTGACCTTTATTAACTTTGTCTCCTTCTATTACCGTAATTGTTTTTACAATACCACCTAATATCGGACTTATATCTGCACGATCTTGAGGTGCTAGCTCCAAATCACCAGTTACTTGAACACCAATACTCATGTTCTTTTTTTCTATTTGAACTATTTTTAATCCTATGGCATCCATTTGTTGTTTAGTTAAAGAAACTGTTCCTTCTTCACCATGCTCATCATGGCCTCCATGACCTTCTTCACCATGTTCCTCTCCACCTTTTGAACCACCACAAGCCATCATAAATAAACTTGCTACAACTAAAATTCCGTATGTTTTTATCGTTTTTTTCATTTTTCCTAAATTTTTAATACCTGGCTATTGACCAATAAGGTATTCTAAGTTAATAATTGCCTGATTGTATCCGTTTAATGTTTCTAAATAATTAAATTTTAAAGCTAAGCCTTGATTAATGTTTTGAAAATATTCTACATAATTAATAGCTCCATTATCAAAACTCTTTTGGGTATTGTTAATAATCAAATCTGCTTGAGGTACTGCTTTGTTTTTATAGTAACTCAAACTACTTTGGTATTTCAATACTTCGTTTAGCAACTGTTGATATTGCCCTTCTATTACTGTTTGGTAATAATTCGCATTGGTTTGAGCTATTTCCCTGCTTAACTTTGCAGATTTTACATTTGCTCGATACGAGCCAAAAAATAATGGAATTGAAATACCTGCTTGTATGCCCGAAAAACGATTAGAACTAGTTGCAATATCTACCCCTGTATTTGAAGTTGGGCTCCCAATTAACGATTGATTAAAATAACCTATCGATAAATCAGGCAACATTTTAGCATTTTGAACTCCCTTTTTTGCTTGAGCAATTTCTACTTGCTGTTTAGTATAAGAAAGCATAGGATTATTATTGACTTGATTTTGGTCTTGCATATTAGCTAAAACTCTTTCTTCTATAACTGAAGGAGTAAAACTTAATCCGTTAGAATCATTTAATAATACACGCAATTCTTGTTCTTGTATAATAATATCTGAAGCTATCATTTTTAACGCATTCTGTAGTTCCATTACTTTGGTCTCTGCTGCCATTTTTTCTAAATAACTACTAGCTTCTGTTTCGTAACGAATGGTTGCCGCATTTAAAAACTTAGCAAAAATAGTGTCTTGATATAGCAACATTTTTTGCTTTTCTGTAAAATAAGTTAATTGATACCACGCTTGTCTAATACTCCGTTTCAAACCATTTTCTGTAGCCGACAATTGGTATTGGCTCCCTTGCATTTTTGCTTTTGCCAACTTTCGTTGAGCAGTGTAAACCGTAGGAAACTCAAAGTTTTGGTTGATGTTAAAAGCAAAATCTGTTTGAAAACTATTGTATTGTCCATATTGAACTCCAACATCAGTTTTTCCTAAATTAAAAGCAGCTCTTTTTCCTTGAGATTGTAATTCTACATTAGTTTTTGCTACTTGCACATTGCCATTATTGCTTAAACCTAAGCTGATGGCTTCATCTAATGTACTTATTGTTTTTGTAGATTCTTGAGCTTGAACTGTATTTCCAAACAATAAAAAAGCACCAACCAGAGGCAACATAATTAAGGAAGCCAAGCTAGTTCCACCTAGATTTATTCCTTTATTTTGTTTTCTTAATGCTCTTTTTTCTGCTCTACTTTCTACGATATTATATAAAATAGGAATAACAATTAAGGTTAATAAAGATGCTGTTAACATTCCTCCAATAACTACAGTTGCCAATGGCCGTTGTACTTCTGCTCCAGCAGAAGATGAAATTGCCATTGGTAAAAACCCTAAAATATCGGTAGAAGCGGTTAAGAAAATAGGGCGAATACGCTCTTTTGTTCCTTTAATAATACGCTCTTTTAAACTCATCCCCTCAGTTTTTAGGTCGTTCATACTGGTTATGAGGACGAGCCCATTTAGTACGGCTACTCCAAACAGCACAATAAAACCAACACCTGCTGAAATACTAAAAGGCATGTCTCTTAACCATAGTGAGAATATTCCACCAATAGCAGATAAAGGAATAGCCATGTAAATCATAATGGTTTGACTAAATGATTGTAAAGCAAAATACAGTAATACAAAAATTAAGATTAAAGCAATTGGCACAACAATGGTCAATCTTGCTTTTGCCCGTTGTAAATTTTCAAAAGAACCACCATATTTTAAGTAATAACCAGGAGGTAAATCCAATTGAGCGTCTAGTTTATCTTGAATTTCGTTTACAACCGATTCTACATCTCTACCCCTTACATTAATTCCAACATAGGTTCTACGATTCGTTCCTTCACGAGAAATCTGCATCGGACCAGATTGGTAGCTTACTTTTGCAACCTCTTTAATGGGTAATTGGCTTCCATCAGGAAGAGAAACATAAATGTTTTTTAAATCATTTATACTCTTTTTATGTTCCTCTTTTAAACGAACCACCAAATCAAATCGTTTTTCACCTTCAAAAATAATACCTGCTGTTTCACCACTAAAAGCAGTTCTAACAAGGGTATTTAATTCTTGAACATTTAAACCGTATTGAGCCAATTTATCTCGTTCATATTGAACCGTCATTTGAGGAAGACCTTTAGTTGCTTCTACTTTAATATCTGCGACACCCTCTACTGTGCCAATAATTACAGCCATTTTTTGAGCATAAAGAGCCAATTGGTCTAAATCTTCTCCAAATAATTTAATGGCTACATCCTGTCTAACTCCAGTCATTAACTCATTAAAACGAAGTTCTAAAGGCTGAGAAAATTCATAATTTACACCAGGAATAAAAGCTAATTTATCTTTGATTTTATCAATTAATTCCTCTTTGGTTTTTGCAGATTCCCACTCATCTTGTGGTTTTAATATCAAAAACATATCAGCAATATCCATCGGCATAGGATCGGTAGGCAATTCTGCCACCCCAATTCTCGAAACCATTTCGGTTACCTCTGGAAAATTATCTAAAATCGTTTTTTCAATTAAAGTAGATACTCTTTCTGTTTCCTCTAAGGAGCTGCCTGGTTTTAATAAGGCTTGCATGGCTATATCACCTTCATCCAATTTCGGGATGAATTCTCCTCCCATACTGGTGAAAGTAAAAATAGCTAATCCTAAAAAGAGAACCGAAACACCTAAAATAAGTTTCTTCCTTTTTAATGCTTTATGTAAAATTGGTTCATATTTAGCGCTTAACCAATTGATAAATTTATCTCCCCACATTTCTTTTTGTGAAGGTTTTTTACTCATAAACAAAGCTGAGATCATTGGTACATAGGTTAAACATAAAATCATGGCCCCAATTACAGCAAAACTAAACGTCATKRSMWTAKGNAGTAAACATCTTACCTWCAACTCCTTGTAAAGTAAGAATAGGGAGAAACACAATTAAAATAATTAGCTGCCCAAAAAAAGCTGCATTCATCATTTTASTAGATGATTTATTAGAAATATTATCCAAGTCTTTTTGAGATAAAATTCCGTTTTTCGATTTCCTAACCTGCTGGACGGTGTAAAAGACGACACTCTCTACAATAATTACAGCTCCATCCACAATAATTCCAAAATCAATAGCTCCTAAACTCATTAGGTTAGACCATACACCGAAAATGTTCATCATGATGTAGGCAAACAGTAATGATAAAGGTATTGTAGAGGCTACAATTAACCCTCCTCTAAAATTCCCTAAAAAGAGTACCAACACAAAAATTACTATTAACCCACCTTCTAATAGGTTACCTCTTACAGTGCTTGTAGTTCTTTCAATTAAAGTAGCTCTATCAATAAAGGGTTGAATAGAAATTCCTTCGGGCAATGATTTTTCAATTTCTACAATTCTATCTTTTACTCTAGCTATTACTTCATTAGAGTTTCCTCCTTTTAGCATTAAAATCATACCTCCAACAGCATCACCTTTTCCATTTTTAGTAAACGAACCAAAACGAACAGCATGTCCGATACGAACCTCTGCTACATCTTTAATCAAAATAGGAACTCCATTTTCTGTTCTTACAACAATCTTATTAAGATCATCAATAGAACGAGCCAACCCTTCGCCTCGAATAAAATTAGCTTTATGGTTTTTTACAATGTAAGCTCCACCCGTATTTTCATTATTGACTTCTAAAGCAGTAAAAATTTCAGAAATGGTAATTCCCATACTTTTTAATCGGTCAGGATCAACAGCTACTTCATATTGTTTTACTCGTCCACCAAAACTGTTTACCTCAACAACGCCTTGCAGCATTGCCATTTGTCTTTTTACTATCCAATCTTGGTAGGTTCTTAAATCGGTATCGGTGTATTTATCTGTAAATTTATCATCTACTTCTAGTGTATATTGATAAATTTCTCCTAATCCTGTGGATATTGGTCCCATAAAAGGTTCTCCAAATTTTTGTGGGATTGCTCCTTTTACAGCTCCTAATTTTTCAGAAACCAATTGCCTCGGCAAGTAAGTCCCCATATCGTCTTCAAAAACAATGGTTACTACTGATAATCCAAAACGAGAAATAGAACGGATTTCAATAACCCCTGGCAAATTAGCCATAGCCAATTCTACTGGATAGGTTACAAATTGCTCAATATCTTCTGTTCCTAAATTTGGTGAAGTGGTAATTACTTGTACCTGATTGTTAGTGATGTCAGGTACGGCATCAATTGGAACTTTTTGCATGGAAAAAATCCCAACGGCAACCCAAGCAATCATCATTATGCCTATAATGAGCTTGTTTTTAATTGAGAATGCTATTATTTTATTAATCATAATTATTTAGTTATTTTTAAATAAAATTTTTGTTTTGGGCGTTTTAACAGGCTAACTGCTGTATCTTTTTTTACAACTTTTCAAAAATCATATAACTAATTAATGAAACTTTTGAAAAGGTTTTAGAAAAAAAGGATGACGCTATTATCCCTAACGCAAAAGAGCAGAAAAGTTAAAAGTGAGCAAGTTGAAAGTGAGAAAATAACCCCTAACAACTATTTACTAATAACTAAAACTGATTACTAAACTATTGGAGGTCCTCTATGAGGGGAATCTTCAAGGGGAGGAGATAGATAATTTATCTCTAAATCTGTTGAAGAATATGCAATTGATTCATTTTGAACTGTTGGCTGAAAAACAGCAAACAATACTATTGCAGTTTGTATTTTGTTGATTTTCTTTAACGAAAAATTATTTGAACTAAACGTGAAACAATGTTCAATAGAACATTCAGTATCTGAATCATCTGTTTCATTTACTAAACAAACTAAATAATCATAAACTCCCTCATCAAAATGATTGTTGTGAGTAACGTGACTGTGTTTAGTCAGTTGTTTTTCTCCTTCAGAATGTTGGTGATGCTCATGGGAAGGAGCATGAGCCTCGTGTGGAATAATTTCGCCACAATGAGGTACTAAATTATGTGCAAATCCAAATGAATAGGTAAGTAATAATAAAAGCGATATTAGTATTTTGCTCAATTGCATCGGGTGCAAATATACAACATTTAATGAAGTGTTTTCTTGGCGTTGGCTCTTTTTTCGTATGGAATACAACGTGGTCCTTGAAAACGTTTAAATGTTTTTTAGAACATATTGTTAAATGAAGTTATCATTTTTTAAGGAGAAAGTCAAGGGCTTAGATTTAGATTTAACGAATAATCTTATTTTTGTGTTTTAAAATAAGTTGTCTTTTGCAAAACACAAAAATATACGACATTACCATAGTTGGAGGAGGAATTGTAGGAGTTGCTACAGCTTATAAAATACAGATAAAACACCCAAGCCTTAAAATTCTTATTATAGAAAAAGAGCAAAAATTAGCAGCTCACCAAACGGGTAATAATTCGGGAGTAATTCATTCAGGCTTATATTACAAGCCAGGCTCAGCTAAAGCTAAAACTTGTGTAGATGGACGAAAACAGCTCGTACAATTCGCAAAAGAATACAGTATTAAACATGATGTTTGTGGTAAAGTGGTAGTGGCTGTAGAGGAAAAGGAATTGCCTTTTATGGATAAGATTTTTCAAAATGGATTGGATAACAACACTGAAGGAATTGAAAAAATCACTGCAGATCAAGTTAAAGAAATTGAACCTTATGTAAAAAGTATAGGGGGCATTTGGGTTCCTTGTACTGGTATAATTGATTATAAATCAGTAACTAATAAATTAGCTGAATTAGTAATTCAAAAACAACCTGAAAGTAAAATTGTTCTAGGTGAGGAAGTATTGGAATACGAACAAGGACAAGAAAATACTGAAGTTATTACTTCAAAAAACAAGTACATTACCAAGTATATGGTTTTTTGTGGAGGGTTACAAGCAGATAGATTAGCCAAGAAAGACAATGTTGAACTAAAAGAAAAAATAGTTAGTTTTAGAGGTGATTATTATGATTTAACAGAGCAGGCTAAACATAAGGTAAAAAATTTAGTTTATCCTGTTCCTAACCCTGATTTTCCATTTTTGGGAGTTCATTTTACACGCATGATTGATGGAGGGATTGAATGTGGACCAAATGCTGTATTTACTTTTAAAAGAGAAGGGTATCGTAAAACAGACTTTAACATAAAAGATACGGTTGATGCTCTAACTTATAAAGGCACTTGGAAATTGTTTTTTAATAACTTTGGCTTTGCTGCTAATGAGTACCGAAGAGCATTTTCTAAAAAGCTATTCTTAAAAACCTTGCAGCGATTAATTCCAGACTTAACAATGGATGATATTAAGCCTGGTGGGGTAGGAGTAAGGGCAATGCTTTTAAGTGAAAATGGAGATACTAGGGATGATTTTAGAATTGAGTATAAAGACAAAAGTATTCATGTGTTAAATGCACCTTCTCCAGCAGCAACAGCTTGTTTGGCTATAGGGGATGCCATTTGTGATATGGCAGAAAAACAATTTAATTTAGCGAAACTATGATTTAGGTAAGTTGCTGAAGGAAATGAAAGCTAAATCATTAGTTGAACTTATTCCACTGAAGAGCGGAATCTATTCCTTAAGAAATTTGATATTTCTGATTAAAAGAGTCCCAATTCCAAAGGAAATTGTCCATTGCTTCATCTAGTCTTTTCAAAAACATTGGGTTCGGACTATTCATGTTTTTAAAATACTCATCTTGAAAACCATTAAGGTTATACTTTCTAAAAATACCTTTTGACATTGCATAAAGCATGTTTTTAGAAGGATGATTAACCTTTATAAGAAAGTTCTGGTAATCTTTAATTACGTTTTCTAGTTTTTCTTGGTCAACATCAAACACTCTACTTAACTTAGAAATTATAAGGTTTGTAATCCTATCATCTTTAGAGTTGTTTAAATGTTGAGGGATGTAAGAAATATTTGCTGCAAAAACGATTAAAGTAAAACAATCAATATCTGTTTCTGCAATGTTTGGTGATGTAGTAAACTCAGGAGCATCATTAATAACCCCAACTATTTCAGGAAACCCTTGGTCAATAGTGTCTAAAATGGAATTAACAAAAATGTTAGCGACAATATTTTCTTGAATTTTCTTTTTCCCAAATATCTTAAACATAGATAATACCTATTGGTTTGTACAAAACTATAAGTTAGATAGTCTGATTTTAAGTGTTGATTAACACCTTATTAACAAAGTTATTAACTAAAAAAGCCCCTAATGTTAAATTAGAGGCTTTTTTAAATGTTTACGTTTCTTATTTTTTGAATAAATATCTTGTAATAAATATTCCTTGTTTATCATCTTTAGAACCTTTGCTTTCAACACCTGCAGCAACAGAAAATAATTCCCACCCATCTTTAGACATGCCATTAAGCATAGATGTAATTAATGCATCATTAGAAGCAATGTTTTGGAAGTTTAATCCTACACCACTGTAAAAGTTGAGTAACTTAGTTTCTCTAAAGGCATCAATTTTAGCTTCACCTCTTTTTATTTTACCTTGTTTGCTATCTTTCCCTCCTGTTCTTTCTGTTGTAAATTGCTCATAATTAACATCTGCTGTGGCTTCTATAATTCTAGAACGACCAATTCCCATTGGAACAATAGATTCTACAACAGTTACTACTTTGTACTGTATTTGTGCGTTTAATTCACTTAAACTAAATACTGCAAGTACAACTACTAAAATAATTTTTTTCATAATTTTTTGTTTTTTGATTAATAAAGTGGAAAGTTATCAATTTCCGTTCCAATTTAAGCTTTTTCAGGATAAACCATTAATGCTTGAGCTAAACATTCAATGGCATTTTGCAAGGCCTCATTATTCAGTACATATGCAATTCTTACTTCTCTTTCACCTAATCCTTTGGTAGCATAAAAACCGGCAGCAGGAGCAATCATCACTGTTTGGTTGTTGTACTCAAAATCTTCCAATAACCATTGGCAAAATCTTTCGGCATTTTTCACAGGTAATTCTACAACTGTATAGAAGGCTCCTCCAGGGTTAGGACATTTAACACCTTCAATTTTATTTAACCCTTCAACCAAAACATTTCTTCTGCCAACATATTCTGTAATTACTTCATCAAAATAACTTTGTGGAGTAGCTAAAGCAGCCTCTCCGGCAATTTGTCCTAATGTTGGTGGACTCAATCTTGCTTGTGCATATTTCAATGCTGTATTTACAAGCTCCTTATTTTTAGAAATAAAAGCACCAATTCTTGCTCCACACATGCTGTATCTCTTAGATACGGAATCGATAACAATAGTGTTCTCATCAATTCCCTCTAAACTAAAAACAGAATGATGTGTTTTTCCATCGTAGCAAAATTCTCTATAAACTTCATCAGCAATTAGATATAAATCATGCTTTTTAACCATGTCTTTTAAGCTTTCTAATTCTTCTTTAGAATACAAGTAACCTGTTGGGTTGCCAGGATTGCAAATTAAAATGGCTTTTGTTTTATCAGTAATTAGTTTTTCAAACTCTGTAATTGGAGGTAAAGCAAAACTTTCATCAATGCTCGAAGTCACCGGTACTACATTTACTCCAGCTGTTTTGGCAAAACTATTATAATTAGCATAAAATGGTTCAGGAATAATAACTTCATCACCTTCGTTTAAACATGAATTAAAAGCAAATAGCAAAGCTTCAGAACCTCCAGTAGTCACTAAAATATCTTCAAAAGAAACATTCAGATTAAGGTTGTTGTAATAATCAGCTAAACCTTTTCGGTAGCTTTCTATTCCTGCTGAATGACTGTATTCAATTACATTTAAATCAATATTCTTAATTGCATCAATAGCAACTTGTGGTGTTTCAATATCTGGCTGACCAATATTTAAATGATAAACTGTTCTTCCTTTCTTTTTTGCTGCTTCAGCATAAGGCACCAATTTACGGATTGGCGATTCAGGCATTTCTATTCCTCTGTTTGATAAGTTAGGCATAACTAAAATTTTGTTTTGGACGAAATTAAGAAAGAAGTAGTGAATTACTTCTTCTTTTTATTCAATTTATAAGCTTCTTTGGTGGCTTTAGACGCTTTTACCATTCCTTTAAAAACAAGCCTTTTCTCAATAAACCTTGAATCCATTAAATCAGAGACAAATTGAATCTTCACTTCTCTTTCTTGCCAACCAATTTTATCTTTAGTATCAAACTTTATAGTAATAACATTCTTACTGTTGGGCTGAATTTTTCCTTGAGGTAAAATAATAGTGGTACAAGAGCAATCCACTTTAGGTGGGATAATACTTAAATTCACATTTCCGGTATAAGTAAACTTATATTCAAAAGTTAAAATATGCCCTTCATCTACTTTTTTGAATTTTTGAATTTCTTTTTCAAATGTAATGTCATCAGAAGTTTGAGAAAAAGAAAAGCTTGCTACTAAAACTAGTAGCAAGCTTAGATTGATTTTGAAAAGATAACTTTCCATTGTATCAATAACCTATTCTTTTATTATTTCTCCGTTGGAGCTCCAGCGTTTTCTTTTACTGGAGAAGTTTGAGGAGCAATAATTTTTCCTTTGATTCTAATTACTTTAGTTGGAGTAGCAGCATTAGAAGTAATTGTAACTGATTTGTTGATAGCTCCTAATCTTTTGGTATCGTATTTTACTTTGATAACAGAGCTTTCACCTGGTTTTATAGGTTCTTTTGGCCAAGTTGGCACAGTACAACCACAGCTACCTCTAGCATTAGAAATTATTAACGGTTCTTTACCAGTATTTGTAAATTTAAATTCTCTAACTCCATCAGCACCTTGTTCAATAGTACCGTAATCAATCACATCTGTTTCAAAAGTCATTGTAGGAGCATTAGGGTTTACAACTTTTACAGGAGCGGCAGGGCTTGTAGTCGATTGAGCAGCAACACCACCAGCAATAAAAGCTAATAATCCGAATGTTAGTAATACTTTTTTCATAACTTATTTTTTTAATTCTTATAACAGTACAAACGTACTTATTTATTCTAGTTTAATTTTTCTGTTAACACTTCTTTAACAAAAGAAAAATCTGTGCTAGCATTACAAGAATTACTAAAATTATGCCAAGCTATTAATAGTTGTATGAGTTTTTGAAACTTGCCTCACAATAACTTATCTTTGCCCACTTATTTTAATATGAGTTTAAATGAATATCGATAGTAAATACAATCCACAAGCCATAGAAGATAAATGGTACGAGTACTGGATGAAAAATGACTTTTTTAGTTCTAAACCAGATGAAAGAGAGCCATTTACTATCGTTATGCCACCTCCTAATGTTACAGGTGTTTTACACATGGGGCACATGCTTAACATTACGATACAAGATGTATTGATTAGAAAAGCGAGAATGGATGGTAAAAATGCTTGTTGGGTTCCAGGAACTGATCATGCATCTATTGCTACAGAATCTAAAGTGGTTAATTTATTAAGAGAACAAGGAATTAGTAAACATGATATTGGTAGAGAGAAATTCTTAGAACATGCTTTTGAGTGGAAAGATAAGTATGGTGGAATTATATTAGAACAATTAAAAAGATTAGGAGCTAGTTGTGATTGGGATAGAACTCGATTTACAATGGAGCCAAAATTATCTGATGCAGTAATCAAATCATTTGTTGAGTTAAACAAGAAAGGGTACATCTATAAAGATTGGAAAATTGTAAACTGGGATCCAAAGGCGCAAACTACCCTTTCTAACGAAGAAGTAATTCGTAAAGATGTACAATCTAAACTGTATCATATTAATTATAAGCTAGTTGACTCTGATGAATTTATAACTATTGCAACCACTCGTCCAGAAACAATAATGGGAGATGCTGCTGTTTGTGTGCATCCAGAAGATGAACGTTACACTCATTTACATGGTAAAAAGGTAATTGTACCCATGGTAAACCGTGAGGTGCCAATAATTACAGATGATTACATTGATTTAGAATTTGGAACAGGAATGTTAAAAGTAACTCCTGCTCACGATACCAATGATTACGAAATTGGAAAACGTCATAACCTTGAAATAATAGACACGTTTAATGATGATGGAACAATAAGTGAAGCAGGCAAAGTTTTTGTTGGAGAAGATCGTTTTGTGGTTCGCAAGAAAGTTGCGAAACTCTTAAAAGAAGAAGGTCTTTTAATTAAGGAAGAAGAGATTACTAATAATGTTGGTTATTCAGAACGAAACCCAGATACAGTTGTAGAGCCTAAATTGTCTTTACAGTGGTATGTTAAGATGGATGAAATCGTAAAACCTGCTCTTAAACACGTAATGAATGATGACATTCAGTTGTATCCTTCTAAGTTTAAAAACACCTACAAACATTGGTTAGATAACATTAGAGAATGGCCAATTTCTCGTCAGTTGTGGTGGGGACAACAAATCCCAGCTTATTATTACAATGAAGCAAATGATTATGTAATTGCTGAAACGGCAGAAAAAGCATTGGAATTAGCTAGAGTTGAATCTGGAAACAACGATTTACAACTTTCAGATTTAAGACAAGATGAAGATGTATTAGATACATGGTTCTCATCTTGGTTATGGCCAATTTCTGTTTTTGATGGATTTGGAGAAGACAAAACCGAGTTGGATTATTATTACCCAACAAATGTTTTAGTAACAGGTTGGGATATCATTTTCTTTTGGGTAGCACGTATGGTTTTTGCTGGTTACGAGTTTAAAAATGAGCAACCTTTTAAGGATGTTTATTTTACTGGAATGGTTAGGGATAAGCAAAAAAGAAAGATGAGTAAATCATTAGGGAACTCTCCTGATGCTTTAGGTTTGATTGACCAATACGGAGCAGATGGTGTTCGTTTTGGAATGCTTTCGTGTGCAGCAGCTGGTAATGATTTATTGTTTGATGAAACACTTTGCGAACAGGGAAGTAAGTTCTCTACCAAAATGTGGAATGCTTTTCGTTTGATTAAAGGATGGGAAGTTGATGAAAGCATCAAAGCTCCTGAAAGTGCGAATAGTATAATTAATTGGTATGAATCTAAATTTAATGAATCGTTAGTTTCAATTAATGATAATTTCTCGAAATACAGATTGTCTGACGCTCTGATGAGTACATATAAATTAATCTGGAATGACTTCTGTTCATGGTATTTAGAAGGAGTTAAGCCTGATTATCAAAAACCAATTAGTGCAGAAGTATATGAGAAAACTATATATAATTTAGAACAATTGTTAAAGATGTTGCATCCTTTTATGCCTTTTGTTACAGAGGAATTGTGGCAAAATTTGAGAGATGATAGAAAGGATGGAGATACTATTATGTTAGAAGACTATCCAACTGCTTCTGAAGATTCAATAGGTTGGGAATTATTAAGAGATTTTGATTATACTTCTGATGTAATTTCGGAAATTAGAACATTTAGAAAATCGAAAAATATACCTAACAAAAATCAACTTGAATTGTTGGTAAAAGTGAATGGGATAAGTAGTCAACCATATGAGGAGCTTTTAAAAAGATTAACCAACCTATCTTCCCTAACTTATGTTGATGATAAAGTGGAAGGTGCTTTTTCTTTTGTGGTTAAATCAAATGAATATTTCATACCTATGGAAGGAAATGTTGATGTTGAAGCTGAGGTAGAAAAAATCAAAGCAGATTTAGATTACGCGAAAGGTTCACTGAATATCGTCAACAAAAAACTTTCTAACGAGCGTTTTTTTTCTGGTGCACCAGAACAAGTTGTTGCTGCCGAGCAAAAGAAAAAAGAAGATGCTGAAGCTAAGATTAAAGTGTTAGAAGAACAGTTGGCGAGTTTGATATAAACTTGTTATTTTCGGTTAGACTAAAACTAATAGCATGAAGTATCTTAAATTAGTTGCATTTACAACTCTCATTTTCTTTTTTTCAAAGGCAAATGGTCAATTTAAACTTGGATTGGGCGGAGGAATTAATCATGCTACATTTTCAGGTGCCAGCTTAGGAACTATTGAAAGTGTAACAGGTTTTAATGCTGGCTTAATTACAGAAATTAAATTACCTATAGGACTTGGTTTTGAACTTGATATACTCTATTCTACCAAAGGAGCTACTTACAAAGTGGATGAACCATTAATAAACATTGATTCGGAGTATAGCTTAAAGTACATAGATGTTCCTGTGGTAGGTAAGTTGTATATCTTAAAAGTGATAAATCTTCAACTTGGTATTCAATATTCCTACTTAATTGGTGCTGACCTTGCGATAGAAGGAGTAGGTWCATCAGATGCTAAGGAAACTTTTAAAACGAGTGATGTAGCTGCGATTATTGGATTTGGTGTTGATGTAAGCAAATTTCATTTTTCCACTCGTTACACTCTAGGGCTAACTGCAATAGGTAGTCAAGGAGGTGAGAATAAGAACAGGATGTTGACTTTTACAGTAGGTATTTGGCTAAAGAAATAGCCTAAATTGCTGTTAATTGCAACGTACTCAAATTCTTATAAATRCCATTTTCTAATTGGATGAGCTCTGAGTGAGTTCCAGTCTCTTTAATCTTACCATTATCCAATACAATAATGTTGTCAGCATTTTTAATGGTAGATAAACGGTGAGCAATAACTAAAGAAGTTCTTCCTTTCATTAAACGGTCTAAGGCTTCTTGCACTAATCGTTCGCTTTCAGAATCTAAAGCACTTGTTGCTTCATCTAACACCAAAATAGAAGGGTTCTTTAAAATTGCTCTGGCAATGGCAATTCGTTGTTTTTGTCCCCCAGATAATTGTATTCCTCTATCACCAACTAAAGTCTCAAATTTTTCCGGGAAGCTTTCTATAAATTCTAAGGCATTGGCTTGTTTGGCAGCTTCAAAAATTTCTTCTTCAGTTGCTCCAGGTTTTCCGTATTCAATGTTTTCTTTTATGCTTCCACCAAACAACATTACCTCTTGTGGTACTAAAGCCATTTGGTTACGAATAGCAGATAGCGGATAGTCATTTATGTTTTTTCCATCTATAGTAATGCTTCCATTATCAGCATCATAAAAACGAAACAATAAAGCAGCAATAGTTGTTTTACCAGAACCCGAAGGCCCGACAAAAGCAATTTGCTTTCCTTTTTCCACACTAAATAAAATGTCTTTTAATACTTGTATGTCTCGCCTTGAAGCATAAGAAAAATCAACATTGTTAAATTCAATGTTTCCATTAATACTGATTTCATTCTCTTTATCTAAGGAGATGTCCTCAGTATCTTCTTCTAAAATATCCATTAAGTGCTCGGTAGCTCCAATTGATTTTTGAAGTTTAGAGAATAGTTCGCCCAAACCTCCAAAAGAAACTCCTAAAATTGCCGAGTAAATAGCAAATTGCAGTAATCCGCCAATAGAAATTTCTCCTACTTGTACCATGTGTAAACCGTACCAAATAATAGATACAATTGCAGAACCAGCAGCAAACATAATTAAGCCAATAAAAAAGCCTCTCCATTTGGCATTTTTAATGGAAGTGTTAACAGAACTATCAATACTCATTTTGTATCTCGCAATTTCAAAAAACTCGTTGGCATAAGCTTTAACACTTGCAATTCCGTGTAAGGTTTCGTCTACAACATTATTTGCTTCTGCAATGTCTTCTTGTGCATTCTTGGATAATTTTTTAATATATTTTCCAAAGAAAATCCCAATAAGTGCCACCACAGGAATTACAGCTATCATAAAAACAGTTAATCGAAATGAAATAAACAGTAAGAAAAATAACGCAACAGGAATAGTAATTAACTGTCGAATAACCTCTGCAATGGTAGTAGAAAATGTTTCTTCTAGTAAGGCAACATCATTGGTTAATCGGCTACTCAATTCTCCTACTCTTTTACTAGAGAAAAAATTCATTGGAGAAGAAATTAAGTGTTTGTAGGTTTCTGTTCTTAATAAACCCAATGCTTTTTGAGTAACAATTCCAAAGAGATAAATTCTAAAAAAAGACATAATAGCAATGACTAAGAATATGCTAATTAAAATGATGGTAGTATTGTTTACAGCATCTTCTTGGGTAGAATTAGCTGAATCTATTAAATCTCCCAATACTTTTGGAAAGGCCATCATGACCACACTAGAAATAACTAGCACTAACATTCCAAACCCAAAAGTGACTTTAAAAGGTTTAATAAACCTAAAAACGCGCATCGCTTTTTTGATGGATTCTTTCGAAATCTTTTCTCTTTTTTTTCTAGCCACAGTTACTTCTTTTTATTTTTATCTTGAAAATCTAGTGATTTTACGCCTAATTTTTTTAGTATTCTTTTAGCAGTAATCTTTAAAGGTTCTTTAATTCCTGTTGCAATTTTTTTAGCAGTTGAGTCATCTGGTCTAGAAACAAAACGAGAGTCACTATAGTTAAACCCTTCTCCCACTTCGGTAAAATAATAAGTATAGAATGATTTTCTCGTTTCGTTTTCTGGGATTGTTATTTTACCATAACCGTGTGGAGAATTTTCATCTGTTAAAAAGATGACTGCTCTATTAAAATCACAAGGAACAGTTACTTCGCATTGTGTCATTGCTTTATCCCAAAGTTCTAAATCTCCACCATATTCGGGTTTCCAGTTTTTGTTTAGGTAAATGAGTAAATTAATTCTTCTCCAAAGGTTTTCTTTAGTATTGTAATTTACATCAATATGAACATCAACATAACTTCCATTGGTGCCTTGGTGAACTCCAGAGCCCATTGCATCATCAGTGGTACTTAGCCCCTTAATGCCAGTAATGGTTTCCATAAATTCGCACATTTCTTGCGAGCCAACAACTTGCTTTAATTCACTAAAACTTGGGTGGAAACGATCAAAATGATAGTCTTCAGATTTATTTTCGTTCAAACTTTTACGTTTAACATTTAGGCTGTCTATTTTTGGAAAATTCTCGTATAATGAAGCTGCTAATTCTTCGGTCAAAAAATTAGGCAACATCAAATAATTACATGGTTTTGCAGTTGAAAAATCACCTTTTAATTGTTGTATTTTTTCAGCTTCTAAATAAATAGGATTAATTACATTTTCCATTATCAATAATTAAGGTTGGCAAAGATAATTAAATTATATGATGATGTTTAAATTTATGATTTGATTCTTATCAAGTGATAATCGAGTAAACACATCAATAATTATTAACAGGCATAGCCTGTTTAAAAGAAGTTGACAAAACCAAAATGGATTTTAGCAGAGCGAAATTGGATAGGGTTATCAAATTGTTTTCCTAGAGCATAACTAATAGAGAATATTCCAGCTTTTGTTTCAAAGCTCATGCCTGCTCCAAAGCTATATGGCCTGTCGGCAATAAATTCTTTAATTCCATCATTTTCGTAATAAGCACCATCAAAAAATAAATACATGTATGAATTTTGTTCTAATATATAACGAAATTCAATAGTTTCAATAGTATAAAAGGAAGCGAAAATAGATTCTTCGTCAAAGCCTCTCAATGTTAATAATCCTCCAATTCGTAATAATTCATTCTCAAAAAGATTTTCGTTAAAGGTGTAACTGTTTTTAGATGCGAACTTAATAATACTCCTTTTGGAAATGGGAATGTAATAACTAGCATTTAGCTCGGCATTATAAAGAGTGCTTTTGAGATCAAGATTTTCATATAATTTTTCATCAATTTGAAGGTTTTTTTTAATCGTTTTATTACCCAAAGATCCCGAAAAAGTAATGTTATGCCCTTTTCTAGGATTTAGTAAATAATCTAGTTTAGCATTATGCATTTCAATACCATAAAGTTGAGAAGATACATCTGCATAAGAAGGTAAAACTGTTAAATTTGCAAACCCGCTTTGAGAAAGTAAATTGGAAGATTTATTATGAAAGAAAATTTTAAAATAATTGTTCCCTTTAAGAATATACCTTACTCCTATTTTATGTCCAACATCAATAAATGTTGTATCTCTTTTATACAATTTAAAATTGTAATCTAGCCCAAAGGGAGTATTCATTAAAAATGGATACATTACGTTAAATTTTAAATCTTGAGTGTTTTCTTGAATTGCCCTCCAGTTGAATTCAATTTTTTCACCACTATGAAACGAATTTATTAAGTTTAATTTCACATCTCCAGTTAATCTTAATTTTCCAGTTTCTTCGTCAGGTAGTAACCCTAATATACCGTCAAACCTGCTTGCTTGTTTCTTTTTTAAATATAGAATTACTTTAGACTTATCTTTAGTAAAAACAACTTTCCACTTTTTTTCTTCGGTTACAAAAGGAAGTTCTTTAATACGAGTGCTTATTTTCCTAATGGATTCTTCATTGTATATATCTCCTTCTTTTATTTTAATGTAATTTTTAATGTATTGGTCAGAAATAGTTGCACTTCCTTTAATTAAAACACTGTCAATTTTGTAGAGTCTGTTTTTTTTCAAGTATAATTGTGCTGAAAGCTTATTGCCTTCAATATAAATGCTATCTAATTTTATAGAAGCAAAAGGATAGCCGTGATTTTCATAAAATAGGATGACTTTTTTAAAAAAGTTTTGCAATTGTTTTTCATTAAAGTTTCTGTCGTTGTATATTTTATCTCTGAAGCCAATTTTGCTTAAAATTTCTTCATCAATATTTTTATTAATTAAGGATGTCCATTTATAAGTTTTTCCAAGATGAATATAAACGTGATAATATGAAGAATCTACAATAATACTATCTGTAGAAGCAACTAAAAATGCTTTTTGATGAAGTTGATTTAAGATGCTAGATAGCTCATTTTTTAAAGCAGGTAAGCCTAAATTGTTATTGTATTCAATAAGCTTAGATGTTTTTAATAAAGTGTCATTAAAAGAAATTTTTAGTTCAATTTTTTGTGCTATTACTGATGCACTAGATAGTATAAATAGGAAAAATATAAGTATGTAAGTAATTATTTTCAAGCTATTAAGTTACGAAAAATTAAGGTTTTTATTTGATTTCCCAATCAATTTTCTCCTGTCCATTATTACCTAAGATTTCATTTGTTTTAGAAAAATGTTTACACCCAAAAAATCCATTATGAGCAGAAAAAGGAGAGGGATGAGCTGCTTTTAATATAAAGTGTTTCTCAGTATCGATAAGTGACTCTTTGTTTTGAGCAAATTTCCCCCAAAGTAAAAAAATAAGTCCATTTTTTTCTTCTGATAATCTTTTTATAGTTGAATCTGTAAAAGTTTCCCAACCTTTTTTTTGATGAGATCCAGCCTCATGTACTCTTACAGTTAATGTAGCATTTAATAATAATACGCCCTGTTTTGCCCATAAGCTTAAATTACCATGACTGGGAATATCATAACCTAAATCTTGTTTTATTTCTTTGAAAATATTTTTTAGTGAAGGAGGAATTTTCTTGGCTTTTCTAGGAACAGAAAAACAGAGTCCATGTGCGTGAGGAATTGTTTCATTATCTATAGTTTCATAAGAATGATAAGGGTCTTGCCCAATAATAATAATTTTAACTTTATCAAAAGGAGTGTAATTATAGGCATTAAAAATATCGAATCCATGTGGGAATACAAGATGCTTCTGCTTTTCTTGAAGTAAAAAAAATTTTAAATGAGTAAAATAACTACTTTTAAAATCAATGTTCATAGCTGTTTTCCAGCCTTTTTCTATTTCCGGATTAATCTTCATTTTACTCATTAAATTATTTTTATGTAACAAAAAAACACAATTTCCGTAATACCGTAACGTTAATATTTATGTTAATAAATTTAATGGATAATAGCTTTGGTGTCAATATTATCATTAGATTTGCAAAAGAATTTATTTACAAAACTAAGTAAACTGAGATGAAAAAATTATTAGTTGTAACAACAGCACTTTTTTTAGTAGCGATACTGTACTCTTCTTGTAAAAGCCACGAAACATGTCCAGCTTATGGATCTGTTGAAACTGACAATTCTGATAAACTTCCTTCGTAAGTCTTGAATTGGATTGAAATTAAATCCGAATCGGATTTAAATGAAGCTATTAAAAAATCATTTCAAACGTCTTTTGGTGTAGTAATTTTTAAACACAGCACTCGTTGCTCTATAAGTTCGGTTGCTAAAATGAGATTAACTTCCTTTTGGAATTTTAAAGAAGAACTTCCCGTTTATTATTTGGATCTTATTGTTTTTAGAAATATTTCTAATTTAATTGCAGATAAATTTGAGGTGAGGCATGAGTCTCCTCAATTATTGGTAATTAAAGATGGAAAATGTGTATACAATGCTTCACATCTTTCAATATCTGTTAAAGACTTACGCTTCCATCTAGAAGTTGAAAATTAGTGTCTGTTTAATTTTCTGATCTAAACTTAACGCTACTGGACAAGATTTAGCAGAGTTTTTAATTATTGTTTGTTCTTTATCAGAATATTTTTTTTCTAAAAAATCAAATTCAATAATTATTTCACTTATTTTTCTAGGATTTGATTCCATGATTTTTGTAACATTTATGCTAATATTTTCTACATCAATTTTATGTTCTCTAGCTTTAAGGCCAATTATGGTCAGCATACAACTTCCTAGGGCTGTAGCTACTATATCAGTTGGAGAAAAAGCTTCTCCTTTCCCTTGATTATCTGTAGGTGCATCTGTAATTATCATGCTACTTGATTTTAAATGAACTGCTTTAGTTCTTAAATTCCCCTGATATTTAATGTTTGATGTAGTCATACTTAAATTTAATAAAATACTAAGTTCAAACAATAAGTGCAACAGATAACAAATATCGGAAAGCTAGCTTTCCGATATTTGAAAAAAAATCTGATGCCGATGAATTACCAACAATT
>NVVI01000034.1 GCA_002402165.1 Flavobacteriales bacterium
TAAATCTAGTGGTATACAAATAGAAGAGAGAGAAGAAACAATTATATCTACCTTGGAAGATAGCTCTATCTACAAAAATAAGATTGTAATAAAGAAGACGACTTCTCGTATTAAAGAAACAAAAGCAGATAGAGAATATATCGTGCTCGTTGCAGACAGAAGAAATGAAAATCCTATCACTATTAGTGGTTGGGAATTGAGGAGTTTAGTTTCAAAAGTAAAATATACAATTCCAAAAGCAACTACTGTAGCTAAGTCAGGTCAGCAGGGTGAAGACGTGGTGCTAAATCCTCAAGATCGTGCAATCATCATCACCGGAAGATCCCCTGTTGGGGAATCATTCAGAACAAGTTTGTGTACCGGGTACTTTGAGCAATTCCAGGATTTCTTCCCAAAACTTGATAAAAATTGTACCGATCCAAAAGATGAGATTGGATCTCGTCAACTTACTTTAGCGTGTACTGATTTCCTTGAGACCCTACCACGGTGTGAGATGCCGCTCTCKCMWWTWCCANTAMCNNRMTTWCTTNWACAWRCMAMGANTTTRTNNANAYAGAANWKARCTNACRMTKGGTNTAKMKSCKWWYAWAGMWATNWYKWGWANYKYTWTGRNANRAMKARWRSASACTGNNNKWARGMWSWGAWYWKRWWAKYYKKYWRKRTYRWWKWRMWAYKWYWWCTYTNWWYWRMTTCATAATGGCTAATTATAAGGACAAAATGATAAACTTTATAAAATATAAAGTTTGCTTAGAATCACGTATTTCAAAATTTACGGAGGATTGTCTTGAATAACGAAAATTTAGAAGCGTTGGATTTGTGTGGACTATTTACTTTGCTGCCAAAAAGCAAAGCAAGCCTAATAATAGTTTTGTTGCTTTTGTAAAAAGCTTACAAACCTTTAATTAGGTGCAGACATAATATACATTATAATTGACTAAACGAACTATCTGATTGTTATATACTTAGCTATCGTTTTGTCTTATAATTAATATTATGTTAAATAGCTTATGAACGAATGAGAAATGAATTATATTGTATACACTCACCTATTTTTTATAGAACATACATTTTACAATTAGTTTAACTAGATTTGTTCACTTAAATTATAAAACTATAAACAATGAAAAAAACAATTTTAATAGCTTCTTCTGCTATGCTTTTAATGGCATGTGGACCAGATGCTGCAAAAACAAAAGCCATGAGTGGTTATGCTGGTGATGTATGTGCTTGTGCTTTTGAATCAACAACTACTGAAGAATGGGAAAAATGCAATGACCAGCGTAAGGATTTCTTTTCTAAGTTTGAATTAGATGTGGATGATGCTGATGCAAACAAAACTAATGACATTATGTTTGATTGCTTAATGGATCATCAAAAATAGGATACTTGAAAAATTATCCTATTGTCTTTTAATCTATTATCTCAAATACACACCTAAATCCTACCCAACAATTTGCTTTGGTGTACTTATAATCTTTTTCGGTGGTAGCATCTTTCTCCTGATGATTCCATGCACCACCTTTCGCAATCCCTTTTTCTGAAATCATTTCGGCCACATTACCAATCATGTTGTATATACCATATTTATTTGGCCAATACGATGTTACTAGTGCTGTTACATCTGCACCATTTTTAGCTATCGATTCTTTTATTGTTTCTTTGTCGTTTCTTTTTATATTAACCCTATAGCTATATGCATATTTTCCTTCTAATTTTTTTAATATTTTTTCTGAATAACTAGCATTTGCAATACGCTCCCATTCTTGTTTAGTTGGTAAACGGTATTTAAAATTTGTTGGAAATATATCTTTCTTGTTTTTAATCTTTTGTTTTTTATACAATTCTTTAACTCTATCAGTTCTCCACTTACAAAACGCTACAGCTTGCTCGTAAGTTATCCCAACTACTGGGTAATTATTGTATGCAGGATGCCTATAGTAATGTTTTACAAAAGGCTCATTATAAGCTAACTTCGATTTCCAAACCATTGTATCTAGTAAAGCCTCTTTGTGTTGCTTAGATTCCTTTCCATGAGTTCTTAAATTCCAGGTTACATACTCCTTCCAATTAAAATTAGTAACCTCTGTTTTATCAAAATACAGGTTAGAAGAAATCTTTGCAGTTCCTGGAGGTATTACTGTTATATCTGGAATGTAGGTATAATTATTACTACCTAAAAATGTCATTACAGGTCTAAAGCCTACATCAACAGAAGGTTTTTCAAGTCCTTTAAAACGGTCTTTACCTTGTATTATCTGTAATTCTTGTCCTATACTTGTCCAACTTCCTCCTTTAGTTCCAGGTGTCATGTTCTCATCTTTATTGTAAACCATTTCTGCTACATTTCCACTCATGCAATACAATCCAAAATCATTTGGATTGTATGATTCAACTTTTGCAGTATGAAAAGCTCCATCACATATATAACAATATTCATAGAATTTCTCTCCCTCCTGTCTATAAGATTCAGGTCGATTAGGTTTGAAATTTGCCATATAATAACCATTAGAATTTATTAAATTCGGACCTCCCCAAGGATATAGAAAATCTTCTTTTCCTCCTTGTGCTGCATACACCCATTCAATATCAGTTGGAATGCGTACATCATTAACAGCATCATAATTATTAACTTTATTTAATTCTGTAGTAAACCATTTGCAGTACATTTCAGCTCCTTTTCTACTCATTGCTACTACTGGGTAATGATCGTAAGCAGCATGAGAGAAATAATGCGTTTGCATGGGCTTATTATAACTATAAGGGTAGTCTTTCATCCATCTTGTCTGATCTGGCTTTGCTATTAAAAACTCATCCTTTCTGCCTTGTATTAATAAATCAAATAAAAAAGTTCGATACTCCAAATTAGTAACTTCAGTTTGTTTCATATAAAAAGGTTGTACAGATACGTTCTTTTCTTTGTATTGCATCGTTCCCATAGGAATAAACAAAAATCCTTTTGGGTCTGGCTGATACCATTGCTCACGACCTTTCTTTCCTATGAATTTACCATTCCCTTTTCTGCTCTTTTTAACCTTTCCAAACATTTTAACTTTTTGTCTATTGTTTGCTTGTATTTCTGTATAGTTTAAATTTGGAAAACGATAAGCTGTATCTACCATAAATTCGTTTTTTCTTTCAGATTTATTCAGTTCTAGTTGATACTTTTTTAAGCTGTCAATGGAAATTACTGGTTCCATTATTTTTAATGCCAACTCCACTTTTACATCATATATTTCTTTTAGATTGGCAGGTAATTGATTAACTTTTTCAAAATGAGCTTTAACTACTTGTTTATGTTCTTTTTCAATTGATTCTTCCTCAGTATAGCTAAATTCAGCTACTACCTGTTCGGTTGTTGTATTAAGTTTAGCTGGTTCGGCATCATTCATGAGCACCATTATTGCTCCTACTGTTATTGCACTTATCGTTGTTATCATAATCAATGTTTTAAGGTTAGAAAACTGAGCAAGATTCCCTCCTGTTGAAACACTACTACTAATGTTTTCTATTGAGTTGACAAATTGCTCCTTAGTTTCTTCAAAAGAAACTTTAGAAGGTTCATTTTTGGCTTGATTAAACAATTCGTCTAACCTTTTGTTATTATCTTGTTCCATTTTTCACCTCCTTTTTGTAATCAGATTCAAACGTTAAAATTTCAACCAATTTTGCTCTACCCCTTTTCAATCGTTGTTTTACAGCAGACTCTGAAGCATTTTGTAGCTCCATAATCTCTTTGATTGAAAAACCAGAAATTTCAAACAAAATAATACACTCCCGTTGTTGTTCTGGTAAGATTGCTAATGCTTTATGCAACATGTACACTTCAGCATCTCTTTCTGTTTTTGCATTTACATCCTGTAAATCAAAATTAGTTGGATCAGCTATTGAATCTTCTTTCTTTTTTTTGTGATGGTTAGCTAATACCCGTACACTTATCCCTATTAAAAATGACAAGAAAGCTTTTTCTGATTTTAAAGAATCTAATTTTTGAAACGCTACTAATAAAGTGTCATTCATCAAATCTTGATACTCCATTTTCCCAAACACTCTTGCCCTACAGAAACGCTCAAATCTATCATGAACCGGTTCGTAGAGTTGTAAGAAATGTTTTTGTTTATTTTTTGCCATTAATATCAAATGTTGCCTTTCTATAATGTAAGTGTAACGTAAAGCGAAAAAGTTACATTGCCCTTAAATTTAATTGTTTTTTATTTCATCATGTAACATATTTTTTTTAATCCTATATTTACTTTTCATTAATTCTAAATATAAAAAAATATGGATACTAAAAAAACAATTCTCGTATCAGTTTTAAGCACATTAGGTACAATGCTTATAGTTGCTATGATTATGCATATGTGCTGTGGTAATTGTGGTAAAAAAACAAGATGTAGTAAAGATTCTACGCAATGTAGTCAGTCTTACGGTGATGCTTGCGAAAGTTCCTCTTCTTGCACTGCTTATTCAAAAAAATGTCATGCTAAAAAATCATGTAAATACAGTAGTAAATCATGTGCTAAAGGATCTTCTCATAAAAAATGTTGTAAAGGTGATAATAAAAGCTGTTCAAAGTATTCAAAAGATGGCAAGAAAATAAAAATAATTAAGAAAGAAATTAAAGTAGATAAAGAAGAATAACCTACTTGTTATCTAATACAAAAAAGCTCTAGCTATTATCGGCTAGAGCTTTTTTTTGTTGATTCTTTAAAAGTTTTTTCTGATACTGACCTTGAACAACATCTACAACTACTAATATAAAAATAACAAAGTAAAAGGTTGTTTTACTCATAGGTGTAATCTCTTCTCCAAGAATCTTTATATGAGCAATATGCCCCCCTTCTGTTAAAAGCATAATTCCTACCACAAAAAGAATGAATAGACCTAAAACCTCATACATTCTATTTTTCTTTAAGAACTCTGCCACATGACCCGATAGCCATATCATCATTATTCCACTTATTACAATTGCTGTAGCCATTACCCAAAACACATCAGTTAATGCCATAGCACTAAGTATAGAGTCAAAAGAAAAAACAACATTCATAATAACTATCATAACGATAATTTTACTTGTTGATGTTTTCTTACCTCCCACTCCATCTAATTCATGATCGCCTAACATATGCCATATTTCCTTAATAGCTGTATATATTATAAAAATACCACCAAGCAACACAATAATACTATGTACATTTGGATTCATATGAAATATTCCTTCAATTTCAAATTCACCAATAGGTTTTTGAAAATATTTTATAACAGAAACCAATACAAATAGTAAAACTATTCGGAGTATAATCGCAATGGCAATACCAAGAGTTCTCACTCTTTTTTGATCTTCCTCTGGTGCTCTTTTAGATTCTAAAGAAATGTAGAGTAAATTATCAAACCCTAATACAGCTTGTAAAAGGATAAGCAACATTAATGTAATTATATCTTCCATTGTTTATTATTTAAAGCAAAAATACTTCGATTTTTAATATAAAAAAAAGGAAGTAATTGCTTACTTCCCAAATTTATCTTTGTAAGATAATTACTCTTCGGTAACTTCTTCTTTAGCTTTAATTTCACACTTAGCAGAACAAGTTGCTCCCTCAGAACATTTGCAGCCATCTCCACATCCACAATGTCCTCCGCAATTATGAGTTCCAGCGTTACAACTCTCACTACAAACATGCTCTTCATCAGATTCAGCATGACAAGCATCTGTACATTCATGTCCTTTTTCACCACATCTTGCTCCAGTACATCCTTCTTCTTCACATTTTGCATCACAAACATGTTCTGCTTCTTCATCGGTAACTTCTTCAGTCATTTCATCCACCATATCACTTATCATCTTTGCGGCTTTAACCTCTGATGCTGCCTGGTCTTCTGCTGATGGTCCACAAGCAACTATACTAAAGATGCCCGCTACCATTAATAATGTTAAAATATTTTTCATATTTTTTATAAATAAATAGGTTAATAATACTTGATAAAAATAAGAGTTTTATGAGTTAGATAATGTCTTTTCGTAGACTTTTGCTATACATCCTGTTTTAAGTAATTTCTCAAGGCCTTTATGAACATAGCCTACCTCTAATGTTTTAATTTTTTTATAGCCAATCCTAGAGTACCAATTCTTTAAAAAAATTTTATCTTCAAGTATAAAGTCTGTAGGAACTAGTAATTCAAGTTGCATTTTTTTAGCTCCTCTATCAATGGCTACTTTTTCTGCATAATTTACAAGCAAAGAACCAATTCCAGTACCCTTAAATTTAGGGTTGGCAACAAGCATTTTAAACCTATAAATGTTGTYAGATTTTCTYTCTAAATGAACRCATCCAGCAATATCGTTATCTTTCTCTGCAATAAGTAGTTCGCCAGCAGCTACAACTTCTGTCATTCTTTCAGGGCTAATTCGTTCGTGCCCATCTAACCAAATTTCAGCTTCAGATTCAATGTAAACACGGTTAATTATCTTAACTAGAAAATCACCGTACGTAAAAGTTTTTTGGTTTGCTATACTTAATTTAACGTCATCCATTATGGAGTTAAATCTTTCTCATTCTCAAGCTCTTAGGTGTAACTTCTAGGTACTCATCTGCTTGAATATACTCCATCGCTTCTTCTAAAGAAAATTTGATTTTAGGGGCAATTTTCGTTGCTTCATCAGTACCCGATTTACGCATATTGGTTAATTGTTTCCCTTTTATTAGATTAATCTCTAAATCATTATCTCTAGAATGTTCACCTATCACTTGACCTTTATAAATAATGGCTCCTGGATCAACAAAGAACCTCCCTCTATCTTGTAGTCTATTCAATGCGAAAGCAGTAACTTGACCTGCATCAATAGAAATAAAAGAGCCTTTATTTCGCTCAGGTATATCCCCTTTATAAGGAGCATATTCTCTAAAACGATGTGTCATTACTGCATTTCCTGCAGTAGCAGTCAGCATGTTGTTTCTTAGACCTATTAATCCACGAGAAGGTATGTCAAATTCTAAATGCTGTAAATCACCTTTTGGCTCCATTACCAACATATCACCTTTACGTTGAGTAACTAAATCAATAGCTTTTCCAGCATACTCTTCAGGAACATCAATTACTAATGTTTCATAAGGTTCGTTTTTTATTCCATCGATCTCTTTATAAATTACTTGAGGTTTTCCTACTTGCAGTTCATACCCTTCTCTACGCATAGTTTCTATCAATACAGATAAATGCAATACACCTCTGCCAAACACTGTGAATTTATCTTCGGTATCAGTATCTTCAACACGTAACGCTAAGTTTTTTTCTGTTTCTTGATACAAACGATCTCTTAAATGACGAGAAGTAACAAATTTACCTTCTTTACCAAAAAATGGCGAGTTATTAATAGTAAACAACATGCTCATTGTAGGCTCGTCTATCGCTATTCTAGGTAGTTCTTCAGGGTTTTCTAAGTCAGCCAATGTATCTCCAATTTCAAAATCTTCTATCCCTACTATCGAGCAAATATCACCACTTCTAGCCTTCTCTACCTGAACCTTCCCCATCCCTTCAAACACATAAAGTTCTTTAATTCTCACTTTCTTTTTAACTCCATCTTTCTTACAAAGCATATAATCCTTACTTACCTGTATATCTCCTTTGAAAATACGCCCGATAGCTATTCTTCCCACAAACTTTGAGTAATCTAATGATGTTATTTGCATCTGAGGATCTCCTTCAATATAAGGTGCTTCGGGTATTTCTGTTAAAATGGTATCTAACAATACAGTAATGTCTGTTCTTACATCTTCGTGATCTAAACTCATCCAACCTAGCTTTGAAGATCCAAATACAGTTACAAAATCTAATTGTTCCTCTTCGGCATCTAGACTAAACATCAAATCAAACACAGCATCTTGCACCAATGTTGGTGTACAGTTTTCTTTATCTACTTTATTGACAACAACTATTGGTTTTAATCCTAATTCTAAAGCCTTTCCAAGTACAAACCTGGTTTGTGGCATTGGACCTTCAAATGCATCAACTAATAACAATACTCCATCTGCCATTTTTAGTACACGCTCAACTTCTCCTCCAAAATCAGCGTGACCAGGTGTGTCAATTACATTAATCTTTACATCTTTATAGTTAACAGAAACATTTTTAGATAAGATGGTTATTCCTCTCTCTCGCTCTAAATCATTACTATCTAATAGAAGCTCTGTTCTTTCCTTTCGTTCATCCAGAACATTACATTCATCAATAATTTTATCTACCAAGGTTGTTTTTCCATGATCTACGTGAGCAATAATTGCTATGTTTCTAATTGATTGCATCTGTTTGTTTTTAAGTCCGATAATTATCGGACGGCAAAAGTAATGTAGTTTTTGACATAAATAAGTGATTAACACTTTTATATACAAAGTTTACAATTGTAAATTATTTTTCAATGTACTTTAGGTGCTTTTATTAATAAAACAATAAATATAACCCCTGTTTAAGTTGAATTAATAAATAATATTTTATYWTWYKYSWTTKTNCWANTSATWWATWTAGTATTACTTGAAGTATAAAATATGATTTAATTGAAATTAAACACACAAATAATAACTATAAATATTACCAAAACAATCATTTGTTTACATTTGTAACTAATTTAATAAATTACAAATGTAACAACTGAACTATGGAGCTAATAGATCGTTTTAAGTACTTAATGAAATTAAATAATTTAACTGCTTCTGCTTTTGCTGATCAAATTGGCGTACAACGTTCAAGTGTTTCCCACATCTTATCCGGCAGAAACAAACCTAGTTTAGAATTTATTCAAAAAGTACTTACTAAATACCCAAAAGTAAGTGCCGATTGGCTAATTGCTGGCTCAACTAGTACCGTAAAAGAAGAATTGCCAAATGAAATTCGTGAAAAAAGAAAAACCAACCCCTCTCCTACTCAATCGAATGGTAAACAAGTAGAAAAAGTAGTTGTTTTTTATACAGATAATACTTTTGAAGAAATCATTAAACAATAAGCAAAAGGCTTACTTTTGCAATAATGTATAAGTATTTAATAAAACCTTTATTATTTGCGATGCAGCCAGAAAAGGCACACTATTTCGCTACTGGTTGCTTAACATTCTTCTCTGCTATCCCTGGTTTCCTTGCTTTAATCCGTAGCCTCTACGATTTTAAACACCAAAAACTTGAACGTAAACTTTTTGGACTAACGTTTAAAAACCCTGTAGGTTTGGCCGCAGGGTTTGACAAAGATGCTCGATGGTTTAATCAATTGGCTCATTTAGGGTTTGGGTTTATAGAAATAGGAACACTCACACCAAAAGCTCAAGTTGGGAACGATAAACCTCGTTTATTTAGAATAACAGAAGATGAAGGGCTCATTAATAGAATGGGGTTTAACAACCTAGGAGCTGAAGATGCTATTAAAAGATTAAAGAATCGAAAGACCAATATAATTATTGGTGGAAATATTGGTAAAAATACCGCCACAAGTAATGAAGATGCTTTGGCGGACTATATCTCTAATTTCAAAACACTACACGATTATGTTGATTATTTTGTGTTAAATGTGAGTTGTCCGAATGTGAAGGGATTAACAAAATTGCAAGACACCCCTTTTTTACTCGAGTTAATTAAGCAGGTACAAATAATTAATAAGACTAAACCAAAGCCTAAGCCAGTATTGCTTAAAATTGCACCAGATTTAAATGATAGTCAGCTAGATGAAATTATAGGTATTGTAACTCAAACTAAAATAGATGGTGTGATTGCTACAAACACCTCTATAGCAAGAGATAATCTAAGCACTTCTAAAGAAAAAATAGATGTAATTGGCAAGGGTGGAGTGAGTGGTATTCCAGTTAAAAATAGATCGACTGAAGTAATTCGATACTTATCTGAAAAATCCAATAAAGCTTTTCCGATAATAGGTGTTGGAGGAATTCATACTGCAGAAGACGCTATAGAAAAACTAGAAGCTGGGGCAGATTTAATTCAAATATTTACAGGATTTATATACGAAGGACCAGGTTTAATTAAGGAGATTAACAAAGCAATAATAGAAAAATATGGTTAAGATTATTGAATGCCCAAGAGATGCCATGCAGGGCTTACACGATTTTATTCCTACCGATGTAAAAGCGGCTTACATTAGCCAATTACTTAAAGTAGGTTTTAATACCATTGATTTCGGAAGCTTTGTTTCTCCAAAAGCAATACCACAGTTAAAAGATACTGCAGAGGTGTTAAATCAACTTGATTTAAGCACCACTAAAAGTAAACTATTAGCCATTGTTGCTAATCAAAGGGGCGCAATTGATGCTTGTAATTTTGAAGAAATTAAGTACTTGGGGTTCCCTTTTTCCATTTCAGAAACTTTTCAGCAACGCAATACCAATTCATCCATTACAGAATCATTAGTTCGAGTGGCTGACATTCAAAACCTTTGCATTAAACACAATAAAGAGTTAGTGGTTTACATTTCTATGGCTTTTGGCAACCCTTACGGAGATGAGTGGAATGCAGATATTGTTATTGAATGGACAAAAAAACTATCAGATTTAGGTGTTAAAATAATTGCCCTTTCTGATACTATAGGAGTTTCCAATCCCGAAAACATTAGTTATTTGTTTAGTAACATCATTCCTGAATTCTCTGAGGTAGAAATAGGAGCTCATTTACACACCACTCCGACCACTTGGGAGGAAAAAGTAAATGCTGCGTATCAAAATGGTTGTAAACGGTTTGATGGAGCCATTAAAGGCTTTGGTGGTTGCCCGATGGCAACGGATGACTTAACAGGGAATATGGCAACAGAAAATTTAATTCAATATTTTAATCAAAATAATATAAATACAGGAATAAACCAAGAAGCATTTAATGGGTCTATGATTAAAGCTTTAAAAGTTTTTCCAACATAAAACAAACAATATGCTAGTAAGTGAATTTAGTGAAACATGTCAACTATATACTGGTTTTCAGGTATGGGAAATAGAAAATATTAATGCTTTTTTTGAAGGGAATCAAGTGTTAGCAACTGTATTTAAAGACCATTACGGTATTTCAGTAGATGAGATTGAGGAAAAACGTAGAGAAATTGAGGATAACGATTTGCAAATAATGACAGTATTACTTCGCTTAGTTGATGATAAATCTTTTTTCATATTTACACTTCACGATGAAAACCATTTAGAATTGGTTAAAATGCAACAAACGAAAGTGATGGATTTTGGCATTGACATCAATAATGTTAAAGGTGATTGTGTTTATGTAGTTATCATGGACAAGAAGAAATAATTACGTCCCTTTCTTTTTTGGTTTTTAAGGACATGCCACAATTTTTGCAGACCAGCCCTCTTCAAAATCAATATTTTTTTTAAAGAATTTTTTTGCAGGTTCATTTTTACCATGTCCAAGCGGCAACATTCCGTTGGTCGCTATAAGGGTTGCTAAAATGACTACAGAAAGAGATGTCTTACCGATAGTTGTGGTAGTTTTTGAATAAGCAATCATTCTAAAATTGGTTACCGCATACCCAATAATCTCATAGTTGCTCTCCCTTTCTGTCAGCATATCCTCTTTAGGTCTTTCTTGTTCTATAAACAAGCTATCGGCAGTTATTTTAGTGATTACACCTTTTTCCCAGTTCTCATTGTATTTTATTACAAAAGAGATTTTCTTCCCCTCCTCTATAATTATATTTTTCTTCTTTTCTTTAGAAAATTGAATACAATAATTCTGCCCCTGTAAATTCGGATAAATAAAAAATGAAAGGATTAAAATACAATAGTTAAACATTTTTTAATAATGTTAAAAATACAATTCAAAAATAGTTAATAATCTTTTTGTTGATAAATGAATTGTTAACGAATTAATTATAGCTTTGTTGTGTTATTGGTTTCCAATTATTGGAATTAATAGGGAATGAGGTGCCTTTGCCTACGTTAAAACTACGGAAAGCGAAGAATTCCTCAACTGTACCCGCAGCTGTAAGCTCTGCACGTTTTTACAACAAGTCACTGACTAACCCTCGGGAAGACGTAAAAATATGGAGTGAGTCAGAAGACCTGCCTTTAACGGTTATGTTTTTTTACATAACAAGCTTTCGGGAATAAAGGCATTTTTGGTTTACCTCACAGTAACTATTCTTGTTTACATCCCGGTTTAATTAATTTATTAACCTCGTTAAAATTTAAACCGATGAGAAAAATTTACAAAATGGCAGGATTTATCTGCTTAGGATTAGTGTTATCCTCACAAAACACCAACGCACAAACAGTTTCAGATTTTGAAGGATTAACCTTATCTTCTAACTCTTTTTGGGATGGGTCTGATATGAGCGGAACGCATAATAATGGATTATTTACTTCTACATTTATGAGTGGGGACGCTATATACCCTAACGTTTATGATACTAGTTTTAGCCTTGCATTTGGTTTCTGGTCAACGGGTTTTGCTTATTCTAATATGACTGACAGCACAACTTCTGGCTCTGGAAATTTATATAGTGCAAGAACAGCTGAGGGCGTTAATGGCTCTTCAAATTATGTAATTGCTAATACCTCAAACCAATGTATAGTAAATTTAACAGGAGCTGCTGCTAACAATACTGTTTCAGGAGTTTACATTACCAACGGAACATATCCAGCTATCAGCATGAGAGATGGTGATGCATTTGCCAAACAATTTGGTGGAGCATCAGGAAATGATCCTGATTGGTTTAAATTAACCATTTGGGGTTATACAGGAGGTAATTTAACTACTGATAGTGTTGAATTCTATTTGGCTGATTATCGTTTTACCAATAATGCACAAGACTATATTGTTAAAGATTGGAATTGGGTTGATTTAACTCCTTTAGGCACAATTGATAGTGTTATTTTTGTATTAACCTCTAGTGATAATGGTGCTTTTGGAATGAACACTCCTTCATTTTTTGCACTAGATAATTTTAATGATCAAACAGTTTCTGTTAGTGAACTAATAGCTGAAACTAACTTTTCTGTTTATCCTAACCCTACAAAGAATAACGTTTCTATTAAGTTGGAAAATGATGTGAGATTACTTCAAATTATTGATGTTACAGGAAAAGTGATTATTACTCAAAGCAATATAGCTAAAGGGATTCACAGCTTAGATTTAAGGGATTTAAACAACGGTATTTATTTCATAAAGATAATTGCCAACAGACAAGTTAAGGTTGAAAGGATAATTAAACAATGAAATTAACGATAACTATAGTTTTAAGTTTATTGATAGGGAAACTATTTGCTCAAGAAATGGCGGGGCCTTACGCTCCGCCAGCTGGGCAAATTGGGACTGCCGCTATCCATAAAGACTCTTCCATTATAATTGATTGGGCCACTAATGCTATTATTGAAAGAGGTTGGCAGAACATTGCAGATACTTCTTTAGGTAAAACCACCGCAGGAAATGATACTTCTGCTACTGATAAATCGGGTATTAACGGTGTCGTAAGTTTAGGTGACGGTGGCACAGCTACATTAACTTTTAACGGAAAAATCTTTGATGGTCCTGGAGCAGACTTTGCCGTTTTTGAGAATTCATTTGATGGTTTGTTTTTAGAGTTGGCTTTTGTAGAGGTTAGTTCTGATGGTGTTAACTTTTTCCGATTTGATGCAGTATCATTAACCGATACAAGTGTTCAAGTACCTAGTTTTGGAACCTTAGATGCTACGGAACTCTATAATTTAGCTGGTAAATACAAAGCTCAATACGGAGCTCCTTTCGATTTAAACGAGTTAGCAGGAACTCCAGGATTAGATGTAAATAGTATTTCTCACATTAGAGTAATTGATGTAGTAGGAAATATTAACGAACCTTATGCTACTTACGATTCTCAAAATAACCCTGTAAACGACCCGTGGAATACTGTCTTTCCTACAGGGGGATTTGATTTAGATGCCATTGGTGTTATTAATTTTACTTCAACTTCTGTTGAAGAACTGAATAATGAAATTATTTTATCCATTTACCCGAACCCTTCTTCTGATATAGTTTATTTTAAATTCAAAAAACAAGGAAACTACACTTATCAAATGGTTAACCTAAGTGGGCAACAAGTAGCCAATGGTGTATTGGATAGTCAAATCAGCATTAGTCAGCTTGAAGCGGGCATTTATTTTCTTCAAGTTTATTCAGAAAATGACTTTACTGTTCAAAAAATTATCAAACAATAGGTTGTGAAAAAAGTAGTAGCAATAGTCATTATCCTTCTATCGCTAAATCAAGTTGTCTTTGCTCAAAATACCACAGACACCGTAAACATTGAAACTGTTAAAGTTGTTGCTAAAAAAGTTCCAGTGGCGTACAAGACCACTGTTTTTGATTCATCAATTATTAGCGAATCAGCAACACTTTCGGAATTATTAGAAAAGCACTCCCCTATTTTTGTTAAAACTTATGGTTTAGGTTCTTTAGCAACAGTCTCTTTTCGAGGAACAGGGGCTTCACATACTAATGTGCTGTGGAACGACATTAGCTTAAATTCTCCAATGAACGGACAAATTGATTTTTCACTCTACCCTACTTTGTTTTTTGATGATGCAGAGTTACATCACGGAGCAAGTGGTTTAATTGATGGTAATGGTGCTTTAGGAGGAAGCGTAAGTCTTAGTAATAAAACAACATTCAATAAAGGTTTTAGTAGCCTTATTCAGCAATCTATTGGAAGTTATAATAGCTACATTACTTCAGGAAAAATAAGTCTCTCCAATAAAAAATGGATGAGCGAAACCCAGTTTTATTACAATACGGCAAAAAATGATTTCAACTACACCAACATCGCTTTACAAGATCAACCAACTTTAACTCAGAATAAAGCCAAAATGCAACAATATGGATTTCAGCAAGCTGTTTATAGGAAATTAAAAAACGGAAGTATTGGTGTTCGATTATGGTATTTTAACAGCGATAGAATGTTACCTCCCACAATGTTAGTTGCTCAAAATAATGAAAAACAACAAGATGAATCCTTGCGAGCATTATTAGAATGGAAGGGTTTGGCTGGTAATTTAAAATATAAATGGGTAAATGCTTTTGTAAAAGACAACTTAGTTTATAAAAATTCTTTAGCTGACATAAATTCAACAAACAATAGTTATTTAATTAACAGTAAGCTACTTACTAAGTATTACTTGAAGCATCATTTTGTATTAACCAACGATGTTTCTGTTCGCTATGAACAAGCAAAAGCTGATGGTTATGATGCAAAGCATAAGCGCTACAACAATACTTGGTTATTAGGTTTAACTAAGAACTTTAAACGTTTGAACATTGATGCTTTGAATCGATTTACACAAGTAGGAGAAAACACCCAATTGCTTGCTCCTACCTTAGCAGTTAACTACGGATTCCTCAAAAAACGTCAGTTAAAACTAAAAGCCAATGCTGGCATTAATTACAACTACCCTACTTTTAATGATTTGTATTGGAATCCAGGAGGAAACCCTAACCTTAAACCAGAACGAGCTGAAATGATTGAATTTGGAACAAGTTACACACACAAAACCAAACAAACTATGCTTATTATGGATGCAACAGGTTTCTATTCCTATGTTTACGATTGGATTATTTGGCAACCCACCCAATTTGGTTTTTGGAGTCCGAGTAACTTAAAAGAGGTAGAGAATAAAGGAATTGAGTTAAGCTTAAAGCTTCAAACCAGTATTAACAAAATAAGAATTAATGCAAATATCAATTACAGCAATACGTTTAGTACTAATTTAAAAGAGCAAAGTGAACTCGATAATYCAGTCGGAAAACAACTTATTTACGTGCCTTTCCATCAAATTAACTATTCTATTAGAGCAGTTTACAAATCGTATAGCTTAAACTACAATTACAGTTATACCGGAAAACGTTTTATGAGTACAGATAACAATTGGTATTTACCCGCTAATTTTATTTCTGACATAGGGCTAAATAAAAGGTTTAAGATCAATGATAAATCAAGTTTCAGTACCAGCTTTAAAGTAAATAATCTTTTTAACCAAAATTACCAATCCATCGCCTGGAGACCAATACCAGGAAGAAATTACCTATTTACTTTAACCTTCCGATTTAATTAATTGAGGGTGTTATTATACATATCAATTGTTATTAGCTTGTTTGCTTGCTCTAAAAAAGAACTTGGTCCGCAATGTATTGATTGTGCTAATGAAAATWCCCAAACAACCTTTGCTGATGTATTAATTGTAAATGAAGGTAATTTTGGATTTGGAAATGGCTCCATTTCGTTATACAATCCTTCAAATCAAAGTGTTTCGCAGAWTATATTTTCACAATCAAATAACAACATTCCTTTAGGTGATGTAGTTCAATCGATTACACAAATTAACAACAAAGCATACATTGTAGTTAACAATTCTAATAAGGTAGAAGTGGTTGATATTAACAATTTTAACTCTTTAGCAATAATAACAGGGTTTAGCTCTCCTCGTTATTTCCTACCGATAAACAACAACACTGCTTATGTTACAGATTTGTATTCCAGCTCCATACAAGTAGTTGATTTAAACAGCAACACCATTACAAGCAGTATTTCATTAAGTGGTTGGACTGAAGAGTTAATTTTACACAACGATACGGTTTATGTTTGCGACATGACCAACGATAATTTACTAATTATTAACCCAACCAATAACACGTTGATTGATAGTGTTAAATTAGGCAGTCAACCCAACAGTATTGTATTAGATCAAAATAATAAACTTTGGATAATGTGCGATGGAGGATTTAACCAAACCAATCCTGAATTGATTCGATACAATCCTCAAACAAGAGTCATTGAAGCTACTTTTGTGTTTCCGAATATAGCTGAATCACCAGGAAGCCTAAAAATAAATAATGCTAAAGACCAACTTTATTTCATTAATTCTAATATTTATAATATGAATATTAATGATGCTACATTGCCTACAAGTTCTTTTATTACCAGTAGTAGTAATAATTTTTACGGATTGGGTATTGACCCACTTAATGAAGATGTTTATATCTCTGATGCCATTGATTTTATACAAAATGGAGTTATTTTTAGGTACTCTTCAGCAGGTGTTTTAATCCATCAGTTTAACAGCGGTATTATTCCTGGAGAATTTCTATTTATTGAATAGTGAATAAGAAAGAAGATATTGTAATGTCTTGGAGCGGAGGAAAAGATTCATCCTTCGCTCTCTTTCAACTTCTTAGCCAAGGAAAGTATAACGTAAAGTATTTGCTTACCAATATCTTTAAACCCAATAAAAGAGTTTCTATGCATGGGGTTCCTGAATCTTTAATTGAAAAACAAGCTAAGAATATAGGGATACCTTTAATCAAACTATATATCGAAGAAAAAACTCACAATGAGTATGATGAAAAAATGAGAGTATTACTTCTTTCGCTTAAAGATAAAGGAATTACAAAAGTAGCTTTTGGTGATATTTTTCTTGAAGATCTTAAAATATATAGAGAAGGAAAATTAAGAGAAGTTGGCATGGAAGCTCTATTCCCTTTATGGGAGAAAGACACTAAAATCTTAGCTAATCAGTTTCTTAAAGAAGGATTTAAAACACACATCTGCAGTATTGATACTGGTAAAATTCCAAGAGGTTTAATTGGAATTGACTTTTCTAACTCCTTTATTAATTTATTACCAAAAAAGGTTGACCCTTGTGGAGAGAATGGTGAATTCCATAGCTTTTGTTATGATGGCCCTATTTTCAAGTCTGAGATTCATTTTAAGAAAAATGGAATTGTTAAAAAAACGTATTCTCACAATAAAGAAGATTATCACTACTTATTTAGTGACATCTCTTAATTTTTAATCATTTTTAAGTACCGTTTTAATTGAATTATTAAGTACTCTATTTTATTATTTTCATCAATGTCTATTACTAAATCACAAACATCATCTCTATAAGATCCCTTAGCTCCTACTTTAAATTTAGCATTAGATAAACTATTAATATATTCTATAGGGAAGCAATCATTGATATTTAGATCTATTAAAATACTAAAAGGCTTATTAATAAAATTTTCTACTTCATTTCCTTTCGGGACATTAGTGCTAGATAAATTCTTTTTATCGAAATAAACGTAATTTAAGTGAGATGTTACAACTTCAGATGAATCTTTAGAATTAATAAATCCAATAGATAAAACATCTTTACGTTCTTCTTTAAAATATTGAACAAAATTCTTTACAATTTCAGCATCATTTCTATTGGTTGCATCATAAACTATACCAATGGTCGATGCATTATCTATGCTAAAAGCTTTAACATTTCTTTGTATATTTTTACTTTCTTTTTTAAGAATAAAACGACCAAGTTTCTCTTGTATGTTTTTGATTGCACCCACTATTTAATTACAATTTTATCTACCACTTTTCTGCCTAATTCTCTGTTTATTTTTTCTACCAACCCTTCCTTGACATAACTTAATTCTTGCTTTAAAGATGCGGAATCCAATTTTATATAAAGTATTTTGCTTTTAAACCAAATTTTTTGAGTGTGATTCTTGAATAGCTTACCTACTAATTCCTGATAAATTTTAATTAATTCAATCTCATCCAATTGATCTTGGTAGCCATAAGCTCTTAATAGCTTATCTATGGTTTTTTTTAATGGTTTTTCCTTAGGCATCTTTAACAATTCCTTCTTTTATAGTAAACGACTTAAAATTAATATTTTCTTCTGTTAAAATAGCAGGAATACGTTCTAAGTTAGTATCAGTAATAAATATTTGTCCGAAATTACCTTTCCCTACAATACCTAGCAGTTGATTCATTCTTTTGCCATCTAATTTATCGTAAATATCATCTAAAAGGATGATTGCCTTATTATTGCTTATTGATGTTATTAACTCTGCTTGAGCAAGTTTAAGCGCCAATAAGTAGGTTTTTTGTTGACCTTGTGATCCAAATTTTTTGAGTGGAAAACCATTTAAGTTAAATACTAAATCATCTTTATGGATACCTGTGTTACTGTAATGGTTCTCTCTATCTTTAGCAATGGTTTCTTTTAGTATTGAGTTAAAATCTCCATCATTTAATTGTGATCGGTATTCTAATTCTACTTTTTCTTGATCTTGACTTAATTCAG
Source organism: Flavobacteriales bacterium (assembly GCA_002402165.1). Classification (GTDB taxonomy): domain Bacteria; phylum Bacteroidota; class Bacteroidia; order Flavobacteriales_E; family Vicingaceae. The sequence goes on from NVVI01000034.1 coordinate 19,082, forward strand.
AATAGAACTTCTGAAATATTGGAGAGAAATCATGAATGAATTTTTTACGAGAACAGTGTATTAACTCTCCATATTGCAAGAGTTGTTCATCCCAAATATCTAGAGATTCTTGTTCAAAATTTCTATTTATCCAAAATGATTTTAGCAATAAATTGCGATGATTCAATGCTTTATTGTAGGCTAGCAAATGGGTTAAGTAGCTATTGTCATATTGCGATATGATTCCATCAATAAATTTTCTTCTGACATCACTTCCATCAATAATTAATAGTATATCTAAGGGGGTAATTATTACTAAAGGAATCCTTCCAATATGATCTGCCAACTTATCATAACTCTTTTTATTTCGTTTAAACTGTTTTTTTTGCCCCTTTTTAACCCCACAATAAATAATTTCTTCATTATCACCGTAAGTACCTTCTATTACAAAAAATGGGAATTCGTGCTTAATGTTCTGACTATCATTAGGGTTGAAATAACTTTTGCAAAAAGACAAATAATAAATAGCATCCAATAAATTTGTTTTCCCTTCACCATTACCACCTAAAAAGCAATTTATTTTTTTAGAAAATTCTAATTGAGCTTCTTCACAATTTTTGAAATTTAATACAGAGAGTTGTTTTAAAAACATGGTGCAAATTTAAAAAAGATGTAGAGATTTAAGTGTTAAAATTCTTAATCAAATTAAAAAAAAACTATTTTTGCCAGTCTTATAAATTATCTGAATAAAAATGAGTAAAAATACAACAGAAAATACTGATACTATTGTTGATGTACAAGAGGTTTATAGTAAAACGGAAGACTTTATTGAAAAGAATAAACAGATACTAACTATTGTTATTTTAGGAGCTATTGTTATAATTGGAGGTTATTTTGGCTATAAAAAATTAATTATTGCTCCGATGGAGTTTGAAGCTCAAGCAGATATGTTTATGGCTGAAAAATACTTTGAGCAAGATTCTCTGCAAAAAGCAATTAATGGTGACGGCTTAAATTATGGGTTTATTGATATAATTGATGAATACAGCGGAACCAAAACTGCTAACTTAGCTCATTATTATTTAGGAATTTGTTATAGAAATACTGGCGAGTATGAATATGCTATTGAAGAATTGCAACGCTTTAGCTCTGATGATATTATGATTAGTACAATTGCTTTAGGTGCTATTGGAGATTCGTACATGGAGCTTAACGATATTGACGAAGCAATTAATTATTACGAAAAAGCAGTTGTAAATGGAGATAATAAATTAACATCTCCTATTTATTTGTTTAAAGCTGGTGTTGCTTATGAGGATAAACAAGATTTTGCTACTGCAGAAATTAAATACAAAACAATTAAAACAGACTACCCAGACTCTAGAGAAGCACAAACGATAGATAAATATATTGCTAGAGTAGAATCATTAAAATAATGGCTACAGCAAATAACAATTTATCTGATTATGATATTAATTCAATTCCGGATGCTAGTAAAATGGCATTCGGAATTGTTGTTTCTGAATGGAACGAAAAGATTACCAAAGGCTTATTAAAAGGTGCTTATAACACACTCTTAAAGCACGGGGCTAAAGAAGTTAACATTACGGTTAAGTTCGTTCCTGGAGCATTTGAATTGCCTTTAGGAGCCCAAACCTTTTTTGAGAAAACAAATGTTGATGCTGTTATCTGTTTGGGAAGTGTAATACAGGGAGAAACCAAACATTTTGATTTTGTATGCCAAGGAACTGTTATTGGAGTTAAGGATGTTGCCTTGAAATATGATAAGCCCGTAATTTTTGGTGTTCTAACAGATAATACCGAACAACAAGCTATTGACCGTTCTGGAGGTAAACATGGTAACAAGGGTGATGAAGCTGCTGTTACCGCTATTAAGATGGTTTCTTTTCAGTCAGCACTTTAATCAGTAATTATTTCTGGAAGACATCCTTCCTCATGCATTACAAGAACAGTATATGTTGCTCCCTCTTCGATACCTAGAGTAGATAAATCAAATTCATACACTTCAGATTCCTCCTTTATAGGAAATAGGAGTCCCTTGTCTTCATTAATAGTTATACTTTTAACACACCAACCAACACCTGTACTTGAGTATGGGTTTTTCACAGTTAAATTTTTGCCATCAAAAATGGCTTCAAATCTCAATTCTTTAATGGCAATCATTTGATTGTCATTCTCTCCCTCAAGTGCCTCAATTGCTTCAACAGCATCTAATACATCAAGTGCTCCTCCAGTGGTTACATCTTGATCTAAATCAATATCTCCACAAGAAAATAAAAGTGCGGAAAATATTAGCGTGGGTATCATTAGTTTTTTCATACTATAAATATACAAAAAAAACCTCCATCATTACTGAAGGAGGTTTTAAAATATGTTAAAAGGTCAAAGTCTTAATCGATTACCTCTACACTATTCATTTTATCGCCTTCTGCTATTTGGTCAATAACATCCAATCCTTCTATTACTTTACCAAAGCAAGTATGGTTGCCATCTAAATGAGCCGTATTATTTCTACTGTGGCAAATAAAGAATTGAGAACCACCAGTATTTCTTCCTGCATGAGCCATAGATAAAACTCCTTTATCGTGGTATTGATTATCTCCATCTAATTCACAATCTATTTCATAACCTGGGCCTCCAGCACCCGTTCCATCAGGGCAACCACCTTGTATTACAAAATCGGGTAATACTCTATGAAAAGTTAATCCATTGTAATACCCTTTTTTAATTAATGCTGTAAAATTTTCTACTGTTTTCGGAGCATCTTTTTCGTACAACTCTATAGTCATATCTCCTTTGTCTGTTTTAATTATTGCTTTCATTCTAATTGTTTTATTCGTCATTGCGAGGGACGAAGCAATCTCGTTTTTTGATTTTCAAGATTGCTTTGCTTCATTGCATTACGCTCGCAATGACGTAATTAATTTATTCTATTTTTCCTGCTAACAAGTAAAGAACAGCCATTCTTATTGCTACTCCATTTTGTACTTGTTCTAATATTATTGATTGTTTACTGTCTGCTACATCTGACGTAATTTCTACTCCTCTATTAATTGGGCCTGGATGCATTACTGTAATTTCCTTGTCTAAAGAATCTAGGAGTTGTTTATCTAATCCATATTGCATTGAGTATTCTCTAAGGGATGGAAAGAACTTCATATTTTGCCTTTCGAGCTGTATTCTTAACATCATAGCAACATCACACCAATTTAACGCATCTTTTAAGTTCGTCATCACTTCTACTCCTAAAGATGCGATGTGTTTTGGAATCAAAGTTAGAGGTCCACACACCCTTACATTTGCTCCTAGCTTTTTTAAGCAAAAAATATTAGAAAGCGCCACTCTTGAATGAATGATGTCACCTACAATTACTACATTTTTTCCTTTTAAATCATCATACTTTTCCCTAATAGAAAAAGAATCCAATAAAGCTTGCGTTGGATGTTCGTGTGCTCCGTCTCCTGCATTTATAATTTTCGCATCAACATGTTTAGATAAAAAATCAGCCGCTCCAGGATTTGGATGCCTCATAACTACCATGTCTACTTTCATAGAAAGAATGTTGTTCACTGTATCAATTAAAGTTTCCCCTTTAGTTACTGATGAGCTTGAAGATGAGAAGTTTAATATATCTGCTGATAATCTTTTCTCTGCTATTTCAAAGGATAATTTTGTTCTTGTAGAATTTTCAAAAAATAAATTGGCGATGGTAATGTCTCGTAATGAAGGTACTTTTTTAATGGGACGATTAATAACTTCTTTAAAATGATCGGCAGTTTCAAAAATCAAATTAATATCTGCTTTAGTAAGATATTTGATTCCTAAGAGGTGATTCACACTTAATTTATTCATCATCTGGTGTGTATAAAATTACTTTATCTTCTCCATCTGTTGCTGACCAGCTTACCTTTGCACGTTCAGAAACAATTGTATGAATATTTTTACCAATGTAATCTGCTTGTATTGGCAAATGTCTTTCGTAGCGTCTATTAATCAATACTAATAACTCTACCATTTTTGGTCTTCCGAAAGCTAGCATTGCATCTAGCCCTGATCTTATGGTTCTTCCTGTAAACAAAACATCATCAACTAAAATTACATTCTTATCCTCTATGTCAAATTCCATTTCCGTTTTACTTGGAACTAATGGGTTGTTTTGCCTTCTATAATCGTCCCTGTAAAAAGTAACATCTAAAGTGCCTAAAGGGATATCATAAGTTTTATCGATTAATTTTAGCTCAGCTTTAATTCTATCAGCTAAATAAGTACCTCTTGGTTGTAAACCAATAATTATTGTATTCGAGAAATCGTTATGGTTTTCAATAAGCTGATGGGCTAACCTTTTAATGGTAAGATCAAATTGTGTAGAATCAAGTATTATTCGATCGTTATGCTTCATTAAAGCACAAAGATATATCTATTTCTTTAAACTAAAAGTATTTAACAAAAAAAAGCCTCAGAAATTAATCTGAGGCTTCATTTTCTTAATTATAATCTTACTTTTCTCCTTTTTCAAGGTCTTCTTTTAAAGCAGTAAGTGCATCTAAATCACCTAATGTTGTTTTTTCAACATTATCATTAAGTTTTCTCACAGCTTTAGAAGCTTTATGAGCACTAGTCTTCTTCTTAGCTTTAACCTCTGCCTCTGTTTCTTTAAACATATTAGTATGAGATAAAACTATCTTTTTAGACCTTTTATTAAATTCTAACACCTTAAAGTCAACTTTGTCTTCTATTTTAAGTAAGGTGCCGTCTTCTTTTTCAGCATTTCTTTTCGTTACAATTCCTTCCACACCGTGCTCTAAAGTAACAATGGTTAAACCTTTAGCAGTAATTTCGGTAACTGTTCCAGCTTGTACTGAACCTTCAGTAAATATAGTTTCGTAAGTATCCCAAGGATTATCTTCTAATTGTTTGTACCCTAAACTTAATCTTCTGTTCTCTCTATCAATTTCTAAGATTACAATTTCCATTTCATTACCAACACTGGTAATTTCAGATGGATGATTAATTTTCTTAGACCATGATAAATCAGAGATATGAATTAATCCGTCTACTCCCATTTCTAGAGCAACAAATACTCCGAAATCTGAGATGTTAGTTACTTTCCCTTTATGTTTAGAGTCAATAGAATATTTCTTTTCAACATTCTCCCATGGATCTGGTGTTAATTGTTTAACACCTAAACTCATTTTTCTTTCTTCTCTATCCAAGGTTAACACCTGAGTTTCAATTTCATCACCAACTGTAAAGAATTCTTGTGCAGGTTTTAAATGATTACTCCATGTGATTTCAGACACATGAACTAATCCTTCTACACCAGGAATAACTTCGATAAACGCACCATAATCAGCTACAACAACAACTTTTCCTTTCACTTTATCTCCGATAGCTAGTTTAGTATCTAACTTGTCCCAAGGATGCTCTTGTAATTGTTTAACGCCTAATGCAATTCTTTTCTTATCATCATCAAAATCAAGAATTACAACATTTAACTTTTGGTCTAGTTCTAAAAATTCATCAGGATGATTAATTCTACCCCACGATAAGTCTGTAATATGAACCAATCCATCAACACCACCTAAATCAATAAATACTCCGTAAGAAGTAATGTTTTTAACAGTACCTTCTAATACTTGTCCGATTTCTAATTTAGAAATAATTTGTGCTTTTTGTTGCTCTAATTCAGCTTCAATTAATGCTTTATGAGAAACTACAATGTTTTTAAATTCTTTGTTAATCTTAACAACTTTAAATTCCATTGTTTTATCAACGTACACATCATAGTCTCTAATTGGTTTAACATCAATTTGAGAACCAGGTAAGAATGCTTCAATTCCGAACACATCTACAATTAAACCTCCTTTAGTTCTACATTTAACGTAACCTTTAATAATTTCTTGAGTTTCTAAAACTTCGTTTACTCTATCCCAAGCTCTTAAAGCTCTTGCTTTACTATGAGATAAAATTAATTGTCCATTTTTATCTTCTTGACTTACAACAAATACTTCAACTGTATCTCCTTCTTTTAAGTCTGGATTATATCTAAATTCAGAAATTGAAATTACAGCTTCTGATTTATAGCCAATATTAATAACAACATCTCTGTTTGATTTCTTAGCTACTATACCGTCTAATACTTCTTGATCAGAGATAGACTTTAATGTCTCATTGTAAACTTTCTCCAACTCTTTTTGCTCAGCTGCAGAATAAGTCTCTACTCTTTTTCCAATAGTATCCCAATCGAAATCTGCTAAAGGCTTAATTTCTCCTTTTTTCTTAGGAGCTGCCTTTTTAACCGGAGCGGCCTGCTCAGTCGCAGCGTCTACAGTTTCAGTTTTCGCTTCTACCTTAGGAGACTGCTTAGTTGCAGCGTCCTCAACTTTTTCAACCTCATTTGTCTTTGGAGTTTCTTTAACTTCGTCTGCTTTTTTAGCTTTTGGAGTAGTCYTTTTTGCTGTTTCCTTTTTAGGAGTTACTTTTTTCTTAGCAACTGGTTTGTCAGCTTTTTTAGCTTCTGCTTTTTTTGGAGTAGTTTTCTTTGCTACTAGTTTTTTTTCAACAGCTTCTTCTTTTTTATCTGCCATTTTTTAATCTTTGTATCTCGTTCATTGTCAGTTTTAACGAGAGGAATTTACTTAGCCATACACTGAAATAAGGCCATTTAATTTTAAGAGCGACAAAAATATGTTTATTTTCTTACAAAGCAAAGAATATCAACATATTAATAGACTAGGTTCCAATAAAACAACATTGCTTTAGTTTATTTTAAATTCAAAGTATAAATTTGTTAACCAATTATGAAAAATTTTGAGATTCCGACATATTATAAAAGCTCTTTTATTTCTACTATAAAAGAGTTAAGAAAAATTAATGACCTCAGGAAAAAAGACTTTACTCCTACTATACTCGATTTTGGCTCTGTTCAGTTTCTAATTGCTCGACATTTTGGATTTTGCTATGGTGTTGAAAATGCGATTGAAAAAGCATATAAAGCCATAGAAGAAAATCCTAAAAGAAACATATACTTGTTAAGTCAAATGATTCACAACCCGACTGTAAATGATGATTTGCGTAAAAAAGGAGTGCGTTTTATTATGGACACTAAAGGAAATCAAATCGTTAATTGGAGTGAGCTTACAAATGAAGACATTATAATTATTCCTGCATTTGGTACTACATTAGAAATTGAAGATAAAATAAAATCGATAGGATTATCAACAAAGGAATACAATACAACTTGTCCTTTTGTTGAAAAAGTATGGAAAGAATCTGATAAATTAGGAGCTAATAATTTCACGACTATCATCCATGGAAAGCATAACCATGAAGAAACAAGAGCTACTTTTTCTCATAGTAACTCAAGTGGTCCATCTTTAATTATTAAAGACATTAATGAGGCTAAAATATTAGAAGATATTATATTAGGAAAGATAAATAAAGAAGAATTTAATGTTGTATTTAAGGATAGGTATTCTAAAGATATTGATATCATTAAACACTTGGATAAGATTGGCGTGGTCAACCAAACTACTATGCTAGCTACTGAAACACAGGAGATTGCAGACTTCCTTAAAAAGACTATGATTAAAAAACATGGATTAGAGAATTATAAAAACCATTTTTCAGATACTCGGGATACGCTATGTTACGCTACTAATGATAATCAACAGGCGACTATTGGCTTGTTAAAAGAATCAGCAGATTTAGCTATTGTAGTTGGAGGTTATAATAGTTCAAATACTTCTCATATTGTTGAATTATGTGAAGGAAAATTACCTACCTTTTTTATAAACTCTGCATTAGAAATTGAAAATAATGAAATCATTAATCATTTTGATTATCACAATAAAAGGAAAACTACATCTACTAATTACTTACCTAAAAATAAAGACGTAACTAGGATTGTATTAACTAGTGGAGCATCATGCCCTGATATTATTGTAGATGAAGTTCTTGATAGAATTCTTGAATTTTATCCAAATACAACTCCAAAAGAAAAAGTATTATCAGACCTTAATTAGAGTGAGACCCATCACATAATGGACCATTTTTAGTCTGTTTACATGTGCAAAAATACTTGGTTTCAGTTGTCTCAGCTTTCTCTACAATTGGTTTAAAATCTGTTCCTGCATGCTTCCCATCACAGTATGGCTGGTTTTCTGATAAACCACAGCTACACCACGCGTAAATTTTACCTTCTTCTAACTCTACTGCAGAAGGAGAATCTCCTGCTCTTTTTGGTAATTCCATATTTTTTTTAATTTTATCTAAATATACTAAATGATTGCATTATTTCCATTTTCCTTTAAACGCTATTTCTTCAACAGGCTTTTTTTCCTTCACATCTGAATCGCCCTCATAATAACCTAAGGCAATTGCCGTTAGTGGTTGAAAGCCTTCGGGGATGTTTAATTTATCTATTGCATTCTGAGGTATAATTCCCGCCATTTGATGCAAATGTATTCCCATCGCAGAAGCCTGAAGAGTTAAATTACCCACAGCCAATCCTAAATCATGCATAGCAACTGTATTTTCATTTCCATTTTTCGCATAAGTTTTACTCATCACCGTAATAACTAAAGCTGCTACATTTTTTGTCCAACCTTGATTACCATCAACTAAACATTCGTGTAATGTTTTAAACTCTTCTTCATCCTGCCTTAAGGCATAAATAAATCGCCAAGGTTGCTCGTTAAAAGCTGAAGCTGCCTTTCCTGCTGCTTCAAATAAGGTTTGTAAATCATTTTCTGTTAATTGCTTGTCCGTAAATTCATACGGACTAAATCTGTCTTTTATTACGTCTAATACTTCCATGTTTTAATTTTTTACTAGTTCTAAATATGTTTTATATGATAGTTGTTGAGGAACGGAGACCTTAAAAAATAGCACATCCTTATTTACAACTATATTTAATTCTTTTTCATTTTCTACAATAACAAAATCATGCTCCAACAACCCTTTTCCCTCTATGGAAGCTTCTCCTTCTAATAAATAATAAGAATGAATTTTAGTTTCATCCAAACCGAAGTGATGGTTTCCTTTAGGGATACTTATCTCATTAATATCAATGCCCTCACTATCCATCTGTATAGGACCACCATTTCCAATATAATCTTTGTATGAAATTCCATTTTCTTCATAATATTTCATGTCATCTGACTTGTAATCATCATAAGTAGCTTCCTGAAGCATTGTTTTCTTAATGTTTGGATCAAACCATATCTGAAACATCCTTCCTCCTTCCATTAGTCGTTCTGCATGTGTTATTCCATTTCCTGAACGAATAATTTGAGCATCTCCCTTTTTTAAAGAAAGCCACCTGTCAAACTTGCTATCATAATGTTGAATTTCTCCTTCAATTACAAATGACATAATTTCAAACATCTTATGTGGGTGCTCATCTATTAATCCTCCATTATCTGACCAAGCATTAGCCCAATAGAATAAGTTCGAATATGGACTTTGAGTTCCACCATCCTGAGGAAAACCAATTGGTTTATTCTCTAAGATTGCTCCTCCAGCAAAAGAGCCTGTGGCTTGATTCTCTATTTTTAAAATTTTAACTGACATACCTTATTTTTTCATATGTATATACATACATTTATATAAATTTTTTATCCTCTAACCTTATCTAAAATATCGTTTAATTTTTCTGCTTCTTTCTTAGTAATGTTTGATATCAAATTGTCAAATTCTGTTATTTTTTTGCTTAACACATCCAATAACTTAATTCCAGCTACTGTTATTTTTACATCTACCTGCCTTCTATCTTTCTCGCAAATAACTCTCTTTATCAATTTTTTCTGTCTTAATTTCTCTACCAACCTACTTGCGTTAGACATTTTATCTATCATTCTACTCATTATGTTATTTACCGAAATAGCATTATCCCCCTGCCCTTTTAATATCCTTAACACATTATATTGCTGAGGGCTAATACCATATGGTTTCAAAAACTTTGCATTCTCTGCTTCTAACCAATGGCTTGTATATAAAATATTTATAACTGCTTTTTGAAATTCTGACGAAAATTTATCTTGCTTTATTTCCTCCCCTATTTTCATAATTTTTATTTACAGTGCAAATATATACAAAAACATTTAATGTATATACATCTATTTGATTTATTTTTAAGGAGAAGTATTTATCTTCTCCTTAAATTTTACACCAACTCAGTTAGTGACTTGTTAATATTAGACTCAACACGTTTTAAAACATCCGAAACATCAGACTTAACGAATTTATCTCCAGTAATGTGCTCATATAATTCAATGTATCGTTCTGATATTTTATTAATAAATTCATCAGACATTTCAGGAATAGTTTGCCCTTCCAATCCCTGAAAATTATTTTCAATTAACCATTGTCTAACAAACTCTTTAGACAATTGTTTTTGTTTCTCATCCGCATCTTGTCTATCCTGATAACCATCAGAATAAAAATACCGTGAAGAATCTGGGGTATGGATTTCATCAATTAAATATATCTCATCACCTACCTTACCAAATTCATATTTAGTATCTACTAAAATCAATCCTTTTTCAGCTGCTATATCTGTTCCCCTCTGAAAAATTCTACGAGTATAATCTTCTAACTTTAAGTAATCTTCTTCAGATACTAGTCCTTGAGAAAGAATATCTTCTCGCACAATATCTTCATCATGCCCAACATCCTCCTTTGTTGTTGGAGTTAATATTGGTTCAGGAAATTTATCATTCTCTTTCATTCCGTCTGGCATTGCAACACCACATAGTATTCTCTTCCCGTCTCTGTACTCTCTCCATGCATGACCAGACAAATAGCCTCTTATTACCATTTCTACTTTAAATGGCTCACACATTTTTCCAATGGTAACACTTGGGTCTGGCACCTCAATTACCCAATTTTGAACTATATCTTCAGTTGCTTTTAAGAATTTAGCAGCAATTTGATTCAATACTTGTCCTTTATATGGAATTGCTTTAGGCAACACCACATCAAATGCAGAAATACGATCTGAAACAATCATTACCAATAATTCATTATCAATAGTGTATACTTCCCTTACTTTTCCTTTATAATATTTAGTTTGACCAGGAAAATTGAAGTTAGTTTCTTTTATTGCATTTGTTTGCATAGCTATATAAATTTTAGATTACAAATCTAAAAAAGACAAAGCTTTTAACCATTTTCTTTTCAAAAAAGTAATTAACTTTTATTAACAAATTAGATACTGCTTAAAGCTTCCTCTAAAACCTTTTTTACTTCTTTAGCAAAAGGCTCTATAGCTTTGTTGCCAATAGCCTCAAATGCTTTTTCTGGATCTATAACGGAAACATCTACACTTCCATTTTCATTTTCAATTACAGTAACGTTACAAGGCAACATTATCCCTATCTTCTCTTCCTCTTGCAAAGCTTGGTAAGCAAAATTAGGATTGCATGCTCCTAATATTTTATAAGGAAGAATGTCTTTATCTATTTTATTTTTCATTGTTGCCTGCATATCTATTTCTGTAAGAATACCAAACCCTTTATCTTTTAATGCTTCTCTGATTTTTTGTTCTGCTTCTTCAAAGTTGTAATTAGTTGTTTTATTAATGTAGTACATATCTTCTTATTTTATAATGAATATTTCATTTGCAAATATACTAAACATTTTAAACACATATAAAAAACTATATATGTTTTATATATGACATAAAAAAAGTCCTGACAGTTATGTCAGGACTTTGTTTTTTTGAAGTAACTTATATGTGTATTAAACTACTTTTACGTTAACTGCATTCATTCCTCTCTTCCCTTCCTCTAATTCAAATTCAACTTCATCACCTTCGTTAATTTCATCAATTAAACCAGATACGTGTACGAAATGATCTTTTTCTACTCCTTCTTCAGTGATAAAACCAAAACCTTTAGTTGCATTGAAGAATTTTACTGTTCCTTTACTCATTATTCTTATTTATTAATTAATATTCTGGACAAAAGTAGTTTTTTTTTTATAAAACTCATTAATAATGAGTGTTTTATTTATCGCTACGTTTTTGAATAACTATTTTTGCTAAAATAAAAATAAGTTGTTTTGGGAAATTTTAAAGATTTAGGAGTTGATAGTGGTTTTATAAAAGGCTTAAATGAGCTTAATATCATTACACCTACAGAAATACAAAATGAAGTAATTCCACTGCTTTTAACTACAAAAACGGACTTAGTCGGCCAAGCCAATACTGGAACTGGAAAAACTGCTGCGTATGGGTTACCACTATTACAAAGTATAAATCCCAATAGTAGTGTTGTACAAGGTATTATTTTGTGTCCGACCAGAGAATTAGGGCAACAAGTGGCAAAACAACTTTTTAAGTTCACTAAGTACACCCATAAAATATTTGTAGAAGCAGTTTATGGTGGAGAAAAAATTGACATCCAAATAAGAAACCTAAACAGACCCACTCACATTGTTGTAGCCACACCAGGACGATTAATTGACTTGGTAAACAGAAAAGCAGTTGATTTAAAACACGTTAAAACAGTAATACTTGATGAAGCAGATGAAATGTTGAGTATGGGTTTTAAAAAAGAATTGGATCAAATACTTGATTTTATTCCTCGCAAAGAGCAAACATGGTTATTTTCTGCTACTATGCCTCATGGCATTAGAGAAATCATTAACGAACATATGGCTGAAGATGCTTACAGAATTGAAGTGAGTAATAAAAATACAGTCAACAAAAATATAGAACACCAATATTTGATTTGTGATGAAATAGAAAAACTGAATAAAATTGTGCAATTCTTGAAAKCYCAAGGWGAARAYAGAGGKATTATWTTCTGTAAAACRAAAGCTGCTACWCAAAARCTAACCAAACAATTAATTGCWAARAATGTAGCKRYAGATTGYATACATGGWGATTTAMYKCAAAAAGAAAGAGATAAAGCCATGCGTGCTTTTAAAAATGAAAGCATACAAGTATTGGTGGCTACCGATATCGCTGCTCGTGGGATTGATGTAGAAGCACTTTCTTATGTATTGCACTACCAATTACCCGACCAAGAAGAATATTACACTCACCGGAGTGGAAGAACAGCCCGAGCTGGAAAAAGAGGAATATCATTAAGCTKGGTAACTTCTTACGAATTAAAGCAATTACGCTATTTTGAAAAGAACTTAGGAATTGTTTTCGATCAGGTTAAATAACATCTCCGCACTTGTTGCGGAGTCTGTTCAAAAAAGGCACTCAATAAACAGATGCCGGAATAAATCCGGCAATAAGGCTGTTTTTTACCGTAAGGCTTTCGACAGCGAGGGCTGAATTATAACTTTACTAAAACATGTATAACATGTTTTTCTTTATATAAGTCTTCTTTTACCCTTTTCAAATTAAACATATTGATTACTGCTGTTAAATCAATAGATTTTTCTGTGTTAAGTCTATTTACAATAAATAAAACACCTTTTTTATTTAAGTTCTCAACTGCTTTTTTTAGTACATCTATTTGTTCCTCTTTCTCCATATAATGGAGTACTCTTGAAAGTATTATCATATCATAATTATTGCTCCATGAATAATTTTTGACTTCAGTTCCAAACTGAAAATTTGAATCAAAAACTTCTTCAAACCCACCTTCATTTAGTGGTGTTTTCCCTAGTTCTTCTTCAACATACTTCTGATAAAATTGGAAAAAAATGATTTTCCTATAAGAATCAAATTCTTCTACTACATATTTGCTTAAGACAGGATTACCTTCTACTGATTGTCGAAAGTTAGAATGACTTCTATATTTTTCATTTGTAAGGTGATTTCTTTTTTCGGATTCAACACCAACAATTTTAGAAAAATTATGCAAATGAACTAATTGATATGAAAGGATTCCTGTCCCAAATCCAACATCTAACCCTAATAAATTATTCCCTTTTAGGTTATTTTTAATAGCTTCCGAAAGCTCACTTTTAATTATTCCATTTATGTTAGATTCCTCCATAAATTAATCTTACCAACTCCCTCCTGCTCCACCACCACCAAAGGAGCCTCCGCCAAATCCGCCAAAACCTCCACCTCCAGAGCCAAACCCACTATATGCAGCAACTCCAACAGCTCCAATCACATATCCTCCATAACTTCTTCCTCCAAACCATCCGCTGGTCATTAATTCTAATAAACCTACATTTTTCATCAGTTTCCCTCTATCTTGCTTAAAAACAATTAAAATTAAATCAAGTAGTATATAAAAAAATAGAAAATTGGCTTTAACAATAAAGTTGTAAAGCCTCAACATCATCCCAATAAAGAATAGTATAACTAAAAAAGCCCAAAAGCCTAAACTTAAAAAGAGCATAACAATAACTATAAGTGCAGCTAATCCAAGGGCAACATAAATATTTATATAATGATACTTTACTGGATTAGCTAAGTGCTTCCAGCATTTTTTATATAAACCAGCTCCTTTTCCTACAAATATTTTTACCAAAGATGGCTCTATGTATTTTGAGTAGTATTTATACTTTCTTCTGGTCTTTTTCGCATTATTCTCATAAAATTTTAATTTATTTCTTGCTCCTTTAAGATTTCGGCCAACATTCTTTTCTAGTACATTAAGGTTCTCATGAGCTTCTTTAAATGTTTTAGTAAGATTTATAAATACTGTATCTAATTCAGTATCGTCATTCTTAAAGAAATAGTATATATTGAAGTTGTTTAAAGTCGAATGTTGAAAAGAAAGAACAATACTAAAATATTGATACTCAACAATTAGTATTATTCTTTCAAAAAACACAATGAT
>NVVI01000035.1 GCA_002402165.1 Flavobacteriales bacterium
CTATTTTAGTACGTTTTGAAACAAATAAAACACACTGGAAAGCTCTGAATTTATTAGCCTTTTGTGTTATTTTACTACGTCAACTTTAAACAACTTCATAGTAAATATTGTTGCAATAAACAAAAACACTTGATGGCATGATTTATAAATATTAAAAGGCTAATCAATAGAGTTAGATTCAATGTCTATTATTTTAACTAGGATTATTCTCATATAAATCATCCCTTTTTTTATCTTCAATTTTTCGCAACGTATATTTATCATAATAAATATCACTTCGGGTACTCTATCCTAACATGGTAAATGTTCATTAGTTTTTTAATAAACATTTTTTTAATGGTGGTTACATCACTAAACGTAATGTTGGTATTGATAAACTGGTTTTCATCCACTTGAGAGTTAATAATGTTTTCTACCAAACCTGTTATAGAATCATTATCATAAGTTTTTAAACTACGAGATGCAGCTTCAACGGAGTCTGCCATCATTAATACAGCAGTTTCTTTAGAGTAAGGTATTGGCCCAGGGTATTGGAATAAATCTGGAACCTCCATATCGGGATTTTCATTTTGATACATTTTCAAAAAGTACTGTGTTTTAGTAGTTCCGTGGTGTGTTCTAATAAAATCAATTATTTGTTCAGGTAAATTCTGCTTTTTAGCCAATTCAATTCCTTTTATTACATGGTTAATAATTATTTCTGCACTTTCTTCATACCCTAGCTCATCATGCGGATTAACACCAGATTGATTTTCAATAAAATAAGCAGGAGCCAATATTTTACCAATATCATGATACAAAGCCCCAGTTCTAACCAGTAAAGGATTTCCTCCTATTTCTCTAATACCTTCTTCTGCCAAATTAGATACTTGTAAAGAATGTTGAAACGTTCCTGGAGCTTTTAAATTTAGCTCTCTTAATAACGCATTATTAGTATCTGACAACTCTAACAAAGTAACATCAGAGATGTAACCAAACACTTTTTCAAACAAATAGATTAATGGATAAGTCAATAAAGTAAACCCTGCTGCTATTCCAAACCAACCAAAAGTATTCCATGTAATTGTTTCTATGTTACCTTCTTGCAATAAAGAAAACCCCAGATAAGAAATAGAAAATACCAAAAAGATAATTACTGAAGTATAAAATAATTCAGCCCGTTTATTCACATTAAGCACAGTGTAAAGGGTTATAATTCCCGTAATTGACTCTAATAAAATAAATTCGAAAGAATTAGGGACTATAAAGCTGATTAGAAAAATGGAGATAATATAAATGAATAGCGCTAATCGATTTCCAAAAAAAGTTCTAATCAACAATGGAATGATGCAATAAGGAATAACATAAACACTTATTTCTTCAAACCTTAACACTAAGGTTGTAATTGCCACAAATCCAACCACAACAATAGTTATAAATCCTATATCTAAGTTATTGCTATAAACGTTTTTACTTACATTTTTAAGAAAAATAAAGATGGCATAAAATAATAATAGTACAAATATGACTTGTCCAATCACTATCCATAATGATTGGCTTGAATTCCCTAATTTAGACTCATACTCCGTTTTTAACGATTGTAATACAGCAAACTTCTCTTCTGTTACCAATTCTCCTTTTGATATGATTTTTTCTTTTTCATAAACCCCACCTTTTACTTCAGAGATTTGATTAATCTCATTTTCTAAATCTTTTTCTGATAACTCTTTATTGTACTTTATGTTTTGCTGAATACTGTTTTCAATACCAGATAAAAGAAAATCAGCATTAGCTATTTCTTGGTTCTTTAAATCAGCTACAACAAAATCATAAGCAGATTTAATGGTGTATAAATCCCCTAAAGCAACTTCTTCTCCTACATTGTTCTCATCCATTAACAAAATAGCGTAAGCTGCCCCTTTACCATCTAACTCATCAATTACTTCTATCACACCAATAGCATATATTATTTCAAAGTAGTTTACCCCTTCCTTAGCCACTTCTTTTTTTTCTA
The DNA here is from genome assembly GCA_002402165.1 of Flavobacteriales bacterium. Taxonomy (GTDB): domain Bacteria; phylum Bacteroidota; class Bacteroidia; order Flavobacteriales_E; family Vicingaceae. Next base: position 1,994 of record NVVI01000035.1, read on the forward strand.
AAACATTAGCAGAATCTTTCCAATTTAGATTTACCCAATTTTGGAATTCAACAATTACTTTATTTTTAACTCTCTTTTTGTTATTGAAATAAAACAAATGATTCTCTTCAATCAGCATCCTTTCACTGGCTAATTCATCTTCCGTTTTATTGATAGCAAAATCAAAAGGGGCTAATAAATCCTCATGAACCCAAGGTTTATTTTTTTGAAACTCATACTTGAATTTTGCTTCTTTGGGCAATAATAAAACAACCAAAGTAATGGCAACCACAAACAACAAGACTTTAAAAATCAGCTCATGTTTATTTCTAATATTATCTATAAATCTATTTACCATATTGCCTAAAAGTAGAATATATTCTTCAAAATTACAGATTTGGACTTTAAATATTTAAACCCTCAAATTTTTAAACTGAAATAGTTAACTTCGTCCTCAAAACATAAAATAAAAAAATATGAAAGAAGTATATATCATCTCGGCAGTTAGAACTCCTATAGGAAGTTTTTTAGGAAGTTTATCTAGCGTTGCTGCTCCAAAACTAGGAGCTACTGCAATTAAGGGAGCTGTTGAAAAAGCAAATATTTCTGTTGATGTTATTGATGAAGTTTTTATGGGGAATGTATYGCAAGCAAATATTGGTCAAGCACCAGCTAGACAAGCAGCTATTTTCGCAGGGCTAAATACAAGTGTCCCCTGTACCACCATAAATAAAGTTTGTGCTTCTGGTATGAAATCCATTGCACTCGGAGCTCAATCTATTATGACAGGAGATAACGACTGTGTTATTGTTGGAGGAATGGAGAACATGAGTCAAGTTCCACATTATATTAATGCAAGAACTGGAACTAAGTTGGGCGATGTGAAAATGGTTGACGGAATGATAAAAGATGGATTAACCGATGTTTACAATAAAGTTCACATGGGTGTTTGTGCTGAGAAATGTGCTACTGAAAARAACATWWCYAGAGAAGARCAAGATGCYTTTGCAATTGAATCTTAYAAWAGRTCTGCTRCWGCWTGGGATKCWGGAAAATTTAATAATGAAATTATACCTGTCGAAGTACCTCAACGAAGGGGTGACGCTATTGTAGTTGATAAAGATGAAGAATATACGAATGTAAAAATGGAGAAAATTCCTGCTTTACGACCTGTGTTTGATAAAGAAGGAACCATAACTGCTGCCAACGCTTCAACATTAAACGATGGAGCTTCTGCATTAGTTTTAATGAGCAAAGAAAAAGCAGAAGAACTGGGTGTTAAAGCAATTGCAAAAATCATAAGCTATGCTGATGCAGCTCAAGAGTCTGAATGGTTTACTACCGCTCCATCCTTAGCTATTCCTAAAGCATTAAAAAAAGCTGATTTATCTGTTGCAGATATTGACTATTGGGAGTTGAACCAAGCTTTTGCTGTGGTTGGAATYGCCAATACTAAGGAATTAGGATTAGATCCTGCTAAGGTTGATGTAAATGGCGGTGCTGTGGCATTAGGGCATCCTTTAGGAAGTTCAGGTTCAAGAATTATTGTAACGCTAATTAACGTGTTAAAACAGAATGGAGGGAAACTAGGTGCTGCTGGAATTTGTAATGGTGGTGGTGGTGCTTCAGCTATGGTAATTGAAAACATAGATTAAGTGTTTTGTCATCCTGAGTTTATCGAAGGATAAAACACATAACTTAAATTTTACTCTTTTGAAATACGGTATTTGTCATTTAAGTATTGTTCCTTGTAGAATAGAACCTTCAGATAAATCTGAAATGGTTACACAACTTCTATTTGGTGAAGTACTAAAAATTTATGAAGAAAAAAGAGCTGGCTGGAGAAAGATTAAAACCGCTTTTGATGATTACGATTGTTGGATAGATGAAAAACAATTTGTAGAAATAAACGAAACTGAATTTGAAAGACTCAATACCTCTCCTCCTATAGTTTGTGCAGAAATGGCTAACATCATCTCAAACGAGGCCGATAATTCATTAATACCTATTCTTTTAGGAAGTTCATTACCTAATTTTAAAGACAAAAAAGTAAGGTTTAACGAGTTTATTTTTCAATATGATGGACAAGTAATAAGTACTTCTAAAAAACAACCTAAAGACGATATTATAGCCAATGCCATGATGTATTTAAATAGTCCTTATTTGTGGGGAGGCCGTTCTCCTTTTGGTATTGATTGTTCTGGCTTTACTCAAGTAATTTATAAAATGAATGGTTTTAAGTTACCTAGAGACGCATCACAACAAGCAGAAATTGGTGAGACACTTAGCTTTATAGAAGAATCTGAAAGTGGTGATTTAGCCTTTTTTGACAATGAAGAAGGCAGCATTATTCATGTAGGAATTATGCTAGAAAACAATAGCATTATACATGCTTCTGGTAAGGTTCGTATTGATAAAATTGACCACCAAGGTATTTTTAATACAGAAATGAACACCTACTCTCATCGTTTGAGATTGATTAAGAAAATTTTATAATCATAAAAAAAGCCCCTTTCAAATGAAAGGAGCTTTTTGTTTTTTACTATTGATTATCTAACAAACTTAATAATATAGTTACTACTAGCGTTGTATAGCTTCACATAATATAACCCTTTGGTTACATTATTCATGCTAACTCTTTCTGTTTGCTGTGTTGAGTTTACATTTATTTGCTCACTCACTACAATTTGTCCTAAAGCATTTAAGACAACTAGATTGTAGTTTCCTTGTGTTAAATTAGTTAATTCTAACTGTAGGTTATTTGAGGCATTTAAGAATGATGTTACTTGTGACACCTCATTTGCTTCATTAACACCTGTGCATATACTAACAGTTATGGTAATCTGATCTTGATTAGAACAATTATTACCATCAGTACCTGTTACAGTATAAGTAGTAGTTGTGCTTGGACTAAACGCTACTCCATCTGTCACTCCATTATCCCAAGTATAAGAACTTGCTCCTGAACCAGTTAAGGTAACATTATCTCCACTACATACTGTTGTAGCTGTTGCATTGGCAACCACMACAGGCAATGCATTAACMGYTGCAGTAACTGCAACTCTAGGGCTWACRCAATCATYTTCTTTAACTRTCCAATCATAAAAGAAATARTAATAYCCTGTTGGGCTYGTRCCWGCACTACTTCTAGTAACAGAAGCTATTCCRYTTAATGTATAWGGRTAATTAGTRCCTCCATCRTTTCTAAAYAWATCTATATTAGATGTGCTTGAAACTCCTAGTTGGTAGTCAGTACCAGGAGCCACAGTAAAGTTTAGCATTACTGTCTGAGTTCCAGTAGGAATATTAACCGTTATACTTTGTAACATAGTTCCTGCACTATTTCTTAACTCAATAGTACGATTCCCTGTTGCCCCAGAATAAACAACTACAGAAATAATTTCCATAGATTTATAAACATCAAAAATTAAGTATTGAAAATTGTTGAAATTAGCACCACTACCAGTATTATCTGGTTTAGCCATATTTTGATTTGGAGCTACTATTACATCTTCTACATAATAAATTGTAGTTGTAGATAAAGTAGCTGTCACAAAAGGACTTCCTGTACCTAAAAATGTACCTCCTGTTGCAGCACTWKRCMWMTTTAATGTTCCCGATCCTGCTGCAGTTAAACTAGCAGTGTTGTTTTCACAAATCATATCACCAGTAGTTGTTGGTGCTAATGGCATGTTTACATAAATATAGTTTGTTTGAATTAAGTTTCCTGATCCAACTGTATTGGTTGCAATCAGCTCTACGGTATACAAGCCGTTAGCTGTATAAGTATATGCAGGGTTTTGTTGTGTCGAACCATTACCATCACCAAAATCCCACACCCAAGAAATAGGACCATTGGTAGATAAATCCGTAAAATTGACAACTCCCGTACAGGTAGTATCAACATCTACAGAAAAATTAACAGTTGGCACTTGAGTTGGCATTTGACATTGCCAAGAAATTTCAAATCCAGGATCCTCCACTCCTCCATCAGAATGAAACACTATGGTTATGGAACCACTTGTTGAGGAAACAGTTGTAGGTATATTATTATTGCAATATCTATCAATTAGAGGAGACCCTGTAGTTGGACCATCAAAGACCTCAATATAATCATAATTACAAGACCCGTTGGCTCCAGCCTCTACATCAAAGCTAACAAAAGTTAAATCGATACTTCCAGCTCCTGGTGGTGAAATAGTTACTTCTGCATCTTCATTTGCACCATAATTACCAGAGGCTCCTCCACTATCGTAAATAGTTCCAGTACATGATGTTTGAATACTTGAAGTACCACTAGTAGGCAAAATAGTAATACATGGTAGAGTTGAATCAACCACAATATAAGCAATTTTTACAGTAGTATCTTGCCCACAAGTTGGTCCTCCATCAGCTATTAACTCAATAGTATAAGTACCATAGTTGGTATAAGTATTTGATGGATTATTTTGTGTACTTGTATTTCCATCACCAAAATCCCATGAATAAGTGTTCCCATTAATACTTAAATTATTAAAGTTAACTGTAAATGGAGCACTACAAGATGTTAACGTAGGTGCATCAAAATCACTAACAGTTATCGGAGCATATATAGGTCCAACCCCTACTGCATACCATGCATTAGTTACTTGTTCTACCTCATTTGTGCATCCTCCAAATAAATCTACTGCTGATTGAATAGCATAAAAACGTGCATCTGCATACTGTGATGAAACAGTTAAATAAACAGTAAGATTTCTAAAAGCTACGCTACCAGAAGAAGTTAAACCTAAGCCGTTAACAGTGTAAGCATCTCCGTTATCATTTGTTCCAGACCCTCCATCTGTTATTAAGTAATACCAATAATTTTGAACTCCACTATTGGTATGAACTCCACCATTGTCACCTCCTGTTAAAGATGCCCAGTTGTTACCAAAATAAGTGTCAGGATCTCCTTCAGCATTAGGGTTAGCCATATTACGAATTACCCAATTTAAATCTTCACCTATTTCCCAGCTATATTGAGATGGTCTTGCAAATCTTTCTACACTATTCCCAAAAATATCACTAAATGATTCATTTAATGCTCCTGATTCTGCCTGATAAACTAAGTTTGCTGTATTAGAATTTAACCCGTGTGCTATTTCATGCCCAGCTATATCTAAAGATGTAAGTGGAGTACTGTTACCAGCACCATCACCATAAGTCATTCTTTGTCCATCCCAAAATGCATTCTGATAATTATTATCATGATGAACATGACTAATTAAAGCAAATCCATTTCCATCAATACTGTTCCTTCCGTGCTCATTCAATAAATAATCATACGTCATTTCAGCACCCCAATGAGCATCTAATGATGCATCTGGAGTTGTCCAATTTGCCGATCCATTTGTAATATCAGCAGTAGAATAAGTAGTAGTATTCCCATTTGAATATGTTCTTATCCCATTTCCTCTTCCAGCTTCTCTTAAACGAAATGGTCCACTAGCATCATCACATGTTATTGTTTGAGTACCACTATAAAGCATACTTGCGCTACCAGTAACATCAGCTTCATGAATTTTATTTTCTTCCCAAACTATAGCTCCAGTTCGAGCATTAACATAAACTTCTTTTCTACCAAATGGTTTTTCTGAATAAATATTAAATCTATAAGCTAAAACCAATTCATCTTCGATATTTCCATTTTTATTAATTAAAACTAACTCTCCTTTTGGGTAATAAGTCGCAGTTGGGTCTTCCAATTCGTACTTTAATTGTTCTTCTTGCGAAGGAATTTCCCACTTATAGCTTTCTGCATTAATATGATTTAATGCACTATTTAATGCAGAAGTTTCTGAAATAGATGCCGTTAAAGTGGAAGCATTATCAAACAAATCTCCATTTATAGATTCAATCATTCCATTTTTTACATGGGCAATGTACATTCCAAATTTTACTGGAATTCCATTTACTGTTTGTTGATACCTATAATGGATATACCCTATTTGATCATTTTGTTGTTCAATTAACTCTAACCCATATGCTACATCAGACTTATAAAATTGACTTAACCAACTTTCAAGCTTATTCAAAGGGATTTCCTTTCCTTTTCTAAATTTTACATAATTAGGAACATTTGTAAATTGTTTCAATCTTACAATTTCACTGTTAGAAACTTTATCGGCTGCTTTTTTACCTTTTAAAACTACTGTATTTGTTTCTGCACTGATTGATAATACTGAAAACACCGAAATGAGAAATAGTACTTTTTTCATGATTTAGAAAAGATTTAGTTAGTTAAGCCTATAAATTTAAACTATTAACATGATTTTTCAAAATCTTAAAGGTTACAATAAAAGGAATAGAAACAATAATTCAATTAACGGTCATTTATTTAAATATACCGGTATTAATCAATTCATCAAGATAAGTTCTCTTTTCATTAAGAAACATAATTACAAATGCATCATCCTGCCCTTTATCAATTGCTTTTTGTTGCAACCCTTTTGCAGTCCTCAGAGTAGTAAATTCTCCCATAATAAATCGAGTAATGCCATCATCTAAAATAACTTTAGTGATACTACCCAGTCCTTTTAAATGTTTACTGCTATAATTTCTGGCATTAACATATGCCGCAACTTGAACCTTAAATACTAATCCTGGGGCTGATTGGTCTCCGTATTTAATCATTACATCTTCAGGAGTCATTTCATCTAATTTTGATGGAGCACCACTTAATAAACCGTAGTAATATTTCTTCATTTCAATTCTATAATTCCCATCATCATCAGTAGGCACACCATTTATAAGAACATTAGCATAAGGCAAATCATTAATAGTAGCCTTTCCTTTAAAGATATAAGTGGAATCATTGATGATTTTCTCATCATGCTCATCTAAAAACAATAAATAATAATCATCTCTGGGTAAGTTAGAAAAATCATAGTATCCATTCTCATCAGTTGTATCTGTTATAGTAAAGGTTTTATCTTTATTAGATAAATTAACCTTTAGATTCATTATTGGCGAAAGAGGGCTCTCTGTGATTAGTGCCACACCATTAATATTAACATCCCTTGATAAAAAATCAATATTTTTCTCAATCTCCGTATATTCAACATATTTAGTAGCATCTATAGATATTATTTGGGAAGGAAATCCCTCCACTTCATAAGTAATAACATAGTAATCTTTTAAATCGACATAAAACTGATATTTACCGTCTGACAAATCTGAGTAGTATATTCCTAAATCTTTACCCGATTCCGTTCGTACAGTAATTTTAGCTACATCAAAATCTCCATTTGTTTTAACTATACCTTTTACCAATAAAACTGGTTGACTAGAAATAATTTCTTTTACATTAATTACGTATATATCTTGTTGTCCCATACCTCCTTTTCTGGCAGACGAGTAATATGCACTCCCACTACCTGAAACATAAAAGAATATATCATTTGATGTTGTATTAATTGGATATCCTATATTTCTTGGCTCTAAATAGGTTGAGTCTGTAATAATTTTAGATTCAAAAATATCATACCCCCCCATTGAAGTATGTCCCTCTGAGCTAAAGTTGAACGTTACTCCATCAGAGTGAATAAAAGGAGCGTCATCATTGTATCGTGTGTTAATGGTTGGTCCTAAATTTTTAACTTCTCCCCATGTCCCATCCTCTTGCAAAATAGCACGATAAAGATCCCTATAGCCATATGTTCCTGGTCTTTCGCTAGAAAAAATCATAAGCTTCCCGTTGGGAGATACTGCAGCATGACCTTCCCAAAACTCAGAATTGATTTTTAACCATTTTGGTTCTCCCCACTCTCCATTTTCTTTTTTTGTTTCAAAAATATCTCCTGAAAATTTTTTAGTATCCTTATACACAAAAAGTTTTTGTCCATCAGGGCTCAATGATATGCTCGCCTCATGAAATTCAGAATTAATACTATCACTTATTGATTTTGGTTCTGTCCATGTGTTTAAAACCCGTTTAGATACATATATATCTTCATAAAAATTTCCGTTTATTTCTGGTCTATTAAACACATCCTGTCTTGCTCCTATGCTTTTAGGCCCCTTATATGTAAATATTATGGTAGATTCATCTGCACTAATTGTTGGGCTATACTCATTATCAATAGAATTAATTGGCACCCCAATATTAATTATCTCCACGGATAAAGAATCTTTTATTAATTTTTTAGCATTATTACATTGCTCTATTAAATGTGGTATCTCTTTTTTTAATTTCGGTGTGGTTTTTTTATTTGACATWGATTTTTCAAACGTCTCAATGGCTAAATCAAATTTATAATTTAAAGCATAAGCCTTGCCTAAATAAAACTGTACATCWGGTGTTTTRGGTTTARYWTTATAMACACCYTCTATATATTCTATTGCTTTTTCTGGARAACTSGTAAGGTGTAAATGRCAAATYCCTATTTTTAATTGATATTCAACAACTTTAGGTTTRTCYSCCATYAATATYTCGTACAATGGCAAAGCGTCAAAATAATTACTTCCGTTATAAAAGCTTTCTGCATCAACATAATTAAACTCCGCACCTCTAGATTCAAACTGTGCCGAAACACTCCTTGAGAGCATTAAAAGAGCAATTATAAGAATAAAATAATATTGTAATTGTTTAGTCATAAATCATTCTATGAATTTAATAAAGCTAACTAAATTATACGTAAAATGCAAAAAATTAGTTGCTATATCAACATTCAGAATGACTATTTGGGTTATAGTAAATTCGTATTTTTTTACTTTACAATTACCATTTTTTTCGTTTCAGATTGTAAATTATCATTACTCAAATAGTAATAATATACTCCTGAAGCAATATTAGTAGTTGATATTTTAATCGATTGATTGCTACTCGATATTGTTTTTTGTAAAATTATCTGCCCTAATTCATTTGTGATGTTTAAAACTGCCTCATTTTCGTCTTTCGGTAATATATAGTTTATAACAGTATAATTATTAACAGGATTAGGCATGTTTTGTCCTAAATAAGCGCCATTCTGGGTAAGTGATTCTATATTTGTTGGTCCATAAATTACATTTATCGCAAAATCATCATAATAAAAACCATCTTCAGTACTCCACCCATCAGAAACAATCTGAAATCGAACTAAAATACTTTGATTTAAATAATCGCTCAAATCAATTTCTTCTTTTACCCAAGTATTTTGAAAGCCATCGTAAAGAGGTTCATTAGGCACTTGGTTTGGAACTCCAGGCTGAGTATATTTTCCACATTGAGGAATCCAACTAGCTCCATTATCAATTGATACTTCTACCTGAACATAATCCCAATTATCTTCAATAGCCCATTTAGCCCAAAAAGACATATTAGCAGAAACCACATTTACTAAAGAAACCGGATTAGCTAACTCAATTCTTTTATTAATGTTATTTCCATAATTACCTGATGGTGAATCTGTAATAGAACTAGATGGTGAATAAAAAGTAGATGTAGTAGTATTCCATGAYTGAGATACTACCCAATTAGAMGTATTATTACCGTTRTCTATAAACACTTGTWGAAAGYTTCCAWATACTTTAGAAACTGTATCATTGGTAGTGTAAAATCCATTGTTTACTGATAAGACATAAGTAAGTATATCTCCAGGAGCAATTCCAGTATTTAGTGCATAACTAATTGAATCGATATCTATTTGCAATAAATTCATACTACTATGAGCATTTGAAGATCCAACACTAATAATATTTGCAGTAATTGGAGTAATAGAAGCCGTAAAGTTTCCAGTATTGTCCATCCCTAAACGCTGTAAATCGTATTTAAAAAACCCATTAATCGTATTGATGGAAAAATCTTGTAAATCGTTTGCTTTCGCATAGTTACCAACCAAGTGAGCGGCAGTTAAATTCAAATGAATCATAGATTCACATAATGGATTAATATCGTTAACTATTGGCCAAAATCCTTGAGCAGCAGTCCCTATTTCTGTCGTAAACGAGAATATTTTACTATGGTTATTAGTTTCTCCATACATCCAATCGTCAGAAGTTCCCGATGCTGCATATAATTCCCACCCCATCTGATTAACCATGTTATTTTGCGAGACCATAAAATCAGAAATAGCTAAAAAAGTAGTATGATCAGCAGTGTATTTATTAACATCAAAGCCAAACGGAAAAAGCAATAAGTCACTATAAGAATGATTGTTTAACGCCAATTTAAAATCATTTTGCTCCACAAACCACTTCATAGCTTGATTTTCTGGTTCTGAAAAAGGGCCTGTTCCACAATAAACATCACTATTGGTATTAAAGGAAATCCCATTTGTACCCCAAACACTACCGTTAGCTCCATCAGTGTAATCATAATTTCTGTTTGGATCTACACCAAAGTCACCATTACCATGAACTCTTCTGTTTTTACGCCACATCCCTCCTCCGTTTGGATTAGTCGTTCCATTATACACATAGCCATCTGGATTTACAAAAGGAACAAAATACAATTCTGTGTTATTTAAAATTGCTTGCACTTCTGTATTAGTAGCATAATTCTCTAGCATATACCACATATAATAAACCAATTGTTGAATAGACATTGGCTCACGAGCATGATGAATAGCATCATATAAAATTTCTGGTTCAGCTTCATTTGTATTAGGATTATCTGACATTCTAACCCAATATAAACTTCTCCCTTCAGAAGTAGTAAACGTACTTATTGGAGCTCTCGCTGTAATTAAGTTTGGATACAACAAAACCATGCTATCAATTTCTTGCATTACTTCGCTATAGGTTAAAAACCCACCCATAGAACCATGATTATAATTTACTGGTTGAGGATAAACAATAGCAGCTCCTCCACTATTACATGATACATTTTTATTAGTCGGAATATGTTTTGCTAATTGATTTCTCTCTACATAAAATTTTTGTACATCATCAATCAATATATCAACTTGAATTCCTAAATCAGTAGCTATTTTTAACTCTTCTGAAGAAAAATCATTTTCTATAAAAACACCTTTTTTATGGTTACCATGATCTAAAGGAACTCCATATTGTAATAAAGCATTAAAATTTTCTTGGGTATTGTAGTGAATTCTAGCTTTACTATATTTTAATTGATTTTTTTGTCCGAACGACAAATTGCTGCACACGAAAAACGTTGCGAAAATTATAACATACTTCATTAATATATTTGTTTTAAATAACTACTCCCAAAAAATTTGGTTGACCTCTTTTACGTAGCCTAAATTAGCAATTTTACACAACATACTTTTAAAGGCTTTGTTATCGGTATTTCCTATCACCAATAACTCACCCTTTTTACAGTTAGAACGTCCTTTACTACTAGCCTTTTTGAGTGATGGATTTATAGCTAAAACTTCATTCCAATTCGTTTCATTATCGGGAATGCAAAATTCGTAATCTATCGGTTGATTTGTTTTGTTATCATATCCATTATCTTTAAATAAAGTTAATTCAAATTTAATTTTATCGAATTGACAATCAACAGCTATCTCTTTGGTAGGTTTACATGAATAACTCCACAAAACAATAGCAATAACAAATAATTTATTTAACAATCTTTCCATTAATAATTACAGTTTCAATGTTATTACTCCCAAAAGAATAAGGAATATAAGCTACAGAAGGAATTTCCTTAGTAATAAATAAATTAGCTTTTTTACCAACAGCTATGCTTCCATGAGTTTTACTCAGCCCCATAGCATAAGCACCGTTTATAGTTGCTGCATTAATAACTTCTTCGGGAGTTAATTTCATATTAATACAAGCCAAAGACAATACAAAAGGCATATTACCTGAAGGTGTTGAACCAGGGTTATAATCTGTTGCTAAAGCAATAGGCAACCCATTATCTATCAATTTTCTTGCTGGAGCATAAGGGATACCTAAAAAGAAAGAGCATGAAGGCAATAAAGTAGGCATCACATTCGAGTTACTTAAATCTTTTATGTCATTTTCTTCCATCACTTCAAGGTGATCTACCGAAAGTGCATTATTTTTAATTCCTACTTGAATTCCTCCTATTGAAGTGAATTGGTTAACATGAATTTTTGGTGTTAATCCAGCTGAAATTCCAGCTTGTAAAATGGTGTCTGTTTCTTCAGGAGTGTAATAATTTGTTTCACAAAACACATCAATGTAATCAGCTAAACTTTCACTTTTAATAACTGGAATCATTTCATTGATAATCAAATCAATATATCCTTTTCTATTTTCTTTATATTCAATTGGAATTGCATGAGCTCCTAGAAAATTTGCTTTAATTTCAAGATCACTTTCTTCTTTCAATCTTTTGATAACTCGAAGCATTTTAATCTCCCCTTCAACACTTAATCCGTAACCACTTTTTATCTCTACAGCACCAGTTCCAGTTTTCTTAACTTCTTCTAATCTTTTCCATGCACTATTAAACAATTCTTCTTCTGAAGTATTTTGTAATTTCTTTGCAGAATTTAAAATACCACCACCTTTTTTAGCAATTTCCTCATAGGCTAGACCATTAATTCTATCCACAAATTCTTCTTCTCGACTAACAGCATAAACAATGTGGGTGTGAGAATCACAAAAAGAAGGAAAAACCATCTGCCCTGCAGCATCTATAACTTCCAAATCTGCCCAATCAGTAATCCCTCCCCAATCATTCATCTCTCCCCAATCATTCATCTCTCCAAAATCAACTATTAAATCATCTTCTATGGCCAACCAAGCATTTTTTAGGATTGGTAAAACACTCATATCCTTTCCTTTTACTTTCTCTTTTGGAGAAGTTTCAACTTGTACTAATTCCTTAATGTTCTTTATTAATAGCTTACTCATTAATCGTATTATTATCTTCCGAAATTAGTAAAAATTATTCCTATTTTAGCCTACGTTTTCAATCAAACATAAATGGCAGGCAATTCATTCGGAAATATCTTTAAACTCACCACTTTTGGCGAATCTCACGGAGTGGCTATTGGAGGCATTATTGATGGCTGTCCTGCAGGATTAGAATTAGACCTTGAATTTATTCAAAATGAGTTAGCGAAACGTAAACCTGGTCAATCTAAAATTGCATCCCAAAGACAAGAAGATGATGTAGTTGAAATATTATCCGGAATTTTTGAAGGAATAACTACTGGAACTCCAATAGGTTTTACGATTAAAAACATCGATCAAAAATCAAAAGACTACTCCCACATAAAAGATAAATTTAGACCATCTCATGCTGATTACACTTACGAAACTAAATATGGAATTCGAGATTATAAAGGTGGTGGCAGGAGCTCAGCAAGAGAAACAGCTTGTAGAGTTGTTGGTGGAGCTATTGCTAAACAAGTGCTAAGCCACTATGGAATAAAAATAGATGCATATGTTTCTCAAGTTGGAGAAATTAAAGTAATTAAACATTATTCTGAACTAGACTTGACAACTACCTACAACAACCCTGTTCGTTGTCCTGATGAGAATTTAACCGAAATGATGTTTAATTATATCAATAAAATAAGAAAAGAAGGCGATACCATTGGCGGAATTGTAAGCTGTGTTATTACTGGAGCATCAGTTGGTTTAGGCGAGCCAGTATTTGATAGGTTAGAGGCTGACTTAGCAAAARCWRTRMWWWGSWTTAATGCAACAAAAGGCTTTGAAATTGGCTCTGGATTTAAGGGTATCACGCAAAAGGGATCACAACACAATGATGAATTTTACATCAAAAACAACTGTCATCCTGAGCCTGTCGAAGGGAAAGTTGCAACAAAAACTAACAACTCTGGTGGCATACAAGGAGGAATTAGTAATGGGGAAGATATTTTCTTTAATGTTGCTTTTAAACCTGTGGCAACAATAATGCAAAAACAAAAAACGGTAAACAATAAATTGGAAGAAGTAGAAATTGAAGGAAAAGGCAGACATGACCCCTGTGTTTTACCACGAGCTGTACCAATTGTGGAAGGAATGGCTGCCATGGTTATTGTAGATCATATCTTAAGAAATAGAACAACTCAATTATAATTATGGAGAATACTAAAAAAGGTTTAGGCTTACATTGGCAGGTAATKATAGGACTTGTTTTGGGTGGTGTTTATGCWTGGTTTGCTGTWRCTAATAATTGGATAKCTTTTACKATGGATTACATTAATCCATTTGGAAACATATTTATTAATTTACTTAAAATGATTGCCGTTCCWYTGGTATTGTTTTCAATTATTTCAGGAATAATATCCCTTAAAGATATTAGTCAGCTTGGAAGAATGGGCATTAAAACACTCAGCTTGTATTTGATTACCACTCTATTTGCGGTTTCTTTAGGGTTAGTTTATGTAAATGTTGTTAAACCAGGAGAAAATCAAGCAATTGAAATAAGAACTGAAAAGAGAATAGAATATGAAATTTGGCTCTCAGAAAACCCACACGTAGAAAGAGTGGATGATGTTAATTTTTTAGACGATCCTGTTTATGCTAAAACTGTTGCCGAAGTAAGAGCTCGACTGCAAGGTGAGCAACTAAATGACTGGGTATCAGACAAAGTAAACAAAAGAGAAAAAGAGAAAACCAAAGGACCACTAAGCGCTCTAGAAGATGTTTTTACATCGAACATATTTAGATCCTTAACCGACAGTAAGATGTTGCAAATTATATTCTTTGGAATTTTATTTGGGGCCGTTTTATCTATGATCCCTAAAGATAAAGCGAAGCCAGTAAAAGATTTAGTGGAAGGATTGAACGAAGTTTTTGTGAAAATGGTAATGGTTATCATGAAAGCAATGCCATTTTTTGTATTTGCATTAATGGCAGGACAAATTGTTAAAGCAGCAGGAAGCGATCCGGTTAAGTTTGCAGAATTAATGAAGTTTTATCTATGGTATGGAGGAACAGTTATCGTTGGCTTAGCAACCATGGCTTTCGTAGTTTATCCGATATTAGCTAAAGTTTTTGCTAAGTTAGGTTTCAGTAAATTTTTAGGTGGAATAAAAGATGCTCAAATCACAGCATTTAGTACATCTTCATCGGTTGCAACTTTACCCGTTACGATGGATTGTTTAGAAAATAATTTAAAAGTATCTAAATCAACAACAAGCTTTGTATTACCAATAGGTGCAACAGTAAACATGGATGGTACGAGCTTATACCAAGGGATAGCAGTTGTTGCAATGGCACAATTTCATATGATAGATTTAAGTATTCCGCAACAATTAATTATTGTTGGTACGGCTACTATAGCCTCTATTGGTGCAGCAGCAATACCCAGTGCTGGTCTTATCTTAATGATGGTTGTTTTAGAATCTGTTGGACTAAACCCATTATGGATAGCCTTAATTTTCCCGATTGACAGAATTCTTGATATGTGTAGAACAGTAGTTAATGTAACTGGAGATGCAACAGTCACAACCATTGTTGCAAAATCTGAAGGAGAAAAAATAGCTTAACTATTCAGTTAAAAATACCTAATTATTTGTTGACATAATAAATACCAAAAGACAACAATATTTCTTATAACTTTTTGTTAATTTTAATCACTTATATTTTTAGGCACATTAATTGAATAAATACTCATTATTATGATCAAAAAAATTCTTAAATATTTCGGATTTACACTTTTATTTCTAATTATATTAATTATTCTTTTACCTATTATATTTAAGGGAACCATAATAGAAAAAGTAAAAGAAGAAGCTAATAATAATTTAAATGCTAAGATAGATTTCGGTGAATTTGACTTAGGATTAATTTCCACTTTTCCAAACTTTGAATTTTCTATAGATGATGTAACAGTTGATGGAGTTGATCAATTTGAAGGCATTCAATTAGCAAACATTAAAAACCTAACACTTAAAGTAGGTTTAATGAGTGTTATTAGCGGTGATGAAATTAACGTGAAAACAATTAGCATTTTGGACCCAACTATTAACGCTGTGGTTTTGGCTGATACGACAGCTAACTGGGATATAGCAAAAGCAAGTGATGATGAAGAAGTTATTGAAGAAACAACTGAAGAGTCTTCTCCTTTCAAACTAAGCTTAAAAGACTTGTCAATTATTAATGCTAACATTACTTACGCTGATGCAACAATGGACTTGGAGACTACCATCACCAACTTTAATTTTCATTTATCTGGCGATATGACTGAAGATGTAACTGATCTAGTTACTAAAACTACTATTGAAGCCTTAGATTTAGAGATGGAATCCATTAAATATTTCAAAAAAACCAACATAGAAATTGATGCAACCATTAAAGCCGATTTAGCCAATAGCAAATACACCTTTACCGAAAACTCATTCAGAATAAATGAATTAACCCTAAAACTAGATGGTTGGTTAGCTATGTTTGAAGATAAAGATGACATTGATATGGATTTAAAATTTGGAGCTGAAAAAACWRAATTTAAAAGYATTTTATCRCTTGTTCCWGCTGTTTAYATGACWGAYTTTKCTTCWGTKAAAACTGCCGGAAAACTATCATTAGATGGCTACGCAAAAGGAATTTACACTGAAACTAATCTTCCTGCTTTTGGATTAGATTTAAAAGTAGAAAATGCCATGTTTAAATACCCTGACTTACCAAAAGCAGTTAATAATATTCAGATTGATTTGCATGTAGATAATCCAGGAGGCAGTGAGGATAACACATTTATAAATCTTAAAAGATTTTATATGGAATTAGCAGGAAACCCTGTTGATATGAATATGAAAATTAGAACTCCTATTTCTGATCCAGATATTGATGGCGGAGTTAAAGCCAAATTTAACATGGCTTCAGTAAAAGATGTAATTCCTATGGAAGCTGGTGAAGAAATGAATGGAAATATTACAGCAGATATCCAATTAAAAGGAAAAGTCTCTGCTTTGGAAGAAGAGCGTTATGAAGATTTTATTGCAGAAGGTCAGCTTATCATTTTAGATATGGATTACAAAAGCGATTCATTGCCATACGATGTATTGTTAAAACAAATGTATTTGAATTTCTCCCCTCAATATGTTGAATTGGCTGCTTTTGAAGCTCAAATAGGAAAATCTGACATTAACGCAAATGGAAAAATAGAAAACTTTATTGCTTATGCTTTTGCAGATGATGAAGCCTTAAAAGCAAGGTTTAATTTAAACTCTAACCTTATGGACTTAAACGAGTTTATGGAAGAAGATAGTGAAGTTGCTACAGAAAGTACTGAAACAACAGATGAAGAACCATTAAGCGTGATTGAAATACCTAAAAATATAGATTTTGTGCTAAATACTTCCATGAAAAAAGTTGTTTATGATAATATGAATATTGACAATTTAAAAGGAGAGTTAATYGTGAGAGAYCAAAAAGTAAGTATGAATAATTTATTTATGAACYTRTTAGATGGWAGYATGGTAATGAATGGTTATTAYGAAACTACTAATCCTAAAAAACCTGGRTTTAGTTATGATATGGCCATYAATGATTTTGATATTCAAACWGTAACAACCACTTTTAAYACRATAGAGGAAATGGCTCCTTAYGCTAAGAAYATGAAAGGMAGATTTAATACTTCTATTGACATATCTGGAGTTTTAGATGAAGAGATGATGCCTGACTTAAAYACTCTATCTGGAAARGGAGATATGGTTACCAAAAGCATGAAAATTGAAGAYTTTAAGGCCTTAAACAAATTAGCTGACATTCTAAAAAAKGATAAATTCAGGAAACTAGAAATTGATGACACCCATATAAAATATGAAATTAAAGATGGGAGAATTTATACTGAACCATTTGATATTAAAATGGGTCCAGTTACAGGGACAATGTCAGGATCTAATGGTTTCGATCAAACAATGGATAATGTAATGACTTTAAAAGTACCTAGCTCAGAATTGGGTGCTGGAGATGCAGTAAACAAACTTAATTCGCAAGCTTCTAAATTGGGCATGAACTTAAAAGCAGCAGAATTCGTTAATGTTGATGTTACACTAAAAGGAACCGTTGATAATCCAAAGGTTGGTGTTAATTTAAAAGATGCAGTTGGAAATATTGTTGATGATGTAAAAGAACAAATTAAAGAGCAAGTT
Organism: Flavobacteriales bacterium; assembly: GCA_002402165.1. Classification (GTDB taxonomy): domain Bacteria; phylum Bacteroidota; class Bacteroidia; order Flavobacteriales_E; family Vicingaceae. The sequence goes on from NVVI01000035.1 coordinate 19,963, forward strand.
GAAGAAAAGATTGAGGAAATAAAAGACGATGGAAAAAAGATAGCTAGAGAACAAGCAGATAAATTATTAGCAGAAGCTAAAAAACAAGCAGACAAAGTAAGAGCTGAAGGAAAAAAACAAGCTGACAAAGTAAGAGCTGAAGGAAAGAAAAGTGAAGCAAAAATTATTAAAGAAGCTGGCGGAAATCCATTTAAAAAAGCTGCAGCAAAAATTGCTGGTAAAGAAGCTGTTAAACAAGCTAACAAACAAGCTCTTAAAGTTGAAACTGAAGCTAACAAACAAGCTGATGGCATAATGGCTAAAGCTCAAAAAGAAGCTGATAAAATTATGGCCGAGGTAGATAGTAAGTAATACTTTCTATAACAAGAAAAAGGGATTTTGAAGAAATACATTATTTCAATACTATCGTGTATGTTTTTTTTGGGTATTTATGCTCAGGAAGAAAACTGTCCTAAACCAAAAAAGAAGGCCGTAAAATTATTCGATCTCGCTAAAACTGCTCCTTCTAAAGAAAAAAAAGCTTTGCTATATGAAGCAACTAAAATCGACCCAAATTACCAAGAAGCTTTTGATGAATTAGCTCACATGAATAAAAAAAAATCAGACAACCTTTTTTCTGATGGTGACAAAAACTTTGTAAAGTACGAAAATATTAAACGTGATTATTGGGAGAAAATAGTAAAAATTTGTCCAGCGTATCGAAACTTTTATCACACCATGCAATTGGGTGATTTTTATTTTGGTAAACGAAAATTTATTCAAGCAAAGCCTTATTATCAAACTGTTTTAGCCTCACCTAATGCATATAAAAAAGATGAACGATATGCTTATGATAGGATTCAAGACATTGAAACTTACATTAATTTAATAAACGACACCGTTCCTTTTAATCCCAAAAAAGTAGAAGGGCCATCAACTGAATTTGATGAATATTTACCAATGCTATCACCAGATAATAATTACATGTATTTTACTCGTAAAATGCCTGACGAAAGTAAAAAAGCTTTTGATAGTGGTGATAAAGAACTCTTTATTAGAAGTAGGCACACCATGGGAAATCGCTATAGCGGAGGAATTCCTATGCCATCTCCTTTTAATTTAGGGCAGTATCAAGGTGGAGTTTCCGTTTCAGTAAACAATAAATTACTTTTCATCACACTTGTTGATATGGTTCCTTACAGAGGGAAAGATCGCAATCGCTACGGAAAAATGTATGCTAATGCAGATATATATTTCTCTGAATTAAAGAATGGAAAGTGGGCAAAGCTAGAGTCTATAGGAAGTAACATCAATACTCCATACACATGGGAGGGTCAACCCTCTATTTCATCTGACAACAAAACATTATATTTCACAAGAGTTCTAGATCAATACCCAAACGATATGGACATCTATAAATGTGAAAGACAACCAGACGGAAGATGGGGAGACCCAATTAATTTAGGAGCACCAATAAATACACCTGGTGATGAAAAATCTCCCTTTATGCATTCTGATAGCCATACACTTTATTTTTCTTCTGATTATCATATTGGCATGGGTGGTTATGATATTTTTTACTCTAAAATGGATGAAAAATCAAAGACTTTCAAAAACCCCATTAACATTGGAAACCCCATTAATACACCTAAAGATGAACATGGATTTATTGTAAGTAAAGATGGTGATAAAGCATATTATGGCTCTAATGATAAAGGAAAAGACTTAAATATCTACTCATTTGAGTTATATGAAGAAGCTCGACCTAAATCAGTTGCCTTTGTAAATGGAAAAATACTAAACAACTTAGGTGAAGTGCCTGAAGGAGCACAAGTAATAGTAAAAAATACAATAACCAAAGAAGAAGTTGAAGCTGTAATTGATAAAGAGACTGGTAAATATGTTGCAGTAATAACAGTTGAAAAAGGTCAAGATATTTTATTGACTGCCAAAAAGAAAGGTTTTGCTTTTAGTTCTCAACTAATTTCTGCTAATCAAATTGTTATTGGAAAACCTGTTAAAACAGAGAAAGTAGAAATTAAACCTATTGAAGTTGGAGAAGCTTACCAAATTAATGATATTAATTTTGCAACCAACTCTTACGAAATTACGCCAAGAATCATTTTAGTATTAGATGAATTTATTGACTTTCTAAAAATTAACGATAACCTTAAAATTGCCATTAATGGTTATACTGATAATATTGGAGATCCTCAAGAAAACCTTACCTTATCCGAAAATAGAGCTAAAGCTGTTTACGATTATTTGTTAATTGAAGACATTACTGCTGAAAGATTAACCTTTAAAGGTTTTGGTGAAGCCAACCCTATTGCTAAAAATAACTCCGAAAAAGGTAGGGCTAAAAATAGACGTACCGAGTTTGTAATTGTAAGTAAGTAATGCTATCGTTACTTAAAACATGGAATAATAAATACGACCTGTGGTCTTTCTTTTCTGATTTTATTTTTGTGTTTGGAGTATTGGTTTTAGGATGGAACCCTGTCCTGCTAATATTGCTTTATATTATTGATTTATTGGTAATGCTATTATTTACAATAATTTTATTTCATATTGAGAGTAAAGACATAGTAAAGACTATCGGATTTCTTTTCCTCTCATTTGTAGTAGTTAGTTGTTCGGTTGCTTTTTATATTGTTGTTCAAGGCATGGTAGAATCTCTTGAGTTAGCTATCAATACAAATCCTTCACAAATTATTAATTCCTATGTATTGCCAATAATATTAGTATCGAGTGGATTAAATCATTACGCTGCTTTTAGTGAAAGCTTGCAAAAAAGGAAAGAAGGCACTTATAAAAGCACCTTTATCAAACACTTCTTTTTAAAATATGTTTTTTTAATGGTATTGATTCTTTTTACAGTTTTCGGTCAACTCTTTTTTAATGCAGCAATAGTAATAGCATTAATTGGAATAAAAGTGTTTTTAAGAATATGGAATAAGAAATATCGAGATATTCTTTAAAGTAACACCCTAACTCTTATTAGGTTAAACTGCTTACTAATTTGGGACAATCGTAAATTATAAAACGCTATTGGTTGCGGTGATATTGTACCAAAAACTGTTAAAAAATATTAAAACCCTTTGTTATTAAGGGTTTGCTGGCTGTTATTTTGAGCTTATCCTTTACAAAGTAGAGCTTATCTTTTTACATTTTGAACCCATCCTTACACTTTTTGAACTCATCTTTTGAAAATTTGAACTCATTTTTTGAAAATTTGAGGTCTTCTTTTCACAATTTGAGGTCTTTTTTTTACAATTTGAGCTTGTTTTATACAAAAAAGACTTCTTTTAATACCTATTAGATACCTGAAAATGATTATTGCAACTAAAAAATAGCCGTAGATTAAACGTTTAATCTACGGTTAGCTCCTATAACAAACACTCCATCTCTTGACTATACTTAGTATTGCTCTATATTTATGATTATATTTGGACGTATAAACATAATGCGGATATGTGTCACTAGTGACACATACACGGTTGTTAGCAAAAATTAGAATGTATAATTTAAATATAATTTCAACTATTACTAAATCATCCTTCCTTGAAAAATGGACTAAAGCTGAAGTTTATAATAAAGAACATGAACGAAATGATCAAAATTCATGGGATAGGATAAAAGTATTTTCAAAAAAAAATTTAAACATCCATTTAGTCGAAATTACTCCAGACGAAACCTTTAGTAATTTAATAATTCCTTACCATTCCTCTCCTAATCACTTCTTTAAAACAAGAATAGGCGGAAATACATTAACAGAATTCACAGACAAGTATTCTTATCCAGAAGATATTGAAAATAGTCAAGACAAATGCTTAGAGCGCTTTCCGTATCACTTTAACTTATTTAAGCATCAAAAAGATATGAATCAGGGGTTTATAGAACCTGATTTCATGTATTTTACTCAAAATGTAGAATTATCACCAGACCCACATAGTCGAGATGGAGATTTTTTATATGCTGGTAGTTTCCATCAATTTGCTGCTTATGGTCTATTTGTTAAGGAATTCGGATCTATACCATTAAGGCTATACTTGTGTAATAATACTTGATGCTAAAAAAGAACAAAACTTTTGCTAACACTATGTAAAATGCATTAAAACGCATTTTACACTAAACGTTAAAGTAACATACCCACAATTACAGCAGTAAATAAAGAGGCTAGTGTTCCTCCAATTAATGCCCTAAAGCCAAATTTAGCGAGTGTAGCTTTTCTGTCAGGAGCCAAAGAACCTATCCCTCCTATTTGTATTCCGATAGAAGCAAAATTGGCAAAGCCACACAATATATATGTTGCCATTATTACAGATTTTTCTTCATGAAATAATCCAGAATTTTTCATTTCTCCTAAAGAAACATAAGCTACAAATTCGTTAAGAATTGTTTTCTCTCCTAGCAATTGTCCGACCAAAACCATATCCTCAGAGCAGACTCCCATTAACCAAGCAATTGGTGCAAACAAATAACCCAATAAAAATTGAAATGATAAACCGTCAAAAGATGTATTAGCAACAATTACTTCATTAAGTGTAGTCCAGTCTCCAACTTTAAATAAAATATAATTACCCATTGCCATTAATGCAATAAAAACTAACAACATCCCTCCTACGTTTACTGCTAAACGGATTCCATCAGTAGTTCCATTTGTAATGGCTYCTAATGCATTAGAACCTATTTTCTCCTTTGATATTTTTAATTCTTCATCAAATTCCTCTGTTTCTGGTACCAATATTTTTGCAGCAACAACTGCTGCTGGTGCAGACATAACAGAAGCTGCTAATAAATGTTTGGCAAAATAAACTTGTTGAACAGGATCATCTCCACCTAAAAAACCAATGTATGCTGCTAAGACTCCTCCTGCAATAGTTGCCATTCCCCCACTCATTAAGCACATCATTTCTGAATTAGTCATTTTGTTTAAGTAAGGTTTARCTAATAAAGGTGCTTCGGTCTGACCTAAAAATATATTACCTGCCGCAGCTAAACTTTCTGCGCCAGAAAGATTCATTGCTTTTTTCATTACCCAAGCAAAACCGTATACTATTTTTTGAAGAATTCCCCAATAATAAAAGAGACTAGTTAATGCAGAAAAGAAAACTACAGTTGGCAGTACCATTACTACAAAATTTACTAAGGAAGATTCAATTACACCTGAACCAAAACTTTTAAAAAGGAACATTGTTCCTTCCTGTGTAAACCCAATAACTTTAGTGAAAATTTTACTAACTACTTCAAAWCCRTCWGCAACAAAMCYAACTTTTAAAACCAATATTGCAAAAATRATTTGAATTARAAGYCCCTTACCAACAAGCTTCCAATCAATTTTCTTTTTGTTATTGCTAAACAGCCAAGCAATAAGTATTAAGGTTGCCATTCCGATAGCTCCTCTATACATTGACGTAAAACTTATAGTTAAAAGTGTTGTCATGAAACTAGTTGGCATTCCTTTTATCTAATTCATCTTTAATCTTAGATGCCTCTTCATAATTCTCGCTTTCAATGGCATCTTGTAACCTTTTATTCAACTCTTCTATTGTTAAGTCATTATAACTTAAAGGCTTTAACTCTTCTATTTCAATAGATTCCAGCTCTTCTTCAATTGAATCTAGTTCTTCTGATAAAATATCTTCTCCTTCTTCATTTTCATCTAAAATAATACCTGCACTGGCTAATATAAATTCATGAGTATAAATTGGGCATTTAAACCGGACTGCTAAAGCAATCGCATCCGAAGTTCTTGTATCAACCTCTATAATTTTTCCATCTTTTTCTGAGAGTAATTTTGCATAAAAAATACCTTCCACTAAATTATAGATTATTATTTCCTTAATGGAAATATCATAAACATCTGCAAAACTTTTAAATAAATCGTGTGTCAATGGTCTACTCGGAGTCATTGATTCTAATTCAATAGCAATCGCTTGTGCTTCAAACCCTCCAATAATAATAGGCAATCTTCTTTTTGCTCCACCCTTCTCTCCCAACACAAGAGCATAAGCTCCTGTTTGTGTTTGGCTGTATGAAAGTCCTATTATTTCTAATTCAATTTTATCCATAAAAAAAGGAGGTAAAAAATACCTCCATAAATTTAGTCAATTTTTTATTAACCTTTTAGCTTTTTAATTACCTCAACCATTTTTGGAATAACCTCAAATGCATCTCCAACTATACCATAATCTGCAGCTTTAAAAAACGGTGCCTCTGAGTCTGTGTTAACAACTACTATAACCTTACTGCCATTAACTCCAGCCAAGTGTTGAATTGCTCCAGATATTCCTACTGCGATGTATAAGTTTGGTCTAATTGCTAATCCAGTTTGCCCAACGTGTTCGTGGTGAGGTCTCCAGCCTATGTCCGAAACAGGTCGAGAACAAGCTAATGCTGCTCCAAGCTCTATAGCTAGCTCTTCCATCATTCCCCAGTTTTCTGGTCCTTTTAGCCCTCTGCCAGCTGATACAACTGTATCTGCTTCTGTTAATGATAATTCTGTTGATGCTTTTTTAACCTCTTTAACTGTTATTCCTGTGCTAGGTAATTCCACAGAAAATGCTTCGACAACTGCACTTCCTCCTGTAGTTATCTTATCGACTGAATTTGGTAATACAGAAATAATTTTTGTTGTGGTTGTAATTTCAATTTCTGCAAAGGCCTTACCTGAAAAAACTGCTTTTTTAACTACATTTCCATTTGGTAATTCAACAGCACCAGTTACTAATCCAGCATCTAATTTGGCTGATAGACCAGGTGCTATTGATTTTCCTGTATAATCATGAGCAAAAATAATCGTATCTGCTCCAATTTCATTTACTGCTTGAGCAACGATATAGATTATTTTTTGAGAATCAAAATTATCCAACCCTGTAATATGTAAAACTTTTGATACTCCATAATTCCCTAATTCCTCTAACCCTGAAGCCGAGCCTACAACAACAGCGACTGCATCTGTACCAGCTTCTTTAGCTATTTGTCCGCCATAGTTGGCCGCTTCAAAAGCATTTTTTGTTAACGTTCCGTTAGATGAATCTGCATATATTAAAACTGACATACTTTTCTTTTTTTCTTATTTATATTACTTTCGCTTCGTTGTGTAATAAATCAATTAATTCTTCCACATTATCTGCATCAACATATCTACAACCTGATTTTTCTGGTGGTAATGTAAAAACTTTCACTTTAGAAGAAGTGCTTGCTTCACATGCTGGCACTATACTTAAAGATTTACTTCTTGCTGCCATAATTCCTCTCATATTTGGAATTCGAGCTTCAGCCATCCCTTTAGCAGCACTTAATACAAATGGTGTATTTACTTCTATTACTTCAACTCCACCCTGAATTTCACGTTCGATGGTCGCAGTGTTGCCATTCATATCTAATTTAGATGCTAAAGAAATATATGGAACATCTATTAACGCTGCAACCATACCCCCAACTTGAGAACCATTGTAGTCAATTGTTTCTTTTCCAGAAAGTATTACATCGTAATTTTGATCTTTTGTATAGTTAGCAATTTGTTTTGCAACATACAACGCATCAGTTGTTTCTGCATCAATTCTTATCGCATCATCAGCACCAATTGCTAATGCTTTTCTAATTATTGGATCATTATCTACTCCACCAACATTTAAAACAGTAACTGTTCCTCCATTTGCTTCTTTTAATTCTAAACCTCTAACAAGAGCAAACCATTCATCATATGGGTTAACAACAAACTGCACTCCATTTTCATCAAACTTTGTATCCCCATCAGTAAATGCAATTTTGGCAGTAGTATCAGGAGCTTTACTTATACATACTAATATYTTCATTCTANNTTTTATTTWKTWWTTWRMWATYRWNTTTCRNNNNCNNCAACGAAATTAGTAATAATACATCGAATAAAAAATATGATTTTAATCAATAACTAAAAGTTTTTGAACAAACGATTTGAGAAGAATGTTAAGGCATAAATTCTCAAGTAAAATAAAGATTTTACTTAACTTAATAATAGAAGGAGCAAGAATTCAATTCAACTTCACTTGCTGAGAAGCACACTTCACTTCACCATATTGGCAATAAACACAGCATTCGTCCTCGTTAGCTTGAATTATTTCATTACAAGTTTCACACTCATAAATTCGAGAGATTTCTAAAGATTGCATTTCAACAGTTTCTTTAGCTCCGCACTCAGGACAAGTTAATTTATTTCTGTATAGTACTTCTAAAACTAAATTATTCATAATTTAAAGCTATTAATTAGTACAAAAGTGATGGTATGAATTTAGAGAAATATACACCCCTACACGGTTGTTTGAAATTTAGTTATTAACATTGAATTTGTTAATCAAAAAACGATTCACTAAAGCTTTGTTGCAATTTACGCTCATAGTCTTCTTGCAACCATTTAAGGTAATTGTCTGTGCTTTTACATATAGAATAAGAATACAATCGAATACGATAAGCTATTTGGTCGCTTAACAAATTAGCCAATTGACGAGCGTCCATACTGTCTTCACTATTTTCTACACACATAGTAGTGTGCTGTGCTAAAGAACGCTCTAAAACAACTTTTGGTCGTTCTCCTTTTCTTTGTGATTTTTTATATTCCTCATCCACATCAAACTCTACATCCTCTGATTTAGCAAATTTTAAACGAATATTTTCAGGCATTTTATATTTAAAATGCTTTTCAATTTCAGTATCTGCTACAATGTTCTGTAAATAAAAATCTGGAACGCGAAATATTTCGTGCCAATCTACCTTATTATTCCAAGCACCAAAACGGGCAACATTATTCCCTAAATCTAAGATTGTAAATTTATTTTTATTAGGCAATATTCGAGAACCTCTCCCTATCATTTGGAAATACAATGTCAACGACTTTGTGGCTCTGTTTAAAATTATTGTCTCAACAGATGGTTCATCAAATCCAGTAGTTAAAATACCTACAGAAGTTAAAATAGCATTTGATGTATTCTTGAACCATGCTAAAATTTCTTTTCTTTCTTCTGAAGAATTTTTATTGTCTAAATGTTTTATTGGATGCCCAGCCTTAGTAAATGTATCTAGCACATTAAGCGAAGTATTAATTCCACTATTGAAAATAAGTGTTTTTTTACCTTGAGAATTTTCTTCGTATGCATAGAGTAATTTTTCTAGCATCGGATAATCACCATAAAGTAAATCAGAAGAACGAACCGTATAATCTCCATTAGCTCCTATCGTTAAAGAGCTTAATCCAACATCATAACAATGAGTTGTTGGAGAAGATAAAAAGCCTTTTTTAACCAAATAAGAAATAGACTCGCCAACAATTAATTCTTGGTAATTTTGATACATTGGCAGCTTAACATTAGAGCTTAATGGTGTGGCTGTCACTCCTAACATCACACAATTCTCAAAATAATGAAACAATTTTCTAAAGGAGTTGTAATGTGCTTCATCCACAATTACCATCCCAATATTTTCAAGGTTAATCATTTCATCTTGCAAACGATTCTTTAAAGTTTCAACCATTGCTACAAAGCACATATAGTCTTTTTGATTTGGCAGCTCTTTTACTTGACTATTGATAATTTTATTCTTTACATCAAACCCATCTAGCATGGTAGAAGTTTGCCCACACAATTCTATTCTATGCGTTAGAATCAACACTTTTTTATTGGTAGTAGCAACATACCTTCTGGTTATTTCAGAAAAAATAACGGTTTTACCACCTCCTGTAGGAAGTTGGTACAATAAATTATGATTATCAGGAGCTTTTTCTAACGCTTCAAAAATCTTATCCATTCCTTTTTTTTGGTACTCATAAAGCACCTTTTTTTCTTTTGATAGAGATGAATTTTTTATTTTTTTTGGCATATTCTTTAAAAAACAGGGCTGCAAATTTAAGGATAATTATTACTTAATTTGACTTTTACTATTGACTTTCTCATAAAAAACGACTAATTTCTTTTAACTATTTTTGTCTACTTTATGGCACATTGGACTAAATTTTATTTAATTCGTATTGAATTCCTTGGTTTTAGATTCCACGGTTGGCAAGTACAACCTGGTTTAAAAAGCGTTGAAGGAATGATTAACAAAACCTTTAATTTTATTTTAGAACATGATAACTTCAAAGTATTGGGCTGTGGAAGAACAGATGCTAAAGTTTCTGCAGATGATTTTGCTTTTGAGTTATTTTTGAATGAGGATATTAATTCTTCACTCCTATTAAAACAATTAAACGATAATCTTCCTTTTGATATAAGGACTAAATCAGTTGAAGAAATTAATGCTGATTTTAATATTATACAACATTCAAAAGTTAAAGAGTATCATTATCACTTTTCATATGGCGAGAAATCACACCCCTTTAATGCTCCCTTTATTATTAATTTTGGCAAGGACCTTAACATTGAATTAATGCAAAAAGCAGTAAAGGAATTTGTTGGCGTACATAATTTTAAGCGTTATGCTACTAAGCCAACAGAAAACACAAACTTTGAAAGAGAAATAGTTAGTGCTACTATTGAAAAGAGTAATAGATTTAAAGATCAACACAATCCCGAAGACTCTTATGTTTTTAAAGTCAGCTCTAAAGGTTTTTTACGATACCAAGTTCGTTTAATGATGGCTGCTTTAATTGATGTAGGAAATGGCACTTACACCATCGAAGACATTAAAAATTCATTAATTAATTTTAATGAAGAACCTATGAAACATAATGCTCCATCTTCAGGATTAAATTTACATAAAGTAACTTTTTAAAACAGATTCGTACATTTACCATATGGGATTATCAAACAACGACATATTTAAAAAACTAAGAGTTGCTCATGCATTCCGGGATGATGATATTGTAAAAATACTAGATCTTGTAGATTTTAGAATTTCTAAAAGTGAGCTAGGAGCTTTTTTCAGAAAAGAAGACCATCCCAAATATGTAGAGTGTGGAGATCAAATTTTACGAAATTTTTTAAACGGCTTGGTAATACACTTAAGAGGCCCTATGCCGGAGAAGAAACAAAACTAAATAAGAATGAAGTTATTTAAAACTACACTACCTTCATTGTTTTTAATTGCTGTCCTTAATATATCAGCACAAAATAAAAACAACATGAGTAACACTTCAAATTTATACGGTATTACCATTAATGATATTAATGGAAAAGCTATTAATTTAGGTAGCTACAAAGGGAAATTTATTCTTTTTGTTAATGTCGCATCTAAATGTGGTTTTACTCCTCAATACAAAGACTTGCAAGAATTACACGATAAACAAAAAGATAAGTTGGTAGTAATTGGTGTTCCTTGTAATCAATTTGGCAAACAAGAACCAGGAAGTGCAGAAGAAATTAAAGCTTTTTGTAGTAAAAACTATGGTGTTGAATTCTTAATAACAGAAAAGATAGAAGTTAAAGGAGAAAATCAGCACCCTCTTTATAGTTGGCTAACAGATGAAAAAATCAATAATGTAAAAGGAAGTACTGTTAAGTGGAATTTTCAGAAATATTTAATTAATCGAGATGGTCAATTAATTGATTTCTATTACAGTACCACTTCACCTTCGAGTAAAAAAATAATAAGCCACATTAAATAAACCTGTTGTTTTTTACTCCAATACTTTCAATGGCTTTTGCTCATTTATAGGTAAAGAATTCACTATTCTTTTTTCAGCTGGCTGGTTGTAAAGATCTGGTCTCAAGTATTTTCCTTTGTTCCAATTTTCTTTTTCTAACTCTACTATTTTTCGTTCAGGATACATTTTTACGTATGGATCATTACGTTCAGCATAAACTGTCCATGAGACTTCCATGCCATTAGTTCCACCAGCAATAATAAACTTACCATTATTGATTTTTTCTTTGATATATAGCTGAGCATAACTACCTATTGGAGTTAAGTGATAACTGTAATTAATGTTAATTACTTCAAAATAACTTGGCAAGGTTATTTCGACTTCCCCATTTGCATTAAAAGAAGCATTTCCTCTATACATATTTAATACTTCGTTAGATTCTATGCTAAAGTGTTTTAAGTATTTGTTTTCTGGATCACTTGGATGATCAATGCAAAAAGGTTTTAACCCAGAAGCTCCCATATCTCCATTAGCATAAACTGCGTATGCATTAACTCCATTAACATCTMCCCAAACACCAACATAACCTATTCCATAAGTACCTACCCCATTATTTGCTCCTGTACCTACAATAACATCAGTGTTTTGGCCATATACTCCAAATCCACTTTGGTATTGAGTTTGACCAACAACTCCATTTACTCCAATTCCTAATACACCATGYCCTCCYACAGTTCTYAARTTAGASCCATAYAMWGCWGCWGTWGCATTAGAAGAAGCRCTTGCCTGSCCYGAAACYCCCCAWGCAGTWCCATCAGWATTMCCRATAATTGCYGAAGCATTWGMTGAAGATGAATTRGTRGTRCTTTGTATRGYACTAAAAGTGTTTCCTGWRTTSGTWGARCTAGCAATAATTGCTACCCCTGAATTGATATTACTTGTTCTTAATGCAATTCCACTTGCAGTTGCCGTAATAATGTCAACTTCACCAGCATCTACAGTAATTGTTCTTCCTATTCCTGCTCCACCTTCATCATAAGCCATATCCAATGTATTTCCCGGGCCTGCTGGACCAGTAGCTCCTGTAGCTCCCGTTGGTCCTTGAGGTCCTGGCGTACTACTTCCACTATTCTCAGCATACAATGCATAAGGCACACTTAAAAGTTGTGAAGTTCCCATTACTGTATAAGAAGAGCCTCCAGAAGGATCAAACTCTATCTCTAAAAAGTATGGGCCAAGACTCCAGTCAATTGTAGAAAAAGTTCCGCTCACTACAGTTCCTGAACCCATATTCATATTAGCCAAACCGTACCCATTAGTACTCATAGTTTGTGTTTCTGAATAAACAATGGCACCAGTTGTACTTGTTTGGTGAATACTTAAACGAAAACTAACTGTCTGGTTAGCAATAATAACTCCAGCAGCATTTCGCACTACTGATTGGTACTTGAATGATTCAGGAGCTTGTGCGAATAACGAAGCACTTAAAATTGATGCGATAAATAAATAAAGTAGTTTTTTATTCATGATTTATTGTTTTATAATTTTATAAGTCTTTATTGTTTTGTTCTGTTGTGTAATTTTTAAAAAATAGTTTCCCTTAGCTAAATGGCTAATATTCAATTTTGTTTCTAATTCAGTAATTTTATTACTAACAACCATTTTACTTTCTACAGTATAAATACTATAATTAATGTTTTCTGTAATCTCTTCTAATTTTATAGTTATAAAGTCTGAAACAGGATTTGGAAATACATTCATTATAAAATCAGTCTGGTAGTCTTCAATACCTGTAACCGAAATTTTAGTCTGCTGAAAACCTTGTGTTAAGGTATTGGACCCGCTACTTACGGTTGCAATAACAGGCTCTCCTAATGTTATACTCAACTGCCCTACTGAATTAGAATAAAAATTACCATTAGATGATATTGTTTCTCTTTCTATCGTTTGTGCACCTACAGACAAAGAAATTATATAAAGTAATAGAATTAGTGTCTTTTTCATTGAAGTTGTTTAAAGTTGACGTAGTAAAATAACACAAAAGGCTAATAAATTCAGAGCTTTCCAGTGTGTTTTATTTGTTTCAAAACGTACTAAAATA
>NVVI01000036.1 GCA_002402165.1 Flavobacteriales bacterium
GGTAAAGTAATTCCCTACCGTTAATGCTGGCAAAGTATAACTGTCACATGCTATTACATTCGCTGGGGCATCGGCAACTGGTGTAGTATTGATTGTTACTGTTACTGTTGATGCTGCATTAGCGCACGGTGCTACTCCTGTCACTGTATAGGTGTACACACCTGCTGGGTCTACAGCTGGGTCAAATACTCCTGTTCCAGATACCATTGCTGGTGTCCATGCTCCGCCTAAATCTGCTCCACCTAACAATGGAAATAAATCCGTTGTTCCATCTGTACTACAAACACTTAATGTTGTGTTTGTTCCAGAATTTGGTGGAACAACAATTGTAATTGCTACAGTATCAACCGAAACGCAACCCGCTCCTGTTATTGTCCATGTGAACTCATTAACCCCTGTTACTAGTCCAGTAACTCCTGAATTAAAAACAGTTGGGGCAGATGGCACTCCACTCCCAGAAAGTAATGCCCACAGACCAGCATCAGGTGTAGGATCATTTCCTGCAAATGTTGCAATTGTTCCACCACAAATAGTTTGATCTGGCCCTGCATTTGCAATTATTCCTGTACCTAAAACTACTGTTAAATATTCTGTAGTACACCCACCAGCATTACACGTTTGAAAACTCACAAAATAAGTTCCAGCTGACGCATAAAGGTGTGGTGGTGGATTCTGTAATGTTGAAAATTGCCCATCCCCGAAATTCCATAACCACGTAGTTGCAGGATCCCCTAATGTAGTTCCATCAGTATAAGTAATTGTTAATGGTGCACATCCCGTAGAGTCAGTTGCCAATAAATTTGCAATTGGAGGTAAAACTGTACAATTAATTATTTCAACAAAATCGTCTTTATTAAGCAGTGCAGAACATCCTGGACCAGTTGTCCCTACTCTTATATTGTCAATATAAAGAAGAAACTCATCTGTTGAATTATTTCTAAATGCAATAAAGACAGTCTGCCCTGCATAAGAAGATAGATCCACACTTCTGTTAGTTCTAAACGAATTTTCCGCAGCCACAGTCATTAATAAAGTACTGTAATTTGTTGTATTTGCAGGTAATTGAGTGGTAGATATTCTTACTTCATACCCATCAGCAAAAGTTGGATCGCCTGCTTCAGCATCCCATGTTAACATCTGATTTGCTGGAAGTACTCCAATCCCAGTAGTCAACATCCAATCATCCCCTTGCTCACCTGGCCCATTCCATGAAGTACTGGTAGCCTCTGAACTTCCATCACCATCTGCATCCAATACTAGCCATGCCGTAGCATCAGTTCCTGTAAACGGTGGGTTTACTCCAGCATTTGGAGTAAATGCGTCATTATTATATCTGTCGTATCCAGCTGGCCAACCAGACTCAAAATCTTCTAAATAAAATGTGTCAATAGGCTGATAACCTAATGAAGTTACTATTAATTCAGTGAAATATAACCCTGGTGCGGCATAAATATGATTAATAGATGGAGAATTTGTAGAAAAAAGCCCCGTACCATCACCAAAGTCCCAAGTATAATCTTGATAACCACTAACATTAGCATTAAAATCTACTCCAGGAGGACCAAAACATATTGGGTTAGCTTGAACTTTTGTAAATTCAGCATCAGGAGTAGGTGTAAAATTATAAGGAATGATCCATACCGTAGTATCTGCCCTTCCACAATCATTTATTACCATAATTGTTAATGTGTCAGGCCCAGCAGTAGTATAGATTCTATTTAATGTAGGAACTTCTACTGGGGAGCTAATGGTAGTTCCATCAGCAAAAACATATGTCCAACCTACCATTCCTGGATTTGGTCCAGAAGGAGCCACACAACCAGCTCCATCATATAAAGTAGAAGTAAAAATCGCAACCTCTGTTGTGTCACATTTTACATTTTCAGTGTAACCTAAAGCTAAACCAGTTGGTCGATACCAACCCATTTGTGGATAAGCATACAAATCAAAATCTAAGGCAACAAAACCACACATCTGACCAGCAACATTATAATCACCCATACCAGGTGCATCACAAAAAGTAGTAAGATAAGTGTTTGTACCTGGAGCTAATCCCTCTCCCTGCTGATTAGTCATCAAAACAAGCGTATCTGTTGCGTCTCCTGGAAACATTTCTACTCCAATATGAAAAGTAGTTCCAGTTATTGTTGGGGCACATGTAAATGGTACAGTAAAAACAGTGTAAAAAGCTCCGGTTGGCACCCCCACTTGTGTTGGCGAAAATGCTCGAACTTCTAGTGGACCAGCTCCAATATCAGGAAAACCAGGATTACCAGCATCATCTTCATAAACAGAAATTTGAAATGTCATGTTATCATTAGGATCTGATAATCTACCTAATGCAACTGTAGCAGCTCCTACAACCGAAGAACCTGGAGTTGGAGTAAAATATTGTTGGTAAAATCCTGCAGGATCAACAGGTGCAGCACTTCCTTCACAAGGAACTCCAGTAAAATAACCGAACCCTCCTAAATATGAAGTTACTGTAGGAGTTGGAGTTAGCCAATCTGTATCCAAGGTATCACAATCTCCACCAGGAGAAACCACTTCAATATAACCAATTTTAGTTTCTGTATCTGGACCATTTGCACTGGTTATTGTTAATGAAACATCATATAATCCAACATTTGGATATGTAACAACAGGAGGTGTTTGACCGACAAAAGTTGCATTTGCACCTGTACACCCAGTACAAGTAACTGTTCCAGTAGCTCCAACATCAAATACCCATGTCCAACTTGTTATAATTGCCGATGGTAAAGATAAATCAGTGAAAGCAACAATGTTTGGGGCTACCCATACTGTTGGTGTTCCAATAAATTCTGCAACAGGAGGTAAAGTACCACAAACACCACCACCATAGGATGTCCAACTAGTTAAATATTGGTCAATCATGCAATGCTGTCTTCTTCCTTGTTGGGCAGTAAATATAACTGGACAACTAGAATATGACATGATATTATCTACTGGAGCATTAGCCCATGGAAAATTATCGCAAGATGGATCTACAGGATTACCGCTTGTAGAACATTGAAAAGAATAAGTATCATGAGGATTTGTATCACTACACCAATCACCTTCCTGATCACCTTCGGTTGTGTATGGCCCTCCCAAAGGAGTTGGCACACCTGATAAATTACTAGAGCCATTTATATTTCTTGTTCTTTCATAGCAATTTGAGCATGATGACACTTCATCAACTCCTGCAAACGTGTGTGCTAATCCAAATACGTGTCCCATTTCATGAGCCACAGTATGAGACCCTACAAAACTATTGCTTCTGTTCAATACAATACCACCCCTATTACTCGTTCCTCCATTTGGATCGTAAGGATATCGTGCATAACCACCAGCAGACATGGTACCTACTACATAAATATTAATAACTTGTGTTGGAGTAACATTATTTGCATCTTTCATTGGAAATTCATCTGCTGAAATATTATGCGTATACCATGTAGAGCTTTCTAAAAAAGTAGCAGGATCAGCACAAAAAACAATGTTATGGGGAGCATAATCAACATTTAACTCTGCTGTTAAAGCAGTAACTCTTGCCTGATCAATGTTTGTTCCTGGACCACCATCTGTAAAAACCAACCATCTTAACTGAAAATATTTTATGGTTGCTATATTTGCAGCATCTCTATTTGCTGGATTATCACATGGGACATTGAATCCACACGCAGCATTTTTATTGCCATCCTTCATTACAGGTACTGGTGTATAGCAAATGTTAGACGCTTTAGAGTTTGCAGGTATTTCAAACGTAATTTTATGCCCATCAACTGAGATTAAATCCCCATCTTTATCTAGAGGTAAATTCCTTGGGTCTTTAATTATTTTATTGCTATTTACAATAACACTACCATTACTATTGGTTACAGTAGTCGTTGCAACATTATTAGAAGTATTACCATTATCTACAGAAATAACACTATTACTTACACTAGTAGGAGCTGAAATTGCAAAAGGATTTGCTAAATTTAATAGTGGATTATTTTGATTGTAAATGGTTGGTTTTGAGCTATTGGTATTTGGCTCAATTAAAATAGCAGAAATTTTTCCACTTTTTTTAATAATGCTAGGTTGATCAACAGAACTACCTACATTTATTTTTAAAGGTATAAACTTTGATTTTTTTACTGCATTTTTTCTATTAGTTGATTGACTAAAAGATGTTACAGATATCAATAAAGATAAGATGATTATCAGGTAAGATTTCATAGATAATTTAGTTTAGTGCAAATAAGTAGCCCCCAAATTAAGATATATAAGAATCTATTCCAAATTATTCAAGAACTAAATTGTTAACAGAATTAGTTGTGAGGAGCATTTTTTAAGATGCTAAAAACATGTAAAATTGCAGGAAAAATAGCGTCCATGCTTTCTCTAGCTCCATTGGTAGAACCTGGAAGTGCCAATAAAAGAGAGTCTCCTTTAACTCCTACCACACTTCTGCTTAACATAGAATAAGGTGTACGATTTTGGCCATACGACCGAATTGCCTCTTCAATACCTGGGATTTCCCTGTCAATTAAAGGTTTTAATGCTTCTGGAGTTACATCACGAGACGACAAACCTGTTCCTCCAGTAAAAATTACCATATTTACTCCTTGCTCAACATAACTATTAGCTTTTGCTTGTATTTCATCTATTTCATCAGGGATAATAACATAGTCCATTATTTCCACTTCACATTCTTCTAATTTTTTGATAATGGCTTTGCCTGCTTTATCTTCTTTTTGACCAGCTGAAATTGTATCAGAACAAACAACAACAGCTGCCTTTAAATCTTTTCTAAACCTATCTATAAAATCAGATTTTCCTCCTTTTTTACTCAGTAATTTAATATTATGAATTTCTACTCCTTTATCAATGGGTTTAAGCATGTCGTACATATTTAATGCTACAACACTTGCTCCATGCATAGCCTCAACTTCAACACCCGTTTTATAAATCGTTTTTACTGTTACTTTAATGGTAATCTCTAAGCCATCAATCTCATATTCAATTCCTGTAAACTCAATAGGCATAGGATGACAATCTGCCAAAATTAAAGGAGTGTTTTTAACGCCTAATAATCCTACTGCTCTGCACATGGCAAAAACATCTCCTTTCGGAACATTTCCATTGTTGATTGCATCAATTGTTTCTTGTTTGCTCACTTTAACAACTGCCTGAGCAGTTGCAGTTCTAAGCGTAGTTGATTTATGTGTAATATCTATCATCCTAATTATTAACTTTCCATTGATGAGTTTCATCATCAAAAATTTCCTTACCGAATACTGGTACTTTGGCTTTAATTTCTTCTGTAATATATCTAGTAGCATCAAATGCCATTGCTCTGTGTTTTGACGAAGTAAATACAAATAAACACAACTCACCTGCTTTTACTATGCCTATGCTGTGATAAATATGTCCACAAGTTAAATCAAATTTATCAAAAGCAGCTTCACGAATTTCATCAAATACTTTATTTGCCATTTCATCATAAGCAGAATACTCAATAGCTGTTACTGTTTTTCCATCAATCACATCCGCTCTAACTTGACCTAAAAATATGTCATGCCCACCAATATTAGTTTTAACTTGATGATGTGCAATTGAAGTTGCTATTTTCTCAGGTGTTATCGGCCCTTCTACTAATGAATTTTTAATTTTCTTTTCACTCATTTTTCACCAATTTTCAATGCCTCCTTGGAGGTTAATTAAATTATTAAAATTATATTCTTTTTCTAGTTGCTCTATCGCTGCTATACTTCTTATTCCATGTTGACACACGACAATAACTTTTTTATCGGTAGCAATTTTTGTAACATAAGACTCCAACTCGTTTAAAGGAGCGATTAATACATTATCTTTTTCTACCCTTGGTTGCTCCCATTCTTGCCTCACATCTACTAATTGAAAATTATCTGAACTGTTAAACATTTTTCTTAATTCATCCAAAGATATTTCATTTACATCAAATGTAGAAATAATCCCACAAAAGAAATCATAATCGAAATCTTTAAAATTTGACTTCTCATCTAATACCTTTTGAACCTGCTCTTCAGAACGATTAATAGTTAAAGTTAGAAAGGAATTGTTCAGGGAATCATAAGTCAACAATTTTCCAGACAACAATTTTCCTATCCCTAAAATAAGTTTAATCACTTCATTGGCTTGTTGCGTTCCAATTAAACCAGGCAATACTCCCAACACTCCAATCTCTGAACAATTGGGAACACTGCCTGCTTTAGGAGGTTCAGGAAACAAGCAACGATAGGTAGGCCCACCCTTATAATTAAATACAGTTACCTGTCCCTCAAATTTATAAATCGCTCCATAAATTAATGGCTTATTAGTTATTACACAGGCATCATTTACTAAATATCGCGTAGAAAAATTATCAGTTCCATCAACTATTATATCATATTCAGAAAATAAATTAAGTGCATTTCTGGTTGTCAATTTCTCAGGATAAACATTAAAATTAATATGAGGATTTAATTGTTTTAATCTATTTTTTGCTACCTCAGCTTTATTTTTTCCTATGTCATTTACAGTAAATAATATTTGCCTTTGTAAATTGGTTTCATCTATAATGTCATAATCAATAATTCCAAGTTCCCCTACCCCAGCAGCCGTCAAATATTGTAAAACAGGACAACCCAAACCTCCAACCCCAATAACTAAAACCTTAGCTGCTTTCAGCTTTTCTTGACCTTCTAATCCTATTTTACCCAATAGAATGTGACGGCTATATCTATTTTTCTCTTGGTTAGTTAAATTCATTTATTCCTTGTACTGTAGATTCTTTACTTCAATTTGCACCTTTCTTCGATAACACTTCGATAAACTCAGTATGACATTTATTTAAAATTCACAACTCATAATTCAACATTCATCATTTGTTTACCCTCCAGCAAATGGTGGTAACAAAGCTATCTCTTCATTTCCAGATAATTTATAATCATCATTAACTATTTCTTGATTTACTGCCACCTTAAAATTTATTTCCAACAAGTTTGGATATTTAGCCAATAAGTCCGCTTTTAATTCCTTAACTGATGAATAATTATTGTCTAGTAATTCCTCATCTTTTCCAGAAGCTTCTGCTGTCATTCCAAAATATTTAAGTTTCAAGGTCACTTGGCGAATTTATGTTTGTGAATATTTTTTTATCAAAATGATTTGCATCAACAATATTCAAATTTAAGTTTTTGAATGCATTTAATAATTTTAATTGATCTTTTTCTAAAGAAACTGAAAAACTTTCTTCACATGATTTTGAGAATATTCCGATTAATTGATGCGATCGATTCTCTTTTTCAGGAATAGTAATTTCATGATTTTTACTTTTATCAATTAAATAAGTAATTAGCTCTGAAGTCACATAAGGAATATCACAGCTCAGAATAATATTTTCATCATTTTTAGAATAATGCAATCCCGTTTGTATTCCCGCTAAAGGACCTTTTCCTTTAATTATGTCTTTATACACTTTGAAACCAAGGTAGTTATAAACTTCATCATTGGCTATAATAATTACATCCTCTACTAAAGGATGAACAGCATCTATTACATACTGAATCATTGCTTTGCCATTCAATAAAACTAGTCCTTTATCCTCATTCATTCTAGTGCTTTTTCCACCCGCTAAAATAATTGCTGTTCTATTTTTATTAATACTCATTAGCTAAGGAAATAATTGAACTTCAACCATATCATTTTCCTCAATGTAAGATGTTTCTGAATTAACATAAATAAAACAATTTGCTATTGCCATAGACTTAAGCATGTCAGAGCCTTGACCTTCTAAAATAGTTACTGTTTTATAATCTGTGTGAGCTTTGTAAAAAACTGCTCTACCTTCTTTTTTGTTTAAGGAAGATTTTAGAGGTAACTTTAAACTTGACAATAGCACCTGTTTATTCCCTTTCATAATATTTATTGAAGTATAAACATATTGATAAAAACATGTTAAGGCTGCAGCAGGATTTCCTGGTAATGCAAACACATAACATGAATTTGTTCTCCCAAAATACAATGGCTTTCCAGGTTTTTGTTTCACTTTATAAAATACTTCTTCTACTTCATTACTTTCTAATCCTTCCTTCACAAAATCATAATCACCAACTGAGATTCCTCCGGATAATAAAAGTAACTCGCTATTTATAAGAGCATCTGAAATTGCCTGTTGAGTTTTTTCTTTATCATCCTCTACTAAAATAATTTGTGGTTCAATATTTAACTTATTTAGAGCTGCCTTAAGCATAAAAGTATTTGACTCAAATATTTGCCCTTCTAATAAATCATTTCCAGGTTTTATCAATTCATCACCTGTTGCAATGWTAGTGACTCTAGGTGATTGGTGAGCCTTAATTTTTGTTATTCCTAAAGCAGATAATAAACCAATTGTTGCAGGGGTGATTTTAGTCCCTTTTTCTAACGCTATATTTCCTTGCTCTATTTGCCCTCCTTTAGTTCTAATATTACCACCCAATTTTAGTCCACTATCTCTTACTAAAAGTTGATTGTCATTTACTTCAGTCAATTCTTGCATCACTACAGTATCACATTCAATAGGCACTTTTGAGCCTGTAAAAATTCGAACACCTTCTCCATTATTCACTTTTATTTCTCTAATGTCTCCTGCAGGAATTTCATCTATTATTTTAATTGATTCTGCTATATTTTCATATTTAAAGGCATAACCATCCATAGCAGATTGGTTAAATGAGGGGACAGAAATTGGAGCAATAATAGATTCAGCAAGAAAAAAGTCCAATGCTTCTGAAACACCAATTTCCTTAACAGATAATGGAAAAACATTTTCACAAACTAATTTTTTGGCTTCTTCAACACTTATCATACTAACCTCCTATACTAATCATTGCCCGATTTTTGGTATTCTTCTCTTTATCAAAAAAGTCTTCATCAGAAATCATTCCTCCTCGAGATTTCTCTTTAGGCATAATGGCTTTTAAAATTAAAGGAATGATATCTTTTCCTGCTCTTAATGGATCTAATAAATTTGTTTCAGTGGCCGAAAACAAGCAATTTTTTATTCGTCCATTTGCTGTTAATCGAATTCTGTTACAACTATCGCAAAAAGGATTTGAAACTGTACTAATAATACCAAATGAACCTTTATACCCTTTGATTCTATAATTTTTTGTAGTATCGTTTTTCTTATCCTCAAGCTTTATAATTTGATCTTTAGAATACTTTTTGTTAACCCTCTCTAAAATAGCGTCAAGAGTTACAACTTTAGAATTGTCCCATTTATTTCCATCAAAAGGCATAAATTCTATAAATCGAAATGATACATTTTTATCTTTTGTAAATTCAATAAAGTCAATTATTTCACTATCATTTACCCCTTTAATTAGTACTGCATTTATCTTAATATTAAAACCTTCTAAAATGTATAGATAAATATTACTCATCACTCTGTCAAAATAGTCTCTCCGAGTCATTAATTCAAATTTCTCTTTATCCAACGTATCTAAACTTATATTAATGTCTTTAACACCACATTCTCTAAATAAATCAATGTATTTATCCAATAGAATTCCATTGGTAGTTATTCCTAAAGAAATTGGTAATGCTGTGAGTTCTCTTATTATTTTCTCAATATTTTTTTTGATTAAAGGCTCACCACCAGTTAACCGGATTTTATTTACCCCCAACGAAACAAATTGTTTCGCTAAAAAAATAACTTCTTCGTGGGTTAGTATGCTTAATTTTTCTGAAAGTTGAATCCCTTCTTCTGGCATACAATAAAAACACCTCAAATTACATCGCTCTGTTAAAGAGATTCTAAGGTAAGTATGAATTCTACCAAATYGGTCTTTTATAATTGTAGGTGATTTCAATTTATTTTAAAATGAGATTTAGTTTGTACCAAACATCTTTTTATCATATCCATTGTTTTATCTATGGTTGCCCTTTTAGTTCTGAATGATAGTATCGCCATTCTGACAACAAACTTCCCATCAATCGTTGTAGAGCTTAAAAATATAGATCCGTCCTCATGAATATTTTCCATCAATTTTTCATTAAACTTATTTTCATCCAACTCTTTTATTGGATACCAAAAATAGCTAACCGATAAATCTGGCTCTGGTCCCAAGTTAAATTCTAAGTTAGCCAATTCATTTCTAAAATAAGTGGTTAATAATAATTTTTCATCCAAACAAGCAACAAATGGTTCYAAYCCATGTAAMTGMARTGGCAACCAYARTCKAASMCCTCTAAAATGYTTKGTKARYTCTGGMGAWACATCWGCWGGGTTAATTTGCATATTAGCTGTTGCATCTTGCATATAATTAGCAGTATAATGGTGTGAATGAAAAACTGCTTCTTTATCCTTTATCATAACTGCTCCCATTCCATAAGGTAAAAATAGTCCTTTATGAGGATCGATTACTAAAGAATCTGCCATTTCAATACCTTTAAACAAATACTTTTTACTTTCACTTAAAATGAAAAACCCCCCATAAGCACCATCGATATGATACCACAGGTTGTGTTCTTTAGCAATGATTCCAATAGCTTCTAAAGGATCAACTGCTCCTGTATCTGTTGTTCCTGCTGAGGCAATAACCATAAATGGATTTAGTCCATTATCAATATCAATTTGAATTATTTCTTTTAATTTTTCAGCATTAATTTTAGAAAGCTCATCTAATTCTAATAAACGAATTTGAACATCTTCCATACCTGTAATTCGTATGGCTTTATGAATGCAGTGATGGACATGAGAACTAATATAAATAACACTATTTGTTACTCTTTCATTTTTTATTTTATGTTTGTCACGAGCTGAAGTTAACGCAATTAAATTAGCAATAGAACCGCCAGAGGTTAAATTACCAATCGCATCTTTTGGGAAACCAAACATCTCTTTCATCCAATCTAACAGCTCATTTTCCATGGTAACTGCTCCTGGAGAACCATAATACATTCCAGCATATTCATTAGTAAAGCTTGCTAAAAAATCGCCTAAAGCAGAAGTGTAAATTCCGCCACCAGGTATATAACCAATATGTCCGCCAGAGGCAGGTTTAATTCCATATTCAAGAACTTCTTCAGTAAATATATTTAGCAATTCTTTTAACTCCTTTTTTTCTGAACTAAGTCTAAGTTTACTTGCATCAGGATTACCCTTAACATAAGATTTTTGATCTTCTAGAGTGTCAATGAAATTATTCGCATAGTTTTGAATCTGCTGAATCAAATCATCTCTTTGATCTATGGTTGGTTCCAACTCTTGAGAGATTTTTTCTAGGGCGATTATTTTATCAATTAAGCTATCCATTTTTAAAATTGGAATCCAAATATACTTGATTGTATGTAATAAATACTGACGAACATCAATTACTTTAATAAGTAGAAAAGAGATGATAAAAATTATAGTTATTAATAAACTCTTTTCAAGTAAGTTGACTATGTTTACACTTTAAAAGAAGAACACTAGGAATGGATATTTACGATCAATTAAAAGAAAAGTTCGAAGCTGAAGGACAAGATATTAATGTACATTTAAATGGATTATTACACTCCAAACAAATGACTTATTGGGACTATATTCAGACAGATGCTTTATTAAATTTACAGATACAAAGAACAACTCAGAAAGATGAAATGGTGTTTATTATGTATCACCAAATTAACGAATTGTTATTTAAAATGATTTTGTGGGAAATTGAACAAATTGCTGACAAAGAAAAAGTCTCTCCAACTTTTTTTTCTGAACGATTAGGAAGAGTTAGTCGTTATTTTGACATGCTTTCTTCTTCTTTTGAAATTATGGGGGACGGTATGGAAATTGAGCAATACATGAAATTTAGAGATACTTTAGCTCCAGCTAGCGGATTCCAAAGTGCTCAGTATAGGATGATAGAATTTGCCTCTACCGAATTAATTAACTTAATTGACAATCGTTTTAGAGTAAGCATAGATAGAGATACTCCATTTAGTCATGCCTATGAACATTTATATTGGCAAGCCGCTGGTAAGAATTATGAAACAGGTGAAAAATCTGCTCTGCTTTTAAATTTTGAAAAAAGATACATGGATGATTTTATTGTATTTATGCAAAAATACAATACACTAAATCTATGGACTAAATTTAAATCTTTACCAAAAACTACTCAAAAAGACATTGGTTTAATAAATGCTATGCGACATTATGACCATACAGTAAACGTATTGTGGGTAATGGCACATTTAAATGCCGCTGCCAAATACCTAAACAGTGGCAAGGAAACTGCTGAAGCAACTGGTGGTTCTGAATGGCAAAAATACATGCATCCTAAATACCAAAAACGAATTTTCTTTCCTGACCTTTGGAGTGAAGATGAATTAAAAAATTGGGGAGTAACTAATTTAGAAGGACATGAAATAGTTGAGAAAAACTAACAAAAGGCTAATTAATAACCAACTTACCCGAATAACTATTTTTTTCATTTATCAGTTGATAAAAGTAGATGCCTTTTGGATAATAACTAACATCTAGTTGAGTGCTATAGCTATTTACCATTTTAACAAATATCTCTTTACCTGTAATATCAAATAAACGTAGTTCAGCATTAATTTGATTGAGGTTATATGGTAACTCAAAATTTATAAAAGTATTAGAAGGGTTAGGGTAAACCTTAAGCCCTATTATGCTGAGCGAAGTCGAAGCATCATCAATACCAACAGTACAATTAATGGTATCGCAACCCATGCTATCTAATTTTAGCACCCAAAGTCGTTGCTCACCAATGGATAAGTTGGTTAAGTTTCCAGTCAGAATTATGCCTTTATCAATCGTTTCATGTACATCGTACATGTAATTTGAATTATTTCCTTGATATTTATTAAAACTTCTTTCCCATAATTTTATACCATTGCTATTATATTTTGTCAATAAAACCTCTGGATTATTCACTACAGGAATTATATAGCCTATAATTAAAATGTCTCCGTTATTTAAGATTATAGAATTACTTACGAAACCTTCATGATAATTTAGCTGGTCAATACCAGAAGTATCAGCCCATATTACATTCCCATTTTGCCCATCTATCTTTGCTAAATAGGTTTGTGAGTTTAATCCATTACCTAAATCTAAACCTATTCCTCCAGTTAAGAGATAATTATTGGAGCTATATTTTGTAATATAAGCCTCTGAATTATCAAAATTTAAACCTCCATAAGTTGCAACCCAGGCTGTATTCCCTAGACTATCTGTTCTTAATACAAACATGTCATTTAGATTAGTAGGTGAACTATAATTGACTGAACCTGATATAATATATCCTCCGTCATCGGTTGTGTCAACACTGCTAGATCCATCAGAAATACCAGATGGAATAAAATAAATTTTCTTCCATTCTTCATTTCCTAAATCATCTACTTTAAGTAAAAAGGAGTTAGCTGTCCCTGCCCCCCACCCTGATGTCCATCCAGTTATGATGTATCCGCTTCTTGCCTTCTGAACATCTAGTGCAACTGTTTGTTTTGTAGTGTCTCCATAATATCTTTCCCATATCATATTTCCTGCTGTATCAATTTTATAGAGCATAGCCAATGATGTGTCTGGAGATATAGGAGCTACAGAATCTGTATATAAAACACCTGAAAAAATAATGTTGCTATCGCCTTCATTAATGTATTTTCCTCCATTATTTGTTCTTGCTAAATTGGGAACCCCATACATTTTTGTCCAAATGGTATCGCCAAGCTCATCCAAACGAATAAACATTAAATATCTTGAGTCAATAATAGGTGCAGCCCCTACAGCTAAATATCCACTTGTATCTGGAAATTCATAGATAAAACCTCCTATAGTGTTAGTGCTGGAATCATTCCCAAAATCTACATCAAAGTAAGTTTGTCCTTTTACAGAAATAAAAGAAAAAGTAACCAATAATACTAATACTAGGTTCTTCATTACCCTAAATAAACGAAATTTATTTTATTTAGTTCGTTCCATTTTTTTAACGGCAATAAACTCTCCATTCACCCATAGGGTGTAAAAATAAATTCCTGGAGCCAATTTGTTACCATCAATTTCTATTTTATTTTCTTTTTCTGATACAGAAAGTGAAGTGATTACCTCTATCCTTTTACAGTAAAGGATTTCAATAAATTTATTATTCTCAAGTAACACTGGAGTAACATAAACTCAGTAGTTATTGGCAACTAAAAGAAGCTGTTGATAATTAATTAATAACCAACTTACCCGAATAACTATTTTTTTCATTTATCAGTTGATAAAAGTAGATGCCTTTTGGGTAAGAGCTTACATCTATTTGAGTGACATGGCTATTTATCTTTTTAACAAATACCTCTTTGCCTGTAATATTAAATAAACGCAGTTCAGCGTTAATTTGATTGAGGTTAAATGGTAACTCAAAACTTATAAAAGTATTAGAAGGGTTAGGGTAAACTAACAGTTCGTTTTCTTCAGAAATTTCATCTTCAATACCAACCGTACAATTAATAGTATCGCAACCCATGCTATCTAATTTCAACACCCATAAAGGTTGTACAGGAACACTTATATTAAGGAAATCGCCACAAATAATGAAGCCTTTATCATACGTTTCGTGGATGTCCCAAAAATAATTATTGTTATTTGCTCCATATTTATTATAAACCCTATCCCATTGTTTAACACCAGCACTACTATACTTACATAATAAAGCCGACACTCCAGCACCGCCCAAAGTCCGATCTACAGCTCCTATTAAAACAATGTCTCCTGAATTAAGAATAATTGGTGTACTGTCAAATCCTTCATCATAACCACTTTGGTCAGTTCCTGAGGTGTCTGACCAAATTATATTTCCATTTTGCCCATCAATTTTTGCTAAGTAGGTTTGTGAATTCAATCCATTTCCATAATCTATAGAAATCCCTCCAGCTAACAAATAATCATTTAATCCACTTTTCTTAACATAAGCCCTACCCCAATCACCATAAGGACTACCATAAGTAGTAATCCATTGCATAGCCCCCAAACTATCTGCTCTCAACACAAATATATCACTTTGGTTACCTGTAGAATTATAAGTAACTGAACCTGAAATAATATATCCATTATCGTTAGTGGTATCTACACTACTGGATATATCATAAATACCTGATGGAATACTATAAACCTTTTTCCATTCTTCATTTCCTAAACTATCCACTTTAAGTAAAAAAGAATTGGCTATATTATTTGCACCCCATCCTGTAGTGTAACCAGTAATAATATAGCCACCATCTTTTGTTTGTTGAATATCAAAGGAATTTGTTTCCTTGCTAGGGTCACCAAAAATATAATCCCATAATACATTACCAGAATCATCAATTTTAAATAAATTAATTTGGGCACTATCAGATGATTCAGGAGAGTATGTCCCAACGAATACAAAGTTAGTGTCTCCTAAATTAATATAATTACCTAAGGAGGCAATTTGCCCAAGAGGTCTATTCCGATAATGTTTCGTCCAAACAGTGTCTCCTAAAATATTTAAACGATGAAATCGAATATAGCCAATATAACCAGGCATTGGAAAGAACCCAACCACTAAGTAACCTGATGTATCGGGGAATTCATGAACAAAAGCTCCATTATCCCACATACTACTATCGTTAGTAAACTCATTATTAAAATAAGTCTGCCCTTTTATAGAAAGAATAGAGAAGATGAAAAATAATAATAGTATAAGTCTTTTCATTACCCTAAATAAACGAAATTTATTTTATTTAGTTCGCTCCATTTTTTTAACGGCAATAAACTCTCCATTCACCCATAGGGTATAGAAATAGATTCCTGGAGCCAATTCGTTGCCATCAATTTCTATTTTATTTTCTTTTTCGTGCAGTTCTATTCGTCTAATTTGTTTTCCTGTAATACTATTTACTACAATTTCTCCTGTACTTCCTTCTGGCAATGTTGCTTCTATAATGGTTGAGTTGTTAAAAGGGTTAGGGTAATTATTCAATTTATAGATAGCGGATATATCGGTCGGTTTAGGTAAATTAGGGTCAGTCGTTCTAGCTCCACTTGCAGGAATAATAGGCTCTGCATATCTATTAATCTGTTCATTTTTAAATATTTTTAATGCATTTTCAGCATTGGTAGAAATAGCACCGCTATCTGAAGAATAGG
The DNA here is from genome assembly GCA_002402165.1 of Flavobacteriales bacterium. GTDB lineage: Bacteria > Bacteroidota > Bacteroidia > Flavobacteriales_E > Vicingaceae. Next base: position 16,142 of record NVVI01000036.1, read on the forward strand.
TTCCTAATATTGGGGCTGGATCATTGTACCATGGAGGATTAAATTGTGAAAATGTGCTGCTAATAAATAATAAATTAAAAATAAGGACGTAGATTAACTTCATAATCGTTGGTATTATTTGATAATTACAAGTTTAGTTGAAAATAAAATTTCGGAATTTGTAGTGATTGTTATGTTATAAATTCCTTCACTCAATTTTAAATGATAAGTTGAATTGGATTCAATTTGATTCATTTCTTTTACCAGTTTTCCAAAAACATCAAAAATTTGAATTGTGGCATCTGATTGACTCGAAAAATCTGGTGTATTGAAATCCCCTGTTGTTGGATTCGGGTAAGTGTTCCAATCATTTTTAGATTTTACATTTTCCTCAACTTCAGTAATAAGAAAACAATTTCTTGGGTCGTTACTTACAGTATTCCAAGCTATTTGTTGCATAATTAATGCTTGAGCATTAGTTGGAGCGGTTCCGGCAACTACTGTTAGCCCCAATAATTCATTGGTTAAACCTATTGGCGATTGTTGAAATATGCTTGAAAAATGAACACATGCAGTTAAATAAGCTGTTATATCTGTGTTATGAATCTTCCATGTCAAACCATCTGTCGGTTCAAAAATATCGATGAAATTCGAAATACCTGGAAAACTACCAGCGAATATGCTATCTGCTAATGCTTGGGTTGCAGCAGCAACAGGAATAATACAAATAGGTGCCCCACCAGGATTCAAATTCATTACAGAATCTGCTACTTGCTCCCATAATAAACGATTAGTAGTATTTAAATTTGCCCAATTATTATATGCAGCAGTTGGGGTTCCTATGGTAAAATCACACTCATTGTGAAATTCCATCATGTAAATAGTTGTATTTGGATTCGCTGTTACTGCAAGATCATGGTAATTATCTAATGCAGTATAAGGAGTTAAATTACATCCCCATGCAGAAGCGTTAGGGTCTAATGCTTCTGTAATAGGTATTAACTCTGTAGTAATCAATATATCGTATTGACCCGATCCATTACCACCCGGAATATCAACCCATGAATCACCTGTTGAAGTGGTCAAATGATTTTCCCATTGTTGGGATAAACAAGAACCACCTATAATTTGATCTCCATAATCATAAGTATTAATTCCAGCATCTATGGCTAAACCTTCTACCATCGCACCAACCAAGTTAAATTGAGAAAAACCAAAACCACTATGACCTACATAGTAAGTATTATATTGACTGTAAGAATTGGCAATAATGATTACCATTAAACTAAATAAAAGTGTGATTTTTTTCATTATATAATCTTTAGGTTTATGCAAAGAGAAGACTATTAATTGGTTTTAAATTGTAAAAAAGCGACAGCAATTCGTTAAAATTTCAAATTGAAGAAACCTTATCTCGTATTTTTCGTCTATTGTACTATGAATATTAATTTCAATAAATATATGCCCGCCAATAATTTGTCAAGATTTATTCAATCTTATTTTGTTATTTCTACGGGAATTTATTGTAAAAAACAAACTGATATTCAAACTACCCCAAACTCCAATCAATTTTTAAAGAACCATCCTCAGGGCAGTGTTGATTTGATGTTTACATTAAGAGGTGAAGGAGTTAATATTATTACTGCTGATAATCAAAATAACCAGTTCAATGATATTTTTATCTTGGCACAACAAGAGGGAAAGTTTGAAATTAAATTTGCTGAAGACCTATTTATTGTAGGAGTGGTATTTTACGGTGAAAGTTTTAAAAAATTGTTCAATTTTCCTTTACAGGAAATTTCCAATAGTGGATTAAGAGTAAGTGACGATCTAAATGATAGTTATGATGAAGTGCATTATAAACTACAGCAAAGTATAACAGACTACGAAATAGTGACCACTTTAAATAGTTTTTTCACCGATCAACTGACACATTTGGATTTTTCGTTCACTAAGTTTGATCAACTAATTCAACACATTCGATTAACCAATGGGCAGCTCCAAATAGACCAGATTTCTCAACTTTCAAATTTAAGTTCACGCACCTTACAGCGAAAGATGAAAGAACTGATTGGTGTCTCCCCAAAATCCTATTCGTCTATTATGCGTTTTAAGCAAGTAATGAATATGTTGAGTACAAACACCACTACTAATTGGCAAGACATTTTATTTAATTGTGGTTATTACGATCAAGCCCACTTCATAAAGGATTTTAAAAAATATACAGGACACACACCCAATAGCTTTTTGAATAACGATTCTAGTTTATCTTATTTTTTTGCTTCTCAGAATAACTAAAATACGTTACTATTTAGTGCCTATTTTCTTAAAAATAATCATAGAAAAGGAGAACTAGACCTCCCTTTACATAAATAGAAACACAATTTCGTTACAAGGTCTTATTTGCAGAGAGGATGAGATTCGAACTCACGATACATTACTGTATACACGCTTTCCAAGCGTGCGCCTTAAACCACTCGGCCACCTCTCTGTATTTAATATGAAGAAAAAAGGATTACTTACGTGTTCCTATCTTCTCCGAATTTCGAAAGAAAATCAAATTGCTTAACAATTTTACTTTTTTGTTTTCAACTGCAAACCAGAGTAAACTCCATTGCTTGAAAACAAAAAATCTAATGAGTAAAAACTCATTAGATTTTCTTTCTTAGTGAGCCCGATAGGATTCGAACCTATGACCGCCTCCTTAGAAGGGAGGTGCTCTATCCAGCTGAGCTACGAGCCCTCACTACTCTTATAAGGCGAGTTAAACCTTTTTTAAAAAACCATCAACCTAAGGAAGATGGTTTTTAGTCGGGGTGGCAGGATTCGAACCTGCGACCTCCTCGTCCCAAACGAGGCGCGATAACCGGGCTACGCTACACCCCGATGGTGTGGTTAACAGTACATCTAAATTAATTTCCTAGAACAAAACTATCTCAAATTTAGTAGCTCGGTTCCGGGCAGAGTTTATACCGCACTAGTTGCGGTACTACACCCCGAAATATACTGATTTTCGCGGGTGCAAATATAAATATAGTTTTCACTTTAAGAAACAAATACTTAAAAAAAATAATTTGTTACCATTTACTTATATTTGTTCGCAATGACCAGTAAAATATCTTCATTACGAACCATGGGCACACTACCAGTGTTTATGACTGCTGTTTCTACTATTCTTGGTGCAATTTTATTTCTTCGTTTTGGTTATGCCGTTGGTCATGTGGGATTATACGGAGCTTTAGGAATTATAGTACTTGGCCATTTAGTTACTATTCCAACCGCATTAGCTGTTGCAGAAATAGCGACCAATCATAAAGTTGAAGGCGGTGGCGCATATTTTATGATTTCACGTTCCTTCGGATTAAATATTGGAGCCACGGTAGGTATTACCCTATTTCTATCTCAAGCAATTAGTATTTCGTTTTATGTAATTGCTTTTGTAGAAGCATTAGTGCCAATATTAGATTGGCTTCATGAATCATTTCACGTACATAAAGATTTTTTAAATAAAAGAATAATTGGTGTTATTATGATGTYGCTACTTACTTTTTTAATGCTATCTAAAGGTGCTAAAATTGGCATGAAAGCACTTTATGCTGTTGTCTTTGTCTTGGCAGTATCATTAATCATGTTTTTTATGGGGGAATCAAATTCACCAAACGGAGATTTCATATACAGAACAGTAAATAATCCTGATGAATTCTTTGTAGTATTTACCATTATTTTTCCAGCATTTACAGGTATTGCTGCAGGATTAGGACTCTCTGGCGATTTAAAAGACCCTAAAAGATCCATACCTAGAGGTACTTTGTGGGCCACTTTAGTAGGCTTCCTAGTATATGTTGCGGTCGCTTTTAAATTATTTTATTCTGCACCAACTTACGAATTAGCCTATGATCAAATGGTAATGAGTAAAATTGCTATTTGGGGACCTATTATTCCAATTGGTTTAGGGTGTGCAGCCATATCATCTGCACTTGGTTCTATTATAATTGCTCCAAGAACATTACAAGCTCTTGGTGTAGACAAAATTTTTCCAGGTAGGTTAAGTACAATATTGTCTAAAGGCCGAAAAAAAGATGGGGAACCTTTTAATGCACTCGTAATAACATGTGCCATTGGTTTTTTCTTTATTATTGTTGGAGACATTAATACAGTTGCTAGTATTATTGCCATGTTCTTTATGATTACTTATGGCATTATATGCCTTGTATCTTTTCTCGAACAATTTGCTGCAGATCCTTCATACCGGCCTACATTTAAATCTCGATGGTATTTATCATTGCCTGGAGCTATATTGTGCTTTTGGTTAATGTTTCAAATGGATTTTGTTTATGCTGCCGTATCTAGTGTTATAATGGTGTTAATTTATTTATGGGTAAATAAGATTAATAAAGATAAAAAAGGACTTCAAAAGTTATTTAAAGGGGTGCTATTCCAATTTAGCAGACAAGTACAAATATTCTTACAGAAAAGAGAAACGGATGCCGAAATTGATACTGAAGATTGGAGACCTTTTATTATTTCAGTATCTAAAGATTCTTTTAAAAGACGATCTGCATTTAATTTACTGAGATGGTTATCCCATAAATATGGCTTTGGAACTTATATCCATTTTATTGAGGGTTACCTTTCTAAAGGGACTTATATGGAATCGCAAAGAGTGATGAAAAGATTACTCAAACAAAACCAAGGTTTAAAGAGTAAGGTTTATATGGACACCATTATTAGCCCTTCATATACTTCAGCTATTGCTCAAGTTATTCAACTTTCTGGAGTAAGTGGAAAAGGAAATAATATGATTTTATTTGAGTTTACCCATGAAGAGAAAAATAGTTTGAATGATGCCATCCAAAATTATCAATTACTTAGAGCAACAGAATTTGATGTCTGCATCTTAAGGTCTACTATTAAAGGATTTGGTTATAAGAGGAACATTCACATTTGGATTAGACCTAAGGATTTTGAAAACGCTAACTTAATGATTTTATTGAGCTACATCATATTAGGCCATCCAGAATGGAAGAAAGGTGTGATTAATATATTTTCTACTTATCCATTAACAGAGAAAGCTGAATCTGAAGCAAAATTAATAGCCTTAATTAAGGAAGGAAGACTTCCTATTTCACCTTCAAACATTCAATTAATACCTCAATTAAAAGAAGAGAAAATTGATATGATTATTAATAAAAAATCTGCAGATGCAGATTTAACTATTGTAGGTTATAATAGTGAGCAAATTGAAACAGAAAGCGAAATCACTTTTAACAAATACCCCGATGTTGGTAATATTCTTTTTGTAAGTGCGTTTAAAGAGAAAAATATAGATTAGTCTGACAATCTATTTTCATGAAAAAACTTAGCCAATGTATCTTTCTCATTTCTATTGCTTTAGTGCTTTCCAACTGCCAAGTTCTGAAAGGACCAGTAGCAGTTGCAATGCGACCTACACTCCCTACTCCAGAAATAGACACCCTAGAAAATAAATTGCCCTTTGCAGATTACAGCCTTGGAGTTAAAGGTTTAGACGGAAATATGGTGAATATGGCAGACTATAAAGGAAAAGTGATTTTTCTTAATTTTTGGGCAACTTGGTGTTTGCCATGCGTTGCTGAATTACCAAGTATAAATAAATTATACAATAAACTTAAAGGTGAAAATATTGCTTTTTTACTCGTTTCAAATGAAAAAATGGAAAAGGTAAAAGCTTACCATCAACGAAAAAAGTACGATGTTCCTTTTCATATTATAGATGAGGATGGAAACATCCCTAGATTATATTACTCTGAAAGTATTCCAACAACATATATTATTAATAAAGAAGGAAGAGTAGTAAAAGTTAGTGTCGGTGCAGAAGATTGGGATGACGATGAGTTTATCAAAAGCATCAAAAAACTTTTTTAATTTTTATACTATTTCCTTTTTTACATTCAAACCATTAGCTTTGTTCCTCATTAATAATTCAGACAATGAGCAAGCAAATTATAGAGTGTGTTCCTAACATTAGTGAAGGACGAGATGAAGCTAAAATCAAAGCAATTTACGAAGTTGTTGAAACTGTTGAAGGAGTTAAGCTCTTAGATGTTGATCCAGGAAAAGCAACCAACAGAACTGTTATTACCTTTGTAGGTGAGCCTCAACCGGTTATTGATGCTGCATTTTTATTAATTAAGAAAGCAGCAGAGCTTATTGACATGAGTAAACAAACTGGTGCTCACCCGCGTTTTGGAGCTACAGACGTTTGTCCACTGGTTCCTATTGGTGGAATTACCATGGAAGAAACAGTAAAGTATGCTCATAAACTCGCTAAACGAGTTGGAGAGGAATTAAGTATTCCTGTTTATTGTTATGAAAATGCTGCTCAAGAAGAAAAAAGAAAAAACTTAGCCAATTGTCGTTCGGGAGAGTATGAAGGGTTAAAAGAAAAATTAAGCAACCCAGAATGGAAACCAGATTTTGGTCCTACAGAATTTAATGACCGAGTTAAGGGAAGTGGTGTTACAGCTATAAGTGCAAGAGATTTTTTAATTGCTTACAACATTAACCTAAATACAACTTCTACTCGTAGAGCAAATGCCATAGCTTTTGACATTAGAGAAGCTGGAAGAATAAAAACAGAAGACGGGAAGCCTACTGGAAAAAAAGTATTGGATGAAAATGGTAATCCAGTAAAAATTCCAGGAAAATTAAAAGCAGTAAAAGGTATTGGATGGTTTATTGAAGAATATGGTATAGCTCAGATTTCATATAACCTTACCAACATTAACATAACATCTATGCACATTGCTTTTGACGAAACGGATAAAGCTGCGACAAAAAGAGGATTAAGAGTTACTGGCTCTGAGCTTATTGGACTAATTCCTTTGCAAGCAATGTTAGATTGTGCCGATTATTACCTAATCAAACAAGAACGTTCTTTAGGTTGTTCTGAATCAGAAAAAATTAAGATTGCAGTTAAATCATTGGGATTGGATGAATTAAAACCATTTAACCCAAAAGAAAAAATCATAGAATATATGTTGGAAGATTCCAACGAGAAAAAGTTAATTGATTTTAATTTAGCAGGATTTGCAGATGAAACTGCGGGAGATTCTATGGCTCCAGGTGGCGGTTCCATTGCTGCTTACGTTGGAACATTGGGAGTTGCTTTAGGGACTATGGTGGCTAACCTTTCTAGCCATAAAGCTGGCTGGGATGATAGGTGGGAAGAGTTTTCTAAATGGGCAGAAAAAGGTCAAAAATATAAAAATACATTATTAGCTTTAGTTGATGAAGATACCAATGCTTTTAATAAAATTATAGATGGTTTTAGAATGCCTAAAGGTTCTGACGAAGAAAAAGCGTTGAGAACAGAAGCAATTGAAGCTGCAACTAAATATGCAACTGAAATTCCATTTAAAGTAATGGAAACAGCATACGGCTCTATGGAAGTTGCTCAGGCAATGCTAAAAGACGGAATGGAGTCTAGCCTATCCGATTCTGCAGTTGGCATTCTTTGTGCTAAAGCTGCTGTTACAGGAGCTTATTTTAATGTTAAAATAAATGCTAAAGATATTAAGGACAGAACTTTTGCTGACGACATAGTTAAAAAAGCAGAAGATATTTACCAAAAAACAGTTGTTATTGAAACAACAACAATAGAGTTCATTAATTCTAAAATATGATATGATATGATATGATAAAAATATTAATTATTATTCTATTGTCTTTTGTTTCACAACTGGTATTTTCACAGCAAGTGTTCCCTATCAATTATTTTAATCCTAAAGAGGACTACGAAAATATTTACGTTAAAAAAATAGAAACAAGCGAAAGTTCCACTTTATTTGTGATATGGGTTAAAAAAGAAGTGAAATCGCACAAGCATGTTAAACATAAAGAATCTATTTATGTGCTAGCTGGAACTGGAAAAATGACGATTGGTGAAAAAATATTTTCAATTAAACCTGGAGATTATTTTGTTATTCCAGAAAACACCTTCCACTCTCTGAAGGTTACCTCAAAAAAGCCTATAAAAGTGTTATCTATACAAGCTCCCGAATTTTTAGGTGTAGATCGAGTATTTGAAACCGAAGTGAAAAAATAACAATAAACCCTTGATTTTAGTGGCTTCCAGCCATAGTTATCAACAAAAACCCTTATTTATCAACAATTTCAGCGGTTTTTAACCCTAAAACTTGCTGAAATACTTAATTCATCTATATTTGTTAACAGTTAATAGAAGAAATTTTAATGTTTAACCTTAAAACCTAAAAAACATGAACAAAGCAGAATTAATTGACGCAATGGCTAGTGGAGCTAATTTGTCAAAAGCAGATGCAAAAAGAGCTTTAGAAGCTTTAACTGGTGCAGCAACAAACGCTCTTAAAAAAGGCGAAAAAGTTGCTTTAATTGGATTCGGATCTTGGTCTATTTCACATAGAGCAGCTAGAACTGGTAGAAACCCTCAAACAGGAGCTACTATCCAAATCAAAGCTAAAAAAGTTGTAAGATTTAAAGCAGGCGCAGCATTAGCTGGATCTGTAAACAACTAGTTTACAAAAAACTCAAAAAAAGGCTCTCCAAATTGGAGAGCCTTTTTTAGTTACTACCCTATGCCATCTAAAAATAACCAAGAATTATTAGACCATCTCCTTGGTTTTCTATCAGAAAATAAAAAAACCTTGTTCTATAAAATAATAGAGAACAGAACTAGGTATCTTACTGTTATTTTAGAAAATATTTATCAGTCTCAAAATGCTAGTGCTGTATTACGTACTTGTGATGTATTTGGCATACAAGATGTACACATCATTGAAAATGAAAATGAATACAATATAAACCCTAGAGTGGTTCATGGTGCATCAAAATGGGTTACGTTACACAAGTACAACGAAAAAGAAAACAACACCTTAGCTTGTATTAAAAAGCTTAAAGCTGATGGATATAAAGTATATGGAACAACTCCTCATACCAACGATTGTTTAATCCAAGATATTCCTATAGATAATAAAGTTGCCCTAATGTTTGGAACGGAAATGACTGGCTTATCTAATATTGCCATGGAACATGTAGATGGTTTTGTAAAAATACCGATGTATGGTTTTACCGAAAGCTTAAACCTTTCAGTATCGGCAGGTATTAGTTTATACGAAATAAACAAACGATTGAATGATTCAGTTATTGATTGGCATTTAACCGAAAAAGAAAAAACTAATCAATTAATTACTTGGGCTAAAAAAGTAATTAAAGATGGCGAACGAATTGAGAAACAATATTTGGAGAAGCTAGAAAAGTAAAACCGTCATTGCGAGGAACGAAGCAATCTCCCAATAAAAAGATTGCTTCGTTCCTCGCAATGACGTAACAAACTATCTTCTCTTTCTTCTTTCTCTAAAGTTTCTTCCTCCACCGCCTGAAGAACCTCCACTACTTCTTCTATCTCCTCCTCCACTTCTTCTATCCCCACTTCTTCCATTTCTATTTCTTCCACGGTCTCCACCTCTTCCACCACCACGTTCTCCCATAGGTTTATCTTGAGAGAATTCTACTCTTATGTCTCTGTCTTCAATATTCTTTCCATTCATAGCACTTATCAATCGCTCACCAACTCCTTCATCAACACCCATAAACGAAAAGCTGTCAAATAAATCTATCTTTCCTACTGAGCCACCATCAACTCCAGATTGATTACAGATAAATCCTAATAGTTGACCTTTGTTTTCAAAGCCATCCATTTTCCCAACATTAATAAACACTCTATTAGTATTTGTTTCTCCTGTTCTTCTTCTCCCTGAGCTTTCGTTATCTCTCCCTTTTCTCATCTTGCTTGGATCAACATTAATGTCACCCGCTTTTTCGTAAGCTTTTAAGAAACGATTAAATTCTACTGATACAAATCGTTCAATCAACTCTTCTTTACTATAATCTTTTAAGCTTTCATGAATTTGAGCCACAAAAGGAGCAATTCCTTTTTCATTTACCTCAACTTCTTCTACGTTTTTAATCAGTTTCATTAATTGCATTCCACAAATATCCTGGCCAGAAGGAGCTTTAACTAATTCTAACTTTTTACCAATTTGTTTCTCTACCAATTTAATTTTCCCAGATTTAGCTGGAGCAATTAACGCAATAGAAATTCCTGATTTACCTGCTCTTGCTGTTCTACCACTTCGGTGAGTATAACTTTCAATCTCATCAGGTAAATCGTAATGAAATACATGGGTAATATCATCAACATCTATCCCTCTGGCTGCAACATCAGTTGCTACTAATATTTGTATGGTCTTCTTTCTAAATTTCCCCATTACTGTATCACGTTGTCCTTGAGATAAATCTCCGTGCAATGCATCTGCATTGTAACCATCATTCATTAGCTTGGCAGCAACTTCCTGTGTATCTCTTCTAGTTCTACAAAACACTAAACCAAATAACCCAGGATAATGATCAATAAATCTTCTTAACGCATAATATTTGTCTCTTCCTTGTACCAAACAAAATTTGTGGTCAATATTTGCTGCACTACTATTTTTAGTTCCAACAGTAACTTTAATTGGATCTTCCATATAGTTACTTGCAATACGCTCAACATCTCTCGGCATAGTGGCAGAAAACAACCATGTTCTTTTAAAAGCTGGCGTAGATTCTAAAATCTCATTAATATCTTCTTTAAAACCCATGTTTAGCATTTCATCGGCTTCATCTAATACTACCTTAGAAACGCTATCAAATTTTAATGCTTTTCTGTTAATTAAATCTATTGTTCTACCTGGAGTTCCAACAATAATATTTGCTCCTTTTTTAATGGCTCTAATTTGATCTTGAATACTCGCACCACCGTAAACAGCAACTATATTTACACCATTAGCGTATTTAGCATACTGAGTCATTTCTTTGGCAATTTGTATGCACAATTCACGAGTAGGACAAAGTATTAATCCTTGTATTGCTCTGTACTCTATATCAACTTGCTGAATCATTGGTAAGCCAAACGCAGCAGTTTTACCTGTTCCTGTTTGTGCTAAACCAACGTAATCTCTCTCCGTATCCAATAAAGGTGGAATAGATTTTTCTTGAATTTCTGAAGGCTTCTCAAAGCCCATTTCTGTTACTGCTTTAAGCAAGTCATCGCTTAAACCTAAGTCTTTAAATGTCATAATCTATATTTTATACCGAATTGGTATAAAACGTTTTAGCGGGACTTATTCGCTGGAGTGTTTTAACCAATTGGTTGGTTCACAATGCTACCTCTTTTTTGTGTAGCGGCTGCAAAAGTGAGGCTTTTTATTGGAATCCCCAAAATTATTAGACAAATAGTAAAATTAACACTTTGAGTTTCTCATAAAAAAAGACGAACTTCGTTTAACAACAGTTTTATTGTCACATTAAAACGTGAAATAGAATGACGTTAAACGACAACCTACTCCTTCACGTTTTCTCTATTCCTAATGTAGGCAATGGCAGCTATCACTAAAATTACACCAACAGTAATGGGTACAAAGGTTGGTATTGGAACAGGATCTCCTGCTGCATAAGAATGTAAGCCCGATAAATAATAATTTACTCCAAAATAAGTCATTAATACTACTCCTAACCCAACAATAGAAAGTAAATTAAACAAGAATTTTCCATTCGCTTTTGGAATAAAACGTAAGTGTAATAGCATCGCATAAAATAATATAATTACCAACGCCCAAGTTTCTTTTGGATCCCAACCCCAATATCTACCCCAGCTTTCGTTTGCCCAAATACCACCTAAAAAAGTGCCAATAGCCGCCATAAATAGCCCTACCGTAATGGTCATTTCATTAATTAAGGTAAGCTCTTTTAGGGTGTCGTTTATTCTTATTTTGTTTTTGGCAGTTTTAATAATCATTAACAACAAATTGATAAAACCTAATAATGCTCCTAATCCCAAAAAGCCATAACTACCAGTAATTACTGCTACATGTATCATTAACCAATACGATTTTAATACAGGAACCAAAGGAGTTATTTCGGGATCCATAAAATTAAGATGAGCTACCATTAAAATTAAAGAAGCTAAAATTGCTGTTGCAGCATTGGTCATCTTTGATTGTTTAGAAAAAACAAACCCTGCCAATATGGTTACAAAAGCGATGTATATCATAGATTCATAACCATTACTCCAAGGAGCATGCCCAGAAATATACCATCTAGCCACCAAACCTCCTGTATGCATTAAAAACAAAACAAACAATCCAAAAGTTAATACATTAACAACTATTCGTTTCCATTTTTTCGCACTAAAAATATCTGAGAAAAGAAAAAACAACATTAGCAATCCAATTAAACCGTAATACATAAACAACTTCTTAAAAATACTAATCTCATTGTATTTTATTTCTGCATCTATTTTGGCTTGTGCTGGAATCACATTAGCACCAAACTTGTGTTGGTAATCTACTATATGTTGCAAAGTACTATCAGCTAAGCTCCAATCATTAATCTTAAAACATTGAGAAATTGCATTAAAATACATTGGTATAATTGCTTTTACAAAAATAGAATCGTGCGTTATAAACTTTTTATAATCTGAACTGGTAAACCAAGTGTTGTTTGAATCTCTGTATTTTGGAAAAACCCTCATTAATGAACCCTGAAAAACCATATAACAAATGTTTACACGCTCATCTACTTTAATTAGTTCTTTATCGTACTTGCTTTGTTCTGCAGGTTTTTTACGTTTTGCCTCATCTACTTCTTTGGCAATTATATAATTAAACTTCTTATCAAAAAAAGAAATAAAAGACACATAATGATTTTTAGCTCCAAGTTGTTTTTCCAATTCAGGATTACGCACCTTAATCATTTTTTCTGTTTGCCATTGGATTGGATTCCACATCATTCCCAATAGTACTTGAGTAGGTAATTGTTCTTTATATTTTTCTTTACCGTAAAGCTTACGAAGTACTTCAGAAGCAAAGGTGTGTATCGGTTTTATTCTTCCTCCTTGATCTTGCACTAACAACCGAGCAAACTTATCTGCATGAGCTGCATTAATAACCTGTTCTTTTTCTGTAGTTGAAACTACATCATGATTATGGCCTTCATGCTGTGCTGGTAAATTAGTAACCGACAGGGTAAATGCTATTAATAAGCTAACTATTACTTCTCTTTTAGCCCTTAATTTTTTAATGCTTTTACGCAAAGAAGTAAATCTTGATTTTTTCATCATTAATGTGAGAAGCATTCCTAAAAACAAGAAGAAATAACCAATATAGGTGACGATTGTTCCCCAGAAATCGTGATTTACAGATAACACTGTTCCTAATTCATCTTGATCATAAGATGATTGAAAAAAGCGGTAACCATCATAATCCAATACGTTATTCATGAAGATTCGTTGATCGAATTCAACTCCTCCAAAACGATTATCCAATAAAGTTACCTCACTAGCAAAAGATGAAGGGCTCATAGATCCTGGATATTTCTCCATTTCAAAATCATTTAGTCTGATGTTAAAAGGAGTAATAATTTTTTTAGAACCATACACCAATGAAAAATTCAAATCATTTAGTTGGAAAATTGTGTGGTTTGAAGTATAGCCTTGTCCTCCAAAAAGAATTACCTCTCTTTTTATCTCATTACAAGTTACATCAACAATTAAAACATCCTCCCCGCTTTTATTTTCTTTTGAAGCAATTATTTGCTTTATAATTACATTTTGGTGTACCGTTTTAAAGACAAATTGAACATTATCAATCGTGTATAACCTTCTATTCTTAAACTCTTGAATGGTGTCTTTTTTTATTACAGCAGTACTTTGATCATCCATACTCATGTAATCAATATCATACGGAGAAACAATAATTAAGCCTGTATCTGTTTCACTAATCTTAATAGATTCTGCTATTGAATTGTCATTAAACGCAACAGGAAAGTTGCCAAAAAACCTAGTTTGACCACTTTCTATAAATCGAGAGAGTCTCCCTCCTTTACCAACTGTAACTATCTCAATAATGGTTTTTCCCTGTCCGTCCGGCAGGCGGGCATTTTCTGAAGGAACTACAGTATCAATAGAATTGGGAATAAAACTCTTGTAGCTTACCTCAATTTTATTTCCTTTAAAATTAAATTTCTCTTTAAATTTTGTATTGTACTTAGGATTTAAGTAAAGTTTTTTATCATAAGTTAATTGGTCAACCTTATCATCAACCTTAAATTGTAAATATGCATCACTAGAAATAATAGTATTACTTACTTCACCTTCTCTAATATGCATTGAGCCTTCAAAACTGATGTATCGAGTAATTCCTGCTCCAATAATAATTATAATAAAAGCAAAATGAAACATCAAWGTAGAAGCCTTCTCCAACCTAAATAGTTTGTATTTAAACATATTACCTACCATATTAATGGCCAACAGCAATAAGATTAATTCAAACCATTTGGTATTAAAAATTAATGCCTWAGAGGCAGGAGTTCCCCAATCATTTTCTATAAATGTAGCATAGCCAATTGAAAAAGCAAAAACCAACAACAACAGGGCCATTAGGCTTTGTGAAAACAGAATATTTTTAATGGATTTGAACATAAATTATTGCCGACAAAAATAACTATTTTTACAGAGTAAAAAGGAATAAAAAAGTTTAATTGAGAACGATAAAAACAATAACACTTTTAGGTGCAGGAAATGTTGCTAATCATCTTGGAAAGGCATTATTAAATAATGGATTCTCAATTAACCAAGTATACAGTAAGTCTATAGATAATACCTACATACTTGCATCAGAATTAAATGCAATGCCTTGTGATGACACTAAGTTTTTAACCAACGAAAGCGATCTTTATCTTGTTTGTATTAAGGATGATTTTATTGAAGAAATTGTTAATCAATTGCTTTTTACCAATAAAATGGTAGCACATACATCGGGAAGTGTTGCTATGGACATTCTTAGTAAGTTTGATAATTACGGGATCTTATACCCTCTTCAAACTTTCTCAAAAGATAAAGAAGTTACTATTTCTGATGTGCCTTTTTGTATTGAAGCAAATAATGCAACAAATGAGCAAACACTTTTAGAGCTAGGAAAAAAATTATCTAATAGTGTCCATAAAATTAATTCCGAACAACGTAAAACAATACATTTAGCAGCCGTGTTCGCTTGTAATTTCAGTAATCACATGTACGCTATTGCTGAAAATATTTTAACTCAGAACAACCTTGATTTCAGCTTACTAAAGCCCCTCATTTTAGAAACGGCTAAGAAGGTGCAAAACAACACGCCAAGTACTATACAAACTGGACCGGCAATACGAAATGATGATGATGTTATAAAAAATCAGTTGGAAATGTTAGCGGATTCAAAAGATTATCAAGACATTTATAAATTAATAACCGACAATATTATTGATGGCAAACTTTAAAGAACTTTTACCCAACATCAACACTTTTGTATTTGATATTGATGGAGTACTTTCTGACGGCAGTATCCAAGTAACCAAAAATGGAGATCAATTACGCACCATGTCAACAAGAGATGGAATTGCCATTACTATGGCTTTAAAAAAAGGATATAATATTGCCGTTATTTCAGGAGGAAACTCACAATCAGTACTTCATCGGTTTAAATACTTAGGAATTACTGATGTTTTTTTGGGGATTGAAGACAAAGTTGCAACACTTCAACACTATTTTTCTAAAAAAAATATTACTTCCATAAACGTGCTCTACATGGGCGATGACATTCCTGATTATTACCCTATGAAAGAGTGTGGTGTAGCAACTTGTCCAAAAGATGCTGCCATAGAAATTAAGGAAATTGTAGATTACATTTCAGATAAAGATGGAGGAAAAGGTTGTGTAAGAGATATTATTGAACAAGTAATGCGGTGTAATGGAGATTGGTTTAAACCAACAAATTAAACGTGGTACTTTACTAATTCTTTTATGGGGTTCTTAATAATACCCCCTATTTTAACGTTGTATTTTTTTGCTGTTTTTTTTAAAATATCTTGATATACATAAACAATAGACCCTATTAAATGTAAAGTATTGCTCTTGTAATTAGAATATTTACAAATGTTCTTTTCAAAAAACAATTCAAACCTACTCTCCACCATTTTTTGAATCTCAGAATTATTAATGTGATTGTACACAAACAAGCTAAAGCCAGCAAGAAATCTATTTGGTAAAACTTGTTTATAAACAGCATCCAATACGTCAGACGTACTTAATTTATATTGCTTATTAAATTCTGCTTCAACTTCAGCTGGCAATTCTTTGGCTAAAAATGCTTTAATAAAGGTTTTTCCAATATCTGCTCCGCTACCATAATCACCAAGAATAAATCCTAAAGCAGCAATATTTTCAACAATAGTATCTCCATTATATAAACATGAATTAGAGCCGGTACCAAGTATGGCTACCATCCCTTTTTCTTTACCACAAGTAGCTCTTGCTGCAGCTAACATATCATGCTCTACTTCTATTCTTGCATTATTAAAAAAGGTACTTAAAGGATTAAATATTACTTTACAATTTTGCTCTGTTGAACATCCCGCTCCATAAAAAAAAACTTGCGTTACCTCTCTTTTTATTTCGCTGAGTCTAGAACTTGTTAGCTCATTTAACACACTTGCCGAAGTAATAAAATATGGGTTAAATCCAATGGTTTCGAAAGAAGTTGTTTTGTCATCTTTATTTACTAATCGCCAATCAGTTTTTGTTGAACCACTATCTGCTATTAAAATCATACTACAAATGTATAAATAAATCTATTTTGTCATCATTTTAATCAGGGCAAACTCATACTTTTATTCTGAGTATTTTTAATAGGTATTGATTGTCCCACCCAGCTTTCAGTCTTTTGCCTTTAACGCCCTGCTTTT
>NVVI01000037.1 GCA_002402165.1 Flavobacteriales bacterium
ATAACAGACCAAGAAAATTATTAGGGTATAAAACCCCTAATGAAGTATTTTTAAATAATTTTAACCAACCTGTTGCACTTATTAATTGAATCTAGCTTTTATTATGCTTTGGAATAAGTAATGGACAAAATAACTTAATTCCGAATTCAGGTTTTGAAAATGCTAAATTTGGCAGGTCTCCTCAATGTAGGTACTTTCTTGATAATAACAATAGTACACCAACGGATATAGAAGAAGACATTGCCGATTGGAAAAATGGAAGAAAAACTTATTTTTCTTCTAATGATGATTATAGAGGATCAACTCCTGATTGGAACTTACCTCTTTTCTCTTGTTCACCCACCCCTCCTTTTATTACTAGTCGTCATATTTATCTACAAGAAGATGATAGTGAATTTCAGGATGCCATAAGAGCTGGGTTAAAAACAACCATGCAGCCTAACAAAAGTTATATATTTAAAATAACTTATGCTACAGGTAATAGAGAATCAGCTAAAAATCCAAGTAATTTTACTCCAACAGTTAAAGTTTGGTTTACAAAGTTTGCAGAGCATTGGAGTTCATCTTGGGGTAATGTAAAATATAGCTTCAACATGTACCCACCAGTATCTTCGCAAGGTTGGGTTCAACATTGGGAAGTCTTGTCTGATCCTGGGATAAATTTGTTTGCTAATTTAAATAATATTGTATTGGATTGTTCAGGAAATCATGCTTATATCGATTATGTAGAATTAGCAGAAAATTGTGAGAATCCATTGTTGTTAGAGAACCATCGGTTTACTTCTATTACAAACGAGTTGCCATATAAATCGGCAGGTACATTAAAGGCAGGTTTTGATGTTGGTAATCCAAATGGTAATGGAAGTGTAGTGGTAGAAAACGGAGCTGATATTACATTTAAAGCAGGAGATAATATTATTTTAGAACCTGGTTTTTTTGCAGAACAGGGCAGTAATTTTACAGCACTAATTGAACCTTGTGATATTAATACTGCAAGAGTTATTGAAGATACTGTTGACGCTGCGACTGAGCAGGTTATTGATGATAAAACCATTAGGATTGGCAATATARCAATATATGATGACAGTCGTGAAACATTACCCTGTAATGATGACCCTCTCTTTATTTATGGCTTAGATGGAGATACTACTTCTTTTGTTGGTTATTGGTGGGATTATGGTAATGGAGTAACTTCAACTAACTCTGTAGCAAAAATAGAATATGATGAGCCTGGTGAGTATTTGGTAAAGTTAGCACTTACTGATTCTTCTAGAGTAACAGATACTTTATCAAAAATATATATAAAACCTGATTGTAGTAGATTAAAACCCTCTGGGTTAAATGGAAACCCTAATAATATTGTAAGTATTTATCCTAACCCAACTACTGGGCAGATTGCAATTGAGTTAGGAACTATTGTCTCAGAAGTGTTGGTAGAAATCTATGATGTAAYGGGTAAAAAGGTGTTTGCTGCAACTACTTTAGAAAACAACTTACAAATTGATATATCTGACCAGCCTAAAGGGATTTATTTGGTAAGGGTAGTAGATGGAGGTAAAGTAGTATTTACAGAAAAAATAATTTATCAATAATTTTATTATTAACCTTACAGCTATAAATTGATTTTTCTATTCCTCCAAACGCTTTGTTAACATAAGTCTTAATACCTTGTCACCTTATGGTCTATTTTTGTCTAGTTAATAGCTAGGCTAATTAAAAAAATGAAAAACAAAAAAACTTACATTTGCTAGTTAAATTCAACCTTGTTTTTATTATCTTGCTATCTTTAATAGAAATTAAATTCTGTTTAAACTAAAATATTTATACTTTTGTCGAAAGTAAACTGACTTTATTATGAAAAAACAAATGAAAATAATTGCATCAATATTAATGGTATTACCGTTAACATTCTTAATTTCTTGTGGGGGAGATGACCAAATAGAAGAGGCAATAGAAGTAGAAGTAGAAGTGGTAGAAGAAGGAAATGAAGTTTATTATCAAATTCCATCTCCAGATGAAATGTTTGGATTTATTAAGGAGAGTGGTTTAGAATTTAATGGAGAGTTGTTAAACCCAATACAAAATGTTGATAATTATACAGATCCAAAAATGCAAGCTTTAAATTTCGGAATTTATTCTGCAGATTTAGCTTATACTGCTGCTTTTGAAGAGTTTAATGAGACAACAAAATATTTTGGTACAATTCAAAAATTAGCTGAGCCTATAGGAATTGATGCCGCTTTTGATAAATCATTGATAGAAAGAGTTCAAGGAAATTTAGATAATGCAGACTCTTTAGTTGCTATTACCAATACTGCTTATTTTGCAGTTGTAGATTATTTAGACCAAAATGATCAAGGAGATAAGCTTGGCATAATTGCTGCTGCTGGATGGTTAGAAACAGTATATGTTGTAGCGAATACAACTAACTATGCTAAGGATAAAGCAGCTGTTGATAGATTAGCAGATCAAAAATTAACATTAGATAATTTGTTAGATTATTTAAATAAATATAAGTCTAATAAGGATGTAAGTGAAGTATTAGGATGGTTTAATGAGCTAGAAGCAGTTTTTGCTACTTTAACTGAAAATGAAGGTTCTGAATCAGGCATATCTTTTA
Organism: Flavobacteriales bacterium; assembly: GCA_002402165.1. Classification (GTDB taxonomy): domain Bacteria; phylum Bacteroidota; class Bacteroidia; order Flavobacteriales_E; family Vicingaceae. Next base: position 2,621 of record NVVI01000037.1, read on the forward strand.
AGAAAAAAGATAATGGAAAAATGGTATTAGGAGGAGGCTCTTCAATTACAATATCTGAAGAACAATTTAATGCTATAAGAGATAAGGTTAATGAAATAAGAAATAATATAGTTAAAACGGAGGTTTAGTAGTATTCAACTAAAAAAGAAAAATGAAGATGAAAAGACACATTAATAAAATAGTAATACTCGCAGCAATCATAGTAATTCCAGCAGTATCATTCAGTCAATACTGTAACCACTTTCATTCGAGTTATTGTATGCCATCGGAAAATGAAATGTTTAAACTAAATGGGCAGTCAAAAAGTGCTTTATTTAGCAAAGGGCAAACATCTGAGTTAAACATTATTGTTTATAAGGGTCAAGATTATAGAGTGTCACTTTGTATGGATGAAAATTTAGGTTCTCAAGTTAAGTTTAAGATTTATGAAACTAAAAAGGTTAAAGTAGAAAAAGTAATCGAAACCAAAGAGATGGAAGAAGTGATGGGACCTTGCGGAGAATGTAATGGTGAAGGAACAGTGGATGGTGAAATGTGTTATGAATGTGAAGGCGAAGGTCAAATTTCGACAGGAGAAGAAAAAGAAGTAATAAGTAAGGAAACTAAAATTGTAGTTGAAAGGCAAAAATCTCTTTTATACGATAACAGTCAAGATGGTTTTTCAAATGAAATTGAATTTTCAGTAGAATCAACCCGAAGATTAACATTAGAAATTAGTATTCCTGGTGGAGGAAGTGGAGGAGCATCAAGTAAAGGAATGAAAAAAAGTAAAATGATGAGGTCTAGTGATATGGGCTGTATTGGTGTTTTAGTTGAACACATGACTACTCCAAAATCTGGGTTTTACGGCACAGGATTTTAATAGAATTTAAATATATTTGTAACCCTGATGAGTAATCATCAGGGTTTTTTATTTTAAAAGAATGGATAAGATTAAAGAAATATTAAATAATTCTAAATCGATTGTGATTACAACTCATAAATCACCCGATGGAGATGCAATCGGTTCTTCGTTAGCTCTATATCATTTTTTAAAGAAAAAAGGCAAAGAAGTATCGGTAATTGTACCTGATGCTTTTCCTGAGTTTTTAAAATGGATGGATGGGAGTTCAACAATCATTCATTATGATACTAACTCTGAGGAAGCAGAAAAAATGATTACTGCAGCAGATTTAATATTTTCGCTAGACTATAATGGCTTAGGTAGAATAGGGAATTTATCTAATCCTTTAAAGGACGCTTCGGCTATTAAAATTGTGATAGATCATCATCAAGATCCTCAAGAATTTGCAGATCATTATATAGTTGATGTTGAATGTTGCTCTACTTCTCAACTAATCTATGAATTAATTGAGAATTTAGGAGAACTAGAGAAATTAGATAAAGTAATAGGAGCGTGTATCTATTGTGGAATTATGACAGACACTGGCTCATTTCGCTTTCCCTCTACAACTTCTAAAACACATCAGATTATTGCTCATTTAATAGAGATAGGAGTAGAGGGCTCTAAAATACATCAAGATGTCTATGATAATTATTCAGAACAGAGATTAAGATTATTAGGGTATGCATTAACAGAGAAAATGAAAGTTTTTCCAATGCATAATGCAGCTTACATTTCTTTATCTCAAAAAGAACTTAAAAAATTCTCCTTTAAAAAAGGAGATACAGAAGGGTTAGTAAATTATCTGCTGTCAATTAACGGAATTAAGTTTGCAGTTCTTTTAACAGAAAAAGAAGACAATATCAGTTTGTCTTTTAGATCTAAAGATGATTTCCATGTAAATAAAATTGCTAACCACCATTTTAATGGAGGTGGTCATATTTATGCTGCAGGAGGAATGTTGGAAACAACATTAGAAGAAGCCATTAAAAAAGTGGAAGCTGTAATAAAACAATCCAATTAGCATAAGAATATTTAAAAAAGTGATGAGATTCTTTGTCTATATAATTATTAGTGCTACTATTATTTCTTGTTCTGGAGATGTTGAAGAGTTTCGCCAAATTGATATGAATCAATTACAAGAGGATTTGCTAGAGGCTAATAAAAAAGCTACTACAATAGAAGCAAAACAAATTGAGGATTACATTAAAAGAAAGAATTTAGAAGTAGTTAAAACTCAAACGGGATTATCTTATCAAATATATAATGATCTAGAGGGTGAGTTAATTACAAAAAATCAAATAGCAGCAGTAAAGTACACAGTTTCCTTATTGGATGATACGGAATGCTATTCTACAGAAAAAGGGGTAGAGGAGTTTACAGTTGGACAAGATTATGTAGAAAGTGGTTTACATGAAGGTATTGCTTTTATGAGTGCTGGAGATAAAGCAATTATTATAATTCCATCTCATTTAGCCCATGGTTTAGCAGGAGATTTAAAAAAGATTCCCTTTAGAGCAACAATTGTATATGATATTGAATTAGTTGCGATTAAATAATTTAATTGAAAAGAATTTCTATAATATCATTATTGCTGATCACATTTTTTTCTTGTGATAATAAATTTCCTGATTACAAAAAAAAAAGTAAAGAGGTTTACATGAAGATGTTATCTTTTGAAGAGGGTAATAAAGAATTTGATTTGGCTGATAATGCAGTTGTAAGCATTGAAGTGACAGGAAATGAAGGATTGCTTTATAAACGATATAAAGAAGATGTGATAAATCTTGAAAATAACGAGTTCAATTTTTTAATTCAATATTTAAATGAAGGAGACAGTTGTAGCTTTATGGTTTCAAAAGAAAAAATTGTAAGCGAATTTAAGCCTGTAAACTTCAATAGAACTACATCTGATTTTGTAGAGGTTGTTATCAAAGTTCATCAATATCTTACAAAGGGAGAATACTTATCAACTAGGCAGGGTTACGATAAAGAAATGATGGAGCAGCTTATTTTAACAAAGTATTTAAATGAAATCGATGTTAAAAAAACGCATCAAGGAATTTATGTAGAGCAATTAACACAAGGAAAAGGAGATGAAATTAAAAAAGGAGATATCATTACAATTGCTTACAAAGGTTGCTTTATTAATAGATTAGAATTTGATGACATATCTGGAGCAACTGCTTTTACCTTTACTTATGGCACCYCAGGACAAGTAATTAAAGGTTTAGAAATYGCAATTARGGGTATGAAGAAAGGMGAAAAATCAAAAATTATCATACCTTCGCAACTTGCTTTTGGAGAGGAAGGCTCTACAACTCGTGTAGTTCCTCCTTTTACAACTGTAATTTATGAATTAGAAATARTAAACGTTAAAAATTAAAGAATGAAAAAAATTACATTATCTCTTATTGGTGCAATTGCATTGTTTTCTTGTGGAAAYGGTGGWGAATCAGRCTCAKCRSCAATTACATTAGARAAYAAYMTWGAYTCAGTWAGYTAYGCYATAGGTATAAAYTCWGCWAATGGATTAASYCARCAATTTTCTGAAGGGAACATGGATGCATATATCAAAGGATTTAAAGATGCTATCGATTCTAACGAATTAATAATTGCAAAAGAAGATGCTCAAGCTATTATCCAAGTGTATTCTCAGAAAAAACAAATGGAGCAAATGGCTAAACAGCAAGAAGAGCAACAAGCAATGTACGGTAATTTAAAAGAGGATGGGATTAAGTTTTTAGAAGAAAACAAAACAAAAGAAGGGGTGAAAGTTACAGCAAGTGGATTGCAATACATTGTATTAAAGGAAGGAACAGGAAAAAAACCTACTACAGCTTCAAGCGTTACTGCTCATTATACTGGAATGCTGCCAGATGGCTCGGTTTTTGAAAGTAGTGTTGAGTCAGGAAAACCTATAGACTTTGCTGTAACAGGAGTTATAGCAGGGTGGACAGAAGGTCTTCAATTAATGAAAGAAGGTGCAAAATATAAATTCTTTATTCCTCAAGAATTAGCTTATGGAGCTAGTCCAAGACCAGGAGGGCCAATTAAACCATATCAAGCTTTAGTATTTGAGGTAGAATTGATTAAAGTTAAATAAAAATGAAATCTTTGTCATACTGAGCTAGTTTACACTGAGCTTATCGAAGTGAAGTATAAAAGATAAAGAGTTTACTAAAATAAAAAACCATGAAAAAACAACTATTTAAAATCGGATTGATAGCCTTGGCTTTACTATTTTTTAACGTAGATGCTAATGCTCAAAAAAAGAAGAAAAAGAAAAAAGGAAAAACGGAAGAAGTTGTAGCAACTAAAATAGAACTTAAAAATGAAGTTGATTCAGTGAGTTATGCCATTGGTTTAAACATGACAACTAGCATTAAAAAAGATTTTGAAGAAGTTAATTTTAAACTATTTATTGAAGGTATTAAAGCGGGAATGGGAGAAGATTCTCTTACTTTAATCAAAAAAGAGATAATCCAAACAATAGTTGGACCTTATTTCCAGAAAAAACAAGCTGCGAAACAAGCAGAAGCACTTAAAAAATCAGAAAGCGTGAAAGTAGATGGACTTAAATTTTTAGAAGAAAACAAAACCAAAGAAGGTGTTGTAACTACAGCAAGTGGGCTGCAATACATTGTGTTAAAAGAAGGAACAGGAAAACAACCTACTGCTACATCAAATGTAACGGTTCATTATCATGGAACAACTCCTGATGGAACTGTTTTTGATAGCTCAGTTGATAGAGGTCAACCATTTACTACTGATTTAAACAGAGTAATTAAAGGTTGGACAGAAGGTGTTGCTTTAATGAAAGAGGGAGCTAAGTATAAATTCGTTATCCCTCAAGAGTTAGCTTATGGCGCTAACCCTAGACCAGGAGGAGCAATTAAACCTTTTATGCCATTGGTATTTGAGGTAGAGTTGATTAAGATTAATAATTAAACAAATCGAAATAATATATAAAAAAGGAGCAATGAAGATTGCTCCTTTTTTTATGGAATAAAATTACCACATCATAGCATAACGGATGTTATGGTTGGAATGATGAGGTAAGATTCTAAATTTAGTACTTTTAAAGAATGAATAAATTTATTACTTTAATATTATTTGGACTTATAATTGTTGGTTGCAATGAGGTAATGGAGTCCAATTCGAACACCGATAACAAAGATGGGTGGAAATTAGAAAAACAAGTAACCAAAACTGTGGAGAATCTGCGATTCACTTTCCCTTCTGAAGGATATGCATACGATAATCGTGAATTGTTTGTGCAAGAGAGTATAGATGCGATTAAAGAAAATTGTTCAATATTAAATTTTAAAAACTATAAACAACTTATTAAAATTAGGGTTCTTGATACAAGAGAAGAAYTGGGAAAGCATACAGGAATGGCTGTATCAGGCTTTGTAAATCCTCATACTAGTTCAGTTTATTTGGTTGCTAATATTGACGGAGATAAAGCTGTAAAACCTCCAATTAAGCATGAGCTGATGCATATGATTTCTATGAGTTATTGGGGAGTTCCTCAAAAAAATCTTGATTGGATAAAAGAAGGATTAGCTGCTTATGCTGAAAATAATTGTAATGGTTATAATGTCGAGGAGATTTATCGTTACCTCTTAGAAAAAGACATGCTAATTCCATTGGATTCATTAGTTAATAATTTCTATCGGCAAGAAGAAATGGTTGGATACCATCAATCAGCTTATATAGTAGAGTACTTGATTGATACCTATGGTCTTAAGAAATTTAAAAAGTTATGGATACAGGGACAACCAGCTTTTGAGGGAATATATGAAATTCCTTTTTCAAAAATGAAACTAAACATTAATGAAAAAGTTTTGAAAGATTATCCGAATACTCCAAATATAGATWGGAAAATATTTAAAGAAGGGTGTAAATAAAATACACCTGATGTTCAAAAGCCCACTCCATTCTCAACATCATTCCCCATCAATAATAGCATAACGGAGGTAGCATTATGATGAGGTAACCTACAAAAAATCCCGATGAATTTCATCGGGATTTTTTGTTTCTTTTGTCATAGTGAGTTTATCGAACTATAAACAAAAGATTAAATATGTTTTTCTTTTTTCTTAACAATCCTTCGACAAGCTCAGGATGACAGAAAAAGGAGAGAATGACAAAACGCTAATTAAAGCATTGCGTCTATTTTTTCTGCTAAAGTAGCTTTTGGTGTAGCACCAACTTGCTTGTCAACTACTTCTCCATCTTTTATAAATAAAATGGTTGGTATGTTTCTTATTCCATATTTCTGAGCAATTTCTGGGTTATTGTCAACATCTACTTTACCAACTATTGCTTTACCTTCGTAATCGTTAGCCAATTCTTCAACAATTGGTCCAACCATTCTACATGGTCCACACCAAGCTGCCCAAAAATCTACCAATACTGGCTTGTCTGATTTCATTACTAATTCGTCAAAATTTGCGTCTGTTAATTCTAATGCCATAGCTTATGTTTTTAATATTTTATAAAATTAATTTTTTTAATCTGTTTTCTAATCTTCTTATGGTCAATTTTTGAACCATTGTTTGTTTAAAGACAAATTGTCATTATTTAGCTATTTCTTTTAATAAAAGAGATTTAACCTTATCATCAATTTTTATTGGTTTTTCTGTTTTTTGGTCCAGTATAACAAAAGTTATAGCTGCATCACAAATTAGCTTATCGGTACCATCTAGAACTATTTTTTGATTAAAAGTCATACTGGTATTTCCTATTTTCCCTACTTCAGTTTTAATTTCAATTACATCGCCAAGTGTAGCTGGCAAACGGTAGTTAATGTTAATGTTTACAATAAAAAATGAAATTCCTAACTCTTGGTACGCAGCATTACTAATATTGTCGAAATATTGCCAGCGAGCTTCTTCTAAAAACTCTAAATATCTAGCATTATTTACGTGCTGATAAGCATCTAAATGATATCCTCTTATTGCAATTTTTGCCATTAATTTAACTTATAAGTAATATTTTCTATTTGATCCATTTGTTGTAAAAARTCATCGYTTAAATCTACTCGTTTACTTCGTGAATTTAGTTTAATTACGCCCTCTTCTTTATCTTTTACTTGCATTGAAAATTCACATTTYCCTTGATGTATGTCTAACAGTGCTTTAATGTTGTTRATTAATTCTTCTGTAATTTTTTCGTTTTCAATGCTAACGGTAATGCTTTTTACTTTAGCATCTCTTAACTCTGATAATAATTCAATAGTAGAAATTTTAAATTCTAATTCGTTTTCATCTTTACTCCATTTACGCGACTGTGCTTTGCCTTTTATAAAAAGATATTGTCCATGTATAAAGTAAGGTTTGAGTCTAATATAATCTTCTCCAAAAACAAAAAAGTCGTGCGACCCGTAATAATCTTCAACAGAAAGAACTCCAAAAGGTTTTCCTTTTTTTGTCATTCTGTCTTGTACTCCTGTACAAATTGCTGGTATAGCAAGTTCGTGCCCTTTTATTTTTTTTAAATCTGCTAAGTGACTGAGGTTACCTTTTCCAAAATTTTCTATTTCTAATTTAAAATCATCTAAAGGGTGACCAGAAATGAAAATACCAACCACCTCTTTTTCTTGATTCAGTTTTTCTAATGTACTCCACTCTTCGCAAGGAGGGATAGTAGGCTCTTCAATTTCTTCTCCGGCTACATTATCAAACATAGAAACCTGTGCTGAATTTAAATTTTCCTGGTATTTATTCCCATGCTTTATAGCACGTTCTAAAAATGTTAATCCTTCAATTTCAGCAAAATATTGAGCTCTGTGTACATTATAAAAAGAGTCAAAGCCACCTCCAAGAGCTAAACTTTCTAATGTTTTTTTGTTGGCAGCACGTAAATCTATTCGTTTGGTCAAATCAAATATTGATTTAAAAGGTCCATTTTCATTTCTTTCGTCAACAATAGCATCAACAGCTTTAGACCCAACACCTTTTATAGCAGCCAATCCAAATCGTATTGCTCCTTTAGTATTTACGGTAAATTTACTTACAGATTCGTTAACATCTGGACCCAAAACCTCAATTTTCATTCTTCGGCATTCATCCATGAAAAAAGTAACCTTATCTATGTCATTCATATTGTTACTCAATACCGAAGCCATAAATTCGGCTGGGTAGTGTGCTTTTAGATAAGCTGTTTGGTAAGCAATAAAAGCGTAACATGTAGAGTGAGATTTATTAAATGCATATTGTGCAAAGGCCTCCCAATCTTTCCAAATCTTTTCCAAAATCTCTTCATCATGACCTTTCTCTTTTGCTTGATTAATGAATTGAGGTTTCATTTTATCTAGCACTGAAATTTGTTTTTTCCCCATTGCTTTACGCAACACATCAGCTTCGCCTCTAGTAAAACCAGCTAATTTTTGAGATAATAACATCACTTGTTCCTGATAAACTGTAATACCATAAGTTTCTTTAAGGTATTCTTCCATATCATCCAAGTCGTAAACGATAGGTTCTTCACCATGTTTCCTCTTAATAAAAGAAGGAATGTATTCCATTGGACCAGGTCGATACAATGCATTCATAGCAATTAAATCTGCAAAAACGGTGGGTTTTAAATGCTGTAAATGTTTTTGCATTCCTGGAGATTCATATTGAAATATTCCAACTGTTTCTCCTTTTTGGAAAAGCTGATAGGTTTTTTCATCTTCTAAATCGAATGTGTCAGGGTCTAATTCAATGTCATGTTTATCTTTTACAATTTCAACGGCATCTTTTATGAGTGTAAGCGTTTTTAGTCCTAAGAAATCCATTTTTAATAAACCTGCATCTTCAGCAACAGAATTGTCGAATTGCGTACAGGTCATATTAGAATCTTTAGCTAGAGCTACGGGAACATAATTGGTAATATCATCTGGCGTTATGATTACTCCACAGGCATGTATTCCAACATTACGCATTGAGCCTTCGACCAGTAAAGCCTGATTCACTGTTTTTCCTTCTAGGGTATCTTTTTTAGCAATGTCTTTTAATTGTTTTGCTCTTTCGAAATCTTCAGGGCGACTCAATTTCTTTTTAAGGTCATCTTTGCTCATTTCAAATATCTTATTGAGTTTGATGTCAGGAATTAATCCAGCCAATCTTCCTGCTTGATCTAATGGTAATTCCAACACTCTTGCAGTATCTCTAATAGAAGATTTTGCAGCCATTGTACCATAAGTTATTATCTGAGCTACTTGCTTAGAACCATATTTTTTTATTACATAATCTAAAACTAGTTGCCGACCTTCATCATCAAAATCAATATCAATATCGGGCATTGATATTCGATCTGGATTTAAAAAACGCTCGAAAAGTAAATTGTATTTTAAAGGGTCAATATTGGTTATCCAAGTACAATAGGCAACAACAGAACCAGCAGCAGAACCCCTTCCTGGTCCAACAGAGACTCCCATTTTACGAGCTTCTCTAATAAAGTCTTCTACAATTAAAAAGTAACCTGGGTAACCAGTATTTTTAATTACGTCTAACTCAAAATCGATACGTTCTTTTATTTCATCAGTAACTTCTTCATAGCGTTTTTTTGCTCCCTCATAAGTGATGTGCTTTAAATAATTGTTTTCTCCAATTTTTAAACTATCATCTTCTTCATCTCTTACATCTTTAAATTCTTCAGGGATATCAAAATTTGGAAGCAATACGTCACGCGCTAATTCATAAGTTTCAATCTTATCAGCAATTTCAGTTGTGTTATAAATTGCTTTAGGTAAATCAGCAAAAAGCTTTTTCATTTCATCACTAGATTTGATATAGAATTCTTCGTTTGGGAACCCAAAGCGAAAATCTCTACCTCTTGATCCAATGTATTTCTTAGGTTGATTTACTGGTTTAGCATCTCTGATACATAATAAAATATCATGTGATTCTGCATCATGCTTATTTGCATAATATGAATTGTTACAAGCAACATATTTAACCTGATGTTTTTCAGAAAACTCTAATAATACTTTATTGATGTCATTTTCTTCATCAATGCCATGTCGGTTTAACTCAAGATAAAAGTCATCACCAAAATGTTCTTTCCACCAAAGGAGGGCTTCTTCAGCTTGTTTTTTTCCTTCAAATAAAATCTTGTTAGGAATTTCACCCCAAATACCACCCGAAAGGGCAATTAAATCGTCTTTATATTGAAGTAATAGTTCTCTATCAATTCTAGGAACATAATAAAAACCTTCAATGTTAGCATAAGAAGCCAGCTTAATTAGGTTTTGATATCCGTTCTTGTTTTTAGCTAATAGTACAGTTTGAAACCCATTATCTTGAAATGATTTATCGTTTCTGTTTGCACATAGATTAAATTCGCAACCAACTATTGGTTTAATATTATTCTTAATAGCATCTCTTACAAAATGGAAAGTTGCCATCATGTTGCCATGGTCAGATAGTGCAATGGAATCCATACCTAATTCTTGAGCTTTATTAACTAGGCCGATAACTTTTGTGGTAGATTGTAATATTGAAAATTGTGTATGATTATGTAATTGAATAAAAGGAGCGGATGCAAGTTCATCACTTATTTCTACGTTGGTAATTTTTAGTTCATCTTCAGAAGTCTCTTTTTCTTCTTGTTGATCTACAAAATTAGCTTCAGCCAATTTCGGGGCTTCGTAAACTAATCCATCAACATCGCTAATTTCTTTTAAATGGATTACCCTATTTTTAATTAAACCAAAAAAGCAACGGGCGGTTGCATCAACATCATAGGCAGCATCGTGGGCATCTCCAAAATCTTTCCCAAAAAGTTTAATGTGTAAATCGGTCAATTTAGGATATTTAAAACCACCACCTCTTCCTCCTGGAATTTCACAAAATTCAACAGAGGTTTTCATGGTGTCGATGGTAGATTTATTTGTCAAATCGTTTTCAATTCCTAAACGATAAAACTCAGCACCAACAATATTAACATCAAACTCAATGTTGTGCCCAACATTGTAAGTAGTGTTTTCTAAATCTATTCTTAATTCTTCTAATACAAGTTTTAAATCATGTCCACCCCGTTCTGCCCTTTCGGTTGTTATTCCATGTATTTTAGATACTCCTATGGGAATATCATAACCATCAGGTTTTACAATGTAGTTTTTTGCAGTAATTAATTTTCCAGAATTATCATGTAATTGCCATGCAATTTGAACCATTCTTGGCCAATTGTCAGAATCGGAAATAGGCGCTTTGAAATTTTTAGGAAGCCCAGTAGTTTCTGTATCAAATATTAAAAACATTAATTGCTAAATTCTAGGGTAAATAAGTGAGATAAAATTAAACATATGTGTTCATCAAATTGAAAAAAAAATATTATTTAACGAACATTTTTTTAACAATATAATTGATATAAAAGAGTCGATTAATGTTCATAATTGTACCAAAATGATTATAATTGTTCACTGTTAATTTTTATTGAATGAGTACCATAAAAAAACCTTCTTTGCTTCAATCATTTATTCCTTTACTGGTACTTATCGGATTATTGATTGTTAATGTTGTTTTTGTTTATGGAGATGATGCACTGGGAGGCCCTAATCAATTTGCACTGTTGTTTGCTGGGGCTGTTGCAGCTGGTATTGCAGTTTATAATGGTTACAGTTGGAAAGATATTTTAAAAGGAATAACATCAAGCATAACATCAGCATTGCCTGCATTAATTATATTGTTATTGATTGGTGCTTTGGCAGGTGCATGGATGTTAAGTGGAGTAGTTCCTGCAATGATTTACTATGGCTTAGATATCCTTAACCCAACTATATTTTTATTTGCTACTTGCTTAATTTGTTCTATTGTATCTATCGCAACAGGTAGCTCATGGACAACAGTTGCTACAGTTGGAATTGCTTTAGTTGGAATAGGTGATGTGTTGGGCTTTGAAAAAGGAATTATCGCTGGAGCAATTATTTCTGGTGCTTACTTTGGAGATAARATGTCKCCAWTRTCYGAYACAACWAAYTTAGCACCAGCTATGGCAGGGACTGATTTAATTACCCATATTAAATACATGGCTTTAACTACAATCCCCTCAATTGTGATTACATTAATTATATTTTTAATTATAGGATTTTTCTACAACACTGGAGGAGAAGTGAATCAGGTTGATGTACTTCAAAAAGCAATAGCTTCAAAATTTAACATTACTCCTTGGTTATTTTTAGTGCCTTTATCTGTAGTAGGTTTAATTGTAAAAAAAGTGCCAGCGATACCAGCTTTATTTATAGGGAGTTTGCTTGGAGGTGTTTTTGCTATTATTTTTCAACCAGATTTATTAATTTCACTATCTGGAGAAACTAATTTTTTAAAAGCCTCGTATAAAACTGTAGTTGATTCAATGACCACAGATATAGCGATAGTTACAGAAAATGAATTGGTTAATGAGTTGCTTTCTTCTAGTGGAATGGGTGGGATGTTAAATACTATATGGTTAGTTATTTGTGCAATGATTTTTGGTGGTGTAATGGAGAAAGTTGGTATGTTAAAGAGGATTACACAATCTATTATTGGGTTGGCAAAAACAACAGGCTCATTAATAGCAACTACAACGGCATCATGTATTGTTTTTAATGTAACAGCTTCGGATCAATATTTAGCGATAGTAGTACCTGGAAGAATGTTTGCAGAAGAATATAAAGAAAGAGGCTTACATCCAAAAGTATTGAGTAGAACATTAGAAGACTCAGGTACTGTAACTTCAGCATTAATCCCATGGAATACATGTGGAGCATATCATTCAGGTGTATTGGGTATTGCTACCGGTGATTATTTTATGTATTGCTTTTTTAATTTAATTAGCCCAGTAATGACAATAGTGTTTGGTTTTTTAGGCATAAAAATCGTGAAGATTACTGAAAATGAACAAAACAAAACCAGTAAATGAGGAAAGTTATATTATTTATATTAATTCTTTTTGTTGTGGTTCCTGCCATATCTCAAAATAACTTAAAAGATAAGAAACTTAATAACGAGACTTACATTCCAGATGTAGTTGTAGATGAAAAATATGGAATAACATTGTATGCGAAATTAAATATGATGTTAGGAGGTGATACTGTTCGTAATGATAAAAATGGTTATGCAGCTAACGGTTACATAGAAGATTATTATACTACAGGACAGCTTTTTCATAAAGGGTTTTATGTAGATGGGCAATTAAAAGTATATAAAAACTATTATCCGAACGGTATTGTTGAACGTAATTTTAGGATGGTTGATTTGAAGAAAAGCAAGATGGATATTTACTATGATGATGGAATTCCAAAATCTAAGATTGTTTACATTGGAAATGAGGCGATGAAATGGGAAGATTATTATCCTAATGGAACATTAGAGTTTATTGAGGTATACAATAAGAGTATTCAATATTATATAGAAAAAGCAAACTATTTTGAAGATGGTACTCCTGAAAACACATTGGTTTTAGAGCACAAGAAGAAGTTGCTTTATACTCAAACTTATTTTCATGCTAATGGTCAAATTAAAGAATTGGGTCAAATGAAATATAATAGATCTGAATTTGATTACCAAAACATTGGTACTTGGAAAAGATTTGATGAAAATGGAAAACCTACAAAAGAAATAAAATATGCCTCTGGTCAAATTCAGAGCGAAAAAGATTTATAACCTATTTTTTCTTTTTCATATTTAATAATAGTACCGGTAGTAAAAGTAAATCTGTAATTACTGCTACAAATAAAATTAAACCAACATAAATTCCTATCAAAAAAGTGCTTTTAAAATCTGAAAAGATTAGAGAAACAAACCCCCCACATAATATTAATGTTGTCAAAATAATTGCTTTCCCTGTAGACATATAAGTTCTTTTTAGGCTATAGATTAAAGACTTTCCTTTTCGTTGTTCTATTTTAAACTTGCTCAAAAAATGGATAGTGTCGTCTACAGCAATACCAAAAGCAATGGTAAATATAATAGAAGTTGACATGTTAATATTTGTGCCTAAATAACCCATCAATCCTCCAATAAATGCTAAAGGAATAACGTTCGGAATAATAGATAAAAATGCCATTTTTATCGACCTAAATATAACGCCAATTAATAACGCAATAAGTAGGAAAGCAATGCTTAAACCTAATATCATGTTGGTAGCTAAAAACTCATTATTTTTATCAACTAGCAAAGCAGTACCTGTCATTTTATAACCAATAAGGTTTGTGTTAATTTCAGATTCGAAGAACTGCTTGAAATTTTCATTTTTTTCTTTTACTTTTTTACTTCCAATATCATCCATTTTCCCAGTAAAACGGCAAACAGAATTATTTTTGTTTACGAATTTTGAAAGTTGTCTTTTAAAGTTTTTTCGTTGTAATTTTTTTATTAATGAGTTATGCTTTGAAACAGAACTAGGCATTTTGTAGTATTTAGAACTTCCTCCATGAATGGCTTTGTTTACTGATTTAATTATACTTACAGGAGATAATATGAATCCAGCTTCATAATTCTTGTATAAGTAATTTTCAACCTTTTCCATTTGAAGCATTACTTCATAATTAAAAATAGAGCTTGAATCTTTAGTGTAAATAGCCATTTCGAAGGGTCGAATACCAGAATAATTATTCTCAAAAAATCGAAAATCTTGTTGTAATGGATTGTCTTCAGATAAATCTTCTAATAACTTGTAGTCAACTTGTAATTGAAATATTCCAATAACTGATAGCACTAAGATAAATAGATAGCTGATAATAATTTCCCCTTGATTATTAATAACAAATAAAAAACTTTTTGATAATTTCCTATTCCAAAATAATTCTTTTGGATTGGTATTTGAAATTTTAGGTTTTTTTAATAAGGACAGTGTAGCTGGTAAAAATGTTATGGCTATAATAAAAGCAAGAATAACCCCAATGGCAGCATACATTCCAAAATCTTGCATTGGCCTTATTGGTACCATCATTAAAGTGATAAWGCCAACTGCTGTGGTTATCGAAGTGAAAAAAGTGGCCATTCCCACTTCTTTAAAAGTAATTTTTATGGCATCCATTTTTGGTTTTCCAGAGCGTAATTCTTCTATGTATCTGTTCAGAATGTGAATAGCATCTGACATTCCGACAACAAATAAAATAGTTGGTAATAATGTTGACATCACATCTAAAGACTTACCAGTGAGTTGCATAATTCCCAACACACCTAATATTGCAGTCATAACTGTTATTAAAGGAATTAAAATTCCATAAGCAGATCTAAAACAGATGAATAGGAATATTACAATAAGTAGGATAGAAATTGATAAAAAGAGCATAAGCTCAAACTTCATTTTAGTTAAATAAGTTTTTTGACCTCTAATTTTCCCAGCATAATGGATCTCTTTAAAATTATATTTAGCTATTAAATTTTCAATATCCACTAGGAGTTCATCAGATGCTTTTTTAGTAATTATTTGTGAATTATGCATCACTATACATATTGATTTAAAATCAGACGAAAAAAGTGTTTTGGTGTATTCTTCTGATTTCTCTATGCGGATGGAATCATTTTTAAATTTTGAAGCATCATCAATGTGTAATAATGGAATTTCGATATATCCAAGTATGCTTAATATAGGTTGTTTTAAATTCGTAGGAGAAATCACCTCTTCTACATGGCTTAACATGGCTAAGTCTAGTGCGAATTGATTTGCTTTTTGTAAGAATTGAGTATTAAATATTCCTGTTTGATTGCCAACAGAAATTAGCATGTAATCATTATCATTTTCAAAGGTTTCTCGGTATTCTAAAAAATAATCTAAATCGGCATCGTTCTGAGGAAAGAAATTTTCGAAGTCATAATCAAACTCTAGTTTTGAGCCAAAAAATGCTGAAACCCCTGTGAAGATAATAAGGGAAATTATAATTAGACGTGATAAGCGTTTTGACAAATTCTTAGCGTTTGAAATTAAACGAAACAAAATTAGTTAAATTATACCTTAACAAAAGTTAAAGGATGAATATGATTTAAGTATAAATTAATATATTTACTCTTGCATATTATTTAGAGTTATAACTATGATTAAAACGCTGCCTGATTTTTATTATCATCAATTAAACAATAAACCAAAAGAAAATGCTTTTACCCAAAAAGAGGATGGGAAATGGATTTCTTTATCATCTGAAGATTTTATAACAAAAGCCAAACAATTTAGTACAGGCTTAATTAATCTTGGAATACAAAAAGGAGACAGAGTGGCTGTTATATCTAATAACAGAACTGAATGGCATTTAACAGATTTAGCTGCACAGCAATTGGGAATTATTAATGCACCATTGTATCCAAATATAACTGAAACTGATTACGAGTATATATTAAATGATAGTGGTGCTAAAGTTGTGTTTGTTTCTGACGAAGAAATTTTAACTAAAATTTTAAACATAAAAAGTAAGGTTGCTTCATTAGAGCATATTTATACATTCAATAAAATTTCTGGTCATAAAAATTATGCTGAATTATTAATTGAAAAAATTAATGAAGAAGCAATTAAAACTGCCAAAGAGCAAATAAATGAGGACGATGTTGCAACATTAATTTACACATCAGGTACAACAGGAAATCCTAAAGGAGTAATGCTTACACACAAAAACTTAGTAAGTAATGTATTAGCTTCTGAGAGCAGGTTGCCCCTAGGAGATGACCAACGAGCAATGAGTTTTTTGCCGTTGTGTCATGTATTTGAACGAATGATAGATTACTTGTATATCTATAGAAGTGTTTCTATTTATTATGCTGAATCAATTGAAAAACTGGTAGATAACTTAAAGGAAGTTAAGCCTCATATGTTTGGAACTGTTCCAAGATTATTAGAAAAAGTATATGATACAATTGTTGCTAAAGGTACTGCCTTAACTGGAATTAAAAAAAGTTTATTCTTTTGGGCATTGGATTTAGGATTAAAATACGATCCTTTAGTTAGTGGAGGAGCGATGTATAATTTCAAATTAAAAATTGCTAATAAACTTATTTTCAGTAAATGGAGAGAAGCTTTAGGAGGAAATATTGTTGCGTTGGTTTCGGGTGGAGCAGCTTTACAGCCTCGATTAGCAAGAGTATTTACTGCAGCCCAAATACCTGTGTTAGAAGGGTACGGTTTAACGGAAACTTCTCCTGTAATTGGTGTTAATAGCCTATTGCCAGGAGGCACAATGATTGGAACAGTTGGCAAAGTACTTGATAATTTAGAWGTRAAAATTGCARATGATGGTGAAATTATTGTAAAAGGRCCAAGTATTATGAAGGGTTATTACAATCAGCCAGAATTAACCAAAGAAGTAATAGATGAGCAAGGTTATTTTCATACAGGGGATATTGGGGAATTAGTTGATGGGAAATACTTGAAAATTACTGACAGGAAAAAAGAAATTTTTAAAACTTCTGGAGGTAAATATATTGCTCCACAAGTAATGGAGAACAAATTTAAAGAATCTCGTTTTATTGAACAGATTATAGTAATAGGAGAAGGAGAAAAAATGGCAGCAGCTTTTATACAACCTGACTTTTTATATTTAAAAGATTGGTGTAACAGGAAGAATATAACATATACTACCAATAAAGAAATGGTAAATAATGAACTCGTTTTAAAACAGTATGAAGAAGAAATGAATTTATTAAATATAAATTTTTCCAATTATGAACAAATAAAAAGATTCGAATTAGTAGGAGAGGTCTGGACGATTGATAGTGGTGAACTAACTCCTACTTTAAAACTAAAGCGAAAAAATATTATGGCCAAAAACCAAGATCTTTATGACARGATTTACCGATAAAAAATTCAATTTCTTTAATTAATAAGTTGTGTCCTTATTTCTATATATTTGCATCCTTAATTATAAATATGAAGAAAGTTTTATTTTCAATATTAGTTGTGGCCCTAATTAGTTCTTGCGGTTCAAGTGCTGAAGAAACTTTGTTGACTACAGATATTATAAATAATCCCATTACTGCTGATGGAGATGTGGATAAAGATAAGTTGCCGCATTTTGAGTTTGTTGAAGAGGTAAAAGAATTTGGAACAATAACTCAAGGGGAAATAGTAACTACTTCGTTTCGCTTTAAAAATGTTGGACAATCCAATTTAATTATTTCTTCAGCTCAGGGTAGTTGTGGGTGTACAGTGCCAGAATGGCCAAAAGAACCAATTAAGCCTGGTGAAGAAGGTGTTATTAATGTGAAATTTGATTCAAACGGAAAACAAGGAATACAAAATAAAACAATTACGCTAGTAGCGAACACAATTCCTAATACTAAAGTAATTGCAATAAAAGGAGAAGTTATAGCTCCAGAAACAAAATAATTAAATTTAAAATGAGAGAATTAGGTATATTATTAATGGCTCCAGCTGAGGGAGCAGAGGAAGGTAGCGGAATGCAAACAATAATAATGTTTGGAGCTATCTTTTTAGTGTTTTATTTTTTTATGATAAGACCACAAATGAAAAAACAAAAAGAAGCTAAAAAATTTAAGGAGAGTTTGATAAATGGAACCAAAATTGTAACTATTGGTGGAATTCATGGAAAAATATTAGAAGTAAAGGATGATATTGTTATTATTGAAACCGAAGGCGGGAATAAATTGAAATTGGAAAAAAATGCCATTTCTAAAGAATTTGCTGCTGAAGAAATGGAGAAAAAGTAATTTTAGTCATTTGACTAAACAACCAAATATAATTCAAAAAATAGTTCGTAAAGCTTCCTCTAATAGGAAGCTTTACGTGTTTTTATTCTGTTTAGGATTATCTGTTTTTTTTTGGTTATTAAATGCTTTAAGTAAAAATTTTACTACAGAGGTGTCATTTAATGTTAACTATGTTAATCAGCCAATTAATAAAATTGTTTTAAATGAATTACCAGGCGAATTAAAAATCAAAATAAAAGGATTAGGATTCGATTTAATGGCTTACAAACTACGTTTAAAAAGACCGACCTTATATATTGATTTATCTAAATTAAAAGGATTTAATAACCAAATTCAAAGCAAAACCTTGTCTTCATCTTCATTCTTTTCATATATTAATAGCCAATTGGGTGAACACATCGAAATAAAACAAATTTATCCAGATTCAATTCGTTTTTTGTTTGACATTAGAACAGAAAAAAAAGTAAAAATCATACCAGTTACTCAACTTAATTTTGAAAAACAATTTCAATTGTACGGAAAATTATTGGTTAAACCAGCAATAACCAAAGTGAGCGGACCTGCCTCTATACTTGATACCTTGTTCCAAGTTTATACAGAAGACATTGTATATGATGACTTATCAGAAACGGTAACAGAGAGCATAGGGTTTAGTAAAGAATATGCGTTCAAAAAATTAACATTTAGTCCTCATAAAGTGATTATTCATATTCCAGTAGAAAAATTTACAGAATCTTCAGTAATGATTAGTGTTGAGTCAATAAATGTTCCTGATAGCATAGAAATTAAGGCTATACCTCATGAAATAGAATTAAAGTTCTTGCTTCCTTTGAGTAAAATGGCAAGTTTAGGAAGTGCTATATTTGTTGCTAATATTGATTACACACAGATAAATGATGGTTTTAACCATAAGCTGAAGGTTGAGTTAATAGAATATCCAGATTACATTCAATCACTTACTTTAAACCCAAAGAAAGTTGAGTACATTCTTAAAAAACGAAAATAAACAGTTACTAGTTGGTTTAACTGGCGGAATAGGGAGTGGAAAATCTACTGTAGCCAAAATATTTAAATCATTGGGTGTACCAATTTTTAATTCTGATACAGAAGCAAAAAATATTATTAATACTAATACCGAAGTAATCAAACAAATTAATGCTGAGTTCGGAGCTATTTATGATGAAGGGAAACTGAATACTCAAAAAATGGCTAAACTTGTTTTTAGTGATAAAAAGGCATTAGACAAATTAAATAAGATTGTTCACCCTAGAGTAAAAAAATGTTTTGAACTATGGGTAGATGAAAACGAAAAAGCTCCAATTTTAATAAAAGAAGCAGCTATTTTAATTGAAAGTGGAGCTTACCAACAAATGGATAAGGTTATATTGGTAATTGCATCAGAAGCGGTAAGAATACAGCGTGTAACTGTCCGAGATAATGTTTCTGAAGATAAAGTGAAGTCGAGAATACAAGCACAATATTCTGATAAAGAAAAATCAAATCATGCTGATTTTATAATAAACAATAGTGGGGAAGAATTAATAATTCCTCAAGTTTTAGAGATATATAGCGAAATAAAAAACCTTAATTGAACAATTAAGGTTTTTCTAAGTTTATTTCTTTGCCGCTGGTTTTTTCTTTGCAGGAGCTTTTTTTGCTACTGGTTTTTTAGCAGGAGTTTCTTTTGCAGTTTCTTCAGCAACTAGAGCTTCTTCCTTTTCAGGAGCAACTTTCTTTTTCGGTTTAGCTACAAATACAGCTTCCTTTTTTCTTTTTCTGAGAACACCGTATGAACCAGATGAAATTTTCCCTTTTTTTGTTTTTTTATCGCCTTTTCCCATATATGTTTAGTTGGTTGTAATTATCAATGGCAACAAATATATAAAAACCACTGGTAATCTTGTCATTCTAAACAATGTTTTACCGGAAATTAATTTTCGAAGTAAAACAAAGAGATGAATCTTTACTCTCTATGGTTAAGTAAAAAACTACTTCCAAAAAAAGGAATAATTGCTTAACTTCGCAACACTTCAAAAAATAACTCGTTCACTGGGCGGAATTGAAGTGACCAGCTTTTAAAATTAAAATTTGGAATGGCTAACGAAACTGCAGAAAAAATATCCACTAAAATATCTAAGGATAAGTTTAAAGAAACTGTTCTTGAAGATTATGGTTTGGTTTATACGAGTAGAGAAACATCTTATTTAGGAAGAAGAGAGGTGTTGACTGGTAAAGCAAAATTTGGAATATTTGGAGATGGTAAAGAGTTGCCTCAAATTGCATTAGCCAAACAATTTAAAAATGGAGATTTTAGATCAGGTTATTACCGTGATCAAACCTTAATGATGGCTATTGGAGAACTCACTGTTCAAGAGTTTTTTGCACAGTTATATGCTCATACAGATATAAAAGCAGAACCTTCTTCTGGAGGTAGATCAATGAATGGACATTTTGGAACAAGAAGTTTAAATGAAGATGGAAGTTGGAAAGATTTAACTAAAATGAAAAATTCATCTTCTGATATTTCTCCAACAGCAGGTCAAATGTCAAGGTTGTTAGGATTAGGACAAGCTTCTAAAGTGTATAGAAACAATAAAGATTTAGCTTCTTTTACCAAGTTTTCTAATAATGGGAATGAGGTGGCTTTCGGAACAATAGGTGATGCTAGTACTTCAGAAGGCTCTTTTTGGGAATCGATAAATGCAATGGGAGTATTACAGGTTCCAATTGTAGTGTCAGTTTGGGATGATGGGCAAGGGATTTCAGTCCCAAAAAGTATTCAAACAACTAAAGAAAGTATTTCWGAAATTTTAAAAGGATTTCAGCGAGAAGAAGGAACTAATGGTTTCGAAATCTTTAAAGTAAAAGCATGGGATTATCCTGGTTTGATTGATACTTATGAAAAAGCTGTAAAAATTGCACGAGAAGAACACTGTCCTGTGTTAGTCCATGTTGAAGAAGTAACACAGCCTCAAGGGCATTCAACTTCAGGTTCTCATGAAAGATATAAATCTAAAGAGCGATTAGAATGGGAATTAGAATATTGTTGTGTAAAGAAATTTAAAGAGTGGATTATTCAAAATGAGATAGCCTCAGAAGATGAATTAGAATTGATTGAAAAAGAAGGAAAGAAAGAGGTTTCTGCCCAAAAACGAGCAGCATGGACAGCATATTTAGATCCAATTAAAGAAGAACAAACTGAAGTTCTTGGTTTGTTACAGCAAGTTGGTGAATCAAGTAGTAATGCTTCATTTATTTCTCCTTTGATTAAAATATTAAAAGAAAATACAGAACCTACCAGGAAAGATATTATATCTGTATCGAAGAATGTATTAAGGATTACAAGAACAGAAGATATTTCAGCTAAACAGCAGTTAATAGATTGGTTAGCTAACTCTAAAAAAGAAAATCACGATAGATACAGTTCAACTTTATATTCTGAGTTTGAAACTTCTCCAATGAAAGTAGAAGAAGTGAAACCTATTTTATCCGATAAAATGGAAGATGGGAGAGTTGTGCTAAGAGATAATTTTGATATGCTATTGAAGAAGTATCCTGAAGTATTGATTTTTGGAGAGGATGCTGGTAAAATTGGAGGAGTAAATCAAGGATTAGAAGGTTTACAGGAAAAATATGGTGAATTAAGAGTTGCAGATACTGGAATTAGAGAGAATACCATTGTAGGACAAGGAATTGGAATGGCAATGAGGGGTTTACGTCCAATTGCCGAAATACAGTATTTAGATTACTTATTATATTGTATTCAAGTGTTAAGTGATGATTTATCTACGTTACAATACAGAACAAAAGGTGGACAAAAAGCTCCGTTAATTATTCGTACTCGTGGACACCGTTTGGAAGGGATTTGGCATTCAGGTTCTCCAATGGGAATGATAATAAATGCAATAAGAGGAATGCATGTTTGTGTTCCAAGAAACTTAACTCAAGCAGCAGGTTTTTATAATTTATTGTTAAAAGGTGATGACCCTGCAATTGTAATTGAACCTTTGAATGGTTATCGTATTAAGGAAAAAATACCAGAGAACTTGGGTGAGTTTACGACTCCTTTAGGTATCCCAGAAACATTAACAGAAGGGGCAGATATTACAATTGTTTCTTATGGCTCTACTTGTAATATTGCGTCACAATCGGTTAAACAATTACAAGAAGTTGGTATTTCGGCAGAGCTAATTGATGTGAGAACCTTGTTGCCTTTTGATATTAAYCATTCWATTGTTGAWTCRYTARAGAAAACAAATCGMYTGTTAGTAGTTGATGAAGATGTKCCKGGRGGWGCYWSWGCWTWTATMTTAGATAAAATTTTAGTAGAACAAAAAGGTTACTTCTATTTAGATTCAGAACCGGTTACTTTAACATCAAAAGCTCATCGACCAGCTTATGGAACTGACGGAGATTACTTTTCTAAGCCAAATGCTGATGATATTTTTGATGCAGTTTATTCAATTATGAACGAAGTGGATGAGAACCAGTTTCCTGAGATTTATTAGTCTTAACCAACACCTTATGAAGGCCTTTTTACTTTACATTTCTCTTTTACTTTGCACTTTTTCTTTAAGTGCTCAAACCAATATTGATAGCTTAATGGTTATGTGGAATAACAATTCTCTACATGATACTGTCCGGTTGGAAGCAATGCATAAAATTAGTTGGGGAGGATACCTATATTCTAATCCAGATAGTTGTTTCTATTTTGCTCAAAAACAATATGATTTTGCCAAAGAAAAAAACCTTAAAAAATATCAAGCGGGAGCATTAAATACTCAAGGTGTTTCTTTTTGGGCAAGGGGGAATTTCCCTAAAGCGATAGAGTATTATAATAAAAGTTATCAGATTAAAAAGGAAATTGGAGACATAAGTGGAATGGGTTCTTCATTAAATAACATAGGTTTAATATATAAAGAACAAGGAAATATTGCTAAAGCGATTGAGTATTATACTAAAGCACTTAAAATTAAAGAGAAAGTTGGCGATAAAAATAATGAAGCCAATATATTAGCAAATATTGGCCAAATTCATTTAATACAAGGAGATTATAAAAAAGGTTTGTTATTCTATAAGAAGAGCTTACGCATAAAAAAAGAGATTAATGGAAATGGTATAGGTACTATTATAAATAATATTGGAGGAATGTACTCAGCTCTTAAAGACTATGAAAAAGCAGCAGATTATTATAATCAAAGTTTAGTAATACATAAAAAAAATGAAGATTTGAATGGCGTTTCTGTGATTTTAAGCAACATTAGTGAATTGTATTTAATTGAAGAAAAATATGATCTAGCGCTCGATTTTTGTGAGCAAAGTTTAAAAWTAAAAAGACAAATCAAGAGTGAATTAGGTATCGGACTTTGCTTAGAAAATATGGCTGCTATTTATCAAGAAAAAAATGATTTCAAAAAAGCGATAGAATACGCTAAAAAATCATTAAAAATAGCAACCAAAATAGGCGCGGTTTCTGATATTATGGTGTCTAATAAAATTCTTTATGAATGCTATAGAGAAACAGGTAATTTAACTTTAGCATTAGATAATTATACTGCTTATATCGCTGCTAGAGATAGTCTGAATAATCAAAAAAACCAGAAAGAAGTGGTACGTCAGGAAATGCAATATGCTTTTGATAAAGAAGAAGTGGTAAGAAAAAAAGAAGATGAAAAAGAGTTGGCTATTTCAAAAGCACAAAAAAAACAACAAAAATTAATCACTTATGCAATTGCTATTGGACTATCTTTAGTAATCCTATTCTCACTTTTTATTGTAAACAGACTTCGTATTACTAAGAAGCAAAAGCAAATAATTGAGGAGCAAAAATTACTTGTTGATGAAAAAAATCAAGAAATTACAGATAGTATTGCTTATGCAAAGCGTATTCAAACAGCAATATTGCCACCTATTAAAATTGTCAAAGAATACCTGAAACAATCTTTTATTTTATATCAACCAAAAGATATTGTTGCTGGAGACTTTTATTGGATGGAGATAATAGGAGAGAAAGTGCTATTTGCAGCTGCAGATTGTACGGGACATGGAGTTCCTGGTGCTATGGTGAGTGTTGTTTGTAATAATGCCCTTAATCGTTCAGTAAGAGAGTATGGATTAATATCTCCTGGAGAAATATTGGACAAAACAAGACAAATTGTTATCGAGGAGTTTGAAAAAAGTGAAGAAGAGGTAAAAGATGGAATGGATATAGCTCTATGTTCAATAGAGGGAGATAAATTACAATATGCTGGAGCACATAATCCTCTATGGATTATTCGTAAAGGAGAAATAATTGAAATAAAAGCAAATAAACAGCCAATAGGTCAGTTTGATGATATGTTACCTTATACTACTCATAATTTTGATTTACAAACTGGGGATTCAATTTATATCTTTTCCGATGGTTTTGCTGATCAATTTGGAGGCGAGAAAGGTAAAAAATTCAAATCTAAGCCTTTTAAAGAGTTGTTACTATCCATCCAAGATAAAAGCATGGATGAACAAAAAGAGTTTATTAACAGTAGCTTTGGAGTTTGGAAAGGAGAATTGGAGCAAGTTGATGATATCTGCATCATAGGCGTTAGAATATAATTTTCCCTAAAAAAGTTTTTCGTTTCAAATAATTTCTACCTTTGTCTCATATTCTTAAAAAGAATGTTGAGTTTAATATTACATATAACCATTTTTATGATTTGCACAATTGCGATGTTTAGACACTATCGTAATAATGCAAAGAGACCTGTCTTTATTTATATTAATAAGTAAGACTAAGCCGAAAGGCACTCAACACAATCAAAATTAATTTTCTTGAACACATTTAATCTGCCTAAATCGGATAAAATTTAATAAAAATGGAAAAGGTTTTTAATACAATAATAGAGCGATTAAACAACTTAATCGTGGTAGCAAATTCAGAAGGAGCAGTAGAATATGTTAGTCCTTCAGTTAAAACTATACTCGGTTACGAGCCATCAGAACTGCTTGGAAATGGATGGTGGAATAAAACTAAAAGCAATGAGGATGATGCTCTTTTATTTAAAGAGTACATTAAAAATCAATTTGAATCTAATAAAAACTTGGGGTTAAAAGAGGTGAGTTATGAACGCCAGTTAAAAACAGCTTCTGGAGTTAATAAGTGGATATTATGGAACATGTCTATTGGTCCAGATAACTCTATAATTAGTATTGGCTCTGATATCACTAAACGTAAAAGTGCAGAAACTGCCTTGGAAGAAAAAAATAGAATTCTTCTCAAAAAGAATGAAGACATTATAGATAGTATTCAATATGCTAGAAAAATACAGGATGCTATTTTACCGAGTATAGATGCTATTACTAAAAATTTAGCTGATGGTTTTGTTTTGTATTTACCAAAAGATGTGGTGAGTGGAGATTTTTATTGGTATTACAAAAAAGATAATAAAATCTTTATAGCTGCTGTTGATTGTACTGGACACGGAGTTCCTGGGGCATTAATGTCTGTTGTTGGAAATTCTATATTAAAAGATGTTATTGTAAAACGAGGAATAGAAAATCCAAGTGAAATATTGGAAGTGTTAGACAATGATGTAAACAATCTATTACAAAAAGAAGATTCTTATGATGTGATGAGTGATGGAATGGATATGGCTTTAGCTGTAATAGATTTAGAAACTAATTTTTTAACCTTTGCTGGAGCAATGCGACCATTATGGATAGTGAGGAATAATGAAGTAATAGATATTAAGGGGAATCGATTTCCTATAGGATATTTCTATGGAGTAGAGAAAATTTTTACAAATGTTGAGATTGAATTAAAAAAAGATGATCAAATCTATTTATTTTCTGACGGTTATTCCGATCAGTTTGGGGGTGAGAAAAATAAAAAGTTTAATCGAAGTAAAATGAAGGAATTATTGGTTTCTATTAATTCAATGAGTGGAGAGGAGCAGCGAGGTTTCTTAGAGTATGCATTAAAAAATTGGAGACAAGAAATTGAGCAAACTGATGATGTTTTACTAATAGGTTTAAAAATTTAAAAATAGCTCATAATTTTTACAAAAGAGCTGAGCAATAAATTTCCAATTAATACGTACTTTAGCCTACTAATGCACGGATTATTTAATGAGAAGTTTAGTTATTATTTTTTTATTGTTCAGCTCTTTTATTAGTTCAGCCCAAATTGGCGGAACAAATACTTATGAGTTTCTAAATATTCCTATTTCAGCCAGAGTTGCTGCTCTTGGCGGAAGTGTAATTGCAGTATATGATAATGACCCAACTTTAGCATTAGGAAACCCCTCATTATTAAATTCTAAAATGAATGGGATGGTAACCTTTTCTTATCTCAATTATTTTGCTGATATCAATCATGGATTTTTTTCTTATGTAAAAGATTTTAAGAAAGCAGGAACATTTTCGGCTGGTATTCGATATCTTGATTATGGTACATTTTTAGAAATGGATGAGGGAGGGAACGAGTTAGGAAATTTTACAGCTGCTGAATATGCTTTTGTGTTAGGTTGGGGTAAGAACATTGATTCATCATTTTCTGTAGGAGCCAACTTAAAGCCTATCTATTCTAGTTTATACACTTATAGTTCAGTAGGTATTGCATTTGATGTTTCAGGAACTTATTATAATAAGCAGAAAGGTTTTACAGCATCAATGGTGATTAAGAATATTGGGACTCAATTAAGTCCTTATGTTGAGGGGGGTGAGAAGGAGCCTATACCTTTTGAAATTCAGGCTGGAATTTCTAAACGTTTTAAGCATGTTCCTTTTAGGCTTTCAGTGGATATGATTCAATTGCAAAATTGGAATTTAGCTTATAATGATTCTATTATCGCAACCAACAACAATGAAGCATTAACCGATGAAGAAAAAAATGAACGAAATAAAACAAGTTTTTTGAGTGAAGGATTTAGACACCTAGTTTTCGGAGGAGAGTTTGTGCCATCTAAAAGCTTTATGTTGAGGGTTGGGTTTAACTATAGAAGGAGAGCAGAATTGGCTCATGAGAATAAACCAGGATTGGTGGGGTTTAGCTGGGGGGTTGGATTTAGAATTAAAAAATTTCATATTAGTTATGGAAGTGCCAAATATCATTTAGCTGGCCCTTCTAATCATTTTACGGTTACCACTAATTTATCAGAATATTATAGAAAAGGAGAAAGGCATCCACCTCCTATATATTCTAAGGAAGAAAAGAAAGAGATTAGAAAGAATAGGAAAAGCAAAAAGAAGAAGGCTAAAAGGGAAAAAAAGAAGAAAGATGAATAAAATTATTATCGCTATAGATGGTTATTCTTCTTGTGGTAAAAGTACTTTAGCCAAACAAATTGCTAGTGAATTAAATTATATTTATATAGATACTGGAGCAATGTATAGAGCTGTAACGCTCTTTGCGTTAAGAAATAATTTAGTATCAAAAAGCGGGTTAGACCAAGATGGTTTGATTGCCGTTTTGCCTGAAATCAACGTTTCATTTTCTTACAATTCAGACTCAAATATTTCTGAAACTCATTTAAATAGCGAAAACATTGAGGATGAAATTAGAGGAATTGAAGTTTCAAGTCATGTTAGTAAAATAGCACAAGTGAAAGAGGTTCGAGCTAAATTAGTAGAACTTCAACGAGAAATAGGAGAGGATAAAGGTTTAGTAATGGATGGCAGAGATATTGGCACTGTCGTGTTTCCCAATGCTGAATTAAAAATATTTATGACTGCAGACTATAAGATAAGAGCACAACGTAGATTTGATGAGCTTAAAGCCAAGGGTGATGTTATTTCTTATGAAGATGTACTAAATAACATCACTTCTCGAGATAATGACGATACCAGTAGAAGTGAAAATCCACTTATTCAAGCAGAAGATGCTGTTGTGATAGATAATTCGCAAATAACTAAAGATGAGCAGTTAAAAATTGCTTTGCAGTACGTAAGCGACAAAATCACTCAGAAATAACCCCTATTTTTGTTAAAATTTCTTGATAGTTCGTTAATTTTATAGATAAATAAAACAATAATAATTGCTATCTTTATGAAATGGACAAAGGAGAAGAAAAGATAATGGATATTGTAAGTAACATTAAAATAGAAAAATCAGAAGGTTCTAAATTACCTTTTTTAGATTTTGATAACATTCAGTTTGGAAAAGAATTCTCAGACCACATGTTTATCGCAGATTACAAAGGAGGAGAATGGCAGAATTTAAAAATTGTCCCTTATGCACCAATTACGTTAAGTCCAGCATGTGCAGCGATACATTATGGACAATCTGTTTTTGAGGGAATGAAAGCTTACAAAAATGAAAGCGGAGAAATATTTCTTTTCAGACCAGAGGAAAATGCAAAGAGAATAAATAAATCAGCTGCAAGATTGTGTATGCCTCAGATACCTGAGGAATTATTTATGGAGGCAGTTAAACAATTAGTGGAAATTGATTCAGATTGGATTCCAGCAATAGAAGGATCTTCTTTATACATTAGACCATACTTATTTGCAAGTGAAGAACTATTGGGAGTTAGACCAGCAGATGAATATAAATTTATAATTTTTACTGCTCCAGTAGGAGGGTATTATTCTGAACCAGTTCACGTAAAAATTGAAACAGAATACTCAAGAGCTTGTGAGGGTGGTGTTGGTTTTGCTAAAGCTGCTGGTAATTATGCAGCCGCATTATATCCAGCAAAATTAGGACAAGAACAAGGTTTTAGACAATTAATTTGGACAGACGCAAAAGAGCATAAATACATTGAAGAAGCAGGAACAATGAATATCATGTTCCATATTGGAGATACGCTAATTACACCAAATACTGATTTAGAAACAACCTTAGCGGGTATAACCAGAGATAGTGTTTTAGTATTGGCTAAAGAATTAGGAGTTAAAGTTGAAGAACGTAGAGTAAGTGTTGATGAAGTTATAGAGGCAGCTAAAAACGGAGCTTTAAAAGATGTTTTTGGAACAGGAACAGCTGCTACCATTGCTCAAATTTCATCCATAACTTACAATGGGGTGAAATATGATTTACCTGCCATAGAGAGTAGAACACTATCTAACGAAATAGCAAAAGAGTTACAAGATATTAAAAGGGGGAGAGCAGAAGATACTCACAATTGGATTTATAGAATTTAAGAAGAAATTACCTTAATAAAAAGTTGAATAAACTGTTCGATTTTTTTGTCTGCTAGATTCAATTAATAAGTGCAACAGGTTGGTTAAAATTATTTAAAAATACTTCATTAGGGGTTTTATACCCTAATAATTTTCTTGGTCTGTTA
>NVVI01000001.1 GCA_002402165.1 Flavobacteriales bacterium
ACAGTATCAATGGCAGTTCTACAGTTAAGCTGTAGGCTTTCACCACTGACTTATTTTCCCGCCTGCGGACCCTTTAAACCCAATAAATCCGGATAACGCTTGGACCCTCCGTATTACCGCGGCTGCTGGCACGGAGTTAGCCGGTCCTTATTCTTATGGTACCGTCAGGCCTCTACACGTAGAGGCGTTTCTTCCCATATAAAAGCAGTTTACAACCCGTAGGGCATTCATCCTGCACGCGGCATGGCTGCATCAGACTTTCGTCCATTGTGCAATATTCCTCACTGCTGCCTCCCGTAGGAGTCTGGTCCGTGTCTCAGTACCAGTGTGGGGGATAACCCTCTCAGGCCCCCTATCTATCGTGGTCTTGGTGAGCCGTTACCTCACCAACTAACTAATAGAACGCATGCCCATCCCAAACCGCCGAAGCTTTAAGAACAAAGAGATGCCTCTTTGAAATACTATGGAGTATTATTCTTCCTTTCGAAAGGCTATTCTCCAGTTTGGGGTAAGTTGCATACGCGTTACGCACCCGTGCGCCACTCGTCAGCCAGAGCAAGCTCTGCTGTTACCGTTCGACTTGCATGTGTTARGCCTGCCGCTAGCGTTCATCCTGAGCCAGGATCAAACTCTCCGTTGTAATTTTTCTTAAATTAATTTTAAGATTATTTCACTTTCGGAAAGAAATTTAATTCTTTTCTCAAGGATACTTTACCTAATTTTTTTCTATCTTCAATTTTTTCAAAGAACACTATAAATATTATAGAGAACTATAAATTTTTTCATTAAATCTCAAACATTTTCAAGGACATTTCCTTGTTTGAGGGTTGCAAAAGTACAACTATATTTTTAACCTCCAAATAATTAATTAAATATTTTAAAAATATTTCTCTTAATTAATTATCTGGTGTAAAATGCAGTTTTTCCGCTTACTATTAAAACCGTTGTTTCTAAAGCGGCTGCAAATGTAGTGGTATTTTTAAAACCCACAAACATTAATAAAATAAAAATTGAATTACTTAGCTATCTTACTGATTTACAGGAGAAATAATTTCACCTAAGGGGTAGAATTTGATATTGGAATTATTTTTCCATTTACATAAATTGGACTTTGTTGGCTAAACTGAATAATATAACTGGCCATTTCTTTAGCCGTAACTTGTGCTTTATACCCTGGAAAAGCATTATTTAGCATTTCGGTTTGAACTGAACCTAATGCCAAACAGTTAATTTTAATATTTTTTTCTTTATACTCTTCAGCTAAGCATTCAGACAAACTGGCTAAAGCCGCTTTTGAAGAGCTATAAATAGATAAACCTGGAAACTTAACCGAACCTTGATAACCACCCATACTTCCTATATTAATAATGTGGCAATTTCGCACATTATCTAACTTTGGAATTATTGTTTGCATAATTACCACTGGCCCAAAAACATTTGTTTTGTAAATATCTTGAATTTCTTCAATAGCAGTTTCGGTAAAAGGTTTATTGATTAAATATCCAGCATTATTTATTATTATATCAAAGTGGGGATTATGTTTTGATAAAGAGTTGCGCAAATCCTCTTGGAAAGAGCCTGACAAAAAATCGATACCATATATATGTATATTATTTTGAAATTCATTCTGACATAATAATTGAAGTTTTTGAAGATCTTCAATACTTCTAGAAACAGCAATAATATTATTTTTAGATTCTCTAGCAAATCCCTTTACTATTTCAAATCCAATCCCTCTGCTTGCCCCGGTTACTAAAATATTCATTTATAATTTACCTCCTTTATTATATGCTTTTTTATAATATGGATTATCTAAACTCGAAATAATAACACCTTTGCTAGTACTTGCATGCACGAATCTTCTATTCTTTAAATAAATACCTACATGAGAATTCTTCTTCTTAGAGATGTTAAAAAATACCAAATTTCCTTCTTTTAAATTATTTTTGCTGACTTTATTAATCTGCTTAGCGAGATCCTTAGTGGTTCTTTTTATTGTCTTACCATAGACTTTGTTATATAACACGTTGCAAAACCCGGAACAATCTACTCCGCTTTTTGACATCCCACCATATTTATACTTGGTGCCCGACCAATTATCTATGAATGAATACAACTTAATGTTCTTGATTTCTGACTTTGAGGTTTTTAAAATACTCGCATATTTATTTATTATGTAACTATTCTTTTTAGAGCTTACTACCTTTTTATTACCTCCACAAGAAGTAATGATAATAGCAATTAATATAAATGAGCAAATATTTTTCACTACCTCAAATTTACCTTAGATTAATAAAAAAAGGCCTTGCGAATGCCAGACCTTTTCAACATGTGTATATTAATAAGACTAAGACACATCATAATCAACCACCAGCTTTTCTGATGCTGGATGAGACTGACACGTCAATATAAAGCCATCTGCAACTTCTTCTTCAGACAGAGAATAATTCATTTCCATAATGGCTTTCCCCTCAACCACTTGAGCTTTGCAAGTACAACAAACTGCCCCTTTACATGAAAATGGCACATCTGCACCTTGATTCATTGCTGCATCCAAAATAAAATCTCCTTCACTATTTAATTCAAATTCAAATTCATCACCATCCAAAATAACAGTTACTTTACTTTCTCCAGAAAAATCAGCGTCAGTTTTTTCTGTTGTTTCTTGCATTAAAGTAGGCACTGTAAAAAGTTCAAAATGAATTTTGTTTTCATTTACACCTAGTTCTTTTAACGAATCAGAAACTCCATGAATCATTTGTTCTGGACCACATATATAAAATCCATCTGCTTTTAATAAGTCCAAATTATTTTTCATAAAAGCTACAGTTTTATCCTCATCTATCCTTCCATTGTATAATTCATTTTCTGAACCTCCTACATCAAAAGTGTAATGCAAATTAAATAAATTAGGGCATTCTATTTTTAAGGCATCTAATTCTGCTTTGAAAATCGTTTCTTCTTTTGTTTTATTTCCATAAAGCAAGGTGAATTTTTTTCCTGATTTTAGTATTGATTTAATCATAGAAAGAATTGGAGTAATTCCACTTCCGGCAGCAAAGGCTACAATATTAGTGCTTGAATTATCAATAACAAAATTACCAGATGGTGACATTATCTCTAATTCATCTCCAACGCTTAAATTTTTATTTAAAAAAGTTGACATTTTCCCATTGGCTACTTTTTTAACTCCAATTCTAAAATCATTTTCGGATGGTGCACTACATAAAGAATATGCTCTTCTTAGATCTTCTCCATCAACATCAGCTTTTATAGTTATGTATTGACCTGATTGATAAGTAAAATCAGCTTTTAAATCTTTAGGGATTTCAAATGCAATAGAAACTGTATCAACTGTTTCTTGCTTTATCTCTTTAACTTTTAATTTGCTAAACATATTCTAATTTTCAATTTAATTGTGCAAAAATATAATTTAAAAATTAAAAACTAATTTACATTAAAAATTAACATATGATTGAAATTGATTAAACTTGTACCTATAAAACTTGTTTTATGGAAGATGCAAAAAAGTTAGAAAAATTTCAAGCAAAAATTGATGCTGAAATTAAGATAGAACCTAAAGATTGGATGCCCGAAGATTATCGCAAGCATTTGCAGAGACAAATTTCTCAGCATGCACATTCTGAAGTTATTGGAATGCAGCCTGAAGGAAACTGGATAGGTAGAGCTCCTAGCTTGAGAGCTAAAGTTGTTTTATTGGCTAAAATTCAAGATGAAGCAGGTCATGGTCAATACCTTTATTCTGCTGCTGAAACATTAGGAAAAAGTAGAGATGAATATATTGCTGACTTACAATCAGGCAAAGCAAAATATTCGAGCATTTTTAATTATCCAACATTAACATGGGCTGATATGGGTGCTGTTGGATGGTTAGTTGATGGTGCTGCTATTGTTAATCAAGTTTCTCTGCAAAGAACTTCTTACGGTCCTTATGCTAGAGCAATGGTTAGAATTTGTAAAGAAGAAAGTTTTCATCAAAGACAAGGCTATGAAATTATGGCAACCATGGCTAATGGAGCACCTAAACAAAAAGCTATGGCTCAAGATGCTTTGAACCGATTTTGGTGGCCATCTATTATGATGTTTGGCCCTCATGATGCTGATTCTCCAAATACTGGAAATGCAGTTAAATGGAAAATAAAAAGAGAGACAAATGACGATCTTCGTCAGAAATTCATAGATAAAACTGTTGGACAAGCAGAGATTATTGGTCTTGCAATTCCTGACCCTGATTTAAAATGGAATGAAGCCAGAGGTCATTATGATTTTGGCGAAATGGATTGGGATGAGTTTTGGAGAGTTGTAAAAGGAAATGGACCATGCAATAAACAACGAATTAGACATCATAAAAAAGCACACCAAGAAGGGACTTGGGTAAGAGAAGCGGCAAATGCTTACGCAAAAAAACAAAAACATTTAGTTGCATAATATTTTAGACTAAAAAAATTCAAGAACTAAAAAAAAAATATGAGTAACACRRATAAYCAAKGGSMTSTTTGGGARGTRTTTATRCAAMKTAAACCTGGASYTSCWCAYAMWCAYKSWGGAAGCGTWCATGCAYCRGAYRMWGAAATGGCTTTGCAAAACGCAAGAGATATGTACACCAGAAGACAAGAAGGAACTTGTTTGTGGGTTGTTCCATTAAATGCTATTATATCATCAATGCCAGAAGATAATGATGCTTTTTTTGACCCGTCTGATGATAAAATATACAGACATCCTACTCATTATGTAATGCCTGACGGGGCTAAGCATATTTGAATAGTGAATAGTGAATAGTGAATAGTGAATAGTGAAATTGATAATCCTGTAAGTTAATATACAAACGAAAAATGACAACAAACGAAGCACTTATAAATTACAGTTTACGGCTAGGCGATTCTAGTTTAATTTTAGGGCAGAGAATGGCTGAATGGTGCAGCAATGGTCCTATTTTGGAAGAAGATATTGCTATGACTAATTTATCGTTAGATTTAATTGGACAAGCAAGAATGATGTTAACTTATGCCGGAAAGTTGGAAGGCAATGGAAAATCCGAAGATGATTTAGCATATGGAAGAGAAGAACGAGAATTCTACAATACTTTATTGTCTGAGCGTCCAAATGGTCATTTTGGAGAAACCGTTGTAAGAAATTTTTTACACGATGCTTTTTTCTATCACTTATATGATTCTCTAAAAAATAGTAAAGATGAGATGTTTGCTGCTCACGCTGCAAAATCCATAAAAGAGGTTTCCTACCATTTAAGGCATAGTTCTGAATGGCTGGTTCGATTAGGAGATGGAACCGAAGAAAGTCATACAAAAGTACAAGAATCTTTAAATGACCTTTGGGAATATACTGGAGATTTATTTGAAATGAATCAGGTTGATGAAATTTTAATAAAAGAAAGTATTGCTGTTGATTTAAATGATGTTAAAAAAGAATGGGATAAAACAATTAATGCTGTTTTAAAAAGAGCAATACTAAATAGACCTGAGGATGCTTATATGCATTCTGGCAGATTAAATGCTATACATTCGGAGTATTTGGGACATATGATTGCTGAAATGCAATTTTTACAAAGAGCTTATCCAAATGCCGAATGGTAGTGCAGAATCTGCACTTATAAAAGTTAGGAATTGAATACATTTTCGAGCTTTATCATTGCCTGCTCTAACGAAAGAATGCATTAATTTTGTTTAATGAATGATACTTTACAATACACAAAAGAACAAATTTGGGAATTCCTTTCAGAAATTCCTGATCCTGAAATCCCTGTAATTTCTATTATTGAATTAGGTGTTTTAAGAAAAGTTGAAATTGAGAACACAAAAATTATCGTAACCATAACCCCTACTTATTCTGGATGCCCTGCAATGAAAGTTTTTGAAGATGACATCATTTCGACCCTGAATCAAAAAGGAATAGAAGCTGTAGAAATTAAAATGGTTTATTCTCCTGCATGGACTACTAATTGGATGAATGAAGCAGCACGAGAAAAACTCAGGAAATATGGAATTGCTCCTCCTGTTAAAGGAACTGAAGATAAAGGCGTATTATTTGGTTCAGATTTAAAAATTGTTAACTGTCCACAATGCAATTCAGAAGATACTATTTTAAAAAGCCAGTTTGGTTCAACTGCTTGTAAAGCTCTTTATCAATGCCAAAATTGTTTAGAACCTTTCGATTATTTCAAGTGTATTTAAATTTTAAACTTATTTTTTAAAAATAAACTATAGTTGTTAAATTTATTTATAATGAAATAATATTCTTATATTATGCGTTAATATAAATTAATATTTTGTTTAATAATTGGCTTTCCATTTAAACAGAATAAGATTTCAATAATAACTAAAAATTAGTCATTGTTTGAAGCAACCCTTTTGTGATTTTAACGTCTGCTTATCAAGGAATTATAGTTAATTTTGAATTATGAAGAAACTCTTATTAATAGTAGCTATTTTATTGGGTGGAGTTAGCAACTCATTTGCATCTCATGTTATGGGTGCAGATATTACCTATACTTGTTTAGGAGGTAATGTGTACCAAGTTACATTAACCCTCTATCGAGATTGTAGTGGTGCGGGAATTGGAACGACTTCCCAAAATGTTAACTTTACTTCATCATGTGGAACTCAAACCGTTGCCCTACCATGGGTTAGCACAACGGAAGTTTCTCAATTATGTCCTACTGCTGTTTCCGAATGTAATGGAGGTACCCAGCCTGGAACAGAGCAATATATCTTTACTGGGCAAGTTACCCT
Source organism: Flavobacteriales bacterium (assembly GCA_002402165.1). Lineage (GTDB taxonomy): Bacteria > Bacteroidota > Bacteroidia > Flavobacteriales_E > Vicingaceae. The sequence continues at coordinate 6,768 of NVVI01000001.1, forward strand.
TACTCCTTGTGTAGATTGGATAATGAGCTGGAGTTTGTGTTGCAGAAATGCTGCCATAACCAACTTAGTCACCCCAAGTTCTCGAAGTTTGTACGTACAAACTACCATGAATAGTATTCTTGCATCTTGTAATAATTCCCCTCAATTTTTCCAGGTACCAACACCTTATTTGTGTGCAAATAATTTAGCAATTTATAACCATGCGGCAGCAGATATAGATGGGGATTCTTTGTATTATTCTTTTAACACACCTTTAACCACACCAGGTCCTCCTGGAACTCCTATACCGTTTACTGCAGGATACACTCTTCTTCAACCTTTGCTTACCACTGCTGGCATGAATTTAGATCAGCTTACAGGTGAGATGTGTTTTACTCCTTCTACAAATCAAGTTTCTGTTATTTCAGTTTTAATTCAAGAATATAGAAATGGTGTACTTATTGGAACCCAAATCAGAGAAATGCAAGTAGTTGTTACTGGGTGCACAAATCAAAACCCAACTTCGGGAGCAAGTGCAAGTTGTGGAGGTGCTGGAGGAATGACAATAACTTCACAAGGTCCTTCGGTTACACAAATAGATTCAAACTCTATATTAATGTGCCCAGGAGATCTTGTTTGTTTTGAAGTTATTTTTTCAGATCCTGATGGAGACAACATTACTRTAACTACAAAYCTTGCAACAGCTATTCCGAATGCAACTTGGACGATAGTAAATAATGGTACTCCTAATCCTATTGGAACATTTTGTTGGACACCTACCCCTTTAGATTCTGGTTTAAATGTTTTTGCTATAATTCTTGTAGATGATGCCTGCCCTGTTACTGGAACGCAAACTTTTACTTTTGATATAACGGTATATGATCAACCTTACGCTGGTCCTGATCAAATAATATGTGGAAATCAGTCTGCCCAATTAAACGCTTCAGGAGGAGGAGGGTTTACATGGACAGTAATTTCTGGAGACCCTATTGTCCTCGGAACAAATTTTAGTTGTAATCCGTGTTCAAATCCGCTGGCAAGCCCTGCTGTAACTACAACCTATTTATTAACGAGTACCCTCACATCCTCATGTATTAATGTAGATACCGTTACCATTAAAGTTGTAACTGATTTTACTTTAATTACTACACAAAATGATACTGGAATATGCTTGGGAGAAACAATAGATTTTACAGTAACAACAAGCCCTCCTGGTAACTATAATTACTCTTGGATACCTCCTGGAATTATGACTAATCCAAACGGTGCTCTAACCACAGGTTTATTTAATACTTCGGGAACGAATATGATAATTGTAGAGGTTGATACAAATGGAGGCTGTGTTAAATCTGACACACTATATGTCAATGTATCTACCAGTGTTGTGCCTAACATAACTATTTTAACGCCAGATACTACTTTGGTATGTATTACAACTTTGCAAATAGATTTAGACTTAGGTGGAGGAATCCCTACCAGTTGTGGGCCTAGTCCAACAAACACATGCTCAAGTGCTGCAACACAAACAAACGTAGGTGTTGCTACAGGAGCAAACAGCACCACTTCATGGCCAGCACCTTATGGGAATTGGTATAGAAATGCCAGGCACCAATTTTTATACACTGCCGCTGAGTTAAATGCCATGGGTATAATTGGAGGTAAAATAACTGAAATTGCTTGGGAAATTACCCAGATAAATGGTACTACAACCTACAATAGCTATCAGATGAAAATGGGTTGCACCTCAACTGCAAGTTTATCTACATGGGAAACTGGTCTTACTCAGGTATTAAACCCAGTAAATATTAATGTTGCTGTTGGAATAAATGTTCATGTGCTAGATGTTGCTTATGAATGGGATGGTGTATCTAATTTGGTAATTGAGATTTGCTACGATAACTTAGCTGTTACCTATACACAGAATTCTATTACTCCTTGGACTACCACTACATTTACTTCAAGTATTTATTACAGAAGTGATTCACAACCAGCTTGTCCAATTACAACAACAACAGGAACAAGTACGAATAGACCAGTAACTAGGTTTACGTGGTGCCCAACAGCACCAGATCCAAATATGTATTGGTATGATTGGACTCCTGGCACTACTTTAAATGATTCTACCATACAAAACCCTATTGCAACACCTAACGGGGCTACTCAATATATTATAACAGTAACTGATACGCTTGGTGGTTGTGTAGATTCTGACACAATAAATGTATATGTTGGTTGTTGTTTAACTCAAGTTATTACATCTACTGACGTTACTTGTGGTGGCGGAAATGATGGTCAAATTATTGTCTCTGTAACTGGTGCAAATCCTAATTTTATTATTGCATTTTATGATAGTTTAGGAACAACATTAATACAAAGTACACCTAACGTTTTAATGGACAGTTTAAATAACATTGTTGCTGGAACTTACATCATAAACATTACAGACATGACTGGATGTACAACAATAGATACTGTTGTAATTACAGAGCCTCTCCCATTAATTATTACTAGCATTACTTCTGACACAACAGTTTGTATTAATTCAACCTCTACCATATTTGCAACTTTTACTGGAGGAACTCCTGTTGTAACCGCAAATTGGGATAATGGGCTAGTTGGAAATGGGCCGCATATTATTACACCTACTGGCAACACCATTTATACTGTTACAGTAGTAGATGCTATTGGCTGTACTGTTAGTGATAGTATCTGGGTTTTACTATTTGATGTTATTTCTCCAGCTATAATTACTAGTAACGCAATATTAAAAGATAGTATATGCCCTGGAGATTCTGTCGTGTTAACTACACTTTCTCCAACTGGAGGGTCTGGTGTAGGTTATAATTACAGTTGGTACAACGGTAATAATGTTCTAGTAGATACTGGTTTAACCACTACTGTTTTTCCTGCATATTCTGGAGAAATATTTAGTGTTGTTGTTGGTGATGATTGCACAACACCTCTGCAAACCGTAACTCTTCCTATTTATTGGGCTCCAGTACTGCAACCAAGCTATACAACAGATACAACTAATGGTTGTTTCCCTATAGCAATTAATTTAACAAACACCACTCCTAACTCTTATTTAATTGCTCAATCAAACTGGGATTTTGGAGATGGAACAAATGTTAATTTTAATAACCCGACAATATTACATAACTATAATAGTCCGGGATGTTATGATGTAACGTTAACTATAACTTCTATTTATGGTTGTGTTACGGATACGATTATGCCAAACATGCAAATTTGTGCTTATCCTTATCCAAGAGCAGATTTTTCAATTAACCCACAGCCAGCCGATTATTTGAATACTGAAATTACTTTTACAAATGAAAGTTATAACAGCCTTGTTAACGATTGGATATTTAGTTTTGGAACTCCTGCTACTTCTACCGAAACAAATCCTGTTGTGATTTTCCCTCCTGACGTTCCAGGTGTTTATCCAACACAACTAATTGTTACCAATCAGTTTGGATGTAAAGATTCTATAACAATGGATGTTATAATTGATGGTATTTACTTGTTTTATGTTCCAAATGCCTTCACTCCAGATGGTGATGGTGTTAACGAGATATTTAGACCATACGGTGAGGGTATTGACTTCAGCCAATATACAATGGAGATTTTTGACAGATGGGGTGAGCTAGTTTTTAGTACCGACAATGCTGAAAGAGGATGGGATGGAACTTATAAAGGAAAAACACTTTCAGTTGGAACTTATGTATGGAAAATTATTGCTAAAGAAAAATACACCTCTATCATACATGATAATTATGGCCATGTGAATTTGATTAGATAACCTAAAATATTTGTTATTAAAAAAGCCGTTAGCATATGCTAACGGTTTTTTTTATTTTAGTTGTTTCTTTTTTCAAAGTCTTCTTTTTTTTTGGATTTCACCCTTTTTACTATTAAGTAAATTAGAGCAGCTACAACAAAAATAAAGCCTCCAAGATAAAGCAGAAACATGAAAATTCCGAGACCAGCAATTATCATTGTCTTAATTTTACAGCAGTACCATAAGCAAGCATTTCTGCAGCACCTTGCATAACTGTTGAAGTAGTAAACCTAACATTTACTATAGCATCTGCTCCAACTCTAACAGCATCATCTAACATTCTTTTAATGGCTTGCTCTCGAGAATCTGCTAATAGCTGTGTGTATTCAGAAATTTCTCCTCCTATAATGTTTTTTAAACCAGCAAAAATATCTCTACCAATGTTTCTTGCTCTTACAGTACTTCCCCTAACTATTCCTAAGGTTTCTGTGATTTCTTTTCCGTGTATTGTTTCTGTAGTTACGTATATCATAATGCGTGTTTTTTAGAATAAATTTCAATCCATATCGAATTATTTTCAGTTCTGTGTATTAATTCAAAAATACTACTTTGTGCAATACTTTTATAGTGCTCGGATAAATCTATGCTTTCAAACACATAAAAACAACTACTGCAATTGTGCATTCTATTGTCAATAGGCACAACATTAGTAAAAACTTTATTTGATTCCAAATAACCAGCTAATGGTCGTTCTATAGCATGCCTAAACAAAAATGGAGCTTTTATTGTCCGAGAATAATTATCATCTTCTTCTAAAAACTTAATGGCTTCAATTCTAGATTTACAGACATCAGAATAATTATTGGTATCATCTCCAAAGTTAGAATCTGACGACATATAATAAAAGGAAAAACAAATCGACACAACTGTTACAAGTGGCAGAATTACTTTTTTAACATATGAAATTTTTTGAACAAAATACAATCCTATCATAATGTAAATTGGTATAACGCATAATAAATATCTTAAACTATCAAATTGAGCTGATGAAAAAAGAATGTAAATTACTATGAAAATTGAAAAAATGGAAATAATATTTCCGTGCTTATTATTTGTTTTATATATATCCCAAAAAAATAACTTTAGTAATGAAATTAATAATATAGGTATAACTATCATCGAAAGGAGATCAGGTAATATCCAGTATTTAAAAAATATTTTCATCATAGAAAATGCAGTCACAATTACTAAAAGTCTTACCCAAACAGGATATTTCCTATTGAATAAAATAGCTGAAATAAACAAAACAATTATAATAGGCCTTCTCCCTTGTCCAATAAAAACATAATGCATGGTATGCATAATTCTTTCATGATAAATCTCCCAATTAAATTCAAAAGCCTCTACTCGGATTGGCATTAAAAACCAACCATATATTATTTTTAATAAAACAAAATGAAATCCTAATACTAATAAAGGTAAACTTAAAATGATATATTTTTTGATAGTCTGTTTCAAATAAAATTTCTCTTCTTTATATAAAAAATCTTTTATAAAACTCCAAATAATAATAGCCGCGATAGGAAAGACCCCTGATTCTTTAGTCAAAACCAAACAAATACCAAACAGTAAATATGGTACTTGTTTCTTTTTGTAATGAAAGTAAATAGTTAATAAAGTAAATATAGTTAGCATGACTTCTGGCAACACTAGAGAAAATTGCCCGTGAAAAATACTTTGAGTAGCAAAAATTAATACGGTATAAAAACCTACTTCCTTATTGAAGAGGTTTCTTCCTATTATATAAATTGAAATTAATAAAATAACTGATAGGGTTGATGCAAAAAGATGAGTTGAAAAAATACTTACCCCAAAAATTAAACACCAAATACCACCTAAAAAAAAGAACATGAGTGGATGTCCCCAATGATCCTCTAGAGCTAGTGAGTTTGGAAACATGCTTGGTCCATAAATTCCCATTTTTCTAACAGAAGGCCCATAAACCCATAGTTCATCACTAAAATATGGAAGTAACATGTCTTGAAACTTAAACACAACTAACACTAAACAAACAATAAGGGTGAAGACAAAATAAATATCTGTGAATAATATCGATAATTTACCTATGCCAATTCTTGACTTTAATTTCAATATTTAATAATTTTTGTTTGATAATAAATTTGAGACTTGTAACTTAAGTTAATAAAATAGACTCCTGCATTTAAATTARTCATATATACTAAAGGGCTCRATATACTTTCTGAAAATACATTCTTGCCAGCTATGTCATAAATATCGATCCTATCCATCTGGAAATTATCTTTCGATGAAATAAAGAAAAAATCAAAAACCGGATTGGGATAAATATTAATATTCTGTAAAAGAATCTCCTCTCTAAAACTTAAGGGGGTGTTATCTTCATATATAGTAATGGATATGTCTTGATTAACATAAATTGTATCCAACTTAATTAACAACAAATCTTCTAACCCTGAACCAAAGCTCAACGTTGTTCCTGCACCTACTATGCTTAAATTATTCCCTATGGCTACGCTTCTAACAAAATCATCATTATTGGTGCCTATAACTGAAGAAACACCGGCCCAACTACCATTTAATTGTAATTGAAAAAAGATGATGTTTTTATTATTGCCCCCTGTTTTAGAATACCCCGAGATTAATATATTATTATTAGATAATTCTTGTATAGCAAAAGCATCTTCATCATCTGGAGTAGGTGATGGCCCATTAACACTTATAAAATCCCATAAAAATATCCCATTTAAATCTATGCTTTTTATTAAATAATCTTGATCCCCTCCAACACTTGAACTAGTTGTATTTCCAGCCATAATGTAATTACCATTGCTTGCTTCAATTACCTGATTAATATATTCAAATCCTGTATTACCATAAATACTATCCCAAAGTAAAGTTCCATTAGGCGTAAGTTTAATTACATAAATATCTGTTGAATCTGTAACTGTATTTGTAATACCTGCCACAACAATATTAGAATCTGAAGTTTCAATAACACAGTTGCCTTTATCAACTAAAGCCCCCCCCAAAGTTCTTGTCCAAAGTGTATCACCTAAAGGGTTTGTTTTTACAATGTAAACATCAGAATAACCATTAGTATTATTATATGTTTCACCACAAAAAACGTAACCACTATCATACGTTTGAACTACAGAATAAGCAAAATCCCAATCTGGTCCGCCATAAGTTTTTTTCCAAACGAACCCTCCTAAACTATCTCGTTTCATTAATACAGCATCATACCCTCCGTTTCCATAACTGTTAGAACTTGTTGCAATAATAAATCCCTTATCAAAAGTTTGTTTTATAGAATAACCCCAATCGTTATTGCTCCCTCCTAAAGCTTTGCTCCACTCATAATTACACATAGAGTCTACTTTTAGCAAGTAAGCATCCGTATTTCCTGAGCTGTTACTAGATGTAGATCCAATTACAATGTATCCACCATCTGCTGTGGCTTCTATCTCTTCTGCATTGTCATTATTAATACCTCCAAATGTATATAAACGAGCTATCGTATCGGTTTGTGAAAAACCAGTTAAAGAAATTAGTCCAAAAGCAATAAAATAAAAACGTTTAAAAAATAGAATAAAATTACTTCTATTCATCAATCCTTCGACAGGCTCAGGATGACAAATTTCGCAATGACGTTTTATTTTATTTTTTTCAGTCATTAAATGGCTTGTCTTATTTTAATTAATTTAGTTAACAAATCTTCTAACAAATCTAATCTTAACATATTAGCTCCATCACTTTTTGCGTTAGATGGATCAGGATGAGTTTCAATAAAAATACCATCAACACCAACAGCAATTCCTGCTTTGGCTATAGTTTCTATTAATTCTGGTTTACCTCCAGTAACTCCGGATGATTGATTGGGCTGTTGCAATGAATGTGTAATGTCTAAAATTGTAGGGGCATATTCTCGCATTTGAGGGATCCCTCTGTAATCCACTACCATATCTTGATAGCCAAAAGTTGTGCCTCTTTCTGTTAACCACACATTATTATTACCCGATTCCTTTACTTTGTTTACTGCAAACTGCATTGCATCAGCAGATAAGAATTGTCCTTTTTTTATGTTAACCACTTTCCCGGTTTTAGCTGCAGCAACTAATAAATCTGTTTGTCTGCATAAGAAAGCTGGAATTTGCAATACATCAACAGACTGAGCAGCAATTTCACATTCTTCTGCGGTATGAACATCTGTTAAAGTAGGTAATTGCAATTTATCTTTTACACTTTTTATAATTGCCAGTGCTTTTTCATCCCCAATTCCAGTAAAAGAATCTAACCTTGATCGATTTGCTTTTCGATATGAAGCCTTAAAAATGAATGGAATTTTTAATCTATCCGTAATCTCTTTAACTGTACAAGCAATTTCAAAAACGTTTTCTTCACTCTCAACAACACATGGTCCAGCAATTAGAAAAAAATTACCTGAGTCTGTATTTTTTATGTTTGGTATGTTATTCATTTCCTTTTATTATTAAAAATAAGCCTTTAATCCTATAAAACCACTACTACTATATGATGAATTTGGGACTATAAAGGCTTCTATGTTATTTGTGCCAATAAAAATATCAAAATAATTAGCAACTGATTTTGCAAATGCTAGCCCAGTATTCCATTTACCATATCCCCCATAAGAAATATGTGCCTTTGCAACAAATTTCTTATTAAAATAATAATAGTAATTGGTTGAGATTAACGGAAAATAATTAGATAATATTTTATGATACACCCCAATATTAATTTTCCATTTTTCATTTAACACCTTAGTGTAGTTTAAATTAATTGCTGTTGGCAAGGCAATTGAGTAATTACCTTTTTTGTTACTAGTTGAAATGCTATTAATAATTGAATCTTTAGAAATATTACTTAACAAGCTATCATTTAAGTCAAAGATATTATCTACCACTATTCCTTCAAAATAAAAAGTACTGTCTGCTGCAATTTCTAAAGAATTATTATTCCAATAAATAAAACCTAAATCTTCTAATCCTAAATAAACTTTATCTCCATTCTTCAACAAAACCTCTGTAAATAAATCTGTAGAAACTCCAAAACCATTATACGCACCAGCTCCTTTATTTGCTGTGTCAGAAGAATTATAAAGGTAATTTAAATCCACATCTATTTCTCTTCCTAATTCTTCTGTAAATATTGATCCTTCAGTAATAGTAATTGCTTTGTGCTCTTGTGCCATTATAATGGAAAAAATCACTCCTTCTTTAAATAACTTATCATCAGAATAGTTGTACTTAATCAATCCTAGATTTAATTGTTGGTATTTATAATAATTATAATTTGTTTTTCCTATATCAATACTTTCTCCAGCGAATTGTTTATTACCATCAAAAGTAAACTTGAATAAATCAGAAGAAAATTCAGCATCCATGTGCTCAACAATTTCCATCCCTACTTGAAAGGAAATATTTGTTTTTCCAAGAAAGGTATCCATCGGTATTTCAACATTAAAATTGTAATTAAGATCACCTCCCAACCTATTATTGCTAGAAAGATTTTGGTATGCGTTATCTTTATGCTCTCTTTCTATTTTTCCTCCAAAAATAAATTTATTTAAAAAATTGTTACTCATAACAGATGAGCCATATGTATAATGAGTGCCAAAAGAAATATTTAAGTGCTGGGTAGTATCAATAAAAAAATCGTTATTATTTTGTGCCAACAATGAGACCTGAGAAAGAATTACAAGCAAAACAATAAATTGAATTTTTCTTAAAACATTCATTCCTTTATTTAAAACTTACATTATAAGAAAAATCACCAACCATTTTAATGTCAATCTCATACCCTTCATAAATTTTAATAAATTGAGGTTGAGCAGTAGTTGTAAAAGCTACGTTCAGCAATATATACTTGGTTAAATATAAGTTGTCTACATCGGCCTCCGTTAGAGGAATTGAAACCACTGATTCTTTTTTACTAATTACTTTTAATGCTGCATTTAGTGGTGCAGACTGGATTTGATTATTAACTKTTAAATTTTGAAGAAAACTCATGTTCTCATCATATAATGCTAATTGAAGATTGGCATCAAAAGGATAACCATTRCTAACGTACAAAAACAATGTKCCATCTATTATTCTYCCAGATACRTTTTCYTGAGCGAGAGAAAAATCWATMGTATCYTGTAATGTAAGATTATTAGCTATTAATGATAAGGGGAACTCTACGTTTAAATTCGTTTCTAAAGAGTGCTTTTTATAGGCAAAATCATTACCTCCAGAAATATTTCCTAATGGATTTATATTTAGACTAATATCATACAACAACTGGTTAGGAAATATTTCTATCAATTGATCTATGTTAGAATTAGAAGTATTCATAGCAATATTATAAGTGGTATAGTTTACCTCTGGAATTGAGTAGGTTAGTTGTGCTCTATTTATATTTATAGGAGTTCCAATACTGGGATGACTTAACGTAGCATTACTAACTGTATTTGTATTTATAGTAGAGAATTGATTTAAAATCAATTGAGCATCTATTCCTATTCCATTTCTAAATTCGATGGTTACATCTACTTGTTCTAAATCTAATGTTCCAGACGTTATCATACTAAATGCTGTTGTACTTGTCGTTTCAGGTCCATATTGTAATTGTTGATTACCAAAATATCCTCGCACAAAATAAGGGACAATATCAATTAACTTATTGTAGTAAGTAATTTTCTCTCCAGCAGTAATATTAACAGGTGCAGTCGCATTTGTATCAACAGTTCCAGCGGCTCTAGTGACCAGTGTATTTATTTCTGATTTTGATATTCCTGTTAAATCTAATTCATACCCACTTAAATCAATTGTCTTTTTGAAATAACCATCTTGTGTTAACGTTCCAGCAGGGATAATTTCTTTTAACACCAATGTGTCTCCATTTTTTGTAGCACTAGGAATGGTATAAGTAACAATTATTTTTTCTTTTATCTCGCTAAAAATTTCCAATTCAATAAATCCAGATTCTACCAACACATAATTTAATTCTACCCCATTACTTACATTCAGTTTTCTTTCTTCACTATTACTATAAAATGAAGCCCCAGGATTGGCTATTGAATTAACAGGAAATATGTAAATTTCGGTAATAGTTGTATCAGGAATTTGAAACAATGAATCCATATCAACTTCAAAAATAGCTGTTTGATATACCAACTTTATAGATGAATCGGGGTTCGCTTGAAGGACAGAATCTGGAAATAAATCTTTGAGCGTTAGTGTTGTCTTAATTAATGGAGCCAACAAATCAACATCCCAATTAGGCCGCTCAAAGTCTTTTCTACACGAAAAAAGTGTAAAAATTATTATACAAAAAACGAGTATTTTTTTAATCCTCAACATTTTACGTAAAATTAATCATTTTGTGTAAAAAGAACCCCTCTAATTCATAAACGGTGTCATATTTATTACAAAACACTACATCTAACATTGTTATATTTGCCTCATGAAATTTATTTTTTTAGTATTATCAATAATATTTCCTCTTTTTATTTTTGCCGGAGGCCCCTGGCTTACACCTAAAAAATCAGGATTTTTCCAATTACAAAGCACATTGCCTATCGGAAATTATGATAAGTTGTTTTTAGAAAACAATAAAGAATTAAAATTAAATAGAAATCAACTAGATTTTACGTTTCAATCTTATTTAGAATATGGAATTACAGATAATATAACCTTAATTACCGGCTTGCCGTACAAATACATTTCTACAGGAAATGTTAAAAATAATTTGACGAATCCTAATCTTTTACCAAAAGGCAATTTAAGTGGCTTTGGAAATTATAAATTAGGGTTCAAGTTTCGTGTTTCTGATAAAAAATTAAAAGTAGCCATGTCAATCCAATCTAGTTTTAAAACAATTAGTAAAGATTTAGAGAAAGGATTAATTACAGGCTTAAATTCTAATTCCATTGGATTATATACCCATATCGGTAAAAGCTTTTCAAACGGAAAACTTTATTCTTTTATCGAAGGAGGTTATAACACACAGTCAAATAATTTTAGTGATTTTATAGAGGTTCATTATGAACTAGGCTATCAGTTTAAACCTTCTTTTTGGGGTGTATTCACTTTAGACTTAAGAGAATCCTTGAAAGGAGGGTCTTTTAAGAATGAAAATTTAAGGCAAACTGGATTTTATACTAATAATCAAGAATATTTTGCTTTTGGATTAAAAGGGGCTTATGAATTAAAAAATAAAATTGGTTTTACGGCTGCTACTTTTGGAGCTTTTAGTGGTAATTATGTGGCATTTTTAGCTACTGTTAGTATAGGTGTTTATAAGAAATGGTAATGTAATTGAAAGTTGGTTTTCATTCTCACACCGATAACACCCATTCGGCTTTGCTCAGGATAAACTGTGCTAACAGGCTTATATTCTAACGCCTATTATGCACACATCATCTAATTGTTCTAAAGCTCCTCTCCAATTTTCAAATAAATCGTTGAGCTGTTTTTCTTGCTCATCCATACTCTTGTCTGAGTTCTCAATTAATAGATTTTTAAATGATTTATATTTCAACTTTTTACCTTTTGGACCACCAAACTGATCAGCATAGCCATCAGAAAATATATAAACCATATCTCCTTTCTCTAATTGATATTCCTTATTAGTAAAAGGCTCTTGAGCAGCATAAGAGCCTATAGGTTGCTTATCTCCTTTTATTTCATGGAGCTCTTTATTTCTTATAATGTAAACTGGGTTTTTAGCTCCAGAAAAGGTCAATTTTAATGTTTTAAAATTGATAGAGCATAATGCCACATCCATTCCATCTCTAATAATATTATCCGAATCTGAATGCTTGTTTACGGTATTAAAAACTTCATTATTTAAATAATCCAATGCTTCTGCTGGAGAATTTACATTTTGTTGCTTTATTGATTGATTAAATATTTTCAACCCTATTAAACTCATAAAAGCACCTGGAACTCCATGACCGGTACAATCTGCCACTGCATAAACGACCAGTTTTTCATTGTTGTCATTTTCTTTTGTTGTACTGAGCTCACTAATCCAATAAAAATCTCCACTAACAATATCTTTAGGCTTAAAAATGAWAAATGATTCAGGTAATATCTTTTTAAACACCTCAACTGGAGGAATCAAAGCACTTTGTATTCGTTTAGCATAGTTTATACTATCAATAATTTCATTATTTTTTTCCTGCAATTCGTGTTTAGATTCTTCTAATGCAAAACGAGCAACCAATTCTTTTTTGGTTAATCTAAACCTCATTCTAATTAATAGAATTGAAAAAATAGCAACTGAAAGTGTTAGCAATCCACCACTTACCATAATTTCCTCAATATTTAGAGAACTATTAAAATAWAAGAAAATAGCGTTAGCAATTAAACTTGCCACTACAATAAATATCGAATAATTAACATGGTAAAAAACGAACATTCCTGAGCCAATAAACAGAGCCATGTATGCTAATGTGTGTTTTTGAAGATGCTCAGCATCCATTACACTCCACATGTAAGCATTCTGTATAGAAATCAGCAAAACAGGAATAACTCCCATTAATTGAATAGAAATATTTAGCTTTTTATGAAAGAGAACGGTAATTAAACAGATGAAAGAAACAAGCACTCTAAAAGTTAAGAACTCTTCCCAATACTCATAAATATTGATGTAATCGGTAGCAAAAAACAACATGTTAAAGACCACAGCTACCCATAAAGTAATTTTGTGGTACTTTAATGCCGTTTTATCTAACTCAAACCTCCAAGGTGTTTTTAATGTACTCCCCATTAAAAATGGAAATTAAAGGAAATTGTACCATTTGGCCCAATCCTATTATCATGACCCTCAAAATCAAATGACCGATTTTGATTATTAAAGCCATTATTGAAATCTACATATATAGATTCTCTATTTGCAGTGAATTTATCAAATGATAATCTCAATTCTGTAGAAATAGAAAAATTATTTAAAACAAAACATTTTATCCCTAACAATGGCTCAATACTATACCCTTTATATTCTAGCACCTCCCTACTTTCTGTTTTGTAAATATTAGTAGAATATATTGTAATAGTCTCCGCATTCATCCTAAATGAAAGATAATCTGCTCCAACAAAAAAAGTTAATTTTTCAAAATGTTTTTGGTATACTAATCCTAACCCTATTTTATACTGATTATGGTTTGATTCAACCTCATAAGCATAAAGATCTATATATGAATCAGACGAACTTGAATAATAAAATCTTGCTCTAATTCCGAAATGATTCATATTGTAATTATAACCTAAACCATAACTAAACTTATTTTTATATATATTATAGTTATCTAACGCATCAAATGCTACATAACTGTAGATAAGATCGTAAGGAGCTGCTTCATTGTTTTTACCAAAAAAATTCTCCATGATTATTCTAACCTCATGTTTCGGTTTTTTAGTTTCTTTTTTCTCCTCTTTCATTTTTTCTTCTTGTCCAAAAGAAAATATTGGAGTTAACATTAAGATAATTAAAAAGCACTTATAGAAAGGTTTCATAAAATAAGTTTTTACCAATTTACAAAAATTATTTGGCTCTCGGATGAAAATCTAAAATTGCTTGCCTAAGATATTCTCTATCCAAATGGGTGTAAATTTCTGTTGTGGTAATGGATTCGTGTCCAAGCATTTCTTGTATGGCCCTTAAATCAGCACCACCCTCTACTAAATGTGTAGCAAAAGAGTGTCTAAATGTATGTGGACTAACCGTTTTGGTAATTCCTGCCTTTTCGGTTAATTTTTTAATAATGGTAAAAATCATTACACGAGTTAATTGTTTACCTCTCCGATTTAAAAACAAAATATCCTCACTATCCTTGTCAATATTATTCATGTGGTTTCGCTTACTTTCAATGTAAGTATTAATGTGTTTAATCGCCACACTTCCTATTGGTGTAATTCTTTCCTTATCTCCCTTTCCAATTACTCTAATGAAACCCTCCTTTAACAATAAGCTAGACAGCTTCAATGATATTAATTCCGAAACTCGTAATCCACAGCTATAAAGTGTTTCTAGCATAGCTTTATTTCGTTCTCCTTCAGGCTTACTTAAATCAACAGCATTAATAATGTCATTAATCTCTTCAATGCTTAATACTTCAGGTAATTTTCTTCCAATTTTAGGGGATTCTAACAATTCAGTTGGTGCAACTTCAATAATATCTTCCATTAATAGGTACTTATAAAAAGCTTTTAAACCTGATAAAATACGTGCTTGAGACCTAGCATTTAAACCAATTTCACTTACCCACTGTAAAAAATCTTCTACCTGACTTTGTTCTACTTTTTCAGGATTCACATCAATTTCCTTCAGTTCTAAAAACTGAACGAACTTTTCTACATCACGCAAATAGGCATCAATTGAATTTGTAGAAAGAGAACGTTCTAACTGCAAATAATTTTTAAAACCTTTTATGGTTGGTGTCCAGTTCATATAAAATAAAGCGTCATTGCGAGGCACGAAGTAATCTGCTTTATTTTATGAGATTGCTGCCCAAGCTTTCGCTTGGCGTGTTACCCTACATCCGCAATGACGTAATAATCTAAATACAAATATATATCTTTGTCTTTCAGAAATTTATTATGAAAATTTTAATTATTAACGGCCCTAACTTAAATTTACTCGGTAAACGAGAAAAATCCATTTATGGTGAAAATTCTTTTGAGGACTATTATAAAACGTTACAAAATGAATTTTCTGATGTCAATTTTGAATATTATCAAAGTAATGTTGAAGGAGAACTCATAAACAAACTACATGAGGTTGGCTTTAGTTTTGACGCTATTATTATGAATGCTGGAGCATACACCCATACTTCTATTGGTATTGGCGATGCAATTGCTGGAATTGAAACTCCAGTTATTGAAGTTCATATTTCTAATGTTTATGCTCGAGAAGAATACCGGCATCAATCATTAATGGCTAAAAATTGTGTTGGAGTTATTGCTGGAATGGGGTTAAATTCTTATCGATTAGCAATTTTACAATTTATTCATCTTAACAAGTAACCACGTCATTGCGAGGAACGAAGCAATCTCATTCAAAATAAAGGGAAATGGAAAGAGGTGGTGCAGTTTACATTTTAACAAATAAATACAATAAAGTACTTTATACAGGTGTAACAAGTAATCTTAAAAGTAGAATTCTCGAGCACAAAGAAAAAATTTATCCTAGTAGCTTTTCTGCTAAATACAATACTTGCAAGCTAGTTTATTTTATGGGGTTTGACAATATTGAAGATGCAATTGCTGAAGAAAAAAGAATAAAGGGAGGATCAAGAATAGAAAAAATTAAACTAATTGAATCAATTAACCTAGAATGGAATGACTTATACAATCAACTATAAGATTGCTTCGTTCCTCGCAATGACGTATTATGACGGTTAGTTCAAACATCTGGAAACTCTACGTAATCAAAGCATCAAAATGGCTAATGCTGTTTATGCCAATTATATGGCTATTTTATGAAGAAAATGGACTAACCATTGCTGATTTATTTATCATCCAAAGTATTTATTCTGTTACTATAGCAATCATTGAAATTCCATCAGGCTATGTTGCTGATGTACTGGGTAGAAAAAATTCCATGATAATTGGAACATTTTTCGGGATGTTAGGGATGATAGTTTATTCCTTTTCTTTTGGCTTTGAAGGATTTTTAATTGCGGCACTCTGCCTAGGAATTGGACAAAGTTTTATTTCAGGATCTGATACAGCAATTATGTACGACTCGTTATTACAGCTTAACAGAACAAAAGATTTTATAAAATTGGAAGGCCGAACTATTTCTATGGGAAATTTGGCTGAAGCATTTGCATTTATTATTGGTGGCCTTTTAGCAGAAATCAGCTTAAGAACTCCCTTTTATTATCAAATAGGAATAGCTTTTATAGGATTTTTAATCGCCATAACTTTAGTTGAACCAACAATGCTTAGACTAGAAGATGGGAAGAAAAAGCCATGGAAGAACATTAAAAAAATAGTTCGATTTGCTTTAAAAGAAAACAAAGCATTACGTTATTATATTCTTTATTCTTCAATTATTGGGGCTGGAACATTAACTATGGCTTGGTTTAGTCAGCCTTATTTTATGTCCATAGGAATTGATAGTAAATTTTATTTCGGATTATTAGGTGCTGGATTAAATTTAGCCGTTGCCATTCCCTCTTTTTATGCTCATAAAATTGAAGAAAAAATTAAAACTAAAAATCTTCTCATCTTAATTCTCATCTTAATTTGTAGTTGCTATATTGCTATAGCATATATTTCAAGTTATTGGGGGTTACTCATTTTGTTGTTATTTTATATTACCAGAGGTGTTGCAACTCCAGTTCTAAGAGACTATATGAACAGACATATTCCTTCTGAAATGAGAGCAACAGTTATGTCAATTAGGAGCTTTATTATTAGAATTGTTTTTGCTTCTACTTCTCCATTTTTTGGTTATGTAGCTGACATATACAGCTTACAACAAGCACTCCTCCTTTCGGGGGTATTGTTCTTGGTTTTAGGTGGAAGCACTTTATTCTTATTGTTGCACCTACAACAGAAAAATTAAATTAAATTAATTTTTTAACATATTCTTCTCTTTTTCAAATAGTTATAAAAATTAAATTTCCTATTTTTATTTAAATTAAATAATTTAATATTTAATTGTTGCATATACAACATTAATGTGTATGTTTGTCAAATGAGAAAGAAATCTAACATAGATTTTAACGATGAAAATTTCTGTTGCCCTATGGGAAGCATGAATAGATTATCGAAAATAATTAGTAAAATGTTTCGCTGTCACTTTTCAAAATTGAATGTTACTAATAGCCAAGTTGGTATATTTATGATATTAGGTGAAAAAGGTGAAACATCTCAAGATAGTCTTGGAAAGATGATGCTATTAGAGCGTTCTACGGTATCAAGAGATTTGGTCAGATTGGTAGACCAAGGATACCTTTATAAAGCTAAAGGGGGGAAAAGTCCACTAATTGGTTTAACAAAAAAAGGACAAGAGTTAGCAGCAGAAATTAAAGTAGAATGGGAAAAAGGTTACAATGAATCAAGGGATCTTTTGGGGGAAAAAGGACTGATTGCTTTAAAGGAACTTGAGAAGAGAATATTAGAAAGTAAAAACAAATAGTGTACATACAACATAAAGAAAATTAAAATGGGAGAGAATAAAAAAATACAAAATTTTGCCAATTGGGTAGTAAAGCGAAGATGGTTCGTACTACTTGGTGCAATAATTTTAGTAATGTCTGCTGGTAGTGGCGGTCGGTTTTTAACATTTAATAACGATTACCACATCTTTTTTGACGAAGACAATCCTCAAGTTATTGCTTTTGACGAACTACAAGACAAATACACAAAAGATGATAACGCATTTATTGTTGTGGTTCCAAAAAGTGGCAATGTATTTACAAAAGAAACATTGGCTGCTGTAGAAGAATTAGAGCAAATGGCGTGGCAAGTTCCTTATTCCACCAGAGTAGATGCTTTATCGAATTACCAACACACAAGGTCGGTTGGTGATGATATGTATGTAGAAAACCTGGCAAGTGATATTGAAAATAAATCTGATTCTGCACTTCAATACATCAAAACAATTGCATTAAGAGAACCTGCCTTAAAAAACAGGATAGTTAATGAAGAAGGAACTGTAACCGCTATTAATGTTACAGTTAACCTTCCTATGGATAGTATGAATGCCCCTATGGAGGTTATGGCTTATGTTCGAACCTTGGTAGATGATTGGAATGAAAAGTACCCAGAATTTGATACTTACATATCCGGTATTGTGATGATGAATGGTTCTTTTGCAGAACTCTCTATGGGAGATATGATGACATTAGTTCCTCTAATGTTTCTTGTTATACTATTGGTGGTCTTCCTTACGACAAGAAGCATAAGTAGCATGTTTACTTCTTTATTTGTCCTATTCTTTTCTATAATGACAGCAATGGGATTAGCAGGCTGGATGGGAGTTGAATTAACTGGCCCTTCTTCATCTGCTCCAACAATGATAATGACTTTAGCAATTGCAGATAGTATTCATTTACTGGTTACCATGCTGCAATTAATGCGAAAAGGTATGCCAAAAAGAGAAGCTATCGTAGAAAGTGTTAGGATTAATTTTATGCCAGTATTCATTACGAGTATTACCACAATAATTGGCTTCCTTACTTTAAATTTTGCAGAAGGAGCTCCTTTCCATGATTTAGGAAACATTACTGCAATGGGTGTGGCAGCTGCATTCTTTCTTTCTATAGTATTATTACCAGCATTAGTTGCTATTCTTCCTTTTAAAGTTAAAATAAAGGAAGAAAAAGAAGGAAAAACACCTCTTTTAGATAAACTAGCAAATTTTGTTATTAGTAAGTATAAACCAATATTAGTGGTTTCAGTAATTGCTGTTTTAGGAATAAGCTATTTATCACTTAAAAATGAGTTAAATAATAAATTTGTAGAGTTCTTTGATGAAAGTGTTCCTTTTAGATCAGATACTGATTTTATCAGCGACAATTTAACAGGCATCTACAACCTAGAGTATTCATTAGGCTCAGGAGAGGCTGATGGAATAAGCAATCCTTCTTACCTCAATAAATTAGATGAATTTGAGCAATGGTTTAAAGCACAGCCAGAAGTAGTTCATGTAAATTCTTTTTCTGAAGTTATGAGAAGGGTTAATGCCTCTATGCATGGTGATGATGTTAAGTATTACAAGGTTCCTGAAAATAAACAACAGGCAGCTCAGTTTTTATTATTGTATGAAATGTCATTGCCGTATGGATTGGATTTAAACAATCAAATAAATGTTGATAAATCAGAAACTCGATTTACTGTTACACTTAA
Source organism: Flavobacteriales bacterium (assembly GCA_002402165.1). Classification (GTDB taxonomy): domain Bacteria; phylum Bacteroidota; class Bacteroidia; order Flavobacteriales_E; family Vicingaceae. The sequence goes on from NVVI01000001.1 coordinate 26,433, forward strand.
AAATATTTCTAGTAATGAAATGATAGCACTAACAGCTAAAGCTGAACAATGGTTAAGAGATAATGCTCCTGAGACAATGTTTAGTCATGGAATTAGTACTGCTTTAATGTTTTCTCATATTACAAAAACTAATATGGACAGTATGTTGCAAGGTGGGTTAGGAGCATTAATATTAATCTCTCTAATTTTAATTTTTGCTCTAAGAAGTTTTAAATATGGCATGATTAGTTTAATTCCAAATATAACTCCTATAGCTGTAGCATTTGGGATTTGGTTTATGATAGTCGGAGAAATAAATATGGCTGTAACAGTAGTTTTAGGTATGACATTGGGAATAGTAGTCGATGATACCATTCACTTATTATCCAAATACATCCGTGCAAGGAGAGAATTGAATAAATCTCCAGAAGATGCTATTAGATATGCCTTTCAAACCGTTGGCAGAGCAATAATTGTTACAACAATAGTTTTAACTGCTGGTTTTTCTGTACTAATGCAATCTAATTTTGGCTTTAATTCTGATATGGGGAAATTAACTGCAATTACCATAGTTGTTGCTCTTATTTTAGATTTGCTGCTGTTACCAGCATTGTTACTCACAATAGATAAAGTAAGAACAAAAATTAAAAACAATTTATAATTTACATAAAACGCAAAACATTTTAGTATGAAATCAATTATAACAGTAATAATAGCAGCTACATTAGTAGTTTTCACACCTACTAAAGCTCAAACACCTGAAGAAAAGGGATTAAATATTTCTAAAAAAGCAGAATTGGCTGATAATGGTTGGGGGAATTACTCAAGCACTTCAGTGATGACCTTAAAAAATAGAAATGGACAAACAACCACTCGTAAAACTCATGGCTACTTTATGGAAGTTGAGGGAGATGGCGATAAGTCTTTAACCATATTTGATACCCCAAAAGATGTAAAAGGAACTGCTAGTATGACATTTACTCATAAAGTGGGAGACGATGACCAGTGGTTATACCTACCCTCCATAAAAAGAGTAAAAAGAATTTCATCAAGTAATAAATCTGGTCCTTTTATGGGAAGTGAATTTGCGTTTGAAGATCTTTCTTCTCAAGAAGTAGAAAAATACAAGCATAAATACATTGGACTAGTTAAATTGAATGGAGTTGTTTGTTATAAATTAGAAAGATATCCTATTGCAAAAACTTCAGGTTATAAAAAAGTTATCGCTTATTTAAATAAAGAAAACTACCGTCCTGAAAAAGTTATTTTTTATGATAGAAAAGATTCGAAATTAAAAACTCTTACTTATTCAAGCTATAAAAAATACGCTGGAAAATATTGGAGAGCAAACCAAATGAAAATGGTTAATCATCAAAATGGAAAAGAAACGTTGTTAAATTTTTCTAACATGAAGTTTAATGATGAAACAATAACAGAAGAAACTTATACTCAAAACAGCTTAAAAAGAGCTAAATAGTTAATCAAAAATGTTTTTTAATAAGTTAGGTTTGGTTGCAATATTACTGCTCGCTATGAGCAGTAATATTTTTGCTCAAGATACTGATGAAGAAATAATAATAGAAGAGGACTTAATTGAAGAAGAAATTCTAGAAGAGAATGAACCTACCCCTGTAGAAGAGGTAAGTGCTTCAAAAAAAATTACTACCGAAATAAGCGGAAATATAAGAGGAGATTATCGTTTCTATCCTGATGATGCTCTTTACCCGAATCAAGAACAAGAATATTTTTCAGCCATTTTTAATCCTGAATTTTATATATCGTGGGATAAAGGAAATCAGCTAATCCAATTTAAAGGGTTTGCAAGATTAAATCAGTACGATAATAAACAATCACATTGGGACATAAGAGAGCTTTATTACCAAAAAGTATTTAAAAAATGGGAGTTTAGCTTAGGTGCAAAACAACTTTATTGGGGGTTTACAGAGTCTAATCATCTGGCAAACATTATCAATCAAGATGATGTATTAGAAGGAAGTGACATCAAAAATAAGTTAGGTCAACCCATGGCTCACCTTTCATTTTCTCCAAAATGGGGGATAATTGACCTTATGGTAATGCCTTATTTTAGAACCTTACAATTTCCTGGAATAAGAGGAAGAGGAAGACCCCCTTTTATCCTAGACAACAATAATACTGTATACGAAAGTGAGATGGAAGAGTACAACCCCGACTTAGCAATTAGATGGTCTCATAGCATAAAATCAGTTGATTTAGGTATATCTCACTTCTATGGAACAAGCAGACTGCCATTTATTGCTCCAATTGATAGTACAAATTTTAGTTTGGTATATGAGCTAATTAATCAAACAGGATTAGAACTTCAAGCTACTACTGGCTCAATGTTATGGAAATTAGAAGCTATTTACCGGATTAGCGAAAGAAAAACCATTAAAGCTACCACAATTGGAGGAGAATATACTTTTAGCAATGTTTTTAAATCTGATATTGGAATTTTAGTAGAATATACATATGATGATAGAGGAAATGAATCTATTAATGGGTTGGATGATGATTTCTTTTTTGGATTAAGACTTGCTTTAAACGACAAACAAAGCACTGCTTTTTTAGGTGGATTTAACCTAGATCGTAAAAAAGGCACATTAACTTATTTTGCTGAAGCAAACAGAAGACTTGGAGATTCTTGGAAAATAAGTGTTAAAACTTTAGGGTTTGAAAATATTGATAATACTGATTTTATATACTTGCTCAGAAATGATGGTTTTATTGAAGTCTCTCTTGCTAAGTATTTTTAAAGAATCCCCTATTAACTTCTAGTTGTTAATTCTTTATCCATAGCCTGAGCCTATAATTTCCTAATACAAATTACTTTTATGGCGGTATAAAAAGAATTGATTATTTAATGACCAAAAAAATTCTTTTAGGATTATTTATTTTATTGATGGGGGCAGTAAGCATCATTGCTTACAACTTTTATAAAAATATAAAACAACCTGTTAATAAAACTGCTTTTGAGGCTATTCCTCAAAATGCTGCATTAATTATTAAAGAAAATAATTTTAATGCACTTTACACAAAATTAGCAACCACAAATATTATTTGGGAAGAACTAATAACCAACACAGCAATAACTCGAAAAATAAATTCTCAAATTCATTATTTAGACTCCCTACTAAAAGGGCCCTTTAAACCATTATTCATTAATCAAACTATTTTAGGTTCATTGCATCTTTCTGGAGCAAACGATTACGATTTTATCTTTTATATCCCTCTGAGTAATGAAATAACTGAAGATAAGCTAATTCGAAAAATTAAAAACATTACTCGAAAAAATCCAATAACGAGAGATTATGATGGAGTTTCCATTCATACATTTCCCACAAACACCCATGATAAAATTTCCATCATCATCTATAAAAACACCTTAGCATTTAGTTATAGCACTATTTTAATTGAAGATGTTATTCGGCAATTGAATTCCGATAATAGCTTGTTAAATAACCCGAAATTTTCAAAAGTAATTGCTAATTCTGGTCAATCTGAAGATGGAAACCTCTTTATTAACAACAACTATTTTTCTAAAATTATTAAGCAATATTTAAGCCTTTCGGCTAAAAAAGAATTTAGAAAATTTGAAAACTACACTGGTTGGACAGAACTTGATATTAGCGTTAAACCAAACTCAGTAACTTTTAACGGATTTAGTTTTTCAGATGATAAAGATAATCATTGGCTTTCTCTTTTTAAAGATCAAAAACCACAAGATATTGACATGCTCTCTATTATTCCTTTCAATACTGCATTCATCTACCATTATGGTTTAAGCGATTCTAAAAACTTTTTTGAAAACAGAAAACTATCTCTTAAAAGCACTAACCAATTTTTTAATTACCAAAAATACTTAGATGAGCAAACCAAAAAATATGGCATTGATTTAGAAGAAGAATTTTTAGCCAACATAGGAAACGAAGTGGCTTTTATTGTTACAGAATCATTAACCGATGATTTTTCTGCCAACAAATTTGTTATTATTCATTCTAATGAAATAGGCAGAACGAAAGAAAATTTATTAAACATTGCTACAAAAGTAAATCAAGAACCCTTTGAAATCACTTTTTTTAATGATTACGAAATCAATAAAATTAATTTAAAAAATGTATTTAAAAACCTCCTCGGTAAACCCTTTGTAAATCTCGATAATCATTTTTATACAATTATTGATGACTATGTGGTTTTTGGGAATTCAGARAGTGCTTTAAAAACATTTATTACTAATGTAATGAATGAAAAAACATTGATTAACAACGAGAATTTTAAAACTTTTAACGACAATTTATCTTCGAGTAGCAATATATTTATTTACAACAATATTGCTCGTTCTATCGAATTGTACAAACAATATTGTAAAGAAGATTACACTCCAATAATTGATGAAAAAATTGAAGTCTTTCAAAAATTTGAGGCCATTTCTTTTCAAATAAATACCGAGAAAAATGGATTGTACTACAATAATATCCACCTAAAATACAACCCTATTTATAAGCAAGAAACAGCTTCATTATGGGAATTATTGTTAGATACAAATATAAGTTCAGCACCACACATTGTACTAAATCATAAAACAAAAGCAAAAGAAATATTCGTACAAGATGATGCCTATAAAATATACCTGATTAGCAACATCGGAAAAATAATTTGGGCCAAACAATTGCAAGAATCCATTATTGGAAAAGTACATCAAATAGACGTTTACAAAAACAACAAACTACAGTTGTTATTTAATACCAAATCTAAAATTTACTTGATTGATAGAAATGGAAATAACGTAGAAAGCTATCCCATAAARTTACCAARYAGTGCYACWAAYGGGGTTACYCCGATGSATTATTCTCATTCKAGAGATTAYMGAYTGTTAATAGGYTGTARCGAYAATATGGTWTATAATTATGATATAACTGGMGCAAAARTTAATGGCTGGRAATATGCTGTAGCAGAGAGTCCAGCTAATGATAATATATGGCATTTTGCTCTCAGAAATAAGGATTACATCGTTATTCCATTAAAAAATGGAAAAGTTAAAGTGATACAACGAAATGGTAAGGACAGGTTGAACTTAGAAGGCAGCATTCCTTCCAATAATCAAGTTTATTTAAAGGTAGGGAGTGAGTTGAGTAAAAGCTATTTAATAACTGCTGACACGTTAGGAAATATTTTTAAGCTATTTTTAAGCGGTAGAAAAGAAGTTATTCAGTTTAAAAATGGACAACAAAATGCAACGTTTAGTTTTTCTGATTTCGATAATAATAAAGCTAAAGATTATGTATTTAGTTATGGCAATACTATAAAAGTTGTTGATTCAGATAAAAAAGAACTTTACAAAAATGAATTTGAGACCACTATAACTCAACTCCCTTTATTTTTTAATATGCCTGACAAAACAATGCGACTTGGTATTGTAACCCAAAACCAAATTTATTTAATCAACTCTAAAGGAGAGATTGAGGATGGTTTTCCGCTTGCTGGATCAACACCATTTAGCATTACCGACATTAATAACGACAAAACCCTAAATCTTGTAGTGGCTCATAACAGTATGATTTATACTTACAATTTGAAATAGTATTTTTTGTCACCCTGAGCTTGTCGAAGGGTAAAAAAACTGTTTTATCTTTTTTATGGTTCGACAGGCTCAGTATGAAAAAGATTTTGACAACTCCTCTATTTTTCTTAAATTGCTATTTATTAAGCAGTTGAATGAAAAAATTAGCACTCATACTCTTCTTTTTATTTTGTTTTAATTCAATAGAAATTAAAGCACAGGCTTATGTCCCTTTAGTAGTAGATAGCTCTGTTTGGCGTACAAATACACAGGGTCCGACATTTGGTTTCCCACAAGGAAGCTTTATTACTGAATACTATTTATTAGGAGACACAATAGTTGCATCCCTAAATTATAAAAAACTATATATGCGAGTAGCATATTGGCCCGATGTATTAACATCTAGTATTACTTTAAGTGAACCTTTATGTGGCCTTTTAAGAGAAGATACTATTAATAGAAAAGTCTATGCAATATTATTGCAAAATCTGTCTGGTGTATCTTGCCCCTTAAATCAAGGCTTTTTATTATATGATTTCAATAAACAAGTAGGTGATTCTCTATTATATGGAAGCTCTTGCCTAATAGTAATGAATCATGAAGTATTGAATATTACTTTAGGAAATACCTGGCTAACAAGTAATACTTTTAATCTAAGCGGAAATATTGAAATGTATGAAGGAGTAGGCTCTTATTTTGGTTTAATTGAAATTATGGCTTTATCTGTAAGTGGTGGAGAAGTAAATCTTATTTATTACTGTCGTGGAAACCAATCCAGCTGCATAACTGTAGGAATTATTCAAAATGAAAGAAGAAACCCTAAGCTAAGTATTTACCCTAACCCATCCCACTTAACAATTAATATCGATTTTAAAAATCCCAATCATTTTATAAAGAGTGACATTCAACTATTTGATTTAACTGGTAAGGTAATTTTTACTCAACAATTAAATTCAGCAACCACTCAAATAGATGTAAGCGGGTTTCCAAAAGGAATTTACTTTTATCAGGTTATTAATGATGAAGGGCAAGTTTCTGGGAAAATCATTATTCAGTAACTTACGTCATTGCGAGGAACGAAGCAATCTCAATATAGAAAGATTGCTTCGTTCCTCGCAATGACGTAGTTTCAAAAATTACATCTATTTAACATTTTAATTTTTTGATTTTGTAATAAGAAAGCAATTATTGTGTTTTTTTGTTATTGATTTGAAATCACTACAAATGAACTCTTTTTCGGCTTTATTAAAACCAATACTCTTATTCACTCTATTCATTTGTACTAGCCCTTATTTTGGACAAGTAAAAAAAGAAAATAAATTGTTAATTGGTCGATTAGAGCTTTCTGAACATCAATACAAAAGTGCAATTGAAAAATTTAATTATGTTATTAAAAATGGTCCCCCAAATCACGAACCTTATTATTATAGGGGGATGGCAAAGTTAGAACTTGGCGATATTGCTGGTGCTGAACTTGATTTTACTAAGGCAATACAACTCAAACCTCTAAACATTAATGGCTATATTGTTAGAGCCTCAACCAGAGATAGATTATTAGATTATAAAGGAGCTTTTAAAGATTTTGAAAGTGCAATAGCACTAGACTCAACTAACTCCGACATCTACTTAAATCGAGCAATTACCTATAATTACCTACAAGATTATGCCAATGCAATTAATGACTGTGAAAAGGCTTTAAGATATCATAACAATAAAGAATTGGTTTATGTAATTAGAGGGATGTCTGAATTAGGCTTAAAAAACTATTACAAAGCCATTGATGACTTTAACGTTATCATAAAAAGTAATCCCAGAAAAGCGAATACTTATGTGAGAAGAGCAACAGCCTATTATTATTTAATTCATTACGATTCGGCATTAACTGACATTAATTATTCGTTGTATTTAGACGATAAGAGTAGTTATGCTTATTTCCAACGAGCAATGGTCTATAATAAAATAGAGCATAAAGATGACGCTCTTAAAGATTTAAACAAAGTATTAGAGCTTTCTCCAAATTCTACCTCAGCTTATTACAACCGAGCACTAATTTATGCCGACAAGGAGGAATATAAAAAAGCACTAGCTGATTATGGTAAAGTAATTCTTTTAAACCCAAAAAACATTTTAGCTTATTACAATCGGGCTTTAATTTATCAACGATTAAAAAAAATAAAGCTATCAAGAAAAGATGTAGAAAGAGTGATTGAAATTTATCCTGATTTTGTAGATGCTTATAAACTTAGAGCTTCGTTAAAACAACAAATTGGAGATTATAAAGGAGCTGAACAAGACAAACAAACTGCAGAAATAATTAATAATACCAAACTGGATATTACTGATAGTTTAAAAAGACACGAAGAATTAAACATTGCTAAAGTAACTTCATTTAGTGGCAACAGTAACAATAAAAATGTTGAGTATATTTCTAATAATGAAATTGCATTTATTAGTCCATACTATATTAGTTTATTGGCTTCTACCAAGCACAAACGTATTATTGACTCATGGAACAAAAAGAACAAAGCTTTTTCTGCCTACTTTTTATTAAATGATGATAATGATGATATAAGTGAAGCACTTAAAAAAGAAAAACTAAAAACGCTCAATGAAAAAATTCTACTCGATTTTAGAAATGGAGAATTATATTTAAAAAGAGCTATCATTCATGCTTCACTAGATTTTTATGACAAAGCAATTTTAGATTTTAATAAATCGCTGCATTTAGATACTGATAATTACATGGCGTACTTTGGAAAGGCTAACATGCTTTATCAAACCATCAGTAGAGTTGAATCAAGCGCTTATACCTTAGAAATGGTAATTAAAGATTATGACAAGTGTATTAAACTGAATCCAAATTTCTCTTATGCATATTTTAACAGGGCTTATTTAAAATTTCAACATAAAAACTACATTGGTGCTATTGAAGATTATAGTGAAGTTATTAAGCTATCGCCTTCTTTTGCTGAAGCTTACCTTAATCGGGCATTAATATTATTGATTTTAGAAAACAATGAACAAGCCTGTAAAGATTTAAGTAAAGCAGGTGAGTTGGGAATTATAAAAGGTTATTCCTTAATTTCTAAGTATTGCAATAAATAGTTATTTAGGCAAACTAAATTCAAAGCGAAAACAAGCTCCTTTACCTGTATCTACAACTAACTCTCCTTGAATTTGTAATACTAATATTTGAACCAAATTTAGTCCTAAAGATTCCAATTTATCTAAATCAAAGTTTTTGGGCAACCCAATCCCGTTGTCTTTATATTCTACTTGAATTTTATCTTCAATCTTTTTAATCTCTATTTCAATTGAATTATTTGCTCCTTTTTTAAATGCATATTTTAATGAGTTTGTTATCAACTCGTTAAATATTAAACCAAGCGGTACCGCGGTTTCAATACTTAAATAAATGTCTTCAATTTTCAGAATAGTGGCAAATTCTGTTTCAATATCAAAACCATCACTTAAATGCATAATAAGTTGAGAAATATACTCATCCATTTTAATTTGAGTTAAATCCTTGGATTGGTACAACTTTTCATGAACCAAAGCCATAGACCCCACCCTGTCTTTTGCCTCGCCAAGAGCTTTTTTAACTGCTTCGTTATCGGTATTATTAGCATGTAAATTCAATAGGCTAGATATTACTTGAAAGTTATTTTTTACGCGATGATGAACCTCCTTAAATAACACCTCTTTTTCATCTAATGATTTTTTTAATGTTAGGTTGGTTTTAGTTCGTTGCTTAAAACTAAAAAAGAAGAAGACTCCAAGTATTGCACTAAGTATCAGCACCCCTATCAAACCTATATTTATAATGTTCTTGCTTTTGAGTTCTGCTTTATTTTTATCTAATTTAGCTTGACTTAGCTCCTCTTTTTTTGTAAGGTTTTTAATTGTTAATTGTTTGGCTTCATTTTCATATTGAGCTTGCAATTTTTGAATGTTTTTAATACTCTCAGCACTCATCATACTATCTTTTGCAGCGATATATAATCTATAATATTTGTAAGCTTGTTTAATATTGGATTGGATTTCATACGTTTCATATAGCCTTTGGTAGCAATCACGTAATTGAGTAGTGGCTCCAATTTTTTTTGCTATTTTTTCACTTTCAAATAACTTCTTATAACAACGACTGTAATTTTTATTTGCCCTATAAACTGTTGCTAAATTTATTAAACTCATCGCTAACCCGTACTGATCGCCTATCTCTTTTTTAATCGCTATTGATTTCTCATAATAGGGTATGGCTAGGTTAAACTTTTTTTGAACTTCGTAAGTCAGTCCAATATTATTTAATGTCATAGCTTCACCATGTAAATCACTTATCTCTTTTTTAATAATTAATGATCGCTTATAATAGTCTTGAGCCTTAACATATTCTCCATTATTATGATACAATAAACCAATATTATTTAGTGTCATAGCTATTCCATGTTTATCACTTAATGTCTTTTTAATGGCTAATGATTTGTTATAATATTCTAAGGATTTCTCAACTTTTTCTAAATCTTTATAAACGTTTCCAATATTATTTAGTGTCATAGCAATACTAAGTTGGCCTCCTAGTTGTTCTTTTATTCTAAGAGATTGAATATATAATTGGAGTGCTCTATAAAGCTTTCCTTGATCGTAATGTATTACACCAATACCATTATAGCATGTTGCCATTCCTCTTTTATCTTTAAGTTGAGTATAATAAGACAAAGATCGATTTAGATTTTTTTCACTGTTTATTAAATCTCCACTATAATAATAAGAGATTGCAAGTAAATTGTATGATTTTGCTAATAAAGCTATATTCTGTATTTTATCAGATAACTCAATTGAAATTTTAGAATACTTTATAGCAGAATCTGGAGATGAATAGTTCAGTTTAATGTATTTATGCAAGCTTACAATTTTACTTGTATCATGCTTTTCAGCATGGTACTCTTTTAAAAGTATATCATTTGCGTCTTGAGCAAAAATATTATTACTCAATCCTAAAAGGATAAAAAATATGATTGGAAAAATACCTTTCATCTAATAAATATAGGTACTTATAAGTTAAAACTGCAAAAACATGTGTACATAAAAAAACCGCTAAATAAACATTAGCGGTTTTTTAAATATTATCTCATAAAAACTAAGCTTTTTCCTTAGTTACTGCTTTCTTTTTTCTGGTAACTCTTCTTTTTGGTTTTTTTTCTTCTTCTGTTGGTTCTACATAATTAGGATCAAAAGAAGAATCCACTAAAATTCTACCACAATGCTCACATACAAGTACTTTTTTATGGTTTTTAATGTCCATTTGTCTTTGTGGTGGTATTTTATTGAAGCATCCTCCACAAGAATCTCTCTGAATAGTAACAACAGCTAAACCATTTCTAGCGTTACCTCTAATTCTAGTATAAGCGTTTATTAACCTATCGTCTATTACCTTACCTGCTTTAACAGATTTCTTTCTTAACTTTTCTTCTTCAGTTTGAGTTTCTGCAGTAATATCTTTTAACTCTTTTTGTTTATTCTTTAAATCAATTTTTCTGCCATCTAAAGACTCTTTAGCTTCATCAACTTTCTCTTTCTTAGAAATTAATTGAAACTCTCCTTCTTTAATTCTTTTTTCAGATAGCTCAATTTCTAAGCTTTGAAAATCCATTTCTTTCGTAATTGCATCAAACTCTCTGTTATTTCTAACTTTATTTTGTTGCTCTTCGTATTTTTTTATTAAGTTCTTAGAATCTTTAATACCGTTCTTCTTATTAGATATATCAGTCGTTAAATCTTCAATCTCATTGGTTAATTTTTCCAATCTAAGTGTACGCCCTTCAACTTCATCTTCTAAATCTTGAACTTCTAAAGGAAGTTCTCCTCTAATTGTCCTAATTTTATCAATTGTAGAGTCAATAACTTGTAAGTCATATAATGCCCTTAATCTCTCTTCTATTGTTGCTTCTTGTTTAGCCATTTTAAAGGTAGTTTATTGGATTTGTACTTTTTTTCGTTAAACGAACTGCGAAATTAGGGATTTTTTCATTAAGAATCTCATAAATTAGTTCGTTGGTGTATTGTTCGCTTTCATAATGACCTACATCAGCAATAATTATTTTATTATCTGCATCAAAAAATTGATGATATTTAAAGTCCGCTGTAACAAATACATCTGCTCCTGCAGCAATAGCATCGTTTAATAAAAAACTTCCTGATCCACCACAAATAGCTACTTTTTTAACTTTTTTACCTAGTAAATTGGTATGCCTAATACAGTCCGTTTTTAAGTCGGTTTTTAATCGACTTAAAAAGTCATCCTCACTTTCTTCTACCTCTAACTCTCCTATTACTCCACTCCCAATATCTTGAAACTTATTTGCTAGCTCATAAACATCATGTGCAACCTCCTCATAAGGATGAGCTTCTATCATGGCAGAAATTACAGTATTTACTTTGTATGATGGAACAATAACTTCAATTCTGATTTCATTTTCTTGATGAACCTTCCCAGAAACTCCAACATAAGGACTAGTCCCTTCTTTTCCTTTAAAAGTTCCAATACCCTCTATATTAAAACTACATTCAGCATAATTCCCAATATTTCCTGCACCAGCATTARACATTGCTTTCCTTACACCTTCTGCCTTATTGGTTGGACAAAAAGTTATTATTTTGCTTAACAAACTTTTTTTCGGTTGTAAAACATGACAGTTTATTACACTAATCTTTTCTGCAATTTTAAAACTTACTCCATTTTTAACATTATCTAAATTAGTATGTACCGCATAAATGGCAATGTTATTTTTTATTGCTTTAATAATTGTTCGTTCAACATAATTCTTGCCATTCAGCTTTGTTAATCCATTAAATATTATAGGATGGTGAGCAATAACCAGATTACAATCATTTTCAATGGCTTCATCCAGAATGTCCTCAATACAATCTAAACAAATTAAAACACCAGTTACTTCATCATTGGAGTTTCCAACAATTAAACCTGAATTATCATATGACTCTTGATAAGATAAAGGAGCAAAATTTTCAATAATGGTAGTAATGTCTTTTACTTTCATAATATATCTACAAAGTTAAGATAATTGAAACTTTTGTACCTGAGATTTCATCTTTTTCATTATAAATTTGATAAGGCCCTTTTATTGAACACTCTTTGTTTGAAATTTTGCTTACTAATTCAATACGCCCTTTTGTAAGTTCCATCCCTTTAGAGTCATGATGTTGCACTTTATTTTTTTTACTGGCTAAACTTTCATCAATTCCAATTCCGTCATCAACTATATTAATAGTGAGTTTTCCCTCTACATTTATTGCATCAATGATAATATTTCCCCGTCTATTTGATGGTAGTATTCCATGCCAAATAGAGTTCTCAATAAATGGTTGTAGCAACATTGAAGGTATTTTGACAGTCTGAGGCTCTATCTCTTTATCTACATTAATTTTATAATCAAATTTATCCTTAAACCTCATCTGTTCTAACTTCATGTACAAATCTATTCGTTCAATTTCATCGTCTAAATAAATTTCATTAACCAAAGAACTATCTAAGTTCTTTCTAATCAATTTTGCGAAACTGGACAAATACTTATTGGCAGAAAATTTATCTTCCCTATTAATGTAATACTGTATAGAATTAAGTGCGTTGAAAATAAAATGCCTATTCATACTTGCGTTTAACGCTTGTTGCTCTAAGACTAACATTTTAGATTTATCAACTATTAATTGAGTAGCCCTTTTTACTTGTGTAATCTTCTTTTTACGATTAATAATTAGCCAAACAATTGCCGTTACAAAAAAGATACATACTAAATAAAACCACCAAGTAAACCAAAAAGGTGCTGTTATTTTAAATGAAAAGTCTACCGGATTAGTCCAGTTTTTTAAATCTGTTGTTGCAGAAACTTTAAAAGTAAAATCACCAAACGGAATATTAGAATAAGTTACAAATGTTGAGTTTGTTACTGGCTGCCAATTTTCATCAAAACCATCTAGTTTAAATCGATATTTTACTTTATCCGGACTTGTGTGGTAAATTCCTACAAAATCAAAAGTTAAATGATTTTTATCGTATTTTAACACTAGATTAACTGGTAATGCTGTTTTATTATCTAATCCATCAGTGTATTTACTTAAATCTTTTTTCTCAAAAAATAAACGAATGTCTTTAATCTGAACTCTAGGTAGTTTTATTGTAGCGCTTTCTGAATTTAAAGCGTGTTTCATTAAACCGTAAGCTGTTCCAAACCATAAATTGTTTTTACTATCAATGTAAGAAGCATTCATGTTGCACTCTAAACTTTTTAGTCCATCAAGATTTGAATACCTAATAAAATCAGTTTTAGAGAAACTATTTTTATCTAAAATATTTAATTGATAAAGCCCAAAATTAGTTCCTATCCACAAATTATCTTCCTTATCCAACTGTAAAAAATTAATATTATTTGAAGCATAATTATCAGGCAATTGAACCGTTGTAAAAATTCCTTTATTGTAAATAGCCAATCCATTTTTTGTGCCCACCCATAATTTATTATTTTTATCTTTTACAATGGCATAGATACTACTACTTGGCAAGCCATTAGATTCATCGTGCTTTTCTGCCGTATGATTTTTGATGTCATATCGAAACAAACCATCTGAAGAACAAAACCAAACGGCAATATCATCTTCATTATAGATGTATCGAATATTTCTACTTAAACCAACAATCTCACTGTAATTAAATATGCTATCTTTTTTAACGTCTAAAACAGACAACCCTTCTTTTGTTCCGATCCAAATATTTCCTTTTTTATCTTCATTTAAGGCATATATTTTTTTAGCATTTAAACCATCATCTATATTATAAGTTTTAAAATTACTCCCATTAAAAACAGAAAGCCCATTAGATGTCCCAAACCACATTCGATTATCTTTACTTAACAAGCTACACCAAACAGTATTATTCCCTAATCCATCTGATGTATTATAATTAATGTATTTATTTCCCTCCATTTTACATACCCCTTCCCCATAAGTAGATATCCATATGTTTTGTTCAGCATCTTCTATAATAGACATAACAACACTACTACTAATTCCATCAGCCTGAGTATAACTGATAAAGCTTTCATCAGTAAACTTTATCAATCCTCCGCCATCAGTCCCCATAAATAAATTACCTTCATTATCTTCTAAAACAGCTTTAATATTATTGTCGTTTAAACCATCTTTACTAGTAAAATTTTGAAATACGCCTTTCAAATATTTTGAAATACCACTTTTAGAAGCAAACCAAATAGAGCCATCAGTCCTCCTAGTAAATGCCCTAATATGATTACTGATTAGTCCTGTTTCTTTTGAAAAGAATTGACAACCTTCATCGGTTAAGTGAATTACTCCATTTCCAAAAGTAGAACACCAAACACTATTATTCGCATCCACAAATACCTGAGTAGCATTAATGTTTTTAATTGTGTCTTTAATATTTAATTGTTCATCAATTATTGAAACTCCGTTTCTAGTCGCTAACCATTTATTCCCTCTATTATCAACATAAACGTTTCTAATGTAATTGTTATCTGGACCGTTAGGTAAAATTATGTAGTTAAATCTAGTATCATCCATGTAAATTATCCCCCCACCATCTGTAGCGAACCACAATTTGCCTGTTTGATCTTCTGTAATAGACAGTACAAAAATCTGACTCAGCTCATCTTTAAATCGATAATTTTTGAATGAGGAGCCATTGTAAACAGAAACACCTCCTTGAGTTCCTAGCCAAATATTTCCTTTACTATCGTTATAAATAGCATTTATTTGATTGTGTAACAAACCATCATTAGTAGAAAAATTTTCGAAATTAGTACCATCAAATTTAGACAAGCCTCCCAAGGTTCCTATCCAAATATAGCCATCATCATCTTGGCTTATTGCTCGTATTTGAGATTGAGCTAAACCCTCTTCAATAGAATAACTGATAAAATTATATTGCTGAGCAGATGTGCTTATTGAAATGAAAAGCATAAAAAGTGCTACGAAAAACTTTTTCATTAAAAATGAGTCGCTTAGAAAGTTTTTATGGCACTAATAAATCCTGATAATTTTCTTCTAGCAATAGGAATTGCTTCACCTGTGTCCATGATAGCAACATTACCTTCATGCCTGTTGAATTCTTTTAAATGATGTCTTGTGTTTATAATATGCGATTTATGCACTCTAAAAAAAGTATTGGTGTCCAATACTTTTTCGTATCGTGCAATCGTCATACTACTCATACATTTTTTTCCGTTAGCTAAAAAGATTCTTGTATAGCTTTCATCAGCCTCTAGATGGATAATATCTTCTGCTTTAATAATTTCATATCCACTAAGAGTTGGAACAGCTATAATATCAGATTTCCCATCATTTTTATATTCATTTAGGAGTGTTTTTATCATATTGTAATCTACATTCCCAGCACCTTTATTGTCTAAAGAAATTTTATCAACTGCCGTTTTCAAATCTTCAATATCTATTGGCTTTTCAATGTAATCGATTGCGCCAGCTTTTAATGCTTTCAATGCAAACTGGTTATGGGCGGTTACAAATATTACAGAGAAATTTTTGTTGTCGATCGAATCTAGCAATTCAAAACCATCTTCATTTGGCATGTTTATATCCAAAAATAACAAGTTAGGTTCGTGTTTATTAATTAAGATTCTAGCTTCATCAGCAGAACCTGCTTCTGCAACAATATTTATTTCTGGACAAAATTCTTCAAGAATTAATTTTAGGTTTTCACGAGCATTTTGTTCATCATCAATGATAATAGTATTAATAGCCATAGTAAAGATTTTAGTGCTCTTTAAATGTATGAATTAATGATGAATTAAAAATGCTCAACTATTAACTGGTAGTGTTGAGAAATTAAATGGTAGTGATGAAAAATTAAACAGTTATAATGCTTTAATCGTTTTAATAAACTCTGAAACTCTTGCTCTAGCAACAGGCAATTTAATAGTTGTTTGCAATAATGCAAAATAACCATCTTTATGAAGATAGTCAGTTAGATATGATAAATTAATAATATACTTTTTGTGAATTCGGAAAAATTTATTTTGATTTAAAATTTCTTCATACACTTTTAAGGTTCGTGTGTCGAAAAAAGAAGCTCCATCAACAAAATGTATGTTGGTACAATTACCATCACCCTCTAAATAAAGAATTGATGCATCTTCAATTATCTTAATTCCTTTGGTGTGAGAAATAGTGATTTTACTAGATTCATTTTGATAATGAATGTTGTCAGAAAAATTTTTAATCGACTCTAAATACGTTTCTAAGTTAGCCGAATCTTGAGAAAAAAGATCTTTATAGTTCAATAATTTTTTAACTGACTCTATTAAATCATCAATATCAATTGGTTTTAAGATGTAATGTATGGAGTTGATGTTAAACGCTTTAATAGCATAATCCTTGAAGGCAGTAACAAAAACGATTTGAAAATTATTCGTTTTAACGTCCTCCAATAGTTCCAACCCTTCTTCTCCGCTTGGCATTCTAATGTCCAAAAAAACAGCTTCTGGTTTTTTTTCAAAAATAAGTTTTCTTGCTTCATCAATATTTTGACCCATCCCAATTACATTAACTTCTGGGCAAAACTCATTTAAGAGCATTTTTAAATTCTCTCTAGCAAGTTCTTCATCATCTATTATTATRGCTGTTATTTTCATCCTTTYYCRCCAAAAATTCTTCTAAARAATGATTTCTTTTTACCACTCCTTTGCCTRTTTAARGCYTTAGATTTCTTAGCCTTTTTTTTCATTCTTTTYTTGGTYTTTTTTGTCTGAATATTWAGRTGCCTTTTTTTACCCTCWTCTAAAGCYTCTTCTCCAGCTTTCTTTTTTTCTACCTCTTGTTTTGCTAGTTGTTTCCTTCTGTTTTTTATCATTTTAGTTTCTTGCGAAAACATAGAAAGAGAAACTGAAACTAATACAACTACTACAATATACTTAAATCCCTTCATATCCGTTTTAATTCAATTAAAATCGAATTTACTAATTTTACCTTAACTAATGAAAAAATGGTTTTACATATTATTAATCCCTTTCTTCTTCATGGGCTGCAGCAAAGATGAAAAATCTAATATTCCTTTAGTTGTAGTAGATATTATTATATACACCAACGACCCTGCTTTTAATGTGATTTCTGTTCCTGGAGGGTGGACTTATGTAAATGGTGGTTCTAGAGGGATAATTATTTACCGTGTTTCTAACGATCAGTTTAATGCTTATGATAGGCATTGTACCTACGACTCTAATAATAGTTGTGCCTTAGTATCTGTTGATGCTAGTAACATTATTGGTTTAGATGATTGTTGTGGTTCTAAATTTTTATTAACTGATGGCTCTGTGACTAATGGACCTGCTAACTTACCTTTAAAACAATATCAAACTAGTTTTGATGGGCAAGTGTTGAGAATTTTTAATTAGGTTTTTATAGAAACTCTAACTGAATAACCAATCCTGTTTAATAGTAGGGCAATGTTGCTTTCTTTAAAATATTGATCTACTGCTTTTCTTGATCCTTCCCAATGTCCATAGTCATCAATTATTAAAACCCCCTTTTGTTCAAGAATAGGATATAAATGAACTAACTCATGGTAAGTAGATTCATACCAATCTGTATCTAATCGCAACAAAGCTATTTGTGTTGGAATGGTTTGAGGAATTGTATCTTCTACTTTTCCTTTAACAAAAAACACCTGATTACTCGGGTAATTAGTGTTTTCAAAATTTGCTTTTACTTCTTCTATCGGACTATAACAAACCGCTTGTCCTTTGGCTAATAAACTTTCGGCAGTCTCTCCTTTTATATCCACATCATTATCTGTTGGCTCCGACATTCCTTCAAAAGTATCGTACAAATAAATTTTTCGAGTAGTATCACCAAAATGCAATAAAGTATACGCCATCATCATGGCGCTTCCTCCTTTAAATACACCACACTCCACTAAATCCCCAGGGATGTTATTTTTCACTACATATTCAACAGATTTATAAAGCGAATACATAGGTTCCAATGAGCAAGTTGAAAAATCTTTACATTTATTATAAATGGCTATAAATGTTTCATCAGTAATATCTTTAGGTATGCCATCTGTACCTATTTTATCACTGGGCTTTTTAATTTCATAGCCCATTTTTTTAGCCAAAATTTTTAGTGCTTTTTTCATTATTGTAAAAGTATAAAAAAGCCCCAATTCTCATTGAGGCTTTATAAATCTTGTAATGATTTTAGTATCTATAATGATCCACTTTGTAAGGACCTTCAATTTTTACATCAATGTAATCTGCTTGTTCTTGTGTCAACACTTCTAAATCTACACCAATTTTAGACAAATGTAATCTTGCTACTTTTTCATCTAAATGTTTTGGTAACATGTACACTTCATTTTTGTAAGCATCCGTGTTATTCCATAATTCTAATTGAGCTAATGTTTGGTTTGTAAATGAATTACTCATTACAAAAGAAGGGTGTCCAGTTGCACAGCCTAAATTCACCAATCTACCTTCAGCTAAAACAAAAATAATTTTACCATTAATAGTGTACTGATCAACTTGTGGTTTGATTGTATCTTTAGTATCTCCATACTTTCCGTTTAACCAAGCCATGTCAATTTCATTATCAAAATGACCAATGTTACAAACGATAGTTTGATCTTTCATTGACTCAAAATGCTTTCCTGTTATAATGTTGAAGTTACCAGTTGTAGTAACAATAATGTTTGCTTCTTTACAAGCATCGTCCATTTTTTTCACTTCAAAACCGTCCATTGCAGCTTGTAAAGCACAAATTGGATCAATTTCAGTAACAATAACTCTTGCTCCAGCGCCAGTTAATGAAGCAGCAGATCCTTTTCCAACATCACCGTAACCAGCAACAACAGCAACTTTTCCTGCCATCATTACATCAGTAGCTCTTCTAATAGCATCAACTAAAGATTCTTTACATCCGTATTTGTTGTCAAATTTAGATTTAGTAACAGAATCATTTACATTGATAGCTGGCATAACTAAAGTGCCTGCTTTCATTCTGTCATACAATCTGTGAACACCAGTTGTTGTTTCTTCTGATAATCCTTTAATATCAGCACATAATTCTGGGTACTTATCGAAAACCATGTTCGTTAAATCTCCACCATCATCAAGAATTAAATTTAATGCTTTACCGTCTTTAAACCCTTTAATTGTTTGGTCAATACACCAATCAAAATCTTCATCATTTAATCCTTTCCAAGCGTAAACTGGCACTCCTGTTGCAGCAATTGCAGCAGCAGCCTGATCCTGTGTTGAGAAAATGTTACAAGATGACCAAGTAACCTCAGCACCTAAAGCAGTTAATGTTTCAATTAAAACAGCAGTTTGAATCGTCATGTGTAAACATCCTGCAATTCTAGCTCCAGCCAAAGGTTTAGAGTCACCGTATTCTGCTCTAAGAGCCATTAATCCTGGCATTTCAGCTTCAGCGATTGTGATTTCTTTTCTTCCCCATTCTGCTAGAGATATATCTTTAACTTTGTAAGGTAATTTTTCCACTTCTGTATTCATTAGTTATAGTTTTTATAATTTTAAGGATTGCAAATTTAAGGAATAACCTAATAATATTTGTAAAATGCCCACATTTCAAGTCAAAAATATTTCAGAAACCATAAATATTGGTGTTTGGAAAATTACTGAAACGGAAGAAGAACTGTTAAACTCTCTTATTTCTAAAGGGTTTGATGAAACAAACATCACAAAAACCAAAAATAAACAACGTTTAAAACAATGGCTAGCTACACGCTTATTATTGAACGAATTTTTTGATAATGCAATAATTAATTATGATGATTTGGGAAAACCTCATTTAAATAATGACTGGTTTATTTCTATTTCTCATTCTAATGAATTTGTTGCAATCAACCTTAATAAAAATTCTCATTGTGGTATTGACATTGAAAAAATTACTCCAAAAGTAGAACGGATTAAACATAAGTTTTTAAACCCTTTAGATCTCCAAAACGTAAGCTCTCTAGAACAATTAACACTGTATTGGGGAGCGAAAGAAGCACTCTATAAGTACTATGGTAAAAAAGAGGTGCTATTTATAGAGCATCTTTTTATTAGTAATTTCTCTGAAAACGTTACTACTTTTAATGGTAAAATAGAAATCAATCACCCACCTAACCTCCCTCAAGGGAGGAATTTTAGAATAAAATTGCCAATGGCTTGGGAGAAGATTGAGGATTATGTGTTGGTTTATACTGTTTAGATGAAAAAAATATTTAAAATATTAATTGGATTTTTAAATACTTGGAAGTTTTTTATACACGTTTTATGGAGAGCAAACATTCTAAATCACACTCAAGTGCTTGAGCAATAAAATACAAAGTAGCTATTGTTGGGCAAAACAAACCATTCTCTACCTTGTAAATAAATTGTCTATTACTATCAATTAAAAAACCTAACTTTTCTTGACTAAATCCTTTCTCTTTTCTCAATTCAGCAACTCTTTTTCCTATTTCTTTTGATATTGCTAACTTAATGTCAGCCTTCATTTTAGCAGTATAGAGCGGTGTTATTTCCACAACAGGAAAATTACTTTGCTCTATTTTAAAATCTGTAACAATATATTGTTACAGATTTATTATATTTGTGTTGTAGTCTAAAAAATATTTTATGGTAAATTTTTTATTTGAAAATAATTCAGAAGAGGAAAAATGTATAGAAATTATTAAATGTCCAAACCCAAACGATTGTAAAAATGAAACTGGAGACGGGCGTTACGATACTTTTAATGTTCAAGCTGATAGTTCTCACAAGGTTGAAACCAAATGTGATGAAATTTGTTGGAAATATTGTGGCGGAGAATACTATAGAACATCATCAACAATCATTCAAATTTAATTATCAAATAATTAAAATATCTCACAATGGCTAAACTAAAAAAAGATGGAACATACAAGAAAAGTTCTAATGAAGGCAGGCAGGCACTAGGCAAAACTAGAAAACCTAAAACCATTACAAAAAAAATGGAAAAAGCTTTAAGAATAAAAAAATAACGACATTCCTATGTAGCGAAAGTAAAACCCTTAAAAATTAAAACTATGAAAAAACTTTATACAATTACCTTAATAATGATGTTATTAACATCTAACTTATTCTCACAAGTAACATTACCTTATTCAGCTACATTAGGTACTGATTTCAGTAATACAAGTAATTGGGAAAATTATATTATAAANGACTGGTTAGGAAATCCTACCCAATTCTCAGGTTCTCCATTTGTTACTTATAACACAAGTCAGGTTATATTTTCAAGCAATGGAAACCCGACAACTTTTCAGGGAATTGGAATCTTACAAATCAACCCGTCAGCTACTAACATTGATTATTTAGTAGCTTATAGTTGGATTAGTGGAGGAAACAGAAATCTTAAACTATTAGGAAGTACTGATGGTATTAATTTTAATATCATTAATAATATAGTACCTAATAATGTAACTCAATCATTTGATAACACTTTAACAAACTACACTTATATTATGGTAAAATTTAACTCAACAAATACTTCTAGTGTTGAAATGGTCACATTTTCAATGACACCAATTATTACAGGTATCGAAGATGTTAATTTAAAAGATAACTTTAATATTTATTCATATAATAAAAAATTAGTAGTTAAATCTAATGATTTTAAAGATTATAACTTAACAGTTTATAATTTAAACGGTCAAATAATTTTAACCGAAACTACTAATGGAAATAATGAATTTACTTTAAATGTTGCTAATGGGATGTACATTGTAACTATAAATGATGGTAACAACTCGTTTAATCAAAAAATAGTTATTCAATAATATCTTTCTCTCTTATTCGGAAACCTATAACAAAAAACCCTCCAAGAGTTTAAAACTCTTGGAGGTTTTTTGTGGTTTAATCCCCTATTTCTGTTGTAAAATCATTGTCAATTCGAGTGATTTTGAGGAACGAAAAATTGTATCGAGAATAAATGATTTTACTCCAAAAGCTTATTCTCGATACAAAATTCTTACAGAATTTCACTCGAATTGACACTTTTGTGAATGGTAAATCGTACTAAAACCGTAAATTTGCCTCAATGAAAAACAACAACATATATCAATCCATCCTTAACAATGCCAACAATGGTATTAAAATGTTTGGTGTTTTAATTGACCCCGACAAGCAAAATGTTGCCGAATTAATTAAAACCATTAAAGTTTGTAATGAATCGAATGTAGATTATTTTTTTGTTGGAGGAAGTATTATCACTCATGGTAATATGAACAAAACGATTCGTTTAATTAAAGAAAACAGTACTAACCCTATTATTATTTTTCCAGGCAACCCCGACCAAATTTCTGATTATGCAGATGCTATTTTATTTCTTTCTTTAATTTCTGGTAGAAATCCTGAGTTTTTAATCGGACATCAAGTAACTGCTGCTCCAATTATTAAGAAAACAAATTTAGAAGTCATCCCCACAGGTTACTTACTGGTAGATTGTGGAACAACTACCACAGCAATTTATGTGAGCGATACCAATCCAATTCCGCATAACAATGCAGAAATTGCAGCTAATACTGCTTTAGCGGGAGAGTATTTAGGGTTAAACCTAACTTACATTGACGGAGGAAGTGGCGCTAAAAAATGTATTTCTACAGCAATGATTTCCAAAACTAAAGCAGCAAAAAACGGTCCATTAATTATTGGCGGAGGTATTAGAACTCCTCAAGCAGCTGAAGAAATATACAAAGCTGGTGCTGACATTATTATTGTTGGCAACGGTGCAGAAGAAAACAGAAATCTAATTTCAGACATTGCTGAAATGAAGCAAAGATTGAACTCCAAAAATCTATCGTCATTCCGAATGTCATCCTGAGCCTGTCGAAGGATAAGCACGGAATCTCCTTTTTATAACACAAATAGATTGCGGATATTTTTCTTTTTTTAAAATGTAAAAAGAAAAATTCTGCAATGACGAGTCCGAGCTTGTTAAATTCCTCACAATTCTCTTTTTTCCTGTTAGTAAAAGTATGCTTTTATATCCCTCAAATTATTACTTTTGCTATCCTTTTATAACATAAACTTACAGATATGGTTGTAGATAAATTTTCGAGTCGTCATATTGGTCCTAGAGGAAAAGATATAGATGAGATGCTTGCTGTTTGTGGCGCAGCCTCTTTAGATCAATTAATTGAAGAAACTATTCCTTCAAAAATTAGATTAAACAAAGAACTTGACTTAGATGAAGCGCTAACTGAATACGAATATCTTGGTCATATAAAAGCTTTAGCTAGTAAGAATAAACTCTACAAATCATACATTGGTTTAGGATATAATAATACCATAACCCCATCAGTCATTAAAAGAAATATATTAGAAAATCCAGGTTGGTATACTGCATATACACCTTACCAAGCAGAAATTTCTCAAGGAAGATTAGAAGCCTTATTGAACTACCAAACAATGGTGCTCGATTTAACAGGAATGGAATTGGCCAACTCTTCATTATTAGATGAAGGTACTGCTGCTGCGGAAGGAATGATTTTAGCTTTTAACAGCAGAAGTAGAGCCACTAAAAAAGCTGGAGCAAATCGGTTTTTTGTTTCTGACCAATGTTTTCCTCAAACAATTGACATACTAAAAACAAGATCTAATCCATTAGGAATAGAGCTAATTATTGGAGATTACAATTCATTTGAATTTAACGAGAATGTTTTTGGTGCTATCATCCAATACCCTGATGTAACTGGACAAATTAATGATTATAAAGCTTTTACTGATAAAGCTCATGCTAATGAAAGTTTAGTTATTGCAGCAGCAGACATTTTAAGTTTAACCTTATTAACTCCTCCTGGAGAGTGGGGTGCTGATGTTGTCGTTGGTTCTACTCAACGATTTGGAGTTCCATTAGGGTATGGCGGACCACACGCTGCCTATTTCGCGACAAAAGAGGAATACAAAAGAGCTATCCCTGGAAGAATTATTGGTGTTACCATTGATGCTCAAGGAAACAGAGCATTAAGAATGGCCCTACAAACTCGAGAGCAACACATTAAAAGAGATAGAGCAACTTCCAATATTTGTACTGCACAAGTTTTATTAGCTGTTATGGCAGGTATGTACGCTGTTTATCATGGTGCTGAAGGATTAAAAAATATTGCTGGAAACATCCTTGAATTAACTTCAAAATTAGCCGGTTCACTTAATGAATTAGAATACATAAGAGTAAATGATTCATTTTTTGACACCTTAACTTATGAAGTAGACTCTTCGGTTAAAACGAAAATCCATGAGTTGGCTTTAAATAATGAAATCAATTTTAACTACAGTAATGACACTGTATCTATAAATATTGGTGAAACTGAAAATATATCTGACATTGAAAAAATCATTTCAATATTTGCAAAAGCAAATGGAAGTTCATCTTTAAATGGAAATTCAGTTACAGGAATTCCTGCTAATTTAAATAGAACTTCTTCTTTTTTAACTTATGATGTGTTTAACACTTACCGTTCTGAGTCAGAAATGATGCGTTACATTAAACGATTAGAAAACAAAGATCTTTCGTTAACGCACTCTATGATTTCGTTAGGTTCTTGTACTATGAAATTAAATGCTGCTTCAGAATTAATTCCTTTAGGCTGGGACGAATGGGCAAATATACATCCTTATGTTCCAATTGATCAAGCCCAAGGCTACCAAGAAATGTTGAAAGGATTAGAAAATGATTTATCTGAGATTACTGGTTTTGATGCCGTTTCTTTACAACCTAATTCTGGCGCACAAGGCGAATATGCTGGACTATTAGTCATAAAAGCTTACCATGAGAGTAGAGGCGATCACCATAGAAACATTGCATTAATCCCTTCATCAGCACATGGAACAAACCCTGCAAGTGCAGTTATGGCTGGAATGAAAATAGTTGTTACTAAATGTGATGAACTAGGAAATATTGATGTTGATGATTTAAGAGAAAAAGCAGAATTACACAAAGACAATCTTTCTTGTACTATGATAACTTATCCTTCTACGCATGGTGTATATGAGGAAAGTATAATGGAATTAACTGATATCATCCATGCAAACGGTGGACAAGTTTATATGGATGGTGCAAATATGAATGCACAAGTTGGATTAACGAACCCAGCTAACATTGGTGCAGATGTTTGCCATTTAAACTTACATAAAACATTTGCTATTCCGCACGGTGGTGGTGGACCAGGAGTTGGTCCAATTGGAGTTGCTAAACAATTAACACCATTTTTACCTTCTAATCCCATCATAAAAACTGGAGGAGAAAAAGCTATTTCTGCTATTTCTGCTGCTCCCTGGGGAAGTGCTTACGTTTGTTTGATTTCTTATGCTTACATCAAAATGTTAGGTACAGAGGGGTTAAAATCTTCAACTAAAATAGCTATTCTTAACGCCAATTATTTAAAATCTAAATTGGAAGATAGTTATGGTATTCTTTATACCAATAAAAATGGAAGAGTTGCTCACGAAATGATTTTAGAATGTAGAGACTTTAAAGAAGAATCTGGAGTTGCGGCTGGAGACATTGCAAAACGATTAATGGATTATGGTTTCCATGCTCCAACAGTATCTTTTCCAGTTGCAAGAACATTAATGGTAGAACCGACCGAAAGTGAAAGTAAAGAAGAATTAGATCGTTTTATCGAAGTGATGATTTCCATTAGAAAAGAAATACAAGAAATTATTGATGGAAAATCTGATAAAGAAAATAATCCAATAATAAATGCTCCACACACCCTAAAAGTAGCTCTTTCTGATGATTGGAAATATCCTTACTCACGAGAAAAAGCTGCTTTTCCAGTAGCATGGATAAAAGAATCCAAATATTGGCCAACTGTAGGTAAAGCAGATGATGCTTATGGCGATAGAAACTTAGTTTGTAGTTGTGCTCCTATAGAAGAATATATGGAGGAAACTGCATAATAAAGGATTTAATTATGAAAAAGAAAAAAGAAAAAGTTGTTGCCCAAGAAAGTAGAAAAGAAGCAAAAATTCCAGAATCAGGAAATTTAGGTTTATTAGCACTTGGTTCTGTTGGCATGAAGCTATGGAGAGAAGCTCGAGATAAAATTGAAAAAGAAAGAAAACAAAAAGAATCTAACAAAAAAGAGGTAAATAAGAAATTAAAAAATGGGTAAAAGATTAGTAAAAAAAATATTAGTTCTAGGATGGGATGCTGCAGATTGGAAAATGATTATGCCTCTAATCGAAGCTGGAAAAATGCCAACTTTAAAAAAATTCATAGAAGAGGGCAGTTGGGGTAATATTGCTACCCTTGATCCGCCAATGTCACCCATGCTTTGGACATCTATTGCTACTGGAAAACGTGCAGATAAACATGGAATCTTAGGCTTTATAGAGCCATCTCCTGACGGAAAGGGGATTCAGGCAATTAGCTCAAGTTCAAGAAAAGTTAAAGCCATCTGGAACATTCTCAACCAACAAGGAATGAAATCAAATGTCGTTGGTTGGTGGCCGAGCCATCCAGCCGAGCCCATTAACGGAGTAATGGTGTCAAATTTTTATCAAAAATGTAATACTCCAATTGAGGAAGAATGGCCAATGATGAAAGAAACCATTCATCCAAAAAGACTAGAACAAGAATTAAAAGATCTTCGTGTTCACCCTGCCGAATTAACAATGGCTCATATTCTACCTTTTATCCCAAAAGCTCGAGAAATTGATCATGAAAAAGATAAGCGTCTCTTTGGAGCTTCTAAAGTATTAAGTCAATGTGCTAGTATTCATAATGCTGCTACACATTTAATGGAAAATGAACCTTGGGATTTTATGGCAGTGTATTATGATACTATTGATCACTTTTGCCACCTTGGAATGAAGTTCCATCCACCTCAACGGCCAGGAGTACCAGATGAAGATTATGAATTTTATAAACACCTTGTAACAGCTTCCTACTTGTACCATGACATGATGTTGGAAAGAACATTAAAACTTGTTGGTGATGATACAACTATAATGATAGTTTCAGATCATGGATTCCATTCTGATCATTTGAGACCAAAATCTTTACCTGATGAGCCAGCCGCCCCTGCTCATGAGCATAGTCCATTTGGAATGATTGCAATAAAAGGGCCCGGAATCAAAAAAAATCATCAAATTTTTGGAGCGTCTATTATTGATGTTACACCAACTATTCTAGCATTATATGGCTTGCCAGTAGCAAAAGATATGGAAGGAACTCCATTAGTAGAATGCTTTGATGAAGATCCTTACCTTGAACACATAGAAAGTTGGGAAAAAGTAGATGGTGTTCATGGGCGACATGACCCCAATAAGCAAGTAGATAAATGGGCAAATCAAGAGGCTTTAGACCAACTTATCGAATTAGGTTATATTGATAAACCTAATGAAGACTTATCAAAAGCCATTCAAGATGCTACTAACGAATCGCAATATTACCTTGCAWGAAATTATATGGATGGAAATAAGATGGAAGAAGCAATTCCAATCTTAGAAAAATTGGTTAGCATAGAAGAAGGTGCATATCGTTTTTATGAAAAACTTTCTCAATGCTATTTGAGTGAAAAAATGTTTAAAGAGTGTGAATCCCTAATCCTTGAAATAGCTAAAAAAATTAAAGACCCACCATTAAGTGCAAAATACATTGAAGGTCGTCTATATGCTCAAACAAACCGTCTGAAACAGGCAAATACAATTTTTGAGAAACTCCTTGAAGATGCACCTGATAACTCATCATTGCATGTTGAAATTGCTAAAATTCACCACGGTGCACAAAACTGGTCTAAAGCAGAAGTATCTTATAAAAAAGCTACTGAATTTGACCCTTCTAACGTCATTGCTTTACATGGTCTTGGATTATGTAAATTAAGACTTGACAGACCAGAAGAAGCATTAGAGGATTTATTTGCAGTTATTGAACAAAAGTATTTTTATCCTCAATGCCATTTCCATATTGCTGAAACACTAGTTCATTTAGGAAAATATGATGAAGCAGCTCATGCGTTTGAATYAACTTTAACCATGGCTCCTAAAATGACAAGAGCACGAAAATGGTTGGTTGAACTTTATGAAGACAAAGTTCAAAATCCTGAAAAAGCAGCAATTCATAAACAAGTTGTTGACAGTACATCCAAAGGGAGAGTTGTAATTGTTTCTGGATTACCAAGATCTGGAACATCAATGATGATGCAAATGTTAGCTAAGGGAGGAATAAAGCCTTTAACGGATGATCTTAGAGAAGCCGACAAAAACAATTTGAAAGGATATTTCGAATATGAACCAGTAAAGAGGATTGCCAATGACAATTCTTTTATGCCACTTGCTGATGGTAAATCATTAAAGGTAATCGCACAACTTTTACCATCTTTACCACCAAATATGAGTTACAAAATAATCTTTATGGTTAGAGAAATGTCAGAGGTATTACTATCACAACAAGTCATGCTTGGTAACGAGAGAGATACCGTAAAGAAAACTTATCCAACTGGACTTGCTAAAACTTATAAAAATCAAATAGAAAAAACACATATTTGGATTGATAGTCAACCAAATATTGACTTATTAAAAGTAAACTATTCTGATGTGGTAAAAAATTCTCTTAAACAAGCAGAAATTATTAATACATTTTTAGATAATAAGCTTGATGTATCTAAGATGGCTAAAGTGGTTGACCCTGTACTTTACCACAGCAAGTTTAATAAAAGTAAAACTGAAGTTGGTAGTTAATTTTATTAATAAAAATTTTTATTACAAATTTATTAATTGTACTTTAGTGGCGCATTAATTTAATGCACTTTAAAAACTAACTAAAAATAATTAATATGAAAAAATCTACAATTTTAGACAAAAAAATATTAAAGTATATGTCAGCTTCTGCTGCAGTACTTGCTACTGGAGCAAGTGCAACAGGTCAAATCATTTACACTGATGTTATTCCTGATGCTGTTGTTGCTGGTCAAGGACTTTCTGTAAACATTGATGTCAACAATGATTTAACAGACGACTTTATAGCTGCTGTTGTTGGAAATACAACTGTTAATGCTGCTGTTGCCGTTCCATTTGCAACTGGTACTGCATGTGCTGGAGGGAATGTACAAAACGAAATTATGGGTACTATGCCTAGTAACTATGATTATGTGAGTAGGTTAAGTTTAAATGACCCAATTAGTGCAACAGGACCATGGATGGGAACTAACTGTGTTCAAGGAACTATGGGATACTACGTGATTGCTAATGGGTCTTCTCCATACAGCGAAAATTGGAATAATGGTGTTACTGATGGTTATATGGGGCTTAAATTTGAGTCCGGAGGAAACATATATTATGGTTGGGCTAGATTCGATGTTTCTGCTGATCAATTAACACTAACATTAAAAGATTATGCTTACGAATCAACTCCAAATACAATGATTCCAGCAGGTGCTATGCCAGTTGGCATCTCTGAAAACATAACTAGTCAAATTACTTTCTTTAACAGCAACAATATTATTACGCTTAAAGCTGACAATGAATTGACTAACGGTGTTATGAAAATAATTTCAACAACTGGTCAAATTGTAAAAGAAATCAAGTTAGTTTCAGGAAATCAGCAAATTGATTTATCTGAATTAGCTGGTGGACTTTATGTTGCAAACATCACATTTAATGAAGGTGTAATGACTAGAAAAATAACTATTAAATAGTCTTCTTATTTAATCAACAAAAAAGCCAAGTCAAATGACTTGGCTTTTTTGTTTGCTAAAAATTCTTTACTACTTTACCCAAATAAAATTATCACCCTCACTTATCTTAATTGCGTAATTTGATTTAATTTTAAACACATAAAAATCTTCAACCCAACTTTTATCTTCTAATCTTCTTTTATTTTTACTCAATAATACAAACTCATTGTTGTAAGAGTATTTTGGGTTAAAATAACCTGCATCGTCAGAAAGTAAATTCTGATTACCTGTTTCTATTTCAATTTCATAAATTCCAGAATTTGGATCCAAGAGTTTGGCTCTATAAACATATACTACTTTTTCACTATCATGAGATAGTGAAGGATTAAAATATCCAGAAATGGCTCTTCGATTATTACTTTTATTGTATTCTAAAATATTTCTCTCCCCATCTTTATCGTTTAAATATAAACTACCTCTTTTAGAAAAAACCTTTACAGAAGAATTTAACCCTTTCTGTTTAACATATTCATCTATGCTACAGTATCTATAGTTGCTTAATTTGGAATTCTTCTTAGTACAAAATAGTACGGTATCTTTTTGTTCAATTATATTTCCTGTTTTAGAATAAAAAATTGTTCTTAAAGATACTGTTTCGTTATTATTTTTCTGATATGTAACTTTTTTATACTCCATAAATTTACCTGACTTAATATTAATTCTATAAAACAAAAGTGAGGGCATTCCTTCTGACACAATATTTTCGCCAATCATTACTAAACTGTCATTTACATACTGCAAAGATTTTGGAAGAAACACTTTTTTTAAATCGCATATTTTTATGGTCTTATTATTTTCATAAGTATATAAATAAATACCATCATTATTAATCGCATAAAGCACCTTGCAAATTTCATTGGTATTAACCCCATTCACAACTTTATCAGTTGTTCTACATGAACATAGAAAAATTATTGCAACAATTATTAATTTTATTGTTATTTCCTTATAATGCATAATTAATTTAATGTTATAAGCGTCAGCTAAGGTCTTCCTTTTTATTTATATAACAATATAAAAACAATGTTTTTACATGAAATGGTTTAAATAAATTTAACATCTTTTTTTCATACATTCGCACACTAAACTAAAAACAAAAACTCATGAAAAAAGTTTATTATTTGGCTGTTGCAGTTACTCTCTCTACAATGGCTTTTTCACAAAAAGTTGCAAAACAAGCTTCCTACTCATTTTCTTTTGACAAGGCTCAGCATCCAAATAGTAAAACGACTAATGATACTATTTATTCTCATTTTACAGGATCACCAGAAGGCTATAGATCAGGAGTTAGTGGATGGATTGCAGGCCACAATGATTATAACGATATAGGTAAAATGCAATTAATGGATTCTGCACATGGTTTAAACACAACTAATGGTGCCATTACTGATGTGCTATTTTGGTTTGCTGGTGTTGAAGGCAATCCTAATTCTACATTTGAGGCTACAATATGGGCTGACAATGCTGGTATTCCTGGTACTGTTTTGGGCTCAGTATCTGTACCTTACTCTGCTGTAGATACTGTGGCAACTAATTTAATGTCTAATGGAATTATTGGGTGGAACGCTGTTGCAACATTTACATCGCCTATTGGCATCCCTTCAAATCAAAAATTTTGGGTTGGCATAACTTTTACTCCTGCAACTGGAGATACTATAGGGCTCGTGCATACTACCGATACAACTGCTCAAGATACTCCAGGAACAACTGGTGATTTTGCAGATGCTATAACCAATACATTTGAGCAGTGGGATGATAATTCTTACCACTCGTTTAATGATGGAACTACCAACTCTTGGGGATTGGATATTGCAATTGCTGTTTTCCCTGTATTAAGTTTAAATGGTGTTGGTATCGAAGAGTTAAATGATTTAGACTTTAATGTTTACCCTAATCCAAGTACAGGAGATTTTAACATTAACCTAAATTCAACAATTGCATCAGCTATTAATTTATCTGTAAGAAATATAGTTGGACAAACAATTATCAGTAAAACTGTAGCTGTTTCAGGTAGATCTGTTGAAACTATTTCTTTAACTGATTATAGCAAAGGAATTTATTTCTTAACTGTTAACAACAAAACAGTAAAGTTAATTGTAGAATAACATACCTATCCTATTATAATTATTTATAAAGGCTCTTTAGAATTTCTAAAGAGCCTTTTTTTATTAATTTTTAACAATTCAAAAGAATACTCATATATATACTAGGGGTTATTTTTTGTATTTTCGCAGTATAATAAACTAGAATAATCATGAAGAAATTTTATTGTTTTATTTGTATTCTATTTATATCCTCTGCTAGCTTTTCTCAATACAAAGCAGGAAATAATTACACTACTAATCAAATAAAAAATCAAACTTTCAAAGTAATAAAAACTACCCATGATAAAGCAACTGGTGATAGTTTAATGTATTTTGATTCTAAAAGCTTCTATTTAATGAATGCTTCAGATGCTGCGGATTTTGTTTTAGAAAATGCTGATATTGATGGAAATACAGATTACGGAGATGCCAGTTGGCCAACCCCTTCTGGTGATGCTTTTCAGTACTCTTTTTTTGATGATAGCCCACTAGAAACACCTTACACCATTCCAGGCGGGAATTTTTTTCCAAATGATATTACTACTGGTACCGATAGTGCTTATTATATTTCGGCTTCCTCTTGGTTTAATTCTGGTTCGTTACAAGCTAATAACTGGTGGAGTTTTGGTCCAGTTACAATTCCTGCAAACACATCAAACAATACGTTTAACTGGCATGATAAACACCACCCAAAATGGACTGATGCGTATGATGTTTTCTTGGTTAGTATTACAAATATAACCGATACAGCAAACCCGCAAGGAACTGTTGATGTTACTGCTGCTGGATTAACTCCTAATTATTCTAAGGCTCAAATTAGTAATCTGCCTAATGGCCCAGATACAAGTTGGACGCTTCATTCGTTAAATATTGATGCTTTTGTAGGACAAAGAATGTTTGTTTTTTTTAATCATAATGCTAATGATGGTGATGTTTTACAACTAGATGAGATGTATGTTTTAAAAGGAAACCCTGTTGGACTTAAAGAATTAAATAATGTAGGTTTTAATGTTTATCCTAATCCAAGTACAGGAAAATTTAACATCAACTTAACTTCAAATGGTATTAGAAATATTAACCTATCTGTAAAAAACATAGTTGGACAAACAATTATCAGTAAAACTGCAGTTATTTCAGAAAAATCTGTTGAAACTATTTCTTTAGCTGATTACAGTAAAGGAGTATATTTCCTAACTATTGACAATAAAACAGTTAAGTTAATTGTAAGATAAGCTTTAGATGTTTCTAAATTTTTGCATTATTCTAGATGCATAAACAAAGTCGCATAATTCTTTATTATCTGTTTTAAGAATTTCGTGTTTATTCCCTTCCCACCATTTCTGCCCTTTGTAGATAAAAGAAATATTATCTCCTGTTTCCATTACAGAATTCATATCGTGAGTTACAACAATGGTAGTAATATCATATTCTTCTGTGATTTCTTGAATTAAATTATCTATCACAATACCAGTTTGAGGATCAAGACCAGAGTTAGGCTCGTCACAAAATAAGTACCTAGGATTTAAAGCAATTGCTCTAGCAATACCTAACCGTTTTTTCATTCCTCCACTTAATTCAGCAGGATATAAATGATTGACATTATCAAGATTAACACGTTGCAAACAAAAATTAACTCTATCTAGAATTTCTTCTTGACTCTTTTTAGTGTACATTTCCAACGGAAATTTAACGTTTTCTTCAGCCGTTAAAGAGTCAAAAAGGGCAGACCCTTGAAATAACATTCCTATCTCTTTTCGAATACTTTTCCTATCCTTAAAGTTCATCGTTGTAAATTCTCTCTCATCGTACTCAATACTCCCGCTATCAACTTCATGAAGGCCTACAATACATTTTGTAAGTACTGACTTTCCAGATCCACTTGAGCCAATTATAAGGTTTATCTCTCCCTTTTTAAAACTAATAGAAATATCATGCAAAATTTGATTGCCTGAAAAAGATTTATTTATGTTTTTAATTTCAATCATAACAACAGTAATTGAGTTAAAACATAATTTATTATCAAAATAACAATACTGGTATAAACTACTGATTTTGTACTTGACCTCCCTATTTCAAGAGCCCCTCCACGAGTATAATACCCATGGTATGATGGAATACTAGTAATAACAAAAGCAAAGAACACTGTTTTTATCATTGCATAAACAATTGAAAACGCTTTAAAATCATAACGTAATCCTGTAATATAGTCCTCAATAGTCATTCCACTACTATACATAGCAACAACAAACCCACCTAATGCTCCTAAAAACATACTATAAATAACAATAATTGGAATAAAAAATAATGCAGCTGTAATTTTGGGGAAAATTAAGTACGATGCTGAGTTAACCCCCATTATTTCTAGGGCATCAATTTGTTCAGTAATTCTCATTGCACCAATCTCAGAGGCAATATTAGACCCTATTTTCCCAGCTAAAATTAACGACATAACAGTTGGTGCCATCTCCAATATAAAAGATTCTCGTGTTGCATAACCAATTAAATATGCAGGTAATAATGGATTAGTCAAGTTTGACGCAGTTTGTAGTGTTACAACCGCACCCATAAATAAAGAAATAATGGCAATTAGACCTAAAGACCCAATACCCAAGCTAACCATTTCATGAATAATTTGCTTTCTGATTAATTTAAAGTTATCTGGCTTTTTAAATACTTTACCTAGCAAAAGAAAGTATTTTCCGATATGATAAAATATTGATAACATTAACTAGTTATAAAACATAAAAGTAAATATTTATTACTGAAGTTACTTATCTTTGCATTATGAAGTATAGCATTAAATTCTATTTCATTCTAATTTGCATTTCGTTTTTCATAATGTCATGCCATGCTCGAAAAAAGAATAGATGCAATACATGTCCAAAGTGGAGTAATAACCAAACAACAATAAAGAAACATGTATAATATCTTTCCTTTCTGACTTAAATCATTGAATTAATGCAAAAAATCTACTAATTTCGAACGCTATTTAGAATTATTCTAAATAATATGACTTTAGATCAACTAATAGAAAACGAATCGGGCATCATTAAACAAATAAATGATGAAAGTCTTGCTATACAATTACTCGCAATGGGATTTCTTATAGGAGAAGAAGTTAAGCTAGAGAGAGTTGCTCCTCTAAACGACCCTATTTTAATAACTTCAGGAACAAATCACATTAGCATAAGAAAGATTGATGCTAAAAATATTGATATCGAAAAAATAAGGTAATTGTCCGAAAATACTTCTAAAAATATTATTCTAATTGGAAACCCTAACACAGGTAAAAGTTCACTTTTCAACTCACTAACTGGATTAAATCAAAAAACAGGCAACTTCCCAGGCGTAACTGTCGATAAAAAAACAGGTGTTTTTTACATTGATCAAACAAAAGTAAAAATAACTGATTTGCCAGGAACGTATAGCTTAAACCCTAATTCTGAAGACGAAAAAGTTGCTAAAAAACACATTGAAGAAGCCACTATAAATGACATAATAATTGTTGTTACTGATGCTACAAATCTTAAACGCAATTTATTACTATACACTCAAATTATTGATCAAGGAAAACAAGTTATCCTTGTTTTAAACATGATGGATCTCTTACAAAAAAACAAACACGAGATTGATATTACCAAATTATCTAAACTATTAAACTGCCCTATAATTCCTATTAATGCTAGAATTGGAAAAGGAATTGAAGAATTAAAATTTGCTATAAATAATTACAAAATTAAAAAGAACAATTTTATTGAGAACAATCACACAAGCAATCCTGTAGATGAAACAATGCTCAGGTTAAATAAAATAAACCAAATTGTAATTGATTGTTTAACTAAAAATGGAGAAGACAAATCTTATCTTTTAACTAAGAAAATTGACAATATAATTACTCATAAATTTTATGGTTATTTAATATTTATAGGCATTCTGTTCTTTATTTTTCAAGCTATTTTTGCGTGGTCTGCATATCCTATGAATTTAATAGAAACTGGCTTTTTATGGTTAAGCAACGTAGTTTCCAATGGCTTACCTAAAGGAGTATTAAATGATTTACTTGTAAATGGAATTATAGCTGGTTTAGGTGGAATAGTAATATTTATTCCTCAAATTGCTATACTTTTTGCTCTTATTACCATTTTAGAAGATACTGGCTATATGGCTCGTGTTAGTTTTTTAATGGATAGAATTCTTAGGCAATTTGGGTTAAATGGAAAATCTATTATCCCTTTATTAAGTAGTACAGCTTGTGCCATTCCTGCAATTATGAGTGCAAGAACCATTAGTAATTATAAAGAACGGTTAATTACTATAATGGTAGCTCCATTAATTAGCTGCTCTGCAAGAATTCCTGTTTATACAATATTAATAGCACTTGTTGTTCCTCAAGATAGCTACTTTGGAATATTTAACATGCAAGGCTTATTAATAATGGGACTTTATTTATTAGGATTCGTAGCAGCCATTCTATCTGCCTGGGTAATGAAACTAATTATAAAATCAAAACAACAAAGCACATTTACATTAGAAATGCCTATTTATAGAGCTCCCAGATGGAGTAATATTGGCTTTGAAATTTTTAGTAAAGTAAAAATATTTTTATTTGATGCTGGTAAAATCATCATTGCTATTTCAATTATTCTGTGGGTACTATCCTCTTATGGCCCTGATAAAAATTTTAAGAAAATAACTGATAAATATGCTACAGAATCTATTCAACAACAATATTCTAAGCAAGAAATCAATGCTTTTGTTGCAGCAGAAAAACTAGAAGCATCTTATGCTGGCATTATTGGGAAAACCATTGAACCAGTCATTAGGCCATTAGGTTTTGATTGGAAAATTGGAATATCATTAGTTACTTCTTTCGCTGCAAGAGAAGTCTTTGTCGGAACAATGGCTACGCTTTACAGTGTTGGCGATGAAAACAATACTAAATCCATTAGAGAAAAAATGATGACAGCAATAGATCATCAAACAGGAAAAAAAATATACACAAAAGCAACAACATTTTCGCTACTTATTTTCTATGTTTTTGCGATGCAATGTATGGCTACTTTAGCCATTGTTTATCGAGAAACAAACTCTATTAAATGGCCGATTATTCAAGTAGTTTATATGGGAGCCTTAGCTTACATTTCTAGCTTTTTGGTTTATAATATATTTTCATAGTGGAAATCGACTTTAAAATATTACAAAAACATGTCCCACAAGAGAGTCTCCCAATACTTCAAAAATGGTTTTCCCAACGTCCTTTTGAATTAAGAATTCCAAAAAAAAGGATTACCAAATTTGGTGATTTTAGAGCTCCTACAAAACAATTCCCTAATCGTATTAGTGTAAATTCCAATCTAAATAAGTATGCTTTTTTAATTACTTTAACACATGAATTTGCTCACCTTTTAGTTTGGCTAAGTCATAAACATAAAGTAAAAGCACATGGTTTAGAATGGAAAACAGAGTTTACCACATTAATGAATGTTTTATTAACCAAAAAAATATTCCCACAACATCTAGACATTGTGTTACAAAAACATCTAAAAAATCCACCTGCTTCTTCAGCAAGAGATACCAATTTAATTAATGAACTTAAAAAATATGACGCTCCAACTAATACCATCCCTTTGATTGAGGTTATGAAAGGAAGTTCCTTTATTTTAAATAACAAAAGAACCTTTATTAAAGGTGAGAGAAAGCTTACTCGCTTCTTATGTAAAGAAGTTTCAACAAAAAAAGAATACTTTATACATGGCGTAGCAGAAGTTGAACTTGTTGATAACTAATCTTTATTTTTTACTTCACTTCGGAGTGTCTTTTACTTAGCTTTGTTCGAGTAAAAAATAAGAAAATGAACACATCATTATTAGATCCCATCGTTAATCAAAGAGTTTCTGAAATGGCTAAAAAACTAGTTGGTTCAGAAATAATTAAGCTCGCTGGGGAGGTAAAGGAAAAAATAGTAAAAGGAGAAAAAATTTACAACTTAACCATTGGAGATTTTAACCCTGAGTTATTTCCTATTCCTACTGAATTAAAAAACGAGATAATAAAAGCTTATCAAAATAATGAAACAAACTACCCTGCTGCTAATGGAATTTTAGAGTTAAGAGAATCTGTTTCTCACTATTTACACACTAGAGAAGGTTTAGAATATGAAGCTAATCAAGTCCTGATTTCTGGCGGAGCAAGACCTTTAATCTACGCTACTTATTTAACCATTCTAGATCCAGGAGACACTGTATTATTCCCTGTACCATCATGGAACAATAACCATTATTGCCACTTAACAGGGGCTAAACAAATTATGATTGAAACTACTGCTGACACTAACTTTATGCCTACAGCAGCTGATTTAAAACCACACATTAGCGAAACTAATTTAATTGCTTTATGCTCTCCATTAAATCCTACAGGAACTGTTTTTACAGAGGAAGGGTTAAATGAAATATGTGATTTAATCTTAGAGGAAAATAAAAAAAGAGGTGATAGAAAAAAACCCGTTTACTTAATGTTCGATCAAATTTACTGGGCTTTAACCCATGGAGAAACAAGACATTATGACCCTGTATCTATCAATCCTGACATGAAAAATTACACCATTTACATTGATGGTATTTCTAAAGCATTTGCTGCAACAGGAGTGAGAGTTGGTTGGGCTTTTGGCCCAGAAAAACTTATTATGAAAATGAAAGCCATATTAAGCCATATTGGAGCTTGGTCTCCTAAAGCAGAACAAGTTGCTACTGCTAATTTTTTAAGCAATAATGATGCAATTGATGAATATTTATTTTCGTTTAAAAACGATATTAGCAAACGCTTAAACACCTTACACCAAGGAATAACTTCTCTTAAAGAAGAAGGATTTAAGGTTGAATCAATCCCTCCTCAAGCAGCAATTTACCTCACAGTTAAATTTGATTTAACAGGAAAAACTACTGCCAATGGTAAACTTTTAGAATCCTCAACTGATGTCACTAAATATCTTTTGGATGAAGCTGGACTAGCAATTGTTCCATTTTACGCTTTTGGAGCTTCAAAAAAATCTCCTTGGTATAGGCTTTCTGTTGGCACTTCGGTTTATGAAGAAATTCCTGAATTATTTGAAAGATTAAAAAATGCTTTAAGTATGTTGAAGTAATTTAACAATTATGAACACTGACAACTATTGCATAATAATGGCTGGTGGAATCGGAAGTCGATTTTGGCCAATGAGTAGGATCCAACATCCAAAACAATTTATAGATATTTTAGGGACAGGAGAAACTTTAATTCAGCAAACCTATAATAGGTTTAAAAAGATTTGCCCAGAAGAAAACATCTACATTGTTACCAATGAAATTTATAAAAATATTACCAAAGAGCAATTAACTGGCATAACAGATGAGCAAATAATTTGCGAGCCAACAATGAGAAATACTGCTCCTTGTATTGCTTATGCCAATTATAAAATTGCAGCCAAAAACCCTAATGCAAATATTATTGTTGCTCCATCAGATCATTTGATTTTAAAAGAAGATGAATTTGTTAGAGTAATGGAAATGGCACTAGAACACGCTTCAAAAACTGACTGTCTATTAACTTTAGGAATTACTCCTAGCCGTCCTGATACTGGCTATGGTTACATTCAATTTATAGAAGAAAACGATACGGAAATAAAGCAAGTAAAAACATTTACTGAAAAACCAGATCTAGAAACTGCCAAACAATTTATTGCTAGCGGAGATTTTTGTTGGAATTCTGGCATGTTTATATGGAGTTTAAAAAGCATCCAAACAGCATTTGAAACCTTATTGCCCGAAATGGACAATATTTTTAAAAATGGTTTAGGAAAATACAACACTTCAGAAGAATACGACTTTATACAAAAAGCGTATGTTACTTGCGAAAGCATTTCTATTGATTATGGAATCATGGAAAAATCAGAAGATGTTTTTGTAATTAGTGCAAATATTGGCTGGTCAGATTTAGGCACTTGGGGTTCTATTTACACTCACTTGCCATTAGATAAAAACAACAATGCTGTAGTCGGTAAAAATGTAATGATGTATGATTCTGCAAACAATATTGTAAATGTACCTCAAGATAAATTGGTTGTTTTACAAGGACTGAAAGACTATATTATCGTTGAATCGGACAATATTTTACTGGTTTGTAAAAAAGAAGAAGAACAAAAAATCAAGCAATTTGTTGCTGATATCAAAGAAACTAAAGACAAAAAATTTTACTAAATCTATTCGTTATTCCGGATTTAATCTCGAATCTGTTTTAATTTAACAGATCCCGTAACAAGTGCGGGAATTATTTAACTCAAAACATTACTTTTGTTCCCAATTTATGAGTAAAGAAGAAAATAAATCAGAAATGTCTTTTTTAGACCATCTTGAAGTATTAAGGTGGCATCTTGTTAGGTCTGCTATTGTTATTCTACTTTTTACAATCCTTGCTTTTATATTCAAATCCATTGTATTTGATACTATAATTTTAGCCCAAAAGGGCTCTGATTTTTGGACTTACCAATTGTTTTGTAAGTTCTCTCACCTAATTGGAAAAGGCGATGCACTATGTATGGACGATATGAACTTTAGTCTTATAAACATTACTATGAGTGGGCAATTTACCATACACATTGTAACATCTTTGGTGGCTGGAATCGTTTTAGCTTTCCCATATCTCCTTTTCGAAATTTGGCGTTTTATTACCCCTGCGTTACAGAAAAAAGAAAAAAAATATGCACTTGGGTTAGTTTTCTCTGGTTCAATATTATTTACAATAGGAATTTTATTCGGTTATTATTTCGTTTCCCCTTTATCAGTTCAATTCTTAGGTAATTATACAGTTAGTAATCAGGTTCAAAATCAAATTACATTAAATTCATTTATTTCTACTGTTACCACAGTAACATTGGTTTGTGGGTTGGTTTTTCAATTGCCACTTATTGTATATTTCTTATCTAAATTAGGATTAATCACTCCTGAGTTTATGAAAAAATACAGAAAACATGCTATTGTAACAACCCTTATTTTATCTGCTATTATTACTCCTCCAGACATTTCTAGTCAAATATTGTTAACTATACCTCTACTTATTTTATATGAGTTTAGTATCATTATTTCTAAAGTAGTAGTTAAGAAGGCTGAAAAGTAAGAAAAATGTCAATTCTGAACAATATTTTGTCGTGCTGATCCTGTCGAAGTATATACAAAATGAAGTGATGAATCATTTTGTTCTCGATACGCTTCGCACTCGAACTGACAATGATTTAACACAATAAATGATAAGATCGCTTCGTTAATTTTTTCTCAAAAACACTTCGACAAGCTCAGTGTGACAAATAGATAAATTTATTACTTTTAACTTATGATTTTAAGAGCAGAAAACATCGTAAAAAAATATGGAAAACGAACTGTTGTCAAAGGTGTTTCCATAGAGGTAAAGCAAGGCGAAATTGTTGGTTTATTAGGGCCAAATGGAGCTGGAAAAACTACCTCATTTTATGCAATTGTTGGATTGGTGCAACCTAACGAAGGGAAAGTGTTTTTGGATGAAAAAGAGATTACCAAATTACCTATGTACAAAAGAGCCCAAATGGGAATTGGTTATTTACCTCAAGAAGTTTCTGTTTTTAGAAAGCTAAGTGTTGAAGATAACATTGCAGCTATCTTAGAAATGATGGACATGACCAAAGAAGAGCAAAAAGATAGATTGGAAGAATTAATTCAAGAATTTGGATTAAGTCAAGTTCGTAAGAACTTAGGACATAATTTAAGTGGTGGAGAGAAAAGAAGAACAGAAATTGCAAGAGCATTAGCCTCTAACCCTAGCTTTATTTTGTTGGATGAACCATTTGCTGGTGTTGACCCTATTGCTGTAGAAGACATACAAACCATTGTTTCTAAGCTCAAAGAAAAAAACATTGGTATTTTAATTACCGATCATAATGTACAAGAAACCTTAAGCATTACTGATAGAGCTTACCTCCTATTTGAAGGTAGCATTTTAAAAGCTGGTACTGCAGAAGAACTTGCCGCTGATGAACAAGTACGCAGGGTTTATTTAGGGCAAAATTTTGAGTTGAGAAGGAAGGTTTAATAAAATGCATATGCACTTTATTCACTTGTTATAGGTGATTGACAACTTAACAAATAGACATGGAATATTCATTATTACATACGAATATAGAAGGTACGCCCTGTCCTGATTGCAAAGAAATTTCTTTCGAAATTAGTTCGGAGAATCTATCAAACTATTTCTTGAAACAAGAAATGAAATGTCCAAAATGTGGAACTAAATTAGATTGGTGGAAACTACTTTTACGACATTTCGAATGGGGAATCCCTTCTTACTTATATTCAATTGTTGGTGGACTAAGGACAACCGTAATGATTCACATAAAGCCAAATGAAACGTTTGAATTGGATTTAGTGAAATTAGGTATTCCCGAAGAATCCAAAATATTGCACGTGGGTTACACTCCAAACGACAAAGGTCTCTTCCCATTGGAAATTCATGGCAATACGCCTTATAGACATTTTATTCCACACAAAATATTATTATTTGGAAGGCCAATTGGAGAGCCTTGTGAAAAAACTCCAGTTGCAGTTAGTATTGATTGGGTTAAAAATCCAGTAAATAATGAAATATGGAATAACCTTATTGAGTCTGTTGAAGCATTTTCGATTAATCGATTTCAGTCTTCGGTTATTCCTGCTAATGTTGCAGTTGAAGCTAAACTCAATGAAATTATAGATGGTTATTTAAGTCGATATGCTTCTGTCAAACGAGTGGCAGATTTTTTAACTAGTGGAGCAACTTATAGTCATCAACTCAACATACTATTACCTCTAATTGCAAGTTTTGAGGACTTCCCAATTTTACCTAATGATATTCGCGGGTCATTAAATGAATTACGAGTCTACAGAAACGAAATTGCTCATAAAGGCATGACAACTAAGCCATTAGAAAAATCGACAATGTCAACTCTTTTGTGTTCAGCATCTTTCGCTATGGGTTATCTGAAATTACTTGAAGAAAAAATAAATAAAAACCACCTATAATAATAGTTAAGCTACCACTTAATATCCTTCAAGTTCAACTGCAAAGTAGTATTGCCATTCCAATGGTTTTCTTCTATGTTGTAAACGATACTAAAAGGAACTCCTTCAGCTAACTCATCTAACATGTGTGCCATCCCAAAAGCTATGCAGTTAAATTTAATGTCTGGGTTATCTTCTTGAAATACTTCTAACCTCAAATGAGTTTTATCCTCTCCTATTTTTCTTGAGTTATTGGTAATAAAAACGTTTTCGCTCATAAAAACTGGCCGCATATTGCCTGGTCCGGTTGGAGCAAATTGTTTGAGTATTTTATAAAACTGAGCAGTAATTTGGTGTAACTCTAATCTAGAGTCAATGCTAATCTGAGGAATTAATAATTCAGGGTCAATTTGTTCTGAAACTACTTCTTCAAATCTTTGAGTAAAAGCCTCTAAGTTTTCAAGCTTCATGGTTAACCCTGCAGCATATTTATGTCCGCCAAACTGCTCTAACAAATCGCTACAAGCATCAATAGCATCATACACATCAAAATCTTTTACAGAACGAGCAGAACCTGTTGCTTTTCCGTTTGATTCTGTTAATATTATTGTTGGGCGGTAATACGTTTCAATTAAACGAGAAGCAACAATACCTATGACTCCTTTGTGCCAATTATCTTGAAACAACACCGTAGTTTTCTTGTCTTGCAAATCAACATTATCTTCAAT
The DNA here is from genome assembly GCA_002402165.1 of Flavobacteriales bacterium. Classification (GTDB taxonomy): domain Bacteria; phylum Bacteroidota; class Bacteroidia; order Flavobacteriales_E; family Vicingaceae. The sequence continues at coordinate 70,601 of NVVI01000001.1, forward strand.
TTGTTTTAAGGCTTCTGCTGTAATCGCTTTATCTAATTCTTTACGTTCAATGTTCAGTTCATTAATATGCCCACCAAACTCTAATGCTTTTTTAGTGTTCTCTTCCACCAACATTTCTACTGCTTTGTTTCCTGTTTCAATTCTACCAGCAGCATTAATTCTTGGAGCAATGGTAAAAACAATATCAGTAACCGTTAACTCATTTTTCAACTTTGCCAACTCTACCATTGTTTTAATTCCTAATCGAGGGTTTTTATTAATCACTTTTAGTCCATAATAAACAAAAACTCTATTTTCTCCAGTTATCGGAACAATATCAGCACAAGTACTTATTGCCAATAAATCTAAATATTGCATTAATTTAGATTCATCTTTTCCTTCTTTTTGAGTCCAAGCTTGCATTAACTTAAACCCAACTCCACAACCWSAYARYTCTTTRTAWGGATAWTYRCAATCTKSTYKYTTTKGATCTAAWACWGCWAYWGCTTYTGGTATTTYATCTCCYGGWCGGTGATGRTCACAAATRATAAAATCAACTCCTTTTTCGGTAGCGTAAGTTACTTTATCAATGGCTTTAATTCCACAATCTAACGCAATAATTAATTTAAAATCATTCTCAGCTGCATAGTCAATTCCTTGGTAAGAAATCCCATAACCTTCAGCATATCTATCAGGAATATAATACTCTAAACCGTATCGGTTTTGATGATTGTCAGATTGGCTTATCTTTAAACTATCGCTTAGATTAATCTGCTCTATCTTTTCTACTTCTTTATTTAATGCTGGATAAAAATTCTTTAAATATGAATAAACCAATGATACAGAGGTGGTTCCATCCACATCATAATCACCATAAACCAAAATCTTTTCTTGATTTTCGATAGCTGATTGTAGTCGATTTACAGCTTTATCCATGTCCTTCATTAAGAAAGGATCGTGAATTTCATCTAAGCTTGGTCTAAAAAATGTTTTAGCTTTTTCGAAAGTATCAATCTTTCGTTGGAGTAAAATATTGGTTAATGTTTCGTCTAAATTATTGAGCTTAGAAGAGAGTTTTTTAATTTCTTCTTGATTAGATTGATTATTTATTTTCCATCTTTTTTGCATTATTGCTCAAATATACTTTTTGAAATCCTTAAAAAGTATCTGTTCGAGTAAAATTCTGTAAGAATTTTGTATCGAGAACCACTTTTTAGTAAAACCATTGTCAATTCCAAAGCTACCCTTCGACAAGCTCAGGGTGACATTTTGGAACACTCAAATTGACAATGGTTTTACTTGTTCATCACTTTAGTCTGAATACGAATAGACTCTTGATGAATAATTTCTAACATTTTTTTTATAAAATCATCGCTTAACCCCACTTTTTCAGCTAAGAAAGTACGGTTTGCTAAAATTCGTTCCCATCTTTCCAACTGTAAAATAGTAACATTATTTTTATATTTATATTCTCCTATTTTTTCAATAATTGCCATACGAGATGAAAACTTATTAATCAACTCTTCATCTAACGCATCAATCACTGAACGTAATTGTTCCAATTTATTGATGAAATCTTCGCTTTCTGAATGTTTTTCGCGAATTACTAGCTTACTTAATAAAAGCTCTAATTCAGTAGGAGTTAATTGTTGCTTGGCATCACTTTTTGCTTCTTTAGGATTGATGTGGCTTTCTATCATTAAGCCTTCCATGTCTAAATCCATTGCCTTCTGAGCTATATATGGAATTAGTTCTTTATCACCAGTAATGTGACTTGGATCACAAAACAATGGAATTTTAGGACACATTAATTTTAGCTCTATCGGGATTTCCCACATCGGAGTATTTCGATAAGAAGATTTATCGAAAGATGAAAATCCTCGATGTATTGCAGCTAATTTATTAATTCCAGCAGCGTTAATTCGTTCGAGTGCTCCGACCCATAAATTAATGTCTGGAGTAATTGGGTTTTTCACAAACACAGGAATGTCAACACCTTTCAACGCGTCTGCGATTTCTTGAACAGAAAATGGATTGACAGTAGTTCTTGCACCAATCCACAACATATCTATGTTGTTTTTTAAGCATTCATCTACATGTTGAGCATTTGCCACTTCTGTAGCTACAGGCAATCCAACCTCTATTCCTGCATTTTTGAGCCATTTTAACCCATCTGCTCCTACCCCTTCAAAAGAATTCGGACGAGTTCGAGGTTTCCAAATCCCTCCACGTAATATCGAGACTTGGTTGGCTTTTGTAATTTCTTTTGCCGTTTGTATTACCTGCTCTTCCGATTCGACACTACAAGGGCCAGAGATAACACAAGGGATTTTATTTGAAAGCCAGCTATCCTTATCTGCTATGTTTAAATGTAATTTCACTAAGCAATTAAGCTAAAGCTTTGTTTTCTTGAGATTCTAATAACGATTTTACAGTAGCAAGAATTGCTTTATCATCAAAGAAACACTCATCGTATAATTCAGATTGAGTTCCATGTTCAATAAATTTATCAGGAATTCCAAGGCGCTTTACCTCAGCTTTGTAGTTGTTATCAGCCATAAATTCTAAAATAGCACTTCCCATTCCTCCTATTATCGAACCATTCTCAACAGTTATCACTTTATCAAACTTTCCGAACACTTCATGTAATAAAATTTCATCAATGGGTTTTACAAAACGCATATCATAATGTGCAATGTTTATACTTTGCTTATCAAGTTCTTTAGTAGCTATTACTGCATATTTCCCAATATCACCAATAGTTAATATTGCTATATTATCCCCATTCTTAATTCTTCTTCCTGTTCCTATTTTTATTTTTTTGAAAGGTGTTTTCCAATCTATCATAGTCCCAGTTCCTCTAGGATATCGAATAGAAAAAGGTCCATTATTATCTGCCTGAGCAGTGTACATCAAGTTTCTCAACTCCTCTTCATTCATTGGAGCAGAAACTATCATATTTGGAATACATCTAAAAAATGCTAAGTCATAAGCCCCGTGGTGCGTTGCTCCATCTGCTCCAACCAAACCTCCTCTATCCAAACAAAAAACAACTTGTAAATTTTGCAGAGCAACATCATGTATTACCTGATCATAAGCTCGTTGCATAAATGATGAGTAAATGTTGCAAAAAGGAATTAAACCTTGTGTTGCCATTCCTGCAGAAAAGGTAACAGCATGTTGCTCAGCAATTCCTACATCAAAAGCTCTATCAGGCATTGCTTTCATCATAATGTTTAATGAACAACCTGAAGGCATTGCTGGAGTAACTCCAACTATTTTATCATTTTTCTCAGCTAATTCTACAATGGTATGACCAAACACATCTTGATATTTAGGTGGTTCTGGATTTTTAGTGGTAATTTTAATAATCTCACCAGTATCTTTATTAAATAAGCCAGGAGCATGCCATTGAGTAGAATCTCCAACCTCTGCAGGCTGGTAACCTTTTCCTTTTTCGGTAATGCAGTGCAAAATTTTTGGTCCTGGAATATCTTTTAAATCATTCAAAACTTTTGTCAAGTAATTCACATCATGACCATCAACAGGCCCAAAATACCTAAAGTTTAATGATTCAAATAAATTACTTTGTTTTAATAAAGTAGATTTTATTCCATTTTCAATTTTTTGGACGAGTGCTTGTGCATTTGGTCCAAACTTGCTGATTTTTCCCAACAAATTCCAAACCTCATCTTTTACCTTATTGTAAGTGTGAGAAGTTGTTATATCGGTTAAATAATCTTTAAGGGCTCCAACGTTTGGGTCAATAGCCATACAATTATCATTCAACACAATCAAAAGATTAGTGTTTTCTACTCCTCCATGGTTCATTCCTTCAAAAGCCAATCCTGCTGTCATAGAGCCATCACCAATAATGGCAACATGTTGTCTATCTTCTTTTTTGTATTGTGAAGCTACTGCCATCCCAAGTGCTGCAGAAATTGAAGTAGAAGAATGTCCTACGGCAAATGCATCGTATTCACTTTCTGATGGTTTTGGGAAACCACTTATTCCTTTATAAGTTCTATTAGTATGAAATTGTTCTCTACGCCCAGTTAGAATTTTGTGCCCATAAGCTTGATGACCAACATCCCAAATTAATTTATCATCTGGCGTATTAAAAACATAATGAAGTGCTACTGTTAATTCTACAACACCTAAACTAGCACCAAAATGCCCTCCTTTTTGGGAAACCACATCAACAATAAAATCTCTCAATTCCTCACACAATTGAGGCAAGTCGTCTTCAGAAATTTTCTCTCTTAAGTCTTTTGGAATATTTATTTGCTCTAGTAGCTTTCCTGTTTTATAATCAGCCATGTAATTAGATTATTACCTTACAAAGATAGTCAATATTTATCAATGAAATTAGCTGATTAGCTAACAAGATATTGTTGAAATAAAGGTAGAAAAAGAAGATTTAACAAGATTTAACAACTACCAATTTATTTCAATAAGTTAACAACCTGATTTCTAGTATGTTCAATACCATCATTGCCAATAGCAAAAACAGTCATAAGGTATTGACCTTGAGGCAAGTAATTCCCATTTTGATCTTTACCATCCCAAACATCATTCATCGAAGTCATAAAATAAACTTGCTTACCTTTCATATCAGTTATTTGAACTTGAATCCCTTTAATGTTTTTTCCTCTAACCTTAATGAAATCATTTTCACCATCACCATTAGGTGTAAAAATATTTTGAAGCGGCTGTATAGATGAACTATAGTCTTTTTCTACAATAATTGTTTTGTAAACCACCTTGGTATTACCATGAATATCTTGTGCTGTTAATTTTACACGATAAGTCCTTTCTTCAGAGAATATATGAATAGGAGATTCTCCAAACTCTTCAGAGTCATCACTGAACTCCCATAAATACTGAATCCCATTTCCAATAGCATCAAATTGAACCGTTAAAGGAGCTTTACCTTTAACTCTATCTACATTAATAATAACATCTATATTAACTGCTTCTTCTTTTTTAATAGACGGTTCTGTTTGAGGTTTAGATGATGTTATATTTTTAGTTGTTGTTTGTGTTGAACTATTATCAACTGAGCTAGTTTCAGTACTAGTTTCACTGTTAATAACAGAAACTTCATTAGTTTTTCCATTATTGCTGACAGCCTCTTGTTTTTCAGCCTTGTTAGCTTCAACACTTAAATTAACTGTTTCTTCATTACTAGTCGAAGAGTTTTCTTCGCTTACTTTATTTTTAATTTCAGTAGTTGGTGCAATGACTTCTTCCGTTAATTCCACTAAATCACCATTTGTAAGAACTTTTTCAGCAATTACAGATGTTTCACCTTTAAATAAATTTGGAACAAAATAAGCAGTCGTAGCAATCGTTCCTACGATAACTACACCAGCAACAATTTTTAATGCTAAAGATTTTCCAACTCCTACTATAGTAGATGGGTCAACTTGTAGAGATGAACTACCTCCAGAACCAGACGAGATTGAATTTTGAACATTGCTCCATACACTAGGATCAACATTAGCTTCAAAACCATCAAATGCTTGTTTAAAAATTTTGTCTATATTTTCTAATCCGTCTTTCAATGTATAATTTTTTCTTTTATTAATACTTTCTGCAAATATACCCTTGCTCTAGAGAATTGAGATTTGGATGTATTTACCGATATATTTAGCTCTTCTGCAATTTCTTTATGCGAATAACCCTCAATTACATACATATTAAATACTGTTTTAAACCCTGTTGGCATACTTTGAATTACTTTTAGTAAATCCTTTGCCGACAATACATCAATAGCATTTTCATTATTATTATGTAATTGATAATCCACTTTATCTATGTCAATATTATTCATTAGTTTTTTATTCTTTCGAATATTATCCAAGGCAGTATTTACAATAATTTTTCTAATCCAACCTTCTAAAGAACCTTTATGGTTATACATGTCTAATTTTTCAAAGACCTTGATAAACCCCATTTGCAATACATCTTGCGCCTCATCCGAATTCTTAGAGTATCTTAAACATACTCCCATCATTTTTCTTGAATAAACTTCAAATAATTGCTTTTGAGCAAGGGTGTCCTTTTCAAGACACTTATTGACCAACTGCTCTTCATTCATTTTCATTTACTCAGTATTAAGATGTATTTTAACGCAAAAAGGTTGCATTGATAAATATAAAGTTAAACAAATCCATCTATCAGTTTATTTTTACCTTTGATTTTTAGTTTAATTATTATGTCAAAATTATACATTGTTCCAACTCCAATTGGAAATTTAGAAGACATTACTCTACGTGCATTAAAAACTTTAAAAGAAGTAGATGTAATTCTTGCAGAAGATACTAGACAAACGTCTAAACTCTTAAAACATTATGAAATCAACAAAAAATTAGTTGCCCATCACCAACATAACGAACATAAAACCTTAGAACGAATTATTGACTCTATTAAAAGTGGAGAAAAAATGGCTTTAGTAAGTGATGCTGGAACTCCTGCCATTTCTGACCCTGGTTTTTTATTGGTTAGAGAGTGCATCAAAAATGACATTAAGATAGAATGCTTACCTGGTGCAACTGCATTTGTTCCGGCCTTAATCAACTCTGGATTTCCTTGTGATAAATTCATTTTTGAAGGTTTTTTGCCTCATAAAAAAGGTCGACAAACACGATTGAATTTTTTAGCTGAAGAAACTCGAACTATTATTTTTTATGAATCTCCTCATCGGTTATTAAAGACCTTAAAGCAATTTGCTGAATATTTTGGAGAAACTCGTCAAGTTTCAATTTCTCGTGAATTAACCAAAATTCACGAAGAGAACATAAGAGGTACAGTGCTTGAATTAATCAATTATTATGAATCACATACGCTTAAAGGCGAAATTGTTGTAATTGTTGATGGTTATGAAAAATAAGAGGAAAAGAAGCGTTCCTCATAAAGATCTGAGAAATGTGTGATTGTTTGATTCCTTCTCTTTATTATTAACTTTGATATTGAATATAACTATGAAATATTTTTTAAGTCTATATATTTTAATTCTAACTACTGCTAATTTTCACAGTCAAGATACTCTTTGTGAGAAAATAATTATAAAATCTGAAATTTTTGCCAAAAATTGTTTAGACCAATATTTTTTACAGAACAAGGTTAACAAAGAAGAATTTATAGCAAGTTTTGAAAACTACTTTATTGATAATAAATTAGTCGAGAGTACAAATAAAAAAGGAGAATTATATTGGAACATATTGAAATATATAGAAACACATCCAGATAAAATGCCTACAATAAAAACCCCGGGTTATATTATGGGTGTTGCGAAAAAATTACAACTTACTATTCCTAAGTTAATTAAATATGAGCAAATTGCATGCATAAGAGTGTCATACAAAACATATAAGTCAAAGTGTAAAAACGATAATAAATCGACACTTTATGTCTTTGGTGACATCGCAACCGCACTTCCTGAAAACTCAGACTTACATTATAGTATAATTGCCTCTACTTTAAGACAATTCACAACACCTACAGAATTAGATAAAACAGTTTATCAAGAAAATATAGTCTTGCTTTTTTGGTTTCAGCTTTCCAGTTTTTATGGTAAATGGGAATAACTATCAATCCTTTTTCAAAATAGCATTCCAGCCTTGAGCAGTTAGTTCTTGTACCTCATCGTTTTTTGAAACAAATTGGTAACTTCCTTTATCTGAAGTTATATGCCCAATTACGGCTACCCTCTTTTGTTCTTTAATTTTTTCATAATCATCTAAAGAAATGGTAAATAACAACTCATAATCTTCTCCTCCATTTAAGGCACAAACAATAGGGTCTAATTTCATTTCTTCTGCTGCATTTATAGTGGTAAAATCCAATGGAATTTTATCCTCATAGATGGTGCATCCTACTTCAGATTGATGACAAATATGAATTAAATCGGATGATAAACCATCCGAAACATCAATCATAGAAGTTGGTTTAATCCCTATTTCTTCAAACATATCAATTACGTCTTTCCTAGGCTCTGGTTTTAATTGTCTTTCTAACAAATAATCATAACCTGAAAAATCTGGTTGTACACTTTCGTTTTCATTGAAAATTTCTTTTTCTCTTTCCAATAACTGAAGCCCCATAAAAGCACCACCTAAATCACCCGAAACACAAATTAAATCATTCTCTTTTGCTCCGTCTCTATAAACCAATTTATCTTTTTCTCCTTCGCCTAAAGCTGTAATACTAATTATTAAACCAGAAGTTGATGATGTAGTATCACCTCCAACTAAATCAACCCCATAAATGTTACACGCCAATAAAATCCCTTCATATAAATCTTCTAATCCTTCAACCGACATTCTGTTAGAAACAGCAATAGATACTGTAATTTGTTTTGGAATAGCATTCATAGCATACACATCCGAAAGATTAACACTTACTGCTTTATATCCTAAATGTTTTAAAGGCATGTATAACATATCAAAGTGTATTCCTTCTACCAATAAATCAGTAGTTACAACTGTTTGTTTATTTTTGTACTCAATTACAGCTGCATCATCTCCAATCCCTCTTAAAGAAGACTTATTTTGCAATTTAATGTTCTCCGTTAAGTGCTTAATTAGACCAAATTCGCCCAATTCTTCTAATTCACTTAATGGTTGTTCATTTTTATCTTCTAACATAAAGCAAATGTAGGCATTCATACGAATTTTAAATAATCTTCTTTTATTGATGTTTATCATGTTTGAATACCACATTTTTAGTACATTTGTACTAGTTTAGAATGAATCTAAATAAGGAATTATGATAACAGTTTCAGAAAATGCAAAAACCCAAGCCATTAAATTGATGGCTGAAGACAACTCTCCTGAAGGAAGTTTTATTCGTGTTGGAGTTAAAGGTGGTGGGTGTTCAGGTTTAACTTATAATTTAGCTTTTGACCATGTCATCAATGATAATGATAAAATCTTTGAGGATAGAGGTATTAAAATAGTTTGCGATAAAAAAAGCATCCTTTATTTAGCCGGAACAGAATTAGATTTTTCTGGAGGTTTAAATGGTAAAGGATTTATTTTTAATAATCCTAACGCCAATAGAACTTGTGGCTGTGGAGAAAGTTTTTCAATGTAGAGAATAAGAGTAGACGGAAATGAAAAAAGTGAAAGCAATAACCGAAGATGAACTAGGAAAACAACTAGCAGAAAACCAAGAATACAAATATGGTTTTACAACTGATATTGAATCAGAAGTTATTCCTATAGGATTAAACGAAGATGTTGTACGTTTAATCTCCTCTAAAAAGAATGAACCACAATGGTTATTAGAGTGGCGCCTAAAAGCTTTTGCTCATTGGAAAACAATGACTGAAAAGAAAYGGGCACATGTTGATTATCCAACAATAGATCTTCAAAGTATTTCGTATTACGCAGCACCAAAAGATAATGTGGAAGTTGATTGGGATGATGTTGATCCTGAATTAAAAGCCACAATGGATAAGCTTGGTATTTCAATGGATGAGCAAAAAGCATTAAGTGGTGTTGCTGTTGATTTTGTAATGGATTCCGTTTCTGTAAAAACCTCTTTTAAAGAAAAATTAGGTGAGTTAGGAATCATTTTCTGCTCCTTTAGTGAAGCAGTTCAAGACCATCCAGATTTAGTAAAAAAATATTTAGGAACTATTGTTCCGAGTACCGATAATTATTATGCAGCATTGAATTCAGCAGTATTTTCTGATGGTTCTTTCTGCTACATTCCAAAAGGAGTTAGATGTCCCATGGAATTGTCAACTTACTTTAGAATTAACGAAGCAAATACAGGTCAGTTTGAAAGAACATTACTAATTGCTGATGAAGATAGTTATGTAAGTTACCTTGAAGGATGTACAGCTCCGCAAAGAGATGAAAATCAATTGCATGCTGCAGTGGTAGAGTTGATTTCTTTAGATGGTGCTGAAATAAAATATTCTACGGTACAAAACTGGTACCCTGGAGATAAAAATGGTGTTGGAGGAATTTACAACTTTGTAACTAAGAGAGGTATTTGCCATAAAGGATCTAAAATTTCTTGGACACAAGTAGAAACAGGTTCTGCTGTAACATGGAAATATCCTTCTTGTATTTTAAAAGGCGATAATTCTATTGGTGAATTTTTCTCTGTTGCGGTAACCAATAACTACCAACAAGCAGATACTGGAACCAAAATGATTCATTTAGGGAAAAACACAAGAAGCACTGTTATCTCAAAAGGAATTTCTGCTGGTTTTAGTAATAATTCTTATAGAGGATTAATACAAATCAACAAGAATGCAATAAATGCCAGAAACTTTACACAATGTGATTCTTTACTAATGGGAGATAAATGTGGAGCACATACTTTCCCTTACATTGAAGTAAAAAACAGCAGTGCAAAAGTAGAGCACGAAGCAACAACATCAAAAATTGGAGAAGATCAATTATTTTATTGTAATCAAAGAGGTATTAATACCGAAAAAGCCATCAACTTAATTGTAAATGGATATTGCAAAGATGTACTCAATAAACTCCCAATGGAATTTGCTGTAGAAGCACAGAAACTATTAGAAATAAGTCTTGAAGGTTCTGTTGGTTAAACCAAATATGCTATGAAAAAACTAATTACCATATTAACTCTCTTCTTCTTGCTAAATATAGCACAAGCGCAAGATGAAGCAACTAGAAAAAAACATTACAACACAACAGATAATGTTGCCATGTCTGGGTATGATCCAATAACTTATTTTGCGGGAAAACCAGTTCCTGGTAAAAAATCTTTCGCATACACTTATAAGGGAATCACCTATTATTTTATAAATGATAAAAGCAAAAGCATTTTTAAATCTAATCCAGAAAAATATGAACCTACTTATGGTGGTTGGTGTGCCTATGCTTTAGCTAAAAAAAAACCTGTATTAATGGAAGCTGATCCAGAAACATATAAAATTGTTGATGGAAAATTATATGTTTTTTACAACAGTTTTGGAATCAATACCATTWWWANNTGGAWTAWAKNTGANCYAWWWKYYWWMKYYWYWSYWSWTRMARATTGGAATAAAATAATATCAGAATAGGGATAATGTTAAGTATAAAAAATTTACACGCAAGTATAGCAGATAAAGAAATTCTTAAAGGAATTAATTTAGAAATTAAAGCTGGAGAAGTTCATGCTATTATGGGACCAAACGGTTCTGGAAAGAGTACTTTATCAGCTGTCTTAGCTGGAAGAGAAGAATATGAAGTTACTGAAGGTTCTGTTGATTTTGACGGAAAAGACTTGTTAGAATTAAGCCCTGAAGATAGAGCAAGAGAAGGAATTTTCCTAGCATTTCAATATCCTATTGAAATACCAGGAGTAAGTAATGTCAACTTCTTAAAAACTGCCATTAACGAAATAAGAGCTTATAAAGGAGAAGATTCAATTTCTGCAAAAGACTTTTTAGCACTAGTTAAAGAAAAATCTGCCTTGGTAGAGTTAGATGCAAAATTAGCAAGTCGCTCAGTTAACGAAGGTTTTTCTGGTGGTGAGAAAAAGAGAAATGAAATATTTCAAATGGCAATGTTAAATCCTAAGCTTTCTATTTTAGATGAAACTGATTCTGGATTAGATATCGATGCATTAAGAATTGTTGCTAATGGAGTAAACACATTAAAATCTAAAGAAAACGCAACAATAATAATTACACATTACCAACGCTTACTAGACTACATTGTTCCAGATTTTGTACACGTACTTTATGATGGTAAAATCGTTAAAACTGGTGGCAAAGAATTGGCTTTAGAACTTGAAGAAAAGGGTTACGATTGGATTAAAGAAGAGGTTGGTATTGCATAAGTTATGACAACAACAGAACTTACAAAAAAGGATGTTTTATTAGAAAGTTTAAGTCAGTTTGATTTTTCTAACGAGCCACAATTTGCTCAAGATTTAAGAGCTGATGCAAAAAATGCTTTAGCTGTTTTAGAGTTTCCTAATTCAAAAACCGAAGCGTGGAAATATACTCGAATTGGAAAAATTACCAATAAAAATTATGGCATTCAGCAAGAGGTAGGTGAGACAACTATTGATATTTCTAGTTATTTAATTCCTAAACTAGATGCCAATATTGTAGTAATTGTTAACGGTTTTTATCGTGATAATTTATCCCAAATTGAAATACAAGATGGTATTAAAATTTCGTCTTTAAAAGATGTTATTATCGAATCGGATGGTTTTATTAAAGATCATTTAGGAGCTATTGCTAAATCAGAAAAAGAAATCTTTATTGCCATTAATACGCTGTGTTTTACTGATGGTGTTTATATTGATTTGGATAAAAATGCAGTGATTAACAAACCAATTCACATCATTAACATTACAACTGAAAACAACCTTATTACCAATACCAGAACCATAGTAAAAGCACACGACAATTCATCTATAAAAATTATCGAATCATTTGTTAATCTCCAAGGTGAAGAAAATTTTACTAATAATGTTGCTGAGTTCTTCTTGAACCCAAACTCACAAGTTGAGTACAACAAAATTCAAAATAAGGAAGGCGAAAGTTATCACATTTCTACCGAGCAAGTTTACCAACGAAAAGACAGTAATTTCACGATTAACACCATTACGCTAGACGGAACTTTAATTAGAAACAACTTAAACATTGATGTAGCTGCTGAGGGTTGTGAGACCAATCTCAATGGAATTTATTTAGGAAAGGATAGAAACCACATTGATAACCATACCGTTGTTGATCATCTAAAACCAAATTGTAATTCTAATGAAGTCTATAAAGGTATTTTAGATGATAATTCAGTTGGCGTTTTTAACGGAAAAGTATTTGTTAGACCAGATGCTCAAAAAACAAACGCTTTCCAGCAGAACAATAACATTTTATTGACTGATGATGCTGTTATTAACTCAAAACCTGAGTTAGAAATTTATGCAAATGATGTGAAATGTAGTCACGGYTCTACAACWGGWCARTTARATGAWGAAGCWATATTTTAYYTWCARGCWMGWGGYGTRGGAAGAARAAGTGCAATWAAYATGATGATTRCTGCYTTTGYWAAAGAKGCATTARAWAGARTAAGYATYSAATCCTTRAARWATTAYATYGARAACAAAATTGANRASANGKTTTGGAAACTAAAACCAGCATATTAGATGTAGAATTAATTCGTAGCGAATTCCCGATACTTTCTCGAAAAGTAAATGGACAACCTTTAGTTTATTTGGATAACGGAGCTACTTCGCAAAAACCTTTGTCAGTTATTTCTGCTATTAGTAAATATTACACTTATCAAAACAGTAACATTCATAGAGGAATCCATACACTGAGTCAGGAAGCTACTACAGCTTATGAAGAAGCAAGAACTACGGTTCAACAATTTATTAATGCTGAACATACGCACGAAGTAATTTTTACAAGTGGCACAACAGGAAGCATTAATTTAATTGCTTCAGTATTTGGAAAAAAGCATTTAAAAGAAGGCGATGAAATTATTATCTCTACCATGGAGCACCACTCCAATATTGTTCCTTGGCAAATGATTTGTGAAGAAAAAGGAGCTATTTTAAAAGTGGTTCCTATCAATGATAAGGGTGAGTTTTTGATGAGTGAATATGAAAACTTACTTTCTGACAAAACAAAATTAGTTGCCATAACACACGTTTCGAACACACTTGGAACAATTAATCCTGCTAAAGAAATAATTGCTAAAGCACACCAAAAAGGAGCTTTAGTTTTAATTGATGGAGCACAAGCTGTTCCTCATACTAAAGTAGATGTTCAAGAGTTGGACTGTGATTTTTACGCTTTTTCAGGTCATAAAATGTTCGGGCCAACTGGCGTTGGAATACTATATGGAAAAGAAGACTTATTGAATAACTTACCTCCTTATCAAGGTGGTGGAGATATGATTAAAACCGTAACATTTGAGAAAACAACTTACAATGAATTACCTCACAAATTTGAAGCAGGAACTCCCAACATTGTTGGTGGAATTGGTTTAGCAGCAGCCATCGACTACATAAACAAAATTGGTATTGATAAAATTGAAGCTTACGAACACGAACTATTAACTTATGCTACAGAACAAATAAAACAAGTAGAAGGCGTACAAATAATTGGAGAAGCAGAAAAAAAAGCAAGTGTTTTATCTTTTGTAGTTGAAGGAACTCATCCAACTGATATAGGAACTATAATAGACAAATTAGGAATTGCAATCAGAACAGGACATCATTGCACCGAACCTTTGATGAATAGATTTAACATTCCAGGAACTGCTCGTGCTACTTTTTCTTTTTACAATACTTTTAATGAAGTAGATATATTTATAAATGCACTGAAAAGAGCCATTAAAATGTTATTATAATGACAATACAAGAAAGTCAGGAAGAAATTGTAGAAGAGTTTGCTCTATTTGATGAGTGGATGGATAAGTACGAACACATTATTGAGTTAGGAAAAGATTTGCCAATTATCAAAGAGCAACATAAGACAGAAGAAAACCTCATTAAGGGTTGTCAATCTAGAGTTTGGCTATATGCCGAGATGAAGGGAGAAAACATCATTTATACAGCAAATAGCGATGCAATCATTACCAAAGGAATTATTGCATTAATGATTAGAGTTTTCTCTAATCATACACCAAAAGAAATAGCCCAGTCTGATTTATTTTTTATTGATCAAATTGGACTAAAAGAACACTTATCACCGACCAGAAGTAATGGGTTAGTTTCTATGGTGAAACAAATTAAAATGTATTCAATCGCTTTTCAAGCTAAAGCATAACAAGATGGAAGAACACAAAAAAGAAATATCAAAAAAAGAAGTCGAAGAGTTAATTATCGAAACACTCAAGACAATTTATGATCCTGAAATTCCTGTTGACGTTTATGAAATGGGACTAATCTATGAAATTAATGTTGATGATGATTTTAATGTTGAAATTATAATGACTTTGACCTCTCCTTCTTGTCCTGTTGCTGAAAGTATGCCCGAAGAAATTAGAGTAAAAGTAGAAGCAATGTGGAGTGTAAAATCTACTACAGTAGAATTAGCATGGGAACCACCTTGGACAAAAGACATGATGAGCGAAGAGGCTTTACTAGAATTAGGATTTATGTAGGTCATTATTAATCTCAAAATTTCACTAAGAATATAACTTATACTACTTGAAAATGTATTATTAGATTTTTAAAATAATTACAACCTTTTTTAAGTGTTTATCGTTTATATTAAGTAATTATACTACGTATTTCTACTTGTTTTTTACGATTTTATCGAAGCTAATTGGACAATAGTCTAAAATAGCTTCAATGTAAGCCGATTTAAGTAGTATATTTAAAATGCTAATTACCTTTTGCCCTCATTAAATAAATGAAGCTTAAATTAAAATATAGAATATTATTTTCCGTGCTATTATTGAATTCTACTGCCTTCGCTGGCGGGGGAGGTATGGGTATGGGAATAGGCGGAGGAGTAGGTGGAGGTATGGGAATGGGAATGGGAGGCCCAGCTATACCAATTAATACTGAGTTATGGATATTGATACTAGCTGGGTTAATTCTTGGACTTTATTTTATTAAAAAAGCTAATGTAAATAATGCATAAGGAACTATAATTTATTTTATTGTGCTATATTCAATTCATTTTTATCCCCAAAATAATTACCAATAGCCCATTTTCTCCATACTAAAGAAGCTCTGCTGTTCAAAAGTTCAAAAGAAGGATATTCGTCTATAAGAACTTGAGCGTCACTAAAATCAATTTCTTTTAAATCAAGATAATCTGGATAAATAGGATGGTTTTCGAATGAGGAAATAAATAATAAATTTCTATCACCAATATTATCATCAGTAGACCATATTGAAGTATTAAATCCTGAGTTTTTTAAAGTTACATAGATAGATCGCAGCCCTAATCCTTTTTCTCCCTCAATAAAATTATAACTATTAATCAATAAGTATCCTTTTGGTTTAAGAATTTTTTTTACTTCTTCTAGACTTTCTTTTGTTATAATATGATGTGGTGTTTCTTCCCCTCTAAATGTATCAAAAATGATTGCATCATATTTTTTATTATGCGTTTTAATGTAGTGCCGTGCATCATCAATGGTAACATTAACACTTTTTGGCAGCCCAAAATATTTTCTTGCAACCTGTTCCATCCTAGCATCCAACTCACATACTTCAACCTTAAACCCATTATTAGTTAAATGCTTTGCTATACTTCCTCCCCCTAAACCCAATAGTAAAATATTTTTATTCTCATTTGGTAAGTTATTAAGCAATTGCGTAAATCGATAAACGTAAGAAAAATACCTTTCTTCTCCTTTTTCGATTCTAGCATAAGGATTATCTTTTGTTTGTGAAATTCGATTAACATACAACCATCTCGAATTTTGACCTACCAACGTAGAATCATCAAAATAATAATCGTTAGCATAATCTAAGACCATTATTTGCCCTAACAAACCTTCTTTTTTATAGAGTAACTTAATTTTATTTTGATGATTTAAGTTAAAATTTAAGTGCTTATATATCTGAAATATGCTTAATAAAATAATAAAACTATATAATAGCAATGATTTAAAATCCTTTTTTTTTAGTAACGATATTAAAGGAAGTATGCCTAAAACCAATCCGCTAATAATTGATGGAATTGTTAAACCAAAATTTGGTATAATATAAAAACCAAATAGAAAAGTTGATAATATGCCTCCTACAGTAGAAATAGCATAAACTGTTCCGGCTGCTCTACCAGAATCTTTTCCGTTTTTAGAAATATTTCCAATAATCAACGGAGAAACTGCTCCCATTAAAAATACAGGCGGAAATAAAATTAGCAATGAAGATGCAATTACTGCAGGCATTAATGATCTCAATCCGAAAATAGATAATGCAATTTTAGAAGTATAAGGCAGTAAAACAGTAAACAAAGCCGCTATTAATAATACTCTGTAAAGTATTATTACGTTTTTTTTTTGAGAAGATAATATTCCACCAAAAAAGTAACCTGCAGCTAATCCCCCCAAAGTAATAGCCATCACAGATGACCATACATACAAAGAAGAACCAAAAAAAGGAGCCAACATTTTGGCTCCCAATAGTTCTGTTCCCATCACAATTGCTCCTTCTATAAAGGAAAGTAATAATAAGTATCGTATAACTTTTTTATCCATTCTTTGACTACGAAAATAACATAAAAAGAAATATCAAAAAATATTATTAATAGCTCGACTCTAAATATTTGATTTTATTTAAGTTATTTTGAATAATGAAATATATTATTGTTTTCATATCATTTTTAATATCCTTTAACATTTGTGCTCAAAAAAACGGAGAATGGATAAAGAAAAATTCTGAAGGAATTATTATGGAAAAAGGATTTTACAATAACAAGAAAAAAGATGGTGAGTGGAGTTATTATTATGATGATGGAATAATTTCTTTAAAAGCAACTTACTTTAAAGGAGTACTTAATGGAGAATCTTTAAGGTATGATTTAAAAGGCAACATGATAGCCGATTTACATTATATTGATGGGAAAATTACTGGAGAGCAAACGTATTATTATCCAAATGGAAACGTATTATCTAAGGGTGAAATGGAAAATGGAAAAGAAAACGGAGCGTGGAAATATTTTAATCCAAACGGAGATTTAGCTGGATACGTTAAATATGAGAATGGGATTCAGATAAATGAACTTTCTAAAAAGAAATAAACTTTCTACCTTATTATCAATTTTTGACTGTAAATCTGATTTTCTGAAGATGCTGTAATTAAATATACTCCTGCGAGAATCTTCACATCAATTGGTACACCTACTAACTTTCCACCCTCAATATTTATAACCATTTTAGAATAAAATTCCCTACCTCTAATGTCTCTTAATACCACCAACATTTCTTTTTCTAAAATATTGGTAAAATCTATATAAAGAGTCTCTCCAAGAGTTACAGGGTTTGGAAATAGATTAATAATCCCATCTCCAAGAGTATTAGGTTCATATTTTACAGGCACAATGTTAAAATATTTATACTCCCCATCAAAATCTGATTGCTTTAATCGATAATAAGACACACCAACTATGGGCTCATAATCTACTTCAAAATATTCTATAATCTGACTACTATTCCCAGCACCATTTGAAGTAATAACTTCTTCCCAATTCTCTGCATCAACACTCCTTTCAATAGTGAAAAAATCATTGTTGATTTCAGAGGAAGTTACCCACTTTATATCAACTTTATCTTTGTTTATATTGGCTTCAAAACTGATTAATACTATTGGTAAAGCAGGGCCGTTTATTGCTTCTCCACAAATAGCAGTACTGTCATCATCTATTGTATATTCAGTCGGGTTTGATGGAACACTTGATAAGGGTGTATAATCTGTTCCATCAAAGTCCAGAATAGGATCACTACCATCTGAACTACAAATATTTATACATCCTAATGTAGCTGATCTTCCACCGTTGGCATCAACATCAATCTCAGGTGTTTCTATATAACCACAACACTCCAGTGTCCCTCCATGGACCTTAACTATTCCAGTGAATGTCATGGTATCTTGATTACATATAGCCCCATCCAAATGTAAGCCTCCTGTAACATAAACTTTTCCGCCAGTATAATTATTGAGTCTACCAGCACCACAATTGTTACCAACGTGCATTCCATTATCCGTAGTAATTATTCCATAGTTATGTGCAATAGGTAAAAGATCAGTCTTAGCACAACCATTATCGGGTTTCACTTTTAATTTATCAATTGTAATACTGCCATAATTAATTAATGTTCCTTGATTAATAGCTCCTCTTCCTATTTTAAGTGATTTTGTTAACCCAGTAATTGAGCCAGTAGCGTTAATCACCATAGTCCCTCGTATTATTTGATCTAAATTGTATATAATTGTATGATTTATAAAAATAGAATCTCCTGAAGGTAGCGTAATTGGCGGAACACCATTAGCATCCCATTGTGAAGCTCCATTCCAAGCTCCAGAATTTATTGTTGTGTAGGTTGTTTGGCACAAGACAACACTCCCTATCATAAATAAAGCAGTAATTAAAAATGTTTTTATTGCTATTCTCTTACTCATTTATACTTATTTTGATTTATGCGTAATAACTGCAAGCAATCTATTATACGTTAATATATAGACCTAAGTTCAATTTTTTTAACAATTTTTAGACAAATTGTTAAATTTTAAAGAAAAAATAATTAATGAAATGGTAAATCAAAGAGGAAAATTAATCTTGCAATAAAAAATGATTACTCGATTTAATAATCAATTTCTGACTATACATTTGGTTCTCGGATGTAGCTGTAATCAAATATAATCCAACAGGTATCTTTTTTTCTATAGGAACTCCAACTAGCTTTCCTTCTTCTATGTTTACTATTACTTTAGAGTAATATTCTCTCCCTCTAATATCTCTTAATACCACCAACATCTCTTTTTCTAGAATATTGGTGAAATCTATGTAAACAGTTTCTCCAGAACTTACAGGGTTAGGAAATAAATTAATAAATCCATCACCTAAAACATTCTGTTCATATTTTACCGGAACAATGTTAAAATATTCATATTTCCCATCAAAATCTGTTTGTTTTAGTCTGTAATAAGATATTCCTACTATAGGCTCATAATCTACTTCATAGTATTCTAGAATTTGGCTACTATTTCCGGCACCACCTGTTACAATAACTACTTCCCAGTTTTCAGCATCAATACTCCTCTCAAGGGTAAAAAAATCATTGTTGATTTCTGAAGCTGTAACCCATTTTATATCAATTCTATCTTCATTAACATTCGCCTCAAAACTTATTAAATTGATTGGCAATGGATCTCCTAAAGTAGATGGTCCAGTAACTGTTCCATCAGATTTTTTCCATACAATTGAGCCGCATATTTCAATAAAATTAGAACTTCCACCACCCCCGCCAGAAGAAGCAGTTATTGCACCTCCTGGATTAATAGTTATGCCTGAACCACAAGGTAGTCTCAATTTTTGGCCATTTACAGGAAAATCCAGTGTGCCATCAATAATTATAAACATAGGAGAAGTACAGCCTGGTTCTGAATAATCTTGTTGAGTTTCAACTGTGATTACATCTCCAGCTAATATATAAATTGTATCTCCACAAGCAGGAACACCAGGAGTCCATGATCCGGCAGCCCCCCATGCACCACCTCCAGTACCATTAGAGTATACAATAGCGGCAAATTGCACTTTTGGAATAAAGCAAGCAAATAATACAACTAAAAGTATGAAAACCTTGTCTTTCATTTGAATTTTATTGATCCATACCATTACTTACTGCGTGATACGTAAATATACTTAAAAAGTTATGCGTATAAACCAATTTTTAGATAAAAAGGTTGTTTTAGCCTATAAAAGCTAGTTTTTTTACAGATTATTATTAAATATTAAATTAATCTACTYGATAAAATCAAATGTAATATCATTCGTTAATATTCATAAAAGAATTTTGGAAGTATATTTGCTCTATYGGATGCTCCCTTAAAAAATATCATTAAAACCATTTCTAACAAACCAGGAGTTTAYCAATATTAYAATAAGGAAGGTGTTAYACTTTATATYGGWAAAGCRAAAAATCTCAAAAAAAGAGTTTCATCTTATTTTACTAAAAMCCAAAYAGGYAAAACAGCTGTTTTARTWAAACAAATWRTAGATATTAAGACTATAGTTGTTGGTTCAGAAATTGAAGCACTTTTACTTGAAAACAATCTCATCAAAAAATATCAACCTAAGTATAACATTATGCTTAAGGATGATAAAACCTACCCGTGGATTTGTATTAAGAATGAACGTTTTCCACGAATATATTCTACAAGAAACATTGTAAAAGATGGATCAGATTACTTTGGCCCTTATGCTTCGGTAAAAATGATGAATACCATTTTAGGGTTAATTCGTGATTTATACACTTTACGTAATTGTAATTATAATCTCTCAGAAAAAAATGTTGCTGCTAATAAATTTAAAGTCTGTTTAGAATATCATATTGGTAATTGTAAAGCTCCATGCATTGATGAACAAACTGAAGAAGATTACAACAATTCCATCACACAAATAAAATCTATAATTAAAGGAAACATTAATAGTGTAATGAAGCATTTAAAACCTTTAATGAAAAAATATTCTCAAAATTTAGAGTATGAAAAAGCTCAACTCCTAAAAGATAGAATCGAAATTTTGGAAAAATACCAAAGCAAATCAGTTGTGGTTAGCCCAACAATACTTGATGTAGATGTTTTTTCAATTATATCAGATGAGAAATGTGGTTATGTAAATTATCTTAAAGTAGTTAATGGTGCCATTATTCAAGGTCACACCATARAATTAAAAAAGAAGTTAGATGAAACTGATGATGCCCTGTTACAAATTGGAATAGCAGAATTAAGACAACGATTCGATAGTAGTTCAAAGGAAGTTATTGTCCCTTTTAAACCCGAATTAGAAGATGAAAACATTAAATTTTTAGTCCCTCAACGGGGAGACAAAAAAAAGCTACTAGAACTCTCTGAACGAAATGCAAAGTACTACCGTTTAGAACGCAACAAACAAAAAGCAAACGTAAGTCCGACAAAACATTCCGATAGAATTTTACAACAGATGCAAAAGGATTTGAGGATGAAAGAGTTACCTATTCACATTGAATGCTTTGACAATTCTAATACACAAGGAACAAATCCTGTAGCTGCCTGTGTTGTTTTTAAAGATGCTAAACCAAGCAAAAAAGATTATCGTCATTTTAACATTAAAACTGTTGAAGGACCAGATGATTTTGCATCCATGACTGAGGTTGTTTACAGGCGCTATAAGAGGTTGTTGGACGAAAAGCAGTCTTTACCTCAGCTGATTATTGTTGATGGTGGAAAAGGACAATTAAGTGCCTCTCTAAAAAGTATTGATAAATTAGGCTTACGAGGAAAAATCAGCATAATTGGTATTGCTAAAAAATTAGAAGAAATCTATTTTCCTGGAGATCCAATTCCTTTGTACATAGATAAAAAATCGGAATCGTTAAAAGTCATTCAATACTTAAGAAATGAGGCTCATCGTTTTGGGATAATTCATCATAGAAACAAAAGAAGTAAAGCTGCAATAAAATCTGAGCTTTCTGAAATAGAAGGAATAGGTTTTAAATCCAGCCAACAATTATTATGGAAATTCAAATCAGTTGCTCGAATAAAAAAAGCAACATTAATAGAATTGGAAAATGCAATTAGTAAGAAAAGAGCAAAAGTAGTTTTTGATTATTTTAACTAATCACCTCAACTTCTCAGGAATTTCACAAACAGGTATGGCTTGCATTTTGTGCTGATTAATGGTGTTTAATCGAGTGTAGATCTCAAAAACTTCTTGTTGCCTATGAGTAAATGAAGTAAAATCAATGTTTGCTTGTTCCGCAATTTCCATAGCCCATTCTAATTCTGGATAAGTAGCGCCAATCTGATCTTCATCCGTTCTTTCATCTCCCCAAAGCCCATCTGTTGGAGGAGCAATTAAAATCTCATTAATAACTTTCAACTCTTTTCCTAAACTATAAACTTCCGTTTTTACTAAATCGGCAATTGGACTTATATCTACCCCTCCATCACCATATTTAGTGTAAAAGCCTACCCCAAAATCTTCTACTTTGTTACCTGTTCCTAATACTAAATAATTGTTAAGTGCTGCAAAATAATAAAGCGTAGTCATTCTTAAACGAGCCCTAGTATTTACCAATCCCATTTTTCTATCCTCCTCATTATCCACCTTTGGCATAGCAGCTATAAAAGAATCAAAAACACCAGTAAGTTCTGTTTTTTCAGAACTTACATTTGAGTATTTCTCCTTTAAAAAATCAATGTGCTTATTGGCTCTTCCAACTTCTTTATCTGATTGGTAAATTGGCATTTCTAAACAAATTAACGGCAACCCTGTTTCTGCCGCTAAAGYTGATGTAACTGCAGAATCAATACCTCCAGAAACACMTATGACAAAACCTTTCGTTTTAGATTCGTTAATGTACTCTTTTAACCAGTTGACAATGTGATTTTCTATTCCTTCTGAACTCATCTCTTAAAAATAAATACCAATGTTTAAAGCAATGTAATTTAAGTTAGCACTTACATCTTTTTCTGAATAAACTGGATTTCCATCACTATCTATTAAAGCATCTCCATTACTGTCTAGCAAATGAACTTTAGTGTCTAATTGATTGATAAATCCATTATTAAATGTAATTCCGAGCATTATACTTGTGTTTCCAGAAATATTATATTCTACTCCTGCTACTACTACCAATGACAAATTAATCCAATTAATCTCTTCTGAAATATCGTTTGAAGTAAATGGTGTAAGGGGTTTAGCTGGATAAAATTCGGTAGTATAACTGTACCCGTATTTAGCACTTGATTTATAATTAAACCCAGCATTTAACCCAAACTCTCCAAAATAAGTTAAGTATCCTATTTCATTGGTTCTTAATTTTAATAATAATGGAACTTCAATATATTTTATTGTATAATCCTGTTTTACAGATACAGGCATTGTTCCATTTTCAAGAATTACCCCTTCATACGAGAGGTTACCGCCAACTTTTAGCAAATTAATTCCTGTAGAAAACAAGTAATTTTTAGTTAAAAAATATTCAAAGGATAATCCATAACTAAATCCAAGTTCAGAGCCTCCACTCTTATAACCTGTTGTATTCGTTTTTAACCAAGATACGTTGGGGCTAAATTGTAAGCCAAATCGAAACTTTCTATCCTCCTCTGGCAATTTAGCATTAGGATCATTGTTGAAATCATTGTCTTGAGCAGAAAGGTTAAAAAATAACAACCCAAATACTATTAAAGTAAGTACTTTTGTTATCTGTATCATAAATTATACATTTATACATTTATACGTACAAAATTAGCTATAAAACAATCTTAAACCTGTTAATGAAAACCTATTTTTCAACACTTAAACCTTTGATAACTTTGATGTTCTTCGTCATCATATTATCGTGTGGAAATAACCCTTTGGAAGTAGATGTTTCTAGCATAAAAGTTGAATTAAAAGTTACACATTTTGAACAAGATTTGTTCAACATCAAAACAGATATTACTGATAATGATATAGAAAAATTAACAGACAAGTATGGTATATTTTTTAATGATTTTACCGAAAGCATTATCAATATTGGTCCTGACAAAACACCATCAATCAATTACCAACTCAACGAATTTGCAACTGATTTTTACATAAAAGAAATTAAAACAGATGTGGATAATCTTTATGGTGATTTTTCTTCATACCAATTAGAATTAGAAAATGCTTTTAAGCATTACAAATACTATTTTCCCAAAAAACCAATTCCAGAAATAATCACTTATATCTCAGGCTTTAATTATGCGATTGTTACTGATGAAAAATATTTAGGAATTGGTTTAGACATGTTTTTAGGTAATAATTATGATGCTTATAGTCAATTAGGTCTTCCTAAGTACAAAACCACTTATATGAATAAAGAAAGTCTTGTAGTTGGAGCTATGTTAGGTTGGGTTTCTACAGAATTTGAAACTAAAAAAAATGCAGATTTATTAACAGAAATGATACATCAAGGGAAAATCATTTATTTATTGGATGCATTAATGCCTAACACACCAAATACTGCAAAAATTAGCTATAACGAAAATCAACTACAATGGTGCGAAAATAATGAAGAGCAAGTATGGTTCTATTTTATTGATAATGATTTACTATACACTAAAAAACCTTCAGAAATTTTAAAATATATGGGAGAAGCTCCTTTTATTCAAGGATTTCCGGAGGGATCTCCAGGGAGGATAGGACATTGGTTGGGCTGGCAAATTGTTAAAGCATACATGAAGAAAAATCCAACAATTACTATTGAAAAGTTAATGTTGAGCAACAATGCTCAACTAATCTTAAACAAATCAAAATATAAACCTTAAAAAATGGGTAAAAAATCAGAAGTAAATTTCACCATATCTTTAGATGAAAATCATGTGCCAGAAAAAATTGAATGGACTGCGTCAGATACTGGTGAAGAAGGAATAAAAGAAGCAAAAGCGATGATAATTAGCTTATGGGATTCTAAAGAAAATAATACCTTACGTATTGATTTATGGACAAAAGATATGATGTTAGATGAAATGAGACATTTCTTTTATCAATCTATTATAACTATGTCTGACACCTACGAGAGAGCTACAAACGATAAAGAGATTGCAGAGGAAATGAGGGAATTCGGCAAAAAGATTGGAGAAAAAATGCTAGACAACAACAAAGACTAACATGTTACTTAAAAGTGCTTCTATATTATTGCTAAGTTTCTTTTTATTAGGAATAAACACTTCATTTTCCCAATGTGAAAAATTAAAAAAGAAGAAGCTTTACCAATTATTAGGAGCTGCCGAATGTGATAATTACAGAAGTACTGATATAAAAACTCATGAAAACACTTTAAAATATGAATATCAAATTAATCTTTTTAAAGGAGTTGTATATAAATTGATTTTTGATGTTTCTGATATGCCAGAAGGTGTTATTATTAGACTCTACGATTTAGGAAAAAAGAGAGGTGCTGGAAAATTTGAAGAAGTATTTAATTCTGAGACTGCAAAAAAAATGGAAAATGACACCTATGAAATTACCATGGAGTTTCCGCAACGGAAAATGATGGTTTCTTATAATATAATTAATAACACTAAGCCTGGTTGCGTTGCTTTTATATTGGGCTATTATTTTAAAAATAGAATTAGGTAGATGAATACACCACTTATTCAAAAATACAATATTGCTGGACCACGCTATACCAGCTACCCTACAGTTCCTTATTGGAATAAAGATCGTATTGACTATAATAATTGGATAAATTCAACCATTAAATCCTTTAACCAAAGCAATTCAAATGAAGGGATAAGCATCTACATTCATTTACCATTTTGCGAAAGTTTATGTACTTTCTGCGGTTGCCATAAGCGAATTACCAAACAACATAGTGTAGAACAACCATATATTGAAACAGTTTTAAAAGAATGGAATTTATACTGTAATTTATTTGATTCAAAACCTCGCATAAAAGAACTTCATTTAGGTGGTGGTACTCCAACTTTTTTTAGCCCTAAAAATATTAAAAAACTGATTAATGGTATTTTAGCTAAAGCTGAAAAATGTGATGAATTTGAGTTTAGTTTTGAAGCTCACCCTAACAATACTACTAAAGAACACTTGCAATCTTTTTATGATTTAGGCTTTAGAAGAAACAGCTTTGGAGTACAAGATTATGACCCTAAAGTTCAAAAAACCATTAATCGAATTCAACCATTTGAAATCGTAAAAGAAGTAACAGAATGGTCGAGAGAAATTGGTTATACTTCTATCAGTCAGGATTTAATTTTTGGATTACCTCATCAAACTAAAGAAAGCATTATCAATACCATAAATTTAACCAAAAAATTAAAGCCAGACAGAATAGCCTTTTATAGCTACGCTCATGTACCGTGGATAAAAGGAGTTGGACAAAGAGGTTATGATGAAAATGACTTACCAAGTGCTGAAGAGAAAAGAGTACTTTATGAAACAGGTAAACAAATGCTCGATGAAATTGGATATGTTGAAATTGGCATGGATCATTTCGCTTTAAAAACAGACTCTATGCATCTTGCCATGGAAAATAAAAGTTTACACCGAAATTTTATGGGTTATACAGCTAGCAAAACTCAATTAATGATTGGCCTAGGTATGAGCTCTATTAGTGACTCATGGTATGCTTTTGCACAGAATGCTAAAACTGTTGAGGAGTATACCGAAATAGTAAACAAAGGGATAATTCCTATTTTTAGAGGTCACGAGCTCAGTAAAGAAGACCTTGTAATTCGTAAGCACATTTTAAACATAATGTGTCATTTTGAAACTTCTTGGGAAGAAGAGGCTATGAAATTCCCTGAGCTATCAGAATGTTTAGAACGTTTAAAAGAAATGGAGCTAGATGGTTTAGTTAAAATAAATGAAAATGGTTTAAGCTTACCTGAAAAAGCCAGGCCTTTTGTTCGGAACGTATGCATGGCGTTTGATTTACGTTTAATAAGAAACAAACCTAAAACACGCATATTTTCTATGACGATATAATTCTAATGGAACCCAAGCTACATTTTCATTCTTTAGATGCTTTAAGGTTTTTTGCTTTTTTTAAGGTCTATTTGCTCCATATACCCATTGTTGCCAGTGCATTTCCTGTTTTTTCTTTCTTAAAACAAGGTGGTGGGATTGGTGTCGCATTCTTTTTTGTGCTGAGTGGATTTCTAATTTCCTATTTATTAATCAACGAAAAACTATCAAAAGGAACAATCAACGTAAAAAAGTTTTTAATTAGAAGAAGTTTAAGAATTTGGCCACTTTATCTAATGATAATATCATTGTYATTTTTTTTACCACTCGATATAAAAATACCTTTTTTAGGTTATACCCAAGTGGGCAATGGGTACGATTTAGACTGGCGATTTTCATTTTTCTTTCTCGAAAATTATAAAATGTATATTACTGATTTACATCCTAAAACCAACACCATTAGTATGTTTTGGTCTTTATGCATAGAGGAGCATTTTTATATTTTCTGGGTAATAATGATGTTTTTAATTCCTAAAAAATGGGTGTTACATTTCCTGATTTCTTCTGTAGTACTAGCAATCATTGCAAGGTTTGTGGAGCCATTAATTATTCAARACCAAAGCATAGAAACCAATGAGCTTTTTACGAATTTAGATTACTTTGCCGTGGGTGGAATACTTGGGTTTTTTGTGGCAAAAGATTATGAAAGAGTATCCAATCTTATTTTGTCTTTAGCCACTTGGGCAAGAATTAGTATCGTGCTGGTGGTGGTGGTTTTCGTAATTTTTCAAAGCAAAATTTTCCCTTACAATCATGAGAACATTAGTAACGTATTTAGACCGACAGTAATTGCAATTTTGTTTWCTTGTTTGCTTGCTGTTTTTATTCCGAAAAATTCTACCATTAAATTTAGCGAAAAAAATCCTTTAACTTATTTGGGCAAAATAAGCTATGGATTGTACGTATACCATGTTTTTGTAGTGGTAGGGTTAACCAAAATATTTACACATTTGAACATGCCTATTGATAATTGGATCAATCTATCTTTATTTCTCCTTGGCTCATTTGCCTTTTCGGTAGGTTTCTCTAGTCTTTCTTACCATTTTTTTGAGCAACCATTTTTAAGGTTAAGAGAACGGATTGCTACAAAAAATAGTTGATAGTAGAACTCTCATTCAAGGCTCTTGATTTTGAAGCTTTGCAATATTTAAAAAATGCTGCCGTTAATTTGCCAACTCCAAACTAACTATAATGAAAAATACCTTGCTAATTACCTCTGCCWTACTAATTGTATGCAATGGCTTAATCTCACAAAATTCTGTTCTATCTTCTGGAAATTGGTATAAAATTGCCACAACCACGGAAAGTATTTATAAAATATCTTATTCGGATTTACAAGCTTATGGCATTAATCCAAACACAGTTGACCCAAGGAATTTAAAAATTTATGGAAATGGTGGCGGAATGTTAGAACAATTAAATAGCGCTCCAAAAATTRATGATTTGCAAGAAATTGCCATTAAAGTAATAGGAGAAAGTGATGGTATATTTAACACATCAGACTACATTCTCTTTTACGGACAAGCACCTGACAATTGGGATTACGATTACTCAACACAAATCTATACTCACAAAAAAAATCTATACAGCAATAACGCCTTTTATTTTATTACTGTTGGAACAACTAACGGGAAAAGAATACTTTCACAAAACCCATCAACTACTCCAATAACCAACATTTCCAATAAGTACGATAATTTAATTTTTCATGAATTAGAAAATGTCAATCTAATTCAATCAGGGCGACTATGGTTTGGGGAGCTTTTCGATACACAATTGGCTTATGGATTTAATTTTAGTATCTCCAACTTGGATTTAAGTTCTACAGCTACTATTAATACTTCTGTAGCTGCTCGTTCATCTATAAACAGTCAAATAGATATAAACGCAGATGGAAACATCTCTAATATTTCTATCCCCTCAGTAAATATGCTTTCTTATACTAGTAGGTATGCCCAATTGGGTTCTTCTTTAGTGAGTTTCACTCCCAGTTCCACCACTATTCCTGTAATACTAACTTATAATCAACCAGATACTTCTTCAATTGCTTGGCTAGATTATTTTGAGCTGATTACACGAAACAATTTATTAAAAAATGTAAATCAACTTTTATTTAGAGATAAAAACAACATTGGAATCGGAAATATTACCAACTTTCAAATTAACAATACACTACCTTCTGACTTTGTTTGGGAAATAACCAAACACAACAATGTCGCAGAACAAAACAAAACATTTAATACAGGAACAACTCAATTTAGATTAAGTACAGATTCGTTGAAACAGTTTGTCGTTTTTGATTTAACCAATTTATTATCTCCAATTTTTATTGGTCAAATAGCAAATCAAAATTTACATGGAATTGCTTCTCCAGAAATGGTTATTGTTACTCACCCTGATTTTATAGCTGAAGCCAATAATTTAGCTAATTTTCATTTGACAAATGATGGAATAATTACTGAAGTAGTTACTACTGAAGAAATTTACAACGAATTTTCATCAGGTACTCAAGACATTACTGCTATTAATGATTTTATGGAGTATTTGTACAATCAACCCAATTCACCTTTGAAGTACTTATTATTATTTGGAGATGGTTCTTATGACTACAAAAACAGAATTACACCCAACACTAATTTTGTTCCAACCTATCAATCGGAAAACTCTATAGATGTTATTGGTTCATTAACTTCTGACGATTACTATGGCTTGTTAGATACAAATGAAGGAACTTGGGCTGGAACTGAATTTATAGATATTGCCATTGGGAGATTACCTGTAAAAACTGTACAAGAGGCAACTGACATGGTTAACAAAATTATCTTTTATAAAACCAATACAAGCTCTTTCGATTATTGGCGAAAGACTGTTACATTCATTGCTGATGATCAAGACAATAATATACACATGTTTCAGGCAGATGCTTTAGCTGGAATGGTAAAAAACCAATGTCCGTTTATTACAGAAAAGATTTACATCGATGAATTTTTACAAGTAACAACTGGTTCACAGCCTAGTTATCCTGAAGCAGAACAAAAGATAGTCAATTCATTTAGAAGAGGTTCCCTGATTATGAATTATACAGGACATGGAGATAATGTTGGATTGGCTTTAGAAAATATTTTAGACACCAACTCATTAGACACTTTAAACAATAGTAATTACCCGTTAATAATAACCGCTACAGATGGAAGTAGTCGTTATGACAACCCAGCATTCACTTCTTTTGGAGAGCAATTTTTATTAAAACCAACAGCAGGAAGTATTGCTACATTTTCAACAACCAGAATAGTTTTTTCTTCTCCCAACTTTGCTTTAAACCAAGCTGTTTACAATACTATTTTTACTAAAGTAAATGGAAAATACAAAACGCTTGGAGAAGTATTTAYRGWWRYWRRWMMMSMMAWTRYTTSKMMTTCRWWTRMWRSWAWTKTWWRWKTWKYRGSTKRYSYTKSWTKAASKCTWAMTSTTCCAGAGTTTGTTGTAAATGCAGTTCATCCTGACACATTACAAAGTGCTAGCACTAACACTATTACTGGGCAGATAGAAGATGACAATGGAATTTTACAAAATTGGTTTACGGGAAGTTTAATTGTATTTATACAAGGAAGCAAAGACACCATAATTACTTTGGCAAACAACGGAGGAACTCCTTTTACTTTTTTAGATAGACGAGACACCATTTATTATGATACCATTCCCATTGTAAATGGTTTATTTAATTACAACATAAATCTTAGTACTCTTCCCATCCATATTATGGGAAATGCCAAAATTAATTACTACGGATTTAATGGAACTACAGATGCCTCGGGTTGTAACGATAGCATTTACATCAATGATTTAATGACAAGTATAAAAGATTATTCAACAACTGAAATTGATGCCACAATTTTTCCTAACCCGAGTTCAAACACTGTTACTATTTCTTTAAATGATGTTGCGAGTTCTATCTATAGTTTCAGCCTATACAATAATCTCAGTCAAGTTCTTATAGAAAACAAAATAATCACCAACAACATATTCACTTTTTCTGTTCAGGATTTTACGAATGGTATTTATTACTACCGAATAATCAGTAGTGATAATATCATTAAATCTGGAAAATTGCTTGTGCAGCACTAATAGCCAAAATATTATGCTTTTAAAATGATTTAAAGGATAAAAAAATGACTTAATAGGCTAAAAGGCAACAATAGTCTAATATTTTTCTATTATTATGTTAGTATTATTACCTTCACCATAGATATTATGAAGAAATCTGTTTTTATATTAGCATGCATCTTACTTGTATTATCTTGTGGACCAAGTAGTTTTGATAGGAGTAATAGTGACTGGAGTAAATTCAATCTAAAAGGTGATGTTAAATCATTTAGAGAAATTAAATTTTTAGCTGTAGATAATTTTAGCATCATCTCTAATGGAGAAAAAATTAGACACATTTATAATCAAGAAGTRCTGTTTAATTYAGATGGTAATCAGATTGAGAAAAATGAATACATTCCTGATGGAACACTTGCCAACAGAACAGTTTATTTATACAGGCAAGATCAATTAGTTGAATACAACAACTACGATTCCCAAGGAATGCTTTTCGGAACAGGAAAATACCTAACAGACGAAGAAGGAATAGTAATACGTTTAGACTATAAAACTACTGACGGCAGGTATAATTGGTCAGAATCCTACCAATATGATGATAATGGAAATTTAACCGAAGTAAAACGGTTTAAAACTGAAGAAGTAATTGATACTAGAGAATTGTATGCTTTTGACAACAAAGGCAATATAAAAGAATCAGAATTTCATAGAGAGAGCAAACTCATTTCAAAAAATATTTACAAATATGATGGTGGGGGTGATTATAACGAGTTAAATTTTGGAGATTCTGTTATGTACACCTATAAATATAATTATGATTCTAAAGGAAATTGGATAAAGAAAATTGTTTTTGAAAACAACAATCCAAGTGGTATTTTATTGAGAGAAATAGAGTATTTTAATTAACTCAGTTCTTCTTTCACCAAAGTTGAAATCAGTTTTCCATCTGCTTTTCCTTTTAATTTACCCATCACAGGACCCATTACTTTACCTATATCTTGTGCACCAATAGCACCAACTTGTGCAATAGTATCTTGAACTACCTTACGAACCTCATCTTCACCCATTTGCTCTGGCAAATAAGCACTTAACACTTCTATTTGAAAATCTTCATCTTTGGCCAAATCTTCACGGTTTTGTTCCTTAAAAATAGCAGAAGCATCTTTTCGTTGTTTTACTAATTTTTGAATAATAGCTAAAACAACCTCATCAGAAATTTCAGTATTACTGCCATCTTTAGTTGCTTCTAACATTATTGCTGCTTTAACAGCTCTTAAGGCTTCTAATTTATCTTTTTCTCTGGCTAACATCGAAGCCTTAATGTGTTGGTTAATTTGTTCTGAAAGATTCATACAATTTGTGTTATAAAAAAAGTCGCCTCAAAATTACTAAGAAGCGACCTAATATAATATTTAATTAAAAAAATTGTTCTCTTTTTATACTTCGATAAACTCAGTATGACAAAAGAACGTTTTAATCAACATTATCATGTAAAAAAGAATTATCATCGTTTAGTTTCGGTTTCCCATCTTCGTCTTCTGATAATGTAAACCTCGAAATAGGATTTTCTGACGAATGTGGAATTTCATCCAAATTGATTTTTCTTCTTTTATATGCTGGCTCATTCTCCAAATCATTTATTCCAGAAGGGGTTTTCATTTTTAAACCTAATTCCTTTATTTTCATAATCCTTTCTTGAGAACGCTTTAATTGTTCTTCATCAGGGATTCTATTAGTATAAACAGGCCCTTCGTCTTCTGCCTCATCAGTTGTAGCGGCTTGCTCTGTCGCAGCGTCTTTTTTCTCAAAAGTTAACTCATCTTTTGGCTCTTCGGTATCTTCAACAGTAAAATCATCTGTCTCTGCAGTTAGCTCATCAGTAGAATCATCTTTATTTAAGTCCCAAACAATCGTTTTAGATTCTTTAGTGGTTGTTTCTTCCGTTTCGTTAGTAAAATCTCCTACTACATCTTCTGCCGTATTTTCAACTGAACTTTCTGTAAACCCAGTTATCTCTTCTGTACTACTTGCTTCAATCTCTTCATCATTAACTTCGCTCCAATTCCAATTCGTATCTTCAGCCTTTACCTCCGTTTCTGAAGGTTCATCAACTTCATTTTTAAGCTCTGGCTCTTCAATCTTATCATTTACTTCTTCAACAGCCTGCTCATCCGCAGCGTCAACATTATCCTCTAGATTGAAAATTACTTTTTCCACTTCTTCTTTTTTAGAAAGAGTGTCTTCTATAAAAGGATCATCAGCCTCAGTTGTAGTATCAAAATCCAAAGTTGGTTGCTCTTCAGTTGTTAATGTTGGTTCTTTCAATTCATCAGAAACCTCTTTAGTAGCAGCCTGCTCAATCGCAGCGTCTTCAACATCTTCGAGTGGTTGTGTAATGTTTGTTGGAACATCAGCATCTAAATCCATTACCACTTTCTCTGTTTTTCTACCAAATTCAAAATTATCACTATCACTTTCTCCAAAACCTGTAGCAATAACTGTAACTGAAACTTTTTCTCCTAATGTTTCATCTGTTCCATTTCCCCAAATTAATTCTGCAGTATAACCTGCTTCGTTTTGTATGTAATCTGTTATTTCATCAATCTCATCCATAGTTATTTCATCATCTCCAGAAGTCACATTTAACAATATAAAACTAGCCCCTTTAATTTCATTATCGTTTAATAGTGGTGATGACAATGCCTTAACAACTGCATCCATAGCTCTGTTTTCACCTTCTCCTTCTGCAGACCCCATAATAGCTGTCCCACCATCTTTCATCACTGTTTTAACATCTTCAAAATCAACGTTAATATAGCCTGCAACAGTAATAATTTCTGCAATTCCTTTTGCAGCAATAGTTAAAATATCATCTGCTTTTGAGAATGCTTCACCCATTTTAAGATTACCATGCATCATTCTCAATTTATCATTATTGATTATTAATAATGTGTCAACATGTTTTCTTAATTCCGATAAACCATCATCAGCTTGTTTCTTTCTTCTTCTCCCTTCAAATGAAAATGGAATAGTTACAATACCAACAGTTAAAATACCCATTTCTCTTGCTGCCTCAGCAATAACTGGCGCAGCTCCTGAGCCTGTCCCACCACCCATTCCTGCGGTAATAAATACCATTTTGGTATTTTTCTCTAAAATAGCTTTAATGCCTTCTATGTCCTCGATTGCAGCATTTTTACCAACTTCAGGGTTTGCTCCTGCTCCTAATCCTTCTGTTAATGTTGTTCCTAACTGGATTTTATTTGGAACAGGACTTTGATCTAATGCCTGAGCATCAGTGTTACAAATAACAAAATCAACTCCTTTAATTCCTTGTTCATACATGTGGTTTACGGCATTACTACCTCCTCCACCTACACCAAATACTTTAATAATTGATGCCTGATCTTTTGGTAAATCAAATTTCATAATATGGGGCTTTAAATTTCAATTTTATGTTTAATTATGTTTCGTTGTCTTCAAAAAATTTCTGTCCAACATCCATCACTTTCTTAAAGAAACCGCCTTTCTCTTTTTGTGAATGTCCAACAACATCTCCTGTATTTAATGAGCTTTTATGCTCTATATTGTCAAATCCTTTAATTACTAACCCTACACCTGTCGCATACATTGGGCTCGTCATTTCTTCTGAATTTCCTTTTGCTAAATGTTCATTTGGATAGCCTATTCTAGTATCCATTCCTGTTACGTATTCTAATAGTTGAGAAATATGTTTTAATTGAGAACCACCTCCAGTTACAACAATCCCGCATATGAGTTTGTTTTCGTAACCTGAATTTTTTATCTCATAATAAATATTCTCAATCACTTCTTCCATTCTAGCTTGAATAATTTGAGCCAATGTTTTTAGTGATATCTCTTTAGGGTCTCTTCCTCTTAAGCCGGGAATTGAAACAATTTCGTTCTCTTTACTTTCACTTGCTAAGGCAGAACCAAATTTAATTTTCAATAATTCTGCTTGATTTTTAATAATTCCGCAACCTTCTTTGATGTCTTCAGTAATGGCATTACCTCCAAAAGGAATTACAGCAGTATGTCTAATTATTCCATCTTGGAATATGGCAATATCAGTTGTTCCACCACCTATATCAACTAAAGCAACACCTGCTTCTTTTTCTTCATCACTCAATACTGCTTCTGAAGAAGCAAGCGGTTCTAAAATCAAATCATCAACTTCTAACCCTGCTTTATGCACACATTTAAAAATGTTTTTTGCTGCTGCAATTTGTCCCGTAATAATATGGAAATTAGCTTCTAAACGAACACCTGCCATTCCTATAGGATCTTTAATTCCCTGCTCGTTATCTATAATATACTCTTGGGGTAAAACGTGTATAATTTCTTCACCTGGCAACATTACCAGTTTATACATATCATCTATCAAGGCATTTATATCGTTCTGACTAATCTCATCATCAACATTATGCCTTACTTTAATACCTCTGTGTTGTAAACTTTTAATGTGTTGTCCGGCAATACCAACATTAACTACTTTAATGTCAACGCCAGCTTTACTTTCAGCATCCTCTACAGCCGTCTTAATGGATTGAACTGTTTTATCAATATTAGAAACCACTCCTCGAGAAACTCCTATGGATTCGGATTTCCCCATTCCTAAAATCTCTAGCTTACCGTGCTCGTTTTTACGTCCAACAATAACAACAATCTTAGTTGTTCCAATATCTAACCCTACTACTATTTCAGATGCTGTGCCTTCCATTTTAATTATATCTTTTTGTACAAACTACTTGATTTTTATACTTTAGGTTAATCTCAGAATATTCATTCCATCCTGTTTTGCTTAATCCCTTTTTATAAAAAATCATCAATTTTTCAAATTTTCCTTCTAAATTATTTACTCCTCCCAATACAATTTTATGATTTCCTACCTTTGGTACGAGTTCAAACTCAAACACTTTATTAACATGTATTTGTTCAATTTGAGCCTTCCAAAACTCAGAATTATCTATATAATTGGAAATTTTATAAATATCATCTAATAAGGTTTTATCAGTTAATGTATCATTTAGATTGTTATAATTAAACTGATATCTTTTTCCAAACGGCTCATTTAAATTCCCACTAACTACGAGTAATCTTGCAGTATACTTATTAGACAGAGGCATTAGACTCCCTTTCTCATCTATATAATAACTCTCATTTCTTGAAAATATGCGAACAATTGGTCTACGCTGTTTTACATTAATAATCAGTTGCCCATCGATTGTTTTATAAACCTGAACATCTTTAATAGAATGATTATTGTTCAATTTTTCTTCTAGATTAGTAACATTAAAATGACTCAACAACTTAGTCCCTATGTCTTCTTTATTCAAAAATTGTGATAATATATCGTTTTCATCAATAAATCTATTCTCCGTTTCGTAATCAATATTGATGGTAGGATGAGAAAAAACTATTTGTTCTCTTGAAATATTTACAAACCCTAAAGTGATAATTATTACAACCAATACAATAATCCAAAGTGATATTTGAAGAGGTTTACTCATTTACTTTATTTAATCTTTTGGTAAGCTGTTCTTTAATTGGCTGTACAAAAGCATCGATATCTCCCGCCCCTAAAGTCAATAAAACTTCTATGTTTTTTTCAGCAATAACACCTAATAAATTTTCTTTAGCAACCACACTTTTAAAGTTAATGGTTACTTTACTTGCAATAAGCTCAGAGGTTATTCCTTCAATTGGAGTTTCTCTTGCAGGATAGATATCCAATAAAATCAATTCATCTAATAAGGACAAACTTTCAGCAAATCCATCTACAAAGTCTCTTGTTCTACTGTATAAATGTGGTTGAAAAATTCCAGTAATCTTTTTATTGGGATACAATTCCCTAACTGATTTAATACACATCTCCAACTCGGATGGATGATGAGCATAATCGTCAATGTAAACGATGTTTTTCGTTCTTATATGCGTTTCAAATCTACGCTGAACACCTTTATAGCTTTCTAAAGCTGCCTTAATTTGTTTTTTTTCAATCCCTAACTCTTCAGCAATGGCAAATGCTCCAATGGCATTTTCTACATTATGAATTCCTGGTAACCCAATTTTTACATCTTTAGTGATAGAACCAACATTATCTACATCAACGTAATAATTACCACTTTTAATGGTAGTGTTTGTTGCTGAAAAATCTGCGTTTTCTGTAGCAGAATAACTCGAAGTTTTAATATCTGAACGAATGTTTAAAACATCTATACACTCTTGTTTGGTAATCAATTTACCATCTTGTTTAATTTTTCCTACAAACTCATCGTAAGCATTTTCCATTTGATTCTTATCCCCATAAACATCTAAATGGTCTGCATCAATTGAAGTAATTAAAGCGATATCTGGAGAAAGGGTTAAGAACGAACGGTCATATTCATCAGCCTCTACTATTACTATCTCTGATTCTTTATTTAACAATAAGTTTGAATTGAAATTTAAGCTTATTCCACCTAAAAAAGC
The DNA here is from genome assembly GCA_002402165.1 of Flavobacteriales bacterium. GTDB lineage: Bacteria > Bacteroidota > Bacteroidia > Flavobacteriales_E > Vicingaceae. The sequence continues at coordinate 108,342 of NVVI01000001.1, forward strand.
GATGCAATTAACATCACATTCATTTAAAATATGTGCTATAATTGAAGATGTGGTTGTTTTTCCGTGTGTTCCGGCAATAGCTATTGTAAAAAATCCCTCTGTAATTAAACCCAACACTTCCGAACGTTTATAGAGCTTAATTCCTTTTTCTTTTAAGTATAAAAACTCTTTATTTTCTTTATGAATAGCTGGGGTATAAACAACCAACGTCCCTTCTTCTTGTTCTTTTACAGTTGCTGGAATTTGATTAATATCCTCGTCATAATGAATCATTATTCCTTCTGATTCTAATTGCTTCGTCAAAACGGTTTCTATTCTATCATAACCCACAACTTTACAATCTTCATAATCATTATAAAAGCGTGCTATTGCACTCATACCAATGCCTCCAACTCCTAAAAAATAAACGGTATGTAGATTGTAAATATTCATTAATGTTTAATCAATTTTATCACCTCATCGGCAATAATATTTGCAGAATCGTTAAAAGCCATTTTAGCCACATTATTTGCTATTCTTTGTTGTTCTTGTTCATTGTTCACTAATTCAATTAATGTTGGAACTAGCTTCTTTTGTGCTTCTGTATCTTTAACCAGTAATGCTGCATTATGATTAACCAATGCCATTGCATTTTTGGTTTGATGGTCTTCTGCTGCACTTGGTAATGGAACAAAAATAGTTGGCTTCGCTGCAATGCTTAATTCAGAAACTGACATTGCTCCAGCTCTTGATACCACTACATCTGCAATAGCATAAGCATAATCCATTTTGCTGATAAATGGCATTGTTTTAATTCCTTTTCCTTCATATTTAGCGACTGTTTTAGCAGCTTCATCAACATACAATTTACCTGTTTGCCATACCAACTGAATGTTGTTTTTTACAAACTCTTCTATTCCAGCATCAATTGCGTGGTTGATTGTTCTTGCACCTAAACTTCCTCCAACAACTAAGACAGTTTTTTTTGTTGGATCTAATCCAAAATATTCTATTCCTCTTACTCTTTTTGCTTCTAAGTTTTTAATATTTTGGCGAACTGGATTTCCCGTCAATATAATTTTCTCTCTTGGGAAAAATCGATCCATATTATCATAAGCAACACAAATTTTTTCAACATGTTTAGCCAATAATTTATTAGTAATTCCTGGATAGGAATTTTGCTCTTGAACCAAAGCCGGAACTCCAAGCCTAGTAGCAGCTTTTAATAACGGACCACTTGCATATCCACCAACACCAACAACAACATCTGGCTTAAAATCTTTCACTATTTTTTTTGCTTTTCGCATACTCAAAAATAGCTTAAACGGAAATTTTAAGTTTTGTAAAGTCAATCTTCTTTGTAAACCCATTATTGGTAARCCWATAATTTCRTARCCTKCCGCWGGAACTTTTTCCATTTCCRTKWTCCCTAAAGCACCAACAAAAAGAATATTAGTGTCTGGATATTTTTCTTTAATCGCATTTGCAATAGCTATTGCTGGGAAAATATGACCTCCCGTTCCACCTCCACTAATGATTATTTTAAACTGCAATATTTACTTTTTTAGGTTCATCCTTTGTTGATTTTCTACTTACGCTTAATATTATCCCAATAGCCAAACAGGTAAACCAAATGGAAGTCCCTCCCATACTTACTAGGGGCAATGGTTGACCTGTAACTGGAAACAAGTTTACAGCCACAGCCATATTTATCATTGCTTGAAAAACCAAGCTAAACGATAAACCAACTGCTAGAAAAGTTCCAAATGTTTTCTCAGATTTTTGAGCGATTTTTATTCCACGATAAAAAAGTATGAGGTATAGAATAATTACCGAAACCCCTCCGAACAAACCATATTCTTCAATTACAATAGCATAAATAAAATCTGAATATGGGTGGGGTAAAAAATTTCGTTGGGTACTTCCTCCTGGTCCTTTGCCAAATGGACCTCCTGTAGCAATGGCAATTTTTGCCTGTTCTGCTTGATAGTTTCCTTCACTATCGCCTTCAGAAAAAGATTCTATCCGGCTTACCCAAGTATCTAATCTAGGTAATAATTCCGGTTTCGCCTTTGCAATTAAAAGCATCAGCATTAAAGAACCTAACCCTATTGCTATCAATGATAAAATGTATTTCATATTTACCCTCCCTATAAACATTATAATAAGGCTTGTTGTAAATAGCATTACAGCAGTAGAGAAATTGGCTGGAAGAATCAGTCCACAGACTAACAACACAGGAACCATTATAGGTAAAAAAGCAGATTTAAAGTCTTGAATATTATCTTGCTTTTTATACAACAACCTTGCTAAATACATGATTAAAGACAGTTTGGCTAAATCAGATGTTTGAAAAGTTTGATTGATTACAGGAATAACTAACCACCTACTTGCTTCATTTATATTTGCCCCAGTAATTAATGTAAGCAAGAGCAAGGGTATTGACAAAAACAATGCTATTTGGGAAATTCGGGAATAATATTTATAATTTAAATTATGGGCTGCGAACATTAATCCAAACCCAATAACTAAAATAATGGAATGCTTAATAAGATAATACAAAGTGTCTCCTCCTTTGTACTTATAAGCTAACGTTACTATTGAACTATAAACTGCTAACACAGATAAAATAGCTAATAAGAAGACTACTAACCATATTATTCTGTCTCCTTTTATATATCTATCTACAAATGACATACCATTTAAACCGCTATATTGCTGATGATATCAACAACTGTTTCCTCATTTTCTTTAGGAATACAAATCACTTTTTTGGCTAATTCAACTCCTAACATGGCAATTTTCACTGCCTCCTTAWAACTACCTGCAGCAACTAATAGTACATTCATGCCTTGTAATTGATTTATAGCATTACTAACATTTGCGCTAATAATTATAATTTGAGATGACTCTTCAATAATATTTCCTCCACTTATCAAAAATTGATCTAAATGATACTCATCAATAATTATAGCACATTTTTCTTTCTGAGACCATCGCCCTATCACTTGATCAATAGTGGAATAATAAAATTGTTGACCTGATATGTTAATCAACTCTTTCATTTATAACGCTTTTACTGCTCTTTTAAATTGATGGCCTCTATCTTCATAATTATCAAACAAATCAAAGCTAGCACAAGCTGGAGATAATAAAACAGTGTCACCTTTTTGGCTTAATTGATATGCCATGTTTACTGCATCTTGAGCAGTTTCTGTGTCAACAATATCTTCAATAAGATCTTTAAAAGCTTCGTGAATTTTCTTGTTGTCTTTTCCTAAACAAACAATCGCTTTAACCTTATCAGAAACTAATTCCGCTAACATTTCATAATCATTCCCTTTATCAACCCCTCCAACTATCCATACTATAGAATTTCCATATGTTTCTAAAGCATACCAAGTTGAATTTACATTAGTTGCTTTTGAATCGTTAACAAAAGTAATTCCATGAACTTTACCGACTTCTTCTAATCGGTGTTCAATGTTTTGAAAATCAGTTAAACTTTCTCTAATTACTTCTTTTTTAAGGTCAAGCACCCTCCCTGCAATTCCTGTTGCCATTGAATTGTACAAGTTGTGCTTTCCTTGTAATGCTAATTCTGTAATTTTCATTTTAAATAATTTATTATTAGTGTTTATAATTAAATTCTCTTTATTTATATAGCCTCCTTCGGAGGTAATTGTTTTTATACTAAATGGGTGTTTCACACCTTGATAATTCCCTTCTTCTATTCCCTTTCTTACCACCTCATCATCATAGCAATAGATGATTTCACTGTATTTTGTCTGATTTTGAAGAATCCTAAATTTGGATGCTACATAATTTTCAAATTGGTTATCATATCGGTCTAAATGATCTGGTGTTATATTCAAAATCATTGCGATATCTACCTTAAAATCAATCATTCCATCTAACTGAAAACTGCTTAACTCCACCACATAAAACCCTTTATCTTCCTCTGCCACTTGTCGTGCTAAACTATCTCCAATATTTCCTGCCAATCCAACATCTAATCCTGCTTTTTTAAGCATGTGAAATATTAGTAGAGCCGTTGTTGTCTTCCCATTACTCCCCGTTATGCCAATAATTTTCGCATTGGTATATCTGCCAGCAAACTCTATTTCAGAAATAACCTGAATACCTTTCTCTTTAAGTTGCAAAATCAAAGGAACTGTATCTGATATACCAGGACTCTTTACTACCTCAGCTGCATTCAGGATTTTAGATTCTGTGTGCTTTCCATCTWCCCATTCAACATCAATATTTATAAGAACATTTTTGTATTTGTCTTTTATCTCACCTTTATCCGAGACAAATACCTCAAACCCTTTTTTTTTCGCCAAAATAGCTGCTCCAACACCRCTTTCTCCTCCACCTAAAATGACGAGCCTTTTACTCATTTTATCTCAGTTTTAAGGTTACAAATGTCAGTAGTGCTAACATTATCCCCACAATCCAAAACCGTGATACAATTTTTGCTTCGTGCATATTTTTTTTCTGAAAATGATGATGCAGTGGAGCCATCAAAAACACCCTTCTTCCTTCTCCATATCTCCTTTTGGTGTATTTGAAATAACCTACCTGAATCACTACTGATAAATTTTCTATTAAAAAGATTCCGCACAAAAGAGGGATGAGTAATTCTTTTCTGACTGCCAATGCAAAAACAGCGATTATTCCACCTAAAGCCAAACTCCCTGTATCACCCATAAAAACTTCTGCTGGATAAGAATTATACCACAAGAATCCTATACATCCTCCAACAAATGCTGCGATAAATATCACTAGCTCTCCTGAGTCTGGGATGTACATAATGTTTAAGTAATCAGCAAAAACAGTATTACCAGATACATAGGCAAAAACTGCTAATGTAATTCCAATTATAGCTGAAGTTCCTGTAGCCAACCCATCCAATCCATCAGTCATGTTGGCTCCATTAGATACTGCTGTTACAATAATAATCACGATTAAAATGAAGACTATTCCTCCTAGTAAATAAGCGTATTTCCCTGCCCAACTAGTTAAAGAAGCATAATCAAACTCGTTGTTTTTAACAAAAGGAATTGTGGTTACGGTAGATTTTACTTCTACCCAAGTATAGTTTTCTGAAGACTCATGAACTACATCATTAATCAATTCTCTACTTACATGAGTAGGAGCAGTTTCATTAAACATTTTTTGTTTAACAACAACTCCATCATTAAAATAAAGAATTGAACCTACTATTATTCCAACACCAACCTGTCCCATTATTTTRAACCTGCCTGCCAGTCCTTCTTTGTTCTTTTTAAATACTTTAATGTAGTCATCAATAAACCCTATCAACCCCAATAAAATGGTTGAAACAATCATTAAAATGATGTAGATATTATCCAATTTTGCAAATAAGAAAGTGGGGATTAAAATGGCTGCTAAAATGATTAACCCACCCATTGTTGGTGTCCCTTGTTTTTCCATTTGCCCTTGCAACCCTAGATCTCTAACTACCTCGCCAACTTGCATTAATTGTAATTTTCGAATAACTTTCTTACCTATTACGATGGTAATAATAAGAGAACCTATTAATGCAAAAGCTGCTCTAAATGTAATGTACTGGAACACTCCTGCCCCTGGAACACCTAATTCTTGTAGATATGTAAATAAATAATACAGCATTAGTTATTCATTACTTTAAAAGTTTCTTCTAAAATTTTCATGTCATCAAATGGTAATTTTTCTCCATTTATTTCTTGGTATTTTTCATGTCCCTTTCCCGCAACTAAGATGATGTCTCCATCACTAGCCAGTGAACAAGCTGTTCGAATTGCTTCTTCTCTACTTACAATTGCCAATACTTTTTTAAAGTGTACTCCCTCAACTCCTTGTCTCATATCTTTAATTATCTCTTTAGGATTTTCTGATCTGGGATTGTCCGATGTAAGAATTATTTTATCACTCAAATCGCAAGCAATTTTTGCCATTATTGGTCTTTTTTCTTTATCTCTATCTCCGCCACAACCAACCAACGTTATTAATAGTTCATTTCCTGTTCTAATATCATTGATGGTCTTCAATACATTTTTTAGTGCATCTGGAGTATGTGCATAATCCACAATTCCTGAAATATTATTAGGTGATTTAACATATTGAAACCTACCCTCAACGGAAACAAGATTGCTGATGGCAGTGAGTATATTCAACTTTTCTTGGCCAAGCAAAACAGCTGTTGAATAAATTGCCAATAAATTATATGCGTTAAATTTTCCGATTAATTTTGTCCAAACTTCACTTCCATCAATATTTAATTGCATTCCTGAAAAATCACTTTCAATTACTTTGCAGCTATAGTCAGACATACTCTTCAATGCGTAAGTAACTTTTTTCGCTTTGGTGTTTTGCATCATCACCATCCCATTTTTATCATCTTTATTCACCAATGCAAAAGCATTTTCACTCAAACAATCGAAGAAAAATTTCTTGGCTTTTAAATACTCATCAAAAGTTTTATGGTAATCTAAATGATCGTGTGTGATGTTGGTAAATACCCCACCTGAAAAATCTAATCCTGCTATTCTATTTTGGTGAATGGCATGGGAGCTTACTTCCATAAAGCAATACTCACAATTTTCAGCAATCATGTATCTTAACAAAGCGTTTAATTGAATGGCATCTGGAGTTGTATGTGTAGCTTCTATTTCTTCTGTTCCTATTTTATTAACTACGGTAGAAAGTAGTCCTGACTTGTATCCTAATTGAGTATATAAATCGTGTAATAATGTGGCTGTTGTTGTTTTCCCGTTTGTTCCAGTTATTCCAATTAATTTAATTTCTGAAGTAGGATTATCATAATAATTGGCTGCAATCACTCCTAAAGCTCCACTACTATTTTGTACTTTTATATAGGTGACTTCTTCTTTGATTTCTTCTGGAAAATTTTCGCAGACAATTGCTACTGCTCCATCTTCAATTGCTTTAGAAATGAATTGATGACCATCTACTTGAGTTCCCGAAACAGCAATAAAAAGACTAAATTTTTCTATTTCTCTTGAATCAAAACATACTTTTTCTATAGCAACTTGTGTAGATCCTATTACCTCATCTATTCCGGCTTTATATATGATATCTTTTAATAATTTCAAACCAGCTCTAGTATTATTTTTTCTCCTTTAATTATTGTTTTCCCAGGTTCAACCGATTGTTTTTTAACCATTCCGCTTCCGGTAAACCGAACATTCATTCCTTGATTCTCTAAAATATATAAGGCATCTTTAATGCTCATTCCCGTAACATCTGGGACATAAATTGGAGCGATTTTTTTCTTATAAATTTTTACTTCTTTATCACCTGTAACAACTTTTGCCCAGATAGGGCTTACTTCTTCCTGTGAAGTTTTAATATCTAGTGTGGAATAAATTTTAGAAAGGTCATTGTAAAATCCATCTTTTGCATATGGAATTCTTGAAACGGCTAAATGCTCTTTCCTAGACAGTTCATCATGAATTTGAATGCTACTTGCATAAACTTTATCGGCCACTTCTTTAAAAATTGGACCTGCAACTAAGTTCCCGTAATAAACATTTTTGGATGGAGCGTTCACTACAACAATACATGTGTATTTTGGATTATCAGCCGGAAAATAACCTACAAAAGACGCCTGATGACTTACTTTAGAATCGTATTTATAACCGTACTTTGCATTCGCTATTTGTGCTGTTCCTGTTTTTCCAGCAATTTTATATCTTGAATTTTTAAGGTTTTTTGCTGTTCCTTCTTCAACAACTCCTTCTAACATTTCTTTCGCCATTTTAATGGTTTTTTTAGAGCAGATTGAATTATTAATTACCTCAGTATCATAACGCTTAATCAACTTACCACTCTGGCGAACTTCCTTTACAAATCTTGGTTTTACCATTTTACCGTTATTGGCAATTGCATTATAAAAAGTTAAAATTTGAAGCGGTGTCATTTGCACCTCATAACCAATGGACATCATAGGAATAGATACTCCAGACCAGTATTCATCATCAGTGCTTTTAATTAATGGAGATCCTTCACCAGCAATTTCAATTCCCAATTTTTTATTCAACTCCATCTTGTAAAGTCTATCCACAAATTCTTGTGGTCTAGAAGCGTAAACTCTATTTATTGCCTTTGAAATACCAACATTTGAAGATTTTACAAATGACTCCTTAATAGAAATTTTACCATAACCCCCTATATGAGAATCGCGCATCGTTAAATCATAAAATTTAGTAATGCCATTTTCAGTGTCCACCATATCATCTAGACCAAGGTGTCCATCTTCAAATGCAGCCATTAGAGAAGCTAATTTGAATGTTGATCCTGGTTCAGTGCTTTCTCCAACCACATAATTGTAGCTTTCATAATATGACCCGTCTTTATTTCTCTTTAAATTTGCAATTGCTTTAATGTCCCCCGTAGAAACTTCCATTAAAACAACACAACCGTGATCTGCTTGATGCTCAATTAATTGATTTTCCAATGCGTGTTGAGCAACATCTTGAATGTTTACATCAATTGTGGTATAAATATCACTTCCATCTTCTGGTTCTCTTCCACTATTCTCGCCTATCGGCATCCAAACTCCACCAGCAATTTTTTGCATCCACATTTCCCCTTTAACACCGCTCAACTCTTTACTGTAAGCACCCTCCAGCCCTACAGGTTTGCTTCCTTCCCTTTCATAACCAATTGTTCTTGCCGCTAACTTCTTAAATGGCCGAACTCGCTTATTTTGCTGTACAGCAATAAACCCTCCTTTGAATTTGCCTTCTCTGAAAATCGGAAATTCTTTAAGTAGTTTTAATTCTGTGAACTTTACATTTCTCCTAATGAGGTGATACCTTTTCCCATTTGCTCGAGCCATTTTTAGCTCAGTTAAATACTCTGATTTTGATTTTTTTGGAAATATTTTTGATAATTGAATCGCCAATGAATCTACATTCTCATTAAAATATTTATCTGTTAACGCATCTGTATTAGCATCAAATCGTACTTCATATTTTGGAATTGAAGTCGCCAACAAGCTTTCATCCGTTGCATAAATATTTCCTCGAATAGCTTCAATTTCTCGAAAGTTTCGAGTCAACGATTCTTCTTTTGCCCTCCACATATCTCCTTCTATGTACTGCAGCTTAACTGTTTGGAAAACGATTGCCATTGCAAACAAAAAGACCATGCCATAAACTACATACACCCTTAAAAATATTTTTTGTTTTTGCCCTTTCATCTTAATTCACCTCAGTTAGCTTCTTCATTTCACTTTCATCAACTACTATTTTTGTTGGAGGAGTAGTTGATTCATAAATCCCCAATTGCTCAGTTGCTTGAGCAACTTGCGACTGCTTACTTTTAAAATTTAAGTCTGATTTTATAGTAATGTATTCGGATCTTAATTCCTTTACATCATTGCCTGTTTTGTGTAAATCCCTTACCACTTTCTCAGCATAATATCCGTTAGCGATGTAAAGAATTCCCAAAAAAGTTAAAAAAAACATGAAGGGTAGAAGTCCGACTACATTGTCTTTAGACAAGAAGTTTCCAGAAAATATATTCGCCAACGATTTTGAAACTTTACCAGCTTCTTTCTTTTTCTTTGGCTTTTCTTCTTTCTTAAATGTGTTCACTTACCCTCTCATAATTTTTCGGCTACCCGAAGTTTTGCACTACGTGCCCTATTGTTAGTTGCAATTTCTTCCTCGCTTGGAAGAATTGGTTTTCTATTTATTTGTTTGAATTTTAATTGTGGATTTCCGAAAAAATCCTTCTCCAATTCGCCTTCAAACTTTCCCTTCTTAAAAAAATTCTTTACCAGCCTGTCTTCTAAAGAATGGTAGGTTATCACCGATAATCTTCCTCCTTGTTTTAACACCTCGTAACTTTGTTCTAACATATCTTTTAATGCTCCCAACTCATCATTCACTTCTATTCGTAATGCCTGAAAAACTTGGGCTAAATATTTATTCCTAAATTTTCCTGGCACACAATCCTCAATTATCTCTATTAGCTCTTTTGTTCTTGTTATTCTTTTCTCCTCTCTTCTGTTTACAATTTCAAAAACTAATTTTTGAGCGTTTCTAACTTCTCCGTATCCTTTAAAAATTCTAATCAAGTCAGTTTCTTTATAATCATTGATTATTTTTTCTGCTGTTAATTCACCATTTTGGTTCATTCTCATGTCCAGCGGACCTTCAAAACGAATAGAAAAACCTCTTTCTCCTTCGTTAAACTGATGCGAGGAAACTCCCAAGTCAGCTAGAATACAATCCGCAGGCACTGCCTGATGGAATTTTAAAAAATTTTTCAAATAACGAAAATTCTGTTTCACTAACTCAAATCGCTCATCATCTAAACTGTTTGCTTCTGCATCTTTATCCTGATCAAATCCAAACAATTTACCTCCCTCACCCAACCTTTTTAATATTTCTTTAGAATGACCACCCCCTCCATATGTTACATCTACACATATTTCATCATTCTTAATATTCAGCCCATCAACCGACTCCTTTAATAAAACAGGATTATGATAATCCATCTTCATCCTGATTATCAAAACCTCCCATTACTTCTTCTGCTAAATCTGCAAACTCATCAGGCTCATCAGTCAATAAATTGTTGTATGCTTTTTTATCCCAAATCTCAATTCTGTTACCATGAGCAAAAAGCACTACTTCTTTTTTTGCTCCAGCATACTCCAACAACCTTTTCGGAAATAATAGCCGCCCCGTTCCATCTAACCCCAGCTCTGTTGCTCCACGATAGAAATACCGAATAAACTCTCTATTCTTTTTCACATACTGATTCAACTTGTTTATCTCAGCACTAATGTATTCCCAATCATTTTTTGGATAAAGCACTAAACACTTCTCAAACCCTCGATTTATCACAAACCTCTCCTGCGCGGCTGGATCTAGCTGCTTCCTTAAACTAGAGGGAAGCATTAACCTTCCTTTGGTATCCAGTTTACATTCGAATTCTCCGATAAAGTTTGTCATTGCAATCTGCTAATTGTCAAGTCTTTATTTAATTAATGGGTAAATATAGTTCATATTTTACCACAATCTACCACTTTTTACCACTTTGTTAATAACTTTTAACGAAAACGGCTGGGAATTATTGCTGTGACTCTCTTTTTGCCATCCTGAGCGAAGTCGAAGGATTGAAAAAAGATGGCCTTCTTAAAGCAATAAAACACAACAAGAAATGATTACTTTTGAGTCTATTAATAAACAAAAAGTGTCATTCCGATTGGAGCGACAAAGAAGCGAAATAGAGGAATCTTGTGAAAATGGTGCTAAAAAGCAAAAAGATCCCTCCACTATGGCCGGGATGACAAAAAGAGAAAATGAAGATAAACACAGCAGAATTTGTAATTAGCAACACCAAGCTATCCCTTTGTCCAGAAGCGGATAGGGCAGAATATGCCTTTATAGGCAGATCTAATGTGGGTAAATCTTCATTAATCAATTACATTACCAACCATAAGAAATTAGCGAAGACTTCTCAGACTCCTGGAAAAACACAATTAATTAATCATTTCATGATTAACGAGACCTTTTATTTTGTGGATTTACCTGGATATGGTTATGCAAAAACCTCGAAAAAAAATAGAGGGAAATGGCAAGAATTTATTGCTGAATACATCTTGCACCGAGAAACTTTGTTAAATTTATTTGTGTTGATTGACTCAAGATTACCAGCACAAGAAATAGATTTAGATTTTATGGAATGGTTAGGAGAGAAAGGTATTCCGTTTTCTATTGTTTTTACCAAAACAGACAAACTGACCAGCTCAAAACTAAACAAAAACTTATTGGCTTATAAAAAAGAAATGCTAAAATATTGGGAAGAAATGCCCATTTCTTTTAGTACTTCTTCAACTGGAAAAACAGGCAAAGAAGCCATTTTAAATTACATAGGAAGTATTAATGAAGGGTATTTTAAGAAATAACAATAGCCGTAGATTAAACGTTTATTATACGTATAAATGTACGGATATTTTAATGTCATAGCTTCAAACCACAATAATAGCAAGAGATTAATCTTAATCCTTAAACATATTTAGTTATATTTGAGCTAAACACATAATGCAGATAAAGAACACTAGTGTTCTTTATCTGGTTGTTGTGCGTCAGCTAACAGAACCGACACCTTAAAATGAGAGACAAGTGAAAGAATTAATAATTGATACAAATTTCAAAGTCTATACTGACGCTAAGGGAGGCGACCCAGACAGCACAAGTAAAACTTTAAAAAACTACCATAAAATATTATGGAATAAAACACTTCCAAATGGAACAAAATTTGAATTAACTGACAAAAAGAGTGGCAAATATTTGTACCATAATTCTGAACTTGGAGAATTTAATTTAGGTAGTGATGCTATAACACATTCTTATAGAAATCAGAAAAGAAAGCAATGGCTTGTAAGTCAAATTTCAAAAGACGTTGACGAACTTTTTGAAATCGGCAGTACAATTGGTGCATATACATTATTTCCAAAGAATAAAATTGACAACAAGTTTACAATTAACCAAGCAAGAGGAATAAATTCACTTATTGACGATAGATTTGATTTGACACTTGAATGTATCCGACTTTTTTACACTAAACAAACAAGCCCATTGTTCGACACGCTTTTGAGATATGAAAATTTTTTTAAACTATTTGGGACATTTAAAAACTATGTGAACTTTTTTCTACTTGACGATTTACTAGACGACAAACAACAGGTAAAGTTTTATTTGCCATTTGACGACTTCAATACAAAACCGAACTTTAGAGATGTTGACGACTATTTAATTTACAAGAATAAAGTGACAAAATTTATACAAAAACGAAACGACAGAATAAATAAATGCACAGAAAAAATATAACGACAAAAAAGCCGAACGCACAACAATGGCTAAAAAACATAGGGGTTTTAGTGGTAAATTGAAAGGTCAGAGCTTCGATTGAAAACCGCCAAACCAAAATTTTGATAACGAAAAAAGAAAATTAATTATAAAAATATTTGCTTTGGCTAAGTGCTAAATTGAAAGGGAAGAGTTTCAAACTCCCCTACGATTTTTTAGCCTAAGCGTTACCACACATAATGACGATAGACAATGAAACGAAAAATTATAATAATACTGGTTTTTACATTTATCGGTTTCTCAAGTTGCCAAAAACTTGAAATAGAAAAAGACACGCCTAAATGTATTGAAAATTTGATAAATGATTTTGACAAAGAACAAACTTGTGAGAGTGGAGTGAGCGTCAAGAAATACACTTTTCAAGAAAAGACTGTTTATGTATTTGACCCCGGAACCTGTGGTGCAGATATGACTTCTACGGTAATAGATTTTGACTGCAATAGTCTTGGATTTTTAGGCGGAATTTCTGGGAATACTGAAATCAATGGTGAAAATTTTTCAAACGCAACATTTGAAAGTACGACATGGAAAAGATGAAATTATGAAAGAAAAAATATTAATTTTAACAGTACTGTTCTTGACTACGTTTATTTCGTGTTCAAAAGTGAATAATAAAAATATGACCGTGATTAAGGACTGTACTGGTTCATATCTGAGATTTAATGATAAAGATTACCAAGTCTGTAATATTGAAGTTGTTGAAAATTTTGATAATGGAACTGAAGTTAAAGCTTCATTCAAGAAAATTGACAAATGTGAGAATAACTGGGGAGGATGTAATATGCTTCATCAAAACGAAGGGTGGATTAATGTGAGAAACATTAAATAAAAAGAAACACGTGTGGTAACACTGTATATAGCAAATAGGGCATTCGGTGATTCATGAAAGTTCAGTGCTATTTACCAACACCGCCAAATCGTTGATTTGGCTTTTAAGAATGAATAAATTAAAAACAAAATACAACGTTTTGGCTCAGAGCAAACTTGAAAGTTTATCGCTTTCTACTGCCCTAAATGCCATATACTAATCGTTACCCACCATTGCAGAAAATCCCACCGCACATTTACACATTTATTTTTTTGCCAACTCACAAGCCCAACACTAAAAAAATAAAAGAGTAAAATTTCCTCCAAAAAAATCACATAAATAAAATAATTTTTCTACATTTGGACATTATTAGTCTAAAACAAACCTGTCCAATGAAATCATTAGGAAATATTTTAAAAGTAGCACGAGAAGAAAAGGAAATGATTTTGCGAAAAGTATCAGCAGAAGTTGATATTGATCAATCTTTGATTAGCAAATTTGAAAAAAATGAAAGAAAACCGACAAAAGAACAATTAATAAGACTTGCAGAATTTTATAATTTACCAGAACAAGAATTGATAATTAACTGGTATTCAGAAAAAATTGCAGACGAATTAAAATATACTCAAGGGACAACTGAAATTTTAAGAGTGGCTGAGGAAAAAATTAACTATTACAAATCTCAAGAAAATGGAAAATAAAAAACTGAAAGTAGCTGAATTATTTGCTGGTGTCGGAGGTTTTCGTCTTGGACTTGAAAAACATAATAATTACGATATTGTTTGGAGTAACCAATGGGAACCATCAACCAAAGTGCAACACGCATCAATGGTCTATGAAAACCAATTCGGAAATGAGAACCATTCAAATGAAGATTTAAATGACGTTGTAACAAGAAATATTGAGGAAATTCCAGATCACGATTTATTAGTTGGTGGMTTTCCTTGTCAAGATTATTCGGTTGCAACAACATTGCACAATTCAAAAGGATTAAAAGGAAAAAAAGGTGTTCTTTGGTGGTCAATTCACAAAATTTTAGAATACAAAAAAAATAAACCAAAATATTTGTTTTTAGAAAATGTAGATAGGCTTTTAAAATCTCCAGCTTCTCAAAGAGGTCGTGATTTTGCAGTAATGTTAAAGAGTTTAAATGATTTAGGTTATGCTATAGAATGGAGAGTTATAAATGCAGGAGAATATGGTATGCCACAGAGAAGAAGAAGAACTTTCATTATTGGATATCATAAATCGACAGACGTTTATAAAAGAATATCCAAATCAAAAAAAATAGATTGGCTTCAAGAAAAAGGAACAATTGCAAATGCTTTCCCATTAGATAAAATAAATAAACTTGAAGAATTTGAAATTAAAGGAAGTTTAGAAGAAATAACGACTGACTTTAATAAAGAAGGAAAACTTTCTCCTTTTCAAAACACAGGATTACTTTTTAAAGGAAAAATTTATACAACTAAAACAAGCCCAAATTATAATGGGAAAAGAATAGTTTTAGGTGATCTTCTTCAAAATGGAGAAGTAACTGACGATTTCTTTATTAAAAACAATAAATTAAAAACTCCAAAATCTATTTTGGAAAAAGACGGAAGCGAAAAAATAATCGCTACCGAAAAAGAAATGTGGGAATATTTAAAAGGTTCTAAATCAATTCTAAGAATTTCTAAAGATGGTTTTAAATATAACTACTCTGAAGGGGGAATGATTTATCCTGACGCATTAGATAATGCTTCAAGAACTATAATTACAGGAGAAGGAGGAAAATCACCTTCAAGATTTAAGCACGTAATTGTTTCAGACAGAGGTTTAAGGCGATTAACTCCAGTTGAATTGGAGCGATTAAATATGTTTCCAGACGACCACACAAAACTGGAAGGAGTTACAGATACTAAACGTGCTTTTTTTATGGGAAATGCTCTTGTAGTTGGAGTAATTGAAAAAATTGGTAAGGCACTTTATAATCAAATAAATGAATAAAATGACAAATCAAGAAATTAAAAAATGGAGTAAAATAAACTCTGGTAAATTATTTGTTTCAAAAGAACATTATCATCATCACGCTTATGAAATTTTAAATACTCATAGTGATTTACGTGATGACCTAATTAATTGTCTATCATCTAAAGTACGAATTGAAACACGAATTAAAAAAACAAAAAGCAAGGAGAGTAAAGGAATAAAAGCAGATATCTTAAATATTGAATTAAGAAAATTGCTTCAAAACAAACTCAAAAATGAAGTAAAATTTGAAGTCAATGAGGAAAAAGGTGTTTTTTATTTCAGTTCAGAAAAGAGTACAATTGGTGGTTTTGACTTTGCTATTTTAAATCACACCAAAAATATTAATTCGCTAAGAAACTTATGTTTTGGAGAACTTCATTATCACGAAGGAGAGAAAAGATGGAATGAGTTTTTGAAAAAGAATAAAGACCTTGCTCATATTGCAAAAGAATTAAAAGAAAAAGCGAGTATCGGAATTGATATTGAATTWAATAAGCAAGATACTGACACACCTTTAATTGTTGGTGAAATACAATTTGGAAATTGGGCTTTAGCATATAGAGATTTTTTCAAAGTTCTARAAGCAAATGTCCAAAACTCAATTGACTGCTTAGTTTATGTAGTCCCTACGGGAGATTTAGAAGCAATGTTAAGTGATGGAATTGTAACTTATGATAAAAGTGTCAAAATTTTAAATGATTTTGCCAAAGTAATTTCAGTTCCTGTTTGGGTAATTGGAATTGATATAAAATAGCCAACGCATAAAGTCATACACATTGCCAAGTCGCTCAAAAGCCAAACGCACGAGCCAAAACTTGTCAAAGAGTATGTCTTTGCCAACGCTAAACAGAATGGAAAGTAAACCAAACGGTGGGTAACAATGGCTAAAAAACATAGGGGTTTTGGTGGTAATTTGAAGTTCAGAGCTTCGATTGAAAACCACCAAACCAAAATTTTGATAATGAAAAAGAAAACTAATTATAAAAATATTTGATTTGGCTAAGTACTAAACTGAAAGGGTAGAGTTTCAAACTCCCCTACGATTTCTTAGCCTAGCGTTAAACGAATTGAAAATTCTGCGCTTGGCTTGGATTGCGTACCTTTTCCAAAACAATATTGATTTCYTCGCTTATAGTTCGACAGGCTCACTATGACAGCTTGAAATAAATACTGTTTTTTCAAGACAAAAAAGATCAGTATAACAATTGCCCTAAGCCACCTTCAAGCTGCTAATCTTAGAGCCTTTAAACTTATTTTTAGCGTAACGCAAAGTTACTTTGTGTTCTTTTTGTTTTTCGTCTGATGGTAATTCGAACATTGCATCTAACATAATGGCTTCGCAAATAGAACGCAAACCACGAGCTCCTAATTTATACTCTAATGCTTTTTCTACAATAAAATCTAGCACTCCTTTATCAAACGAAAGCTTAATACCATCCATTTCAAACAACTTAATGTATTGCTTGGTAATAGCATTTTTAGGCTCTGTTAAAATTCTCCTCAAAGCCGTTTTATCCAATGGGTCTAAATAAGACAACACCGGCATTCTTCCTATTAATTCAGGTATCAATCCAAAAGCTTTTACATCTTGTGGAGTAATGTATTGCAATAGGTTTTCTTCATCATATTCCTCTTTTTCAGAAGACTTAAATCCGATGGCTTGCGTTTGTAAACGATTAGCAATTTTTTTGGTAATTCCATCAAAAGCTCCTCCACAAACAAACAATATGTTTTTGGTTTCTATGGCAATTAACTTTTGTTCTGGGTGTTTTCTTCCTCCTTGTGGTGGAACATTAACAATCGAGCCTTCTAAGAGCTTTAATAACGCCTGCTGAACACCTTCACCACTTACATCTCGAGTTATTGAAGCGTTATCACTTTTACGGGCAATCTTGTCTATTTCATCTATAAAAACAATTCCTCTTTCTGCTGCTGCCACATTAAAATCTGCCACTTGCAATAATCTTGAAAGAATACTTTCTACATCTTCACCTACATAACCAGCTTCAGTTAAAATAGTTGCATCTGCAATACAAAATGGAACTTTTAAAATTTTAGCAATCGTTTTTGCCATCAAGGTTTTTCCCGTTCCAGTTTCTCCTACCAATAAGATATTTGATTTTTCAATCTCCACTTCTTTGTCTCCTTCTCCTACTTGTTTTAATCTTTTGTAGTGATTGTAAACAGCCACAGAAAGTACTTTTTTAGCATCATCCTGTCCAATTACATACTCATCCATATGATCCTTAATCTCTTTTGGTTTTAAGAGTTCAATTTGATCAGAAATATCTCTATTTACTTTCCCTGTTGCTTCTTCCTTTACAATGTTTTGAGCCTGAGAAATACAGTGATTACAAATATGACCAGTTACTCCAGCTATCATCACTTCTACCTCATTTTTCGCTCTTCCACAAAAGGAACACTTCACTTCTTTACTATCCATAGTGCAAAGGTACAAAAAAGAAAATCTTTGTCATAGTGAGCCGTCGAACTATAAAAAGATTGTCTCTTGTCCTTCGACAGCACTTCGACAAGCTCAGTGTGACATCTCTCAGGATGACAGAAGAAAAAACTCGAAATGACGCGGGAATTAAGCAGAAACTAGCTCTTTACTTTTTACAATATTTTCGATAAAATTATCGAATAAGTATCGAGAATCATGTGGGCCAGGAGAAGCTTCTGGATGGTATTGAACAGAAAATACATTTCTATCTTTTAAACGTAATCCAGCCAACGTATCATCATTTAAATGTTTATGTGTTACCACAATATTATCGTCTTTTTCTGCTGATTCCATATCAACCACAAATCCGTGGTTTTGAGATGTAATTTCTCCTTTTCCTGTTTCTAAATTCATTATTGGGTGATTAATTCCTCTGTGTCCATTAAACATTTTAGAGGTAGATAAACCACAAGAAATAGCTAATATTTGATGTCCTAAACAAATTCCAAAAACTGGAATTCCTGAGTCTTTAATTTGTTTCACTAATTCTATTTGTTGAGTCATTACAGAAGGATCTCCTGGTCCGTTAGAAAGCATAAATCCATCTGGATTCCATGCCATCATATCATCAAAAGAAACGTCCATTGGAAATACTTGCAAGTAACAATCTCTATCTACTAAACATCTTAAAATGTTCTTTTTGACTCCTAAATCTAATACAGCTACTTTATAAGTAGCATTTTCATCACCAACAAAATAAGATTCCTTTGTGCATACTTTTGATGAAAGCTCCAAGCCTTCCATTGAAGGCACTTCTGCTAATTTCTTTTTCAACTCTTCAATATCAAAAATTTCAGAAGAAATAATTGCATTCATTGCTCCTTTATCTCTAATATGACGAACCAACATTCTAGTATCTACATCAGAAATGGCTACAATTTCATGTGTTTCAAAATATTCTTGCAACGATGTGTCTGCAAAATCTCTTGAAAAAACATCAGAAAACTTCTTACAAACTAATCCAGAAATATTCACTTTATCAGATTCAACYTCATCTTTWGCTGTTCCATARTTACCRATATGAGCRGTRGTTGTWACCATAATTTGCCCATARTAAGAAGGRTCTGTAAAAATCTCTTGGTAGCCTGTCATTCCTGTATTAAAACAGATTTCACCCGTTGTTGTGCCAATTAGCCCAGCTGCATTTCCTTGCATTACAGTGCCATCTTCTAATAATAAAATTGCTTTATTTTCTGAGTTCTTCATTTTAAATATTTCTTACATCTTTAAAAAACATAACCTGATTTTTGATCGTTTTGCTTCTCCTTCGACAACACTTCGATAAACTCAGTGTGACAATCATTCAGGATGACACAAAACGTCATAAAAAAAGGACGAAGTAAAATTACTTCATCCTTTTGTATTTTTCTAAAAAAGTTATCAAACTTTATTCTTCTTTTTTGTCCTCTTCGTCAGAATTGTCAGTTTCCGCATCAGGTGCGGAATCTCCTTCGCCAACTGGCGAATCCGACTTGTCCTCAGGAGCATCTTCAATTTTAGCTTCTGGTTCAGTTTTCTCAGTAGTAGCTTCTTCAACTTTTACCTCTTCTACTTTTGTTTCTGCTTCAACAGACTCGTCTGTCTTTACCTCTTCAACAACTTCCGCAGCTGGAGTTTCTTCTACAACTTCTGCTTTTGTATCAGCCTCTGTTGCTTCAACTGTTTCTCCATGTTTTACTTCAGTTTCAGTTGACTCGTCAACTGGAGTTGTAGCTGTAGTTTCCGTATCAAGTACGGAATCTTCGCTTTGCTTCGACTTTGCTCCGCCTCTTCGTTTTCTAGAAGATTTCTTCTTCTTAGCATCTTTCAACATATTCTCGTTGTAGTCAACTAATTCTATAAAGCACATTTCAGCGTTATCACCTGGTCTAAACCCAGTTCTTAAGATTCTTGTATATCCACCTGGTCTATCTCCTATTTTCACAGAAATATCTCTGAATAATTCAGTTACGGCTTCTTTACTTCTTAAATATCTGAAAACTGTTCTACGAGAATGTGTAGAATCTGTTTTAGATTTAGTGATTAATGGCTCAACAAACTTTTTTAAAGCTTTTGCTTTAGCCACAGTAGTGTTCACTCTTTTATGCTCGATAAGAGAACAAGCCATATTAGCCAACATAGCCTTTCTATGAGGAGCTTGTCTGCTTAAATGGTTAAATTTCTTTCCGTGTCTCATCTCTTTATTCTTTATCTAGTTTGTAAGCTGCAACATTCATCCCGAATGTTAAGCCTTTATTTTCAACTAATTCATCTAATTCAGTTAACGACTTTTTACCAAAGTTTCTGAATTTCAATAAATCATTTTTATTAAATGTCACTAAGTCACCTAATGTATCTACATCAGCAGCTTTAAGACAGTTTAACGCTCTAACTGATAAATCCATATCAATTAATTTCGTTTTTAATAATTGTCTCATGTGTAATGAATCCTCATCAAAATCTTCCACTTCAGATTTCTCTTCTGTATCCAATGTAATTCTCTCATCAGAAAACAACTGAAAATGATGTATTAAAATCTTAGCTCCCTCTGTTAAGGCTTCTTTAGGATGAATTGATCCATCAGTAACGATATCGAAAACTAATTTTTCGTAATCAGTTTTTTGACCAACTCTATGATTTTCTACTGTGTACTTAACATTTTTAATTGGCGTGTGAATTGAATCAATTGGTATAACACCAACATTTGAGTCTAACGCTTTATTTTCTTCAGAAGGAACATATCCTCTTCCTTTACCAATAGTTAACTCTAACTGAAGTTTAACAGAAGACTCCATATTACAAATTACGTGATCTATATTCAAAACTTGAAAAGCAGATGTAAATTTACCTATATCACCAGCAGTCAATTTATCTTGACCACCAATAGTTACAGTAAGTGATTCTTTATCAGTATCTTCTATTTGTTGTTTAAATCTAACTTGTTTAAGATTTAATATGATTTGAGTAACATCCTCAACTACACCTTTAATAGCAGAAAATTCGTGATTAACTCCTTCTATTTTTACCGATGTGATTGCAAAACCTTCCAACGAGTTTATTAAAACTCTTCTTAAAGCGTTACCTACTGTAATACCGTATCCTGGTTCTAATGGACGAAACTCAAAAGTGCCTTTATAATCATCTGAGTTTATCATGATTACTTTGTCTGGTTTTTGGAAATCTAATATTGCCATAGTTGTATATCTTTTAAAAAGTTTTTATTTAGAGTAAAGCTCTACTATTAATTGTTCTTTGATGTTTTCAGGAATTTGAGTTCTCTCAGGTGTATTAATAAATCTACCTGACATTTGAATCTCATTCCACTCTAGCCAATCAAAGCTTGTTGGATTAGCCGCTAATGATGCTGTAATTGCTTCTAATGATTGAGATTTTTCTCTAACACCAATAACATCACCTTCTTTAACTGAATAAGATGGGATGTTAAGCAACTTACCATTAACAGTAATATGTTTATGTCCAACTAATTGTCTTGCACCACTTCTTGTTGGAGCAATCCCTAATCTGTAAACAACATTATCTAAACGTGCTTCACACATTTGCAACAATACCTCTCCAGTAATACCTCTCTTACGAGAAGCCGTTTTAAATAAATTAGAAAATTGCTTTTCTAAAATACCGTAAGTGTATTTTGCTTTTTGYTTTTCAGCTAACTGAATWGAATATTCAGATTGYTTACCTCKTCTTTTRTTWGGTCCRTGTTGTCCAGGACCGTARTTCTTTTTTTCCAATACTGCATCYGGYCCAAAGATTGGTTCTCTGAACTTWCGTGCAATTTTYGATTTTGGACCTCTATATCTAGCCATTTTTAAARWTTTATGAAAGAGAAATTATGAATTAAGGTCAGTATCCTTCGATAATTNAGCTTCTCCTTCTTGGTTAANAATTTATACTCTTCTTCTTTTTGGTGGACGACAACCATTATGTGGTAATGGTGTAACATCTACTATTTCTGTAACAGTTATCCCTGCATTATGTAAAGATCTCATTGCTGACTCCCTTCCATTACCTGGTCCTTTTACAAAAACTTTTACTTTTCTTAAGCCATTTTCAAAAGCTTCTTTTGCACAATCTTCAGCTGCCATTTGAGCAGCATAAGGCGTGTTCTTTTTAGAACCTCTAAATCCCATCTTCCCTGCAGAAGACCAAGAWATTACTTGTCCAGAATTATTAGTTAAACTAATAATGATATTATTAAAAGAAGCGTGAATATGAGCTTGTCCATAAGCTTCAACTTTTACATTCTTCTTCTTTTTTGCGCTCGATTTTGCCATCTTATGCTTTGTTATTTATTATTTAGTTGCGATTTTCTTATTCGCAACAGTCTTTCTTCTTCCTTTTCTTGTTCTAGAATTATTTTTTGTGTGTTGACCTCTTAAAGGTAGTCCAACCCTATGTCTAATGCCTCTGTAACAGCCAATGTCCATTAAACGTTTAATGTTTAATTGAACTTCTGACCTTAAAGCACCTTCTATTTTAAAAGTATCGGTAATGATGTTTCTGATTTTAGACAAATCATCATCATCCCAATCTTCAACTTTTTTATCTTCAGAGATTTTCGCTTTAGCTAAAATATTTTTAGCAGAAGATCTTCCTATTCCGAAGATATAAGTTAATCCAATAACTCCTCTTTTTTGTTTTGGTAAATCAACACCTGCAATTCTTGCCATTTTTTTATTTTTTGTTGTTAGTGTTTAGTTGATGGTAAAGTTCTATCAAGTAAATACCAAAAACTATTAACTAATTTTATCCTTGTCTTTGTTTAAACCTAGGATTTTTTTTGTTTATCACGTACAAACGCCCTTTTCTTCTTACGATTTTGCAGTCTGCACTTCTTTTTTTTATTGATGCTCTTACTTTCATTAGTCCTAGTTATTTATATCTAAATGTTATTCTACCTTTTGATAAGTCATACGGAGACATCTCCAATTTAACTTTATCTCCAGGGAGAATTCTTATATAATGCATTCTCATTTTTCCAGAAATATGAGCAGTAAGTATGTGCCCATTTTCTAGCTCAACCCTAAACATAGCATTAGATAATGCTTCTGTTATTGTTCCGTCTTGTTCTATAGATGCCTGTTTTGCCATCTTAATAATTTTTATTTTTTAATACTTCTTCAACAAATTCATGTGTTGATAAAACTTCTGCCTTCCCTTTTCTTATTGCCACATCATGCTCAAAATGTGCTGATGGCAATCCATCTACTGTAATAATAGTTGATCCATCAGTATGTTCTTTTACATTTCGTTTACCCAAATTAATCATTGGCTCAATTGCGATAACCATTCCTTCTTTTAGTTGCAATCCGTTACCTCTTTTTCCATAATTAGGAACTTGAGGTTCTTCATGTAAATCTTTCCCTAAACCATGTCCTACTAATTCTCTTACCACTCCATATCCATTCTCTTCTGCTAAGGATTGAACTGCATATCCTATATCCCCAACTCTATTTCCAACAACTGCTTGCTCAATAGCTCTTTTTAAGCATTCTTTAGTTACTTTGAGTAACTTCTTAATTTCTGGTTTTACTTCACCCACTTCAAAAGTATAGGCAACATCACCATAAAATTCGTTCATCAATACCCCACAATCAACCGAAATAATATCTCCATTCTCCAATGGTTCATTATTTGGTATTCCATGTACTACTGCTTCATTGGCAGATGTACAAAGTGTATTTGGGAAATCATACATTCCTAAAAACCCAGGAATTGCACCATTATCTCTAATAAACTCTTCTGCTACTTTATCCAATTCAAGTGTAGTAACACCAGGTTTAATTAATTTAGCAACTTCAGCTAAAGTTTTTCCAACAAGCAAAGAACTTAATCTTATTAATTCAATCTCTTCATCCGTTTTATAAATGACCTTACCCATCTCACAACCAAATTATCCAGCCATTCCCATACCAGTAGTAGATCTTCCTTTAATCTTCCCTGTTTTCATTAATCCATCATAATGACGCATTAATAAATGGCTCTCTATTTGTTGTAATGTATCTAATATAACTCCTACCATAATCAGTAATGACGTACCTCCATAGAAGTATGAAAATGCCTGATTAACTCCGGCTAATGCTGCAAAAGCTGGCAATATCGCTACTAATGCTAAAAACATAGATCCAGGTAATGTTATTTTTGACATTACATCATCTATAAATTCCGCAGTTTTTTTACCTGGTCTAATTCCTGGTATAAACCCTCCATTTCTTTTCATCTCATCCGCCATCTGATTTGGGTTTACGGTTACTGCTGTATAGAAGTATGTAAACGCAACAATCATTAAGAAGAATGTTAAGTTGTATCCAAATCCATTAGGATTCCCAAATACATTAAGCACCCATGAAGAAGCTGCTCCAGCTTCACCAAARCTYGCMAWRGTCATWGGWACAAACATAATTGCTTGAGCAAARATRATWGGCATTACTCCTGAWGCATTTACTTTWARAGGAATATATTGTCTTACACCTCCATATTGTTTATTGCCTACTACTCGTTTTGCATACTGCACGGGTATCCTTCTTGTGCCTTGTATTAATAATATTGTTACGATAACTACAATTAACAATACAGCTATCTCAACCAATAAAATAATTGGGCCACCAACACCACCTATCCCAAATCTTGAGCCAATTTCAAATACAAATGCTGATGGTAACCCAGCAATAATTCCAATCATTATTAATAATGATATCCCATTCCCTATACCTTTTTCTGTTATTCTTTCTCCAATCCACATTACAAATACAGTACCTGTAATTAGTATTAATACAGTTGAAAACCACCACAAGCCACTAGCATCAGGAACAACTCCCGGGTTGTTAGCTACCTGAGAAGCAATATATCCTGGGGCTTGAGCCGCACAAATAACAATGGTAAGCATTCTTGTAATTTGGTTGATTTTTCTTCTTCCGCTTTCTCCTTCTTTCTGCAATCTTTGGAAATAAGGAATAGCCATACCTAATAGCTGAATAACAATAGAAGCAGATATATACGGCATTATTCCCAATGCAAAAATGGATGCTCTATTAAAGGCTCCACCTGCAAAAATGTTAATTAAGTCCATAATACCACCGCCTGGTTTTCCAGCATTTACTGCTTCTAAAGCTACTGAATCTACCCCTGGAAGTACAACAAATGAACCTAATCTGTATACTAATAACAAACTTAGTGTAGTGATGATTCGAACTCTCAAATCGTCAATACTCCAAATGTTTTTTATGGTTTGAAAAAGTTTTWTCATYTCCCTTAATTAATCTTCCTTATYTTTTTYYGAATCCTCTYCTTTAGRAGYATCATCTGATTTTTYTTCWGTTTTAGCYTYAGGAGTTACTTCCTCCGTTTTTTCTACAACAGCCTGCTCAGTCGCAGCGTCTTCAGTAGCTTCTGCTTTTACCTCTTCTGCTTTCTTTTCAGCTTTAGGAGCTATTTTCTTTTTAGCTTTTACTTCAACTTCTTCATCATTTTTTGCCTTTTTAGACACATATAAAGCTGTTGCTTTCCCTCCTGCTTTTTCAATCGCAGCTAATGCACTTGCAGAAAATTGATCTACAGTAACATTTAATTTAGCTGATAATTCTCCTCTACCCAATATCTTAACCAAGTCGTTTCTTGAAATTATTCCATTTGCCAGCAATACTTCTTTAGTGATTTCCTTCACTTTTTTAGTATCAACCAAAAACTGCAATGTATCAAGGTTTACACCTTTAAATTCTACTCTATTTCTATTGGTAAAACCAAACTTAGGAACTCTTTTTTGAAGTGGCATTTGTCCACCTTCAAATCCGATTTTACGTGAATACCCCGATCTTGATTTAGCTCCATTGTGACCTCTTGTTGAAGTTCCGCCTCTTCCTGATCCTTGACCACGTCCTACTCGCTTACGCTGTTTTGTTGCACCTTCCGCAGGTTTTAAATTTGATAAGTCCATTTTATAAATCTTAACTATTATTATTTAACTTCTTCTACTGAAAGTAAGTGTTGCACTTTTGCAATCATCCCCATAATTTGAGGTGTAGCATTATGCTCAACTACCTGATGCATTTTACGAATACCTAATGCTGTTAAGGTTTTCTTTTGACGAGCAGGTTGCTTTATCTTACTTTTTATTTGTTTTATTTTAACTTTTCCCATTACTTATTGGTTTCTCTATCCGTTAAAAACTGTATCTAATTCAACACCTCTTTGATCGGCAACCATGTATGCATCTCTTAACTGAGATAACGCATCCAAAGTAGCTTTAACCACATTATGAGGGTTTGAAGATCCTTTTGATTTTGCTAATACATCAGTAATTCCGACACTTTCAAAAACTGCACGCATTGCACCACCTGCAATTACTCCTGTTCCATGAGCAGCTGGTCTCATAAATACTCTAGCTCCACCAAACTTCCCGTTTTGTTCATGTGGGATAGTCCCTTTTAAAATTGGGATTTTTATACAGCTTCTTTTAGCTATATCTATTCCTTTAGTAATTGCTTCAGTTACTTCGTTAGCTTTTCCTAAACCATGTCCTACAACACCATTTTCATCTCCAACAACAACGATAGCAGAAAAACTAAAATTTCTACCACCTTTAGTAACTTTAGTTACTCTATTGATAGCTACTAATTTATCTTTTAATTCAGCTTCGCTAGCTCTTACTTTTTTTGCATTTGGTTTTGCCATATCTTTTACTATATCAAATTAAAATTTAAGCCCTCCTTCACGTGCAGCCTCAGCCAAAGCCTTAACTCTACCGTGATACAAGTACCCACCTCTATCAAAAGCAATTGTTTTAATTCCTGCTTTAACAGCTTTTTCAGCAATAGCTTTACCAACAGTAGCCGCTACTTCGATTTTAGTACCCTTTGCTTTAATATCTTTTTGTTTAGAAGAAGCCGCAACTAATGTAACTCCAGTTGCATCATTAATAATTTGAGCATATATCTCTTTATTACTTCTGAATACAGCTAATCTAGGTTGTTCTGCAGTTCCAGTAACAATCTTTCTGATTCTTCTTTTTATTCTTATTCTTCTATCTTTTTTACTAAGTGCCATAACGCGTTTATTATGATATTTATTTAGCAGCTGACTTGCCAGCTTTTCTTCTTAATTGTTCTCCAACGAACTTAATTCCCTTTCCTTTATATGGTTCAGGCTTTCTTAATGATCTAATTTTTGCCGCAACATGACCAATTAATTGCTTATCATGAGATTCAAGTGTTATTATAGGGTTTTTTCCTCTTTCAGACTCACAAGTAATCTTAATTTCCGGAGGTAATTCAAACACTATACCATGAGAATATCCCAATAATAACTCTAATTTTTGTCCTTGGTTAGATGCTCTGTATCCAACACCAACTAATTCTTGTTGAGTTTTGTATCCTTTTGATACGCCTTCAACCATATTAGCAATTAATGATCTGTATAAACCATGTTTAGCTTTATGGTCTTTTTCCTCTGAATTTCTCGAAACAGAAATTACATTATCAGCGATGTTTATTGCAACCGCAGAAACATCAACATCTTGAGTTAATTCTCCTTTAGGTCCTTTAACAGAAATTGTTCCATTGCTAACGGAAGCTTCAACTCCTTCAGGTATATCTATTGGTGCATTTCCTATTCTTGACATAACTTAAATTTAATTCTTTATAAACTTACACTGTAAGTTTTTCTCTTAATCTCAAATATTTATTAATATACGTGGCACAAAACTTCGCCACCAACATTTTCTCTTCTTGCTTCTTTATCAGTCATTACACCTTTAGAAGTGGATACAATTGCAATCCCTAAACCATTTATAACCCTTGGCATAGATGCTACATTTGAAAAATTTCTTAATCCTGGTTTACTTATTCTTTCTAATTTAGTAATCGCAGAAATTTTTGATTGAGGATGATATTTCAACGCAATTTTAATGTTGCCTTGTACCGAATCATCTTCAAATTTGTAGTTTAAAATATATCCTTTATCAAACAATATTTTAGTCATTTCTTTCTTAATGTTTGATGCTGGAATATCAACAACTCTATGCTTAGCACTTGCTGCGTTTCTAAGTCTTGTTAAATAATCTGCTATTGGATCTGTCATGTTTAATCCTTTTTTTTAAATAATATTTTTTACCAACTGGCTTTTGTAATTCCAGGTATCAGACCAGCTGATGCCATTTCTCTAAATGTAACACGAGATATTCCAAATTGTCTCATATAACCTCTTGGTCTTCCTGTTATATTACATCTATTATGCAATCTAACCTTAGAAGAATCTCTAGGTAATTTTTGTAACCCTTCCCAATCACCTGCTGTTTTTAATGCAGCTCTTTTTTCTGCATATTGAGCAACTAATCTTTCTCTTTTGCGTTCTCTCGCTTTCATTGATTCTTTAGCCATGTTATTTAATTTTTCTTAAATGGTAAACCAAATTCTGTTAATAATGCTTTTCCTTCATCGTCAGATTTTGCAGATGTAACTATTGTTATATCCATCCCACTAACTACCTTAATTTTATCGATATCTATTTCTGGAAAGATGATTTGTTCTTTAATACCTAATGTATAGTTACCTCTACCATCAAATCCTTTTACTTCTATACCTCTAAAATCTCTTGTTCTAGGTAGAGCAACTGCAACTAACCTGTCTAAAAATTCATACATCTGATCCCCTCTCAATGTAACTCTAGCTCCAATCGGCATTCCTTTTCTTAATTTGAAATTAGAAATATCTTTCTTAGAATATGTTATATTCGCTTTTTGTCCAGAAATTAATGTCATCTCTTCTACAGCAGCATCTACTAATCTTTTATCAGAAACAGCATCTCCAACTCCTTGATTCAAACAAATTTTTTGAATTTTAGGAACTTGCATAACTGATGTATAAGCAAATTTTTCCTTTAAAGAAGGAACTATTTTTTCTTTATACTGTGTTTTTAATCTAGGTGTATAACTCATGATATTACCTCCCCTGATTTTTTAGCATAACGTACTTTATTTCCTTCATCATCCAATTTCCTTCCTATTCTAGTTGGTTCTCCTGTTTTAGGGTCTATAACCATTAAATTTGAAATATGAAT
This sequence comes from Flavobacteriales bacterium, assembly GCA_002402165.1. Classification (GTDB taxonomy): domain Bacteria; phylum Bacteroidota; class Bacteroidia; order Flavobacteriales_E; family Vicingaceae. The sequence continues at coordinate 137,611 of NVVI01000001.1, forward strand.
TGGAGCTTCTTCTTTTACAATTCCTCCATCAGGATTTGCTGCATTAGGTTTTGTGTGCTTAGATATCATTTTAATATCTGAACCTTCTACTATCGCTCTAAGTTTCTCAGGATACACTTTTCTAACAACTCCTTGAGCACCTTTCGATTCTCCAGCCATCACTTGAACTGTGTCTCCTTTCTTTATGTGTAATTTAGCCATAACTAAAATTTATTCTCTTTATAGTACTTCTGGAGCCAATGAAACAATTTTCATAAACTCTTTTTCACGTAATTCTCTTGCAACTGGCCCGAAAATACGAGTCCCTGACATTTCGCCAGCTTCATTTAAAATAACAGCAGCATTATCATCAAACCTAATGTATGAACCATCTGGTCTTCTTATTTCTTTCCTTGTTCTCACAACTACCGCTTTTGCAACAGTTCCTTTTTTCATGTTACCTGACGGTAACACATGTTTAATAGAAACAACAATAGTATCACCAATTGACGCGTATCTTTTTTTAGATCCGCCCAATACTTTAATACAAAGTACTTCTTTAGCACCACTATTATCTGCAATTTTTAATCTTGATTCTTGCTGTATCATAACTATTTAGCTCTTTCAATAATTTCAACTAATCTCCAACATTTATTCTTGCTCATTGGTTTAATTTCCATGATTTTAACAGTGTCACCAATGTTACAATCATTTTTTTCATCATGAGCCATAAATTTAGTTGTCGTTTTCACAAATTTCCCATACATAGGGTGTTTAACTCTACGCTCTACAGAAATAACAATGGATTTATCCATTTTGTTACTCATAACTAAACCTATTCTTTCTTTTCTTAAATTTCTATTTTCCATCACAACAATTATTTTGCTTGAAGTTCTCTTTTTCTTAATTCTGTTTTAAGCCTAGCAACAGTCCTTCTTGTTTGCTTTATTTGCATCGGGTTCTCCAATGGAGAAACTGAATGGCTCAATTTCATTTTAGCCAATACGTCTTTTTGCTCTGCAAATTTTTCAGTCAAATCATCTTCCGAAAGATCTTTTATATCAACTTGTTTCATTGTCTTAATTTATTTTTTTTCGTAATCTCTTCTTACAACAAACTTTACTTTAATTGGCAACTTTTGAGCTGCTAACCTAAGGGCTTCTTGAGCTATATCAAAAGGAACTCCATCTACTTCAAAAATTATCTTTCCAGGTTTAACAATTGCTACCCATAATTCTGGAGAACCTTTACCTTTCCCCATTCTTACTTCAGCAGGTTTTTTTGTTACTGGTTTATCTGGAAAAACTCTAATCCAAACTTGCCCTTCTCTTTTCATATATCTTGTTACTGCAATCCTTGCTGCTTCTATTTGTCTTGCTGTCATCCAGCATTCCTCTAGTGCTTTAATAGCAAACGATCCAAATGCAATTTGAGAACCTCTATGAGCGTTTCCTTTCATACGCCCTTTTTGCATCTTCCTATACTTCGTTCTTTTCGGTTGTAACATTGTTTCTTACTTTTAATCTTCTATTATTCTTATTAATTACCTTCTATTATTTCCTCCGCCTCTTTTGCCTCCACCTCTTTTTCTGTCATTCCCGCCTCGTCCTTTACCTTTTCCTTGACCTACGTTTGGAGACAAATCTCTTTTACCATAAATCTCTCCCTTACAGATCCACACCTTAACACCAATTCTCCCATATTGAGTATGTGCTTCAGTTAATGCATAATCGATGTCTGCTCTAAATGTATGTAATGGGATTCTTCCATCTTTATAAAATTCAGTTCTTGCCATTTCTGCTCCACCTAATCTTCCGGCAACCTGAACTTTAATTCCTTCAGCTCCCATTCTCATAGATGATGCTACAGCCATCTTAGCTGCTCTACGAAAAGAAATTCTACCTTCAATCTGTTTTGCAACACTATCAGCAACCAATTTTGCATCTAACTCTGGTCTCTTTATTTCAAAAATGTTTATTTGAACATCTTTTTTTGTAATTTTTTTAAGCTCTTCTCTTAATTTATCAACCTCTTGCCCTCCTTTACCAATAATAATTCCTGGTCTAGAACTATTAATAGTTATCGTTATAAGCTTTAATGTCCTTTCGATGATAATTTTAGAAACACTAGCCTTATGCAATCGAGCCATTAAATACTTTCTAATTTTATAATCTTCTAATATTTTTTCAGAATAGTCATTCCCACCATACCAGTTAGAATCCCATCCTTTAATGATTCCTAATCTATTTGAAATTGGATTTACTTTTTGTCCCATTATGCTTCTACTTTTTTACTATCAACTATCAATGTAACGTGATTAGATCTTTTTCTAATTCTATGTGCACGTCCTTGTGGAGCAGGTCGAATTCTTTTCATCATCCTTGCGCTATCCACTTTTATTTCTTTTATAATTAAATTATTGTCTTCTGGCCTTTCACCTTCATTTTTAGCTTCCCAATTTGCAATAGCAGATCTTAATAAAATCTCTAATCTTTTTGCGGCATCTTGAGGACTAAATTGTAATATTCCTAATGCTTTAAAAACTTCTTCTCCTCTAATCATATCAGAAATTTTCCTCATCTTTCTTGGGGAAGTTGGGCAATTATTAAGTTTAGCAAAGCTTACTGTCTTTTTTGCTTCCTTAATTTGCTCAGCTCTATTTCTTTTTCTAGCACCCATAGTTAATTATTTATTCTATTTGCTTTTTTATCTTTTCTTGTTTGTTCCGTGACCTCTGTAAGTTCTAGTTGGAGCAAATTCTCCTAACTTATGACCTACCATATTTTCAGTTACGTAAACTGGAATAAATTTATTTCCATTATGAACAGCAATTGTTAACCCAACAAAATCTGGAGAAATCATTGATGCTCGTGACCAAGTTTTTATTACTGTTTTCTTTGTTGACTGTTGAGCAATATCTACTCTAGTCTGAAGCTTGTAATGTATAAATGGTGGTTTTTTTAGTGATCGACTCATATCTTATTTCTTTCTACCTTCAATAATGTATCTATTCGATTTTTTCTTTTTAGCTCTAGTTTTATACCCCTTAGCTGGTATGCCATTTCTAGATCTTGGATGCCCTCCTGAACTTTTTCCTTCGCCTCCTCCCATTGGGTGGTCAACTGGATTCATAACAACACCTCTTACTCTTGGCCTTCTCCCCAGCCATCTACTTCTACCAGCTTTACCTGATCTTTCAAGCATATGCTCAGAGTTAGAAACTGTACCAATAGTTGCCTTACATGTAGATAATATTAATCTAGTTTCACCTGAAGGTAATTTTATAACTACAAATTTCCCGTCTTTTGCTGTTAGTTGAGCATAAGAACCAGCACTTCTCGCCATTTTGGCTCCTTGTTTCGGCCTTAATTCAACATTATGAACTACTGTACCTAAAGGAATATCACTTAAATATAATGTATTTCCTACTTCTGGTTCAGCATCTTTTCCAGACATGATTTCTTGTCCAACTTGAATTCCATTTGGAGCAATAATATATCTCTTTTCTCCATCTTTATAATAGATTAAAGCAATTCTTGCTGTTCTTCCTGGATCGTACTCAACTGATTTTACAATTCCTGGAATTCCGTCTTTATCTCTTTTGAAATCAACATCACGGTTTTTCTGCTTGTGACCACCACCTATATAGCGCATAGTCATTTTTCCCGTGTTGTTTCTACCACCTGATTTACTTCTACCCTTTACTAAACTCTTTTCAGGTTTAGATGCGGTAACCGAATCAAATTCATTTACAATCTTATGCCTTTGCCCAGGTGTAGTGGGTTTTAATTTTCTTACTGCCATTTTTGTTTATATCTTAAGAGGGTTGGAGCCCCCATATAGTTAATATTAAAATTATATATTGCTATAGAAATCTATAACATCTCCTTCAGCAACAGTTATAATTGCCTTTTTAAATTTATTTGTCTTTCCTTTAATTAATCCAGCTTTTGTATTCCTCGTTTTTGTCTTCCCTCCATAGTTCATGGTATTCACTGCTTCAACAGAAACACCATAAGCTTTCTCAATCGCTTTCTTAATCTCTATTTTATTTGCTGCATGATTAACAACAAAACCATAACGATTTAGCTTCTCGCTTTGGTCAGTCATTTTTTCAGATACAACAGGTTTTATTAAAACTTCCATCCCTAATTTACTTTAAAATATTTTCTATTTTCTCAATAGACCCTTCTAACAAAATAATACTTGACGCATTCATTAAATCGTAAGTATTTATTTGAGAGGCAGTTACAACTTTTGTCCTCTTTAAATTTCGGGAGGACAAATATACATTTTTATTTGAATCAGAAAGCACTATTAAAGACTTTTTATCTAACACATCTAAATTGTTCAATAAGTCAATATATTTCTTGGTCTGTGGTGCATCAAATGTAAAATTCTCAAGAACAGTAATAGCACCTTCTTTAGCTTTATATGACAAAGCAGATTTACGAGCCAACCGTTTCTGTTTGATGTTTAATTTAAAACCATAATCTCTTGGTTTTGGTCCAAATACTCGACCCCCACCTCTAAATAAAGGGTTTTTAATATCGCCAGCACGAGCAGTACCTGTCCCTTTTTGTTTTTTAATTTTCCTTGTACTTCCTTTTACCTCTCCTCTTTCTTTCGTTTTATGAGTACCCTGCCTTTGATTTGCTAAGTATTGCTTAACATCTAAATAAATAGCATGATCATTTGGTTCAATTTCGTAGATAGACTTATCCAAAGAAACTTTCTTCTTTGTATCCTTACCACTAATATTTTTTACAACTATATCCATTTCTATTCTCCTCTATTATTTTTCAATTAATACAAAAGAACCTCTAGCTCCAGAAATCGATCCCTTTACTACAATTAAATTCTTATCTGAATACACTTTTACAACTCTAAGGTTTTGTTGTGTTACTCTATCGCCACCCATTCTTCCTGCCATTTTCATTCCTTTCATTACTCTTGACGGAGTAGAACCTGCACCTAAAGAACCTGGTGCTCTTAATCTATTATGTTGACCGTGGGTTGCATCTCCAACTCCATGAAATCCGTGTCTTTTTACAACCCCTTGAAAACCTTTACCTTTTGAAGTCCCAACAACATCTACCCAATCTCCTTCTTCAAACATTTCTACAGTAATAATATCTCCCAAGTTTTTTTCATCTTCAAAATCTTGAAATTCAACCACTTTCCTTTTTGGTGATGTGTTAGCTTTCTTAAAGTGTCCTTGTAATGCTTTCGGAGTATTTTTTTCTCTCTTATCTCCAAAAGATAACTGAACTGCATCATAGCCATCGGTATCTACCTTTTTTACTTGTGTAACAACACAAGGACCAGCCTCTATCACTGTGCATGGTATATTCTTACCCTCGGCACTGTAGACACTAGTCATACCTATTTTTTTACCTATCAATCCTGGCATTTGTTACTTATTTTAATTATTTAATTATTCCTTTTCTTATTAAAATCCCAAAACAAGTTTGGGATGTATTCAATTAATGTTTCTAAAAACTAAAAACAAAGTTTCATTACACCTTAATTTGTACATCTACACCACTTGGCAACTCTAATTTCATAAGAGCATCAACAGTCTTCGAGGAAGAACCGTAAATATCAATTAGTCTTTTATAAGAACATAATTGAAATTGCTCTCTTGCTTTTTTGTTAACGTGTGGTGACCTTAACACTGTAAAAATTCTTTTGTGAGTTGGAAGAGGTATTGGACCACTAACTACTGCTCCTGTACTTTTTACAGTTTTTACAATTTTTTCAGCTGATCTATCAACTAAATTGAAATCGTAAGATTTAAGTTTTATTCTAATTTTTTGGCTCATTCTTATATATATTAAGCTTCTACTTTTCCTTTCGCTTTATCAATTACTTCTTCAGCAATACCTTTTGGGGCTGCTTCGAAATGTGAAAATTCCATTGTTGATGTCGCTCTACCAGAAGACATTGTTCTTAAATCAGTAACGTATCCAAACATTTCTGATAAAGGCACTTTTGCTTTTACGATTTTCGCTCCAGCTCTATCATCCATTCCGTCTACTTGCCCTCTTCTTCTATTCAAATCACCGACAATATCACCCATATTTTCTTCTGGAGTAACAACTTCTAATTTCATAATTGGCTCTAAAAGAACAGGGTTAGCTTGTGGCATCGCATTTTTATATGCGATTTTTGCTGCAATCTCGAAAGATAATTGATCTGAATCGACAGCATGGAATGAACCATCTAATATGGTGATTTTTAAACTATCAACTGGGAAACCAGCCAATACTCCAGATTTCATCGCTTCTTTAAAACCTTTTTCAATTGAAGGAATAAATTCTTTAGGAATATTACCTCCTTTAACTTTATCAATAAACTCTAACCCTTCTTGTTCTAAATCTTCTACAGGCTCTAAAATAAAAGAAATATCTGCAAATTTACCACGACCACCAGATTGCTTTTTATAAACTTCTCTATGCTCAATAGTACCAGTAATTGCTTCCTTGTATGCAACTTGAGGTGCTCCTTGATTACACTCTACTGCAAATTCTCTTTTTAAGCGATCTAAAATAATATCTAAGTGCAATTCTCCCATTCCACTCAATACTGTTTGACCAGAATCTTGATCAGTATGAATTGTTAATGTTGGATCCTCTTCAGATAATTTACCTAAACCAACGCCTAATTTATCAACATCTGCTTGAGTTTTAGGCTCAATAGCAATACTAATTACTGGGTCTGGAAAATCCATAGATTCTAATACAATAGGGTGTTTTAAATCACACAAAGTATCACCAGTTTTAATATCCTTAAATCCAATTAATGCAGCAATATCACCACATCCCAATGCAGGAACCTGATTTTGTTTATTTGCATGCATTTGAAAAATTCTTGAAATTCTTTCTTTCTTTCCTGTTCTAGTATTTAACACATATGAACCTGCATCTAAGTTGCCAGAATAACACCTTGTAAAACATAAACGTCCAACAAAAGGATCTGTAGCAATTTTAAATGCTAATGCTGAGAAAGGCTCATCAAAAGTTGGCTTTCTAAATTCTACCTCATCCGTATCAGGATTAATTCCTTCAACTGCGGAGGTATCTAGTGGAGAAGGTAAAATTTCCATTACCATATCCAACATCGCCTGAACTCCTTTGTTTTTAAATGCAGAACCACACATCATCGGAATAACTTTTCCTGAAATGGTAGCTTCTCTTAATGCTGCTAAAATTTCTTTTTCTGTTAAAGATTCTGAATCCTCAAAATACTTCTCTAATAAAGTATCATCAAATTCTGCAACAGCTTCTAATAATTTCTCTCTGTATTCTGTTGCTTCTTCAAGAATATCCTCAGGAATATCAATCGTCTCGAAAGTCATCCCTTGGTCTTCTTCATTCCAAACAATTCCCTTAAAATTAATTAAATCTACCACACCTTTAAAGTCCTCTTCATTTCCAATAGGAATTTGTAACGGCAAAGCATGACTTCCTAACATTTCTTTCACCTGACGGCAAACCATTAAAAAATCAGCACCTTGTCTATCCATTTTGTTTACAAACCCAATCCTTGGAACATTATAGTTGTCAGCTAATCTCCAGTTYGTTTCWGAYTGTGGCTCAACACCATCAACAGCACTAAAYAAGAATACYAAWCCATCYAACACYCTTAAMGATCTATTTACYTCAACAGTAAAATCWACRTGGCCWGGAGTRTCAATWATRTTTACATGRTAWTTATCTCCTCTRTAATCCCARTCAAGTGTWGTRGCAGCAGAAGTAATTGTAATWCCYCTTTCTTGYTCTTGYTCCATCCAGTCCATTGTAGCAGCACCATCATGTACCTCTCCAATTTTGTGGCTAACGCCTCCATAATAAAGAATACGCTCTGTAGTAGTGGTTTTACCTGCATCAATATGAGCAGCAATACCAATATTTCTCGTGTATTTTAAATCTCTTGCCATCTTCCTATTCTTAAATATCGATTAAAATCTAAAATGAGAGAATGCTTTATTTGCATCCGCCATTCTATGAGTATCTTCTCTTTTCTTAAATGCAGCCCCTTCTTCTTTAAAACCAGCCATTACTTCAGCAGCTAATTTCTCAGCCATTGTTTTCTCATTTCTTTTTCTTGCAGCACTTATCATCCATTTCATTCCCATAGAAATTTTCCTATCATCTCTAATCGGTTGTGGTATTTGAAAAGTTGCCCCACCAATTCTTCTGCTTCTAACCTCTACACCTGGTGTAACATTTGTTAATGCTTTTTTCCAAACCTCCAAACAATCTTCTTCTTCAATTTTTTCGTTAACAATGTCAAGTGCGTTGTAAAAAATTTCAAATGCAACGCTCTTCTTACCATCCAGCATTATGTTATTTACAAATCGTGTAACCAACTTATCGTTAAACTTTGGGTCTGGAAGTAATACTCTTTTTTTTGCTCTAGATTTCCTCATCTTACTCTTTATATTATATCAATCTTTTATTTAGATTTATTTTTTAGGCCTTTTCGTACCGTACTTAGATCTTCTTTGTGTTCTACCATCTACCCCTGCTGTATCTAATGCACCTCTTACAATGTGGTATCTTACACCTGGTAAATCTTTCACTCTTCCTCCTCTTACTAATACGATAGAGTGTTCCTGTAAGTTATGCCCCTCTCCACCAATGTAAGCATTTACCTCTTTTCCATTCGTTAATCTAACCCTTGCAACTTTTCTCATTGCTGAATTAGGTTTTTTTGGTGTTGTTGTGTAAACTCTTACACAAACACCTCTTCTTTGAGGACAAGAATCCAATGCTGCAGACTTACTTGTTTTAACAAGTTTAGTCCTTCCTTTTCTTACTAATTGCTGTATAGTTGGCATAATTTATCAATTAAAATACATACTCCTCCCTAAAAAGGGAGTGCAAAAATACAATTATTTTTAATAAATACAACATCTATAGTTTTTTTTTAAACCTCACTAAGTTCAAACAATAAGTGCAACAGATAACAAATATCGGAAAGCTAGCTTTCCGATATTTGAAAAAAAATCTGATGCCGATGAATTACCAACAAT
>NVVI01000038.1 GCA_002402165.1 Flavobacteriales bacterium
ATTATCAGTATAATATACGAATAATTAACAACTTAACCAACTATAGTTTAGGTGATTATCTTAGATTTGTTTGAGAAAAAAGTATGAGTTTGCCCTGCTGGGGAATGAGAAAGAACAGGATTCATTAAATAATTTTTGATATGAGAATCATCGAACGAACAAGCTTTTTCACCATTAGACTTATGAGGTAGAGCGGCTAAAACAATTTCTGGATAATCTCCGGAATAAACATGTATTAACCAATTTAAATAAATCACATAATTTAAATTTGACTCCTCAGTTACACCAATATAAAAAGAGGGTATTGAGTCATTTCCTTGAATAAACACCATGTCGTTTGGTGCAGTTTGTCCTGGTAATTTTTTATTAATTCGATTAATTTTATTTAAGAGACTTCCTTGCCCATTAACATGGATTATAAATAGAGAAAATATGATTATAGCTATAATTTTCATTTAATTCATTTAATATGGAATTTGATTAAGTAGGCAAAAGCTGGCAAATCATTTTTGGTAGCTGCTCTAATTGAAAAATTCATGAATCATGTAATTTATAAATCGAGGCTAAGAATACTATTTAGTGTATAGTTTTCTGGATTAGGCAAGTATTTTTTAGCAGCCTCTACATCATTACTTGTCAATGCCTCAAAGCTTTTTATGGTAGTTTTTACCTCTTGACTATCCATATCTACTAATCTAGGAGCTATTATTCCTTCAGCGTTAGTAATATCTTTCATGGATAAACCTTTGTATTCGCCAGCACTTGTAACAATTGCAATACATTTTGAACTGCCATTATCGTAAAGTTCTTTTACTGCGTAGCCAAGATTTGTACAGAATCTAAGATCATAAGCAGTAGGGTCTACACATCTTATTTCATAACCAATTTCAACCGGCCTAGACTTGAATTTTAAACCTAGTTTTTTAAGCTCGACAGTTAACAGTTGATTAAATATATGGGCTTTACTAAGCAGTCCTAATTCAGGGTGGCCATGTTCATCGTAGGAGAAACTTATTCCGCTATTTTTAATTTCAGCTTCATCCATAAAATGAAATACTCCTTCAGAAATGATTACTCCTCCAAAGTTGATTCCCATCAGCTGCCTTTTAATCATGGTAGAAATAATCAGTTTCATAATCCCATCAAAAGTGACTTTTGTTTGATAAAACATTTCGGGTATAATGATCATTGGATAATGACAAGCACTCCCTATACCAAGGGCTAAATGCCCAGCTTCACGACCCATTGCTGATACAATAAACCAATTATCACTAGTTCGTGCATCTTCAAGAACTGTTTTAGCAATTCTTGCACCTTCATTTTTAGCAGTTTGATATCCAAAAGTGGAAATTCCAACWGGTARMGGAAGGTCRTTRTCAATTGTTTTMGGAACRTGRATGTTYTGAATWTTKATRTTTTTTTCTTCRAGAAAAAKACTTATTCTATTGGCTGTTGATGCAGTATCGTCACCGCCAATAGTAACAAGAAGTACTATGTTTTCTTTTTTAAAAAAGTGATCGTTAAACTCATCGTTTTTTGGTTTATATCGACTCATTTTTAGGTAAGAGCCACCTTTTGAGTAAATTCTATCGGCTATTTCATAAGTTAACTCAATATAATTTGAGTTTTCCTTAAAAAGTGTGGAATAGCCATGGTTTAAACCAAGAACTCTATAACCATCAGCAAGAAATTGTTTTATTATACTAGCGATTACTGTATTAATGCCAGGGGCAGGACCTCCGGCACAAAGAATGGCAATTGCTTTTTTATTTTTCATGACTAACTCCTTAAATTATAGGGTTTTATGTGATAATTGCTTACTGTAAACGAAATGCAAAGATAAAAATTTAATCTAAAAGTAAAAAAGAGGTTGGAATTAGAATTGGTTAATAAGTATGTTACAACTTTATATGACATACGAATAATAATTAAATCCAAAATATGTTATTTTGAAATCATGTTCAAATTAACGCTATTTTTTTCTTTTTTATTAAGTGTGTTAGGTTCTTTTTCTCAGGTAATTGAAGAAGTGATTCAAATAGATACAGTTACTCAAATTATAAAAGTGATATATAAGCCTACAATTAAAGCTGCGTATTATTTTAATAAAGTAGCTGTTTTTGCGAATGACACTTCTCAAATTGCTATTGAAAAATCATACAACAATTATGGGCAAAATGGACTTTACAAAGTGTATTACCCAAGTGGCCGATTGAAAATTAAAACAATTTTTGCGAATAATAAAATAAATGGAGAGTGGACTTATTATGATTATAAGGGAGTTATAATAATTAAGGGAATTTATAGGAATGGTGTTAAACATGGGTATTGGGCGTACAAATCTTTAAGGATATTTGGTCGTTATAAAAAAGGGTTGAAGAATAAGAAATGGAAACGGATTGATGAAAATGAAAAAAAGTACATATCTCATTATAAAAATGGAGTGCTAACAAGGGGTGAAGGGTTTGGTAATGAAGAAGCTATTATTTTGCACGAAACAGATTCAGTAAAAATAGTCACTCAAAAAGGAGGAACGATTAATGACTATAATGAAGAAGAAATAAGTAAAGAACATCAACAAGCCATTTCTTTTTTAACAAACAATTTGGTTTTTAGAAGAACCATTAAAAAACATTTTGGAGGAGGAATAAAAAAGTATTTTAAAAATGAAAAATTTCAGTTTATGATGTCTTCTGAAATAATTTCATCGAGTATGGAGACTTTTCTTAAAGAAAGCCAAGAAGGTAAAATTATAGTAGAAAAAATAGACTCATTACTAAAGAACGAAAAGAATAGCTTGAAAAAGATATTTACGGATGAAAAAATAAAAGAAAATCAGGCTTTACCTAATTATTCAACAAAAACTGATTCTCAAGTGGAAATTGTTTTTTCAGAAACTAATATCAATCTTTTAAGGATTAACGTTGTTTGGAACAAAAAAGGTAAAAAACAAAAATTCCAAATTCTATTATACTTTAATGATGAAGGAGTATTAAAAGGTGCTGAGTACGAAAAACCTTAGTAATTTATTGGTAAAAGTTCATAGTTTTTTAAGCGTCTGTTCACTTTCTTTCTTACCCATATAGGAAGGTTTTGGGTTTGTTTATATTCAGTTAAAACCATGTAAAGTTTCTTTTTTCTATACTTTACCAAAGTGTAGCTTCCATTTATAAATAGAGGCACACTTATGGCAGCACTACCTACTCCTACAAAATGTGCTGGTGGAATTGCAAGTAATATAATAGTTAATGGTAATAATGACATTTGATTATAAATGGCATTATCTTTTTTATCAAAAAATAGATCTATAACAGCTGAAGAAGTATCATTGACTGATAATTTTTTAAAATCAGCGTAAGGTAATTTACGATATTTAATTTTTTCACTTTTATCAATCTGAGAAAAAAGTGATAAACTAATAAACAGACTTAATAAAAATAGTGCATTTTTCTTCATCTTAAAATAGAGGGTGTTACCATGTACAGTTTAATATTCTGCTTTAATCATTTCGTAATATGCCAACTGTTTGTTTGCTTTTTTTCTTACCCATTTAGGCAAGGTTTGGGTTTCTTTATATACGGTTAATACCTTGTATAGTTTCTTTTTACGGTATTTCACTAGCATATAACTACCATTTAAAAATAAGGGAAAGCTAATTGCTGTTAAACCCACACTAATTTGTGGTGAAATAATAAAAATAGCCACAGTAATTGGTAAAAAAGACATTTGTCCAATGGCGGCATTATCTTTTTTATCAAAAAAAATATCTATGATAACAGCAGAGGTGTCATTAATAGAAAACTTACTAAAATCATTATAGTCTAATTTTCTGAATTTTATTTTTTCCTCTTGCGAGAAAGAAAAAAAGCTCATTAAAATACATGTGATAATTAATATGATTTTCACCATCAGAAAAATAAAAAGTAAAGTTATAAATATTTAATGTAGTTTACATTAATTTTGTGCCCCTATGAAAGCCTTAGAGTTGAAAGCTGTTTTTTCAAATTCTGAGAAGACGAGAGAAATTTGCCAATATTTTGAGAATAATGAATTATCACACGTTCATTTAAAGGGATTGGTGGGCTCGGCTCCTTCATTTATTGCAAATGGAGTGTTTTCAAAATTCCCTGTTGACCAAGTATTTATTTTAGATGACAAAGAGGAAGCGGCTTATTTTTATAATGATTTGCAGCGAATTGTAGGAGAAGATAAAGTGCTATTTTTTCCAAGCTCTTATCGCAGACCATATCAAATAGAGGATACCGACAATTCTAATATTCTGTCTCGTGCTGAGGTGTTAAATGCCTTATCAAAAAGGAGTAGCAATAAATGTATCGTTACTTATCCTGATGCTTTATCAGAAAAAGTAGTCACTAAAAGAAATTTAGAAAAAAATACAACCAGAATAAATGTTGGTGATGTAATTTCTATAGAATTTTTAAATGAGGTGTTGTACGAATATGGTTTTGAGCGAGAAGATTTTGTAATTGCTCCTGGTCAGTTCTCTATTCGTGGTGGAATAGTAGATGTTTTTTCTTTTTCAAATGATAATCCTTATCGGTTAGAATTTTTTGGTGATGAAATAGAATCTATCAGAACGTTTGATCCTGTTACTCAATTGAGTATTAAAGAGTATAAGAGATTAGCCATTATTCCTAATGTTCAAACAACATTACTTAAAGAGAGTAGAGAAACATTTTTGGAATTTTTAACCAAAAATACTTTGGTTTGGATAAAGAACATTGAGTTGACTTCAGAACGAATTCATAAGGATTTTGAACGGGCAATTGTTGCTTACAAAGAAATTAAAAATTCTCCTTTGCAGCATTTAAAACCTATTGATTTATTCTCAAACAAAGAAAGTTTTATTGAAGAGATTACTCAAAGAAATACCATTGAATTTGGGTCTCAATTTTATTTGGAAGCTGATTTAACAGTTCAGTTTAACCAAAAGCCACAACCAAGTTTCAATAAGAATTTCGATTTATTGCACAAGGATATTGTTGCAAAAAAGAAAGAAGGATTTACTAATATTTTGTTAGCAGATAGCAGTAAACAGATTGAACGGTTAACCAATATTTTTGAAGATATTGGAAAAGAATTTGATGTTTCGCCAATTTTATTGCCTATTCACGAAGGTTTTATTGATTTAGATGAAAAAATAACATGCTATACCGATCATCAGATTTTTAACCGTTACCAACGCTTTAATTTAAAGAGTAGTTACAAAAAGAAAAATGAAGCACTTACTTTAAAAGAAATTCATGGATTAAAACCAGGTGATTTTATCACACATATTGATTATGGAGTGGGCAAATTTTCTGGATTAGAAAAAATTGATGTTCAAGGCAAAAGACAAGAAACCATTCGTATCGTTTATTCCAATAACGATTTACTTTATGTGAGTATTCATTCGTTGCATAAAATTTCGAAGTATGTAGGAAAAGAAGGTACTCCTCCAAAAATAAATAGGCTTGGTTCCAATACTTGGCAAACCCTTAAAAAGAAAACCAAAACCAAGATTAAAGAAGTAGCTTTTGATTTGATTAAACTGTATGCCGAACGTAAATCAAAAAAAGGGTTTCAGTTTATGCCTGATACTTATATGCAGACTGAATTAGAAGCTTCTTTTATTTATGAAGATACACCCGATCAAATTACGGCAACTCAAGATATAAAACGCGATATGGAAGCTGAATATCCTATGGATAGACTGATTTGTGGCGATGTTGGATTTGGAAAAACAGAAATAGCCATTCGTGCTGCTTTTAAGGCTGTTGCAGATAGTAAACAAGTCGCCATATTGGTTCCTACAACTATTTTGGCATTGCAGCACTATAAGACATTTAGAGACCGATTAAAAGAATTTCCTTGCACTGTAGATTACATTAATCGTTTTAAAACACCAAAACAGCAAAAAGAAACCTTGCAAAGGTTAGCAGAAGGCAAGATTGATATTTTAATAGGAACGCATCGAATTGTTGGGAAGGATGTGAAATTCAAAGACATTGGCTTATTGATTATTGATGAAGAACAGAAGTTTGGCGTATCGGTAAAAGATAAATTAAAAACCTTTAAAGTGAATGTAGATACCTTAACATTAACTGCAACGCCAATTCCAAGAACACTGCAATTTTCTTTAATGGCAGCAAGAGATATGAGTAACATTACTACTCCTCCACCAAACAGACAGCCCATTGAAACTAAATTGGTAACATTTAATGAGGCCATTTTTCGTGATGCTGTGATTTATGAAACCTCTCGTGGTGGACAGGTTTTTATTGTAAATAATAGAATAGAAAATATACAAGAAGTTGCAGGTATGGTACAACGACTTTGTCCAGATGTAAAAGTGTTAATTGCTCATGGACAAATGAGGGGAGATGAATTAGAGCAAAAAATGATGGCTTTTGTAGAGGGAGAATTTGATGTTTTAGTGGCAACTACAATAATCGAATCTGGATTAGACATACCAAATGCAAACACCATTATTATTAATAATGCCAATCATTTTGGATTGAGTGATTTGCATCAAATGCGTGGTAGAGTGGGGCGTTCAAATAAAAAAGCATTTTGTTATTTAATAACTCCACCCATGCATAATTTAACTCCCGAAGCGAGAAAAAGATTAACGGCCATTCAACAGTTTTCAGATTTAGGAAGTGGTTTTCAAATTGCCATGCGAGATTTAGACATTAGAGGAGCAGGAAATTTATTAGGAGCAGAGCAAAGTGGTTTTATTTCTGAAATAGGTTTTGATATGTATCAAAAAATATTGCAAGAAGCCATTGATGAACTCAAAGAAAAAGAATTTAAAACTTTGTACGCTGAAGAATTAAAGAACAAAGATTTTGTTCGAGATTGTCAGTTAGAGACCGATTTGGAAATAATGATTCCTGACCAATACATTACCAATATTGGAGAAAGATTAGCCATTTATAGGGATTTAGATAATGCTGATTCTGAAGAAAAATTAGAAGAGTTGAAAGAGCAATTAATTGACCGTTTTGGTGAGATACCAAAATCAACTCAAGAGTTATTTAGTGCAATAAAATTGAGATGGGTTGCCAAAAATGTTGGCTTAGAAAAATTGGTATTAAAGCAGAAAAAGCTTATTGGTTATTTCATTGCCAATCAAGAATCACCTTATTACCAATCATCTAAATTTACTAAGGTGTTAAAATACATACAGGAAAATCCTTATACCTGTAAAATGAAAGAACGAAATGATAAGTTAACCTTGGTTTTTGAAAATGTGAATAATGTGAATGAAGCAATTGGGTTGTTAACCCCTATTGTAGATAATCAGGTTTCTGAGGTGGTTTAGGGGTTTCGTTTAACGCGGTTCTTGGAAACGTTTCAATGTTTTTTAGAACATGTTGTTAAACGAAGTTAACGTTTTTTAACTAGAAAATCAAGTTGTTTATTTAAAATAATAATGATATAATATCTATTATAGTAGATATTTATAGTTATTATTAGTATATTTATCTATTATAATAGCATTTATGAGTAAATACGGATTAAATAGTACACCAAAAGAAGTAATGAAATTGTTAGCGGTTAACTTACGAGGAGTTCGTAAAGAAAACCACTTAACTCAGCGAGCATTGTCTGATAAGTCGGGAGTGGCTTACGCAACGATAAAAAAATTTGAAACTACAGGGATAATAGCGTTAGAATCGTTGTTGAAACTGTGTAATGCTTTGGGCAGGTTAAGTGAGTTTGAATCTATACTACAGCCTAATAACATGGTCAGAAAACAACATCTATTTGATATTTAATAACTATGAAAACAAATAAATTAAATGTGTTTATTCAGTTTTCTGAACAAGAAGAATTACTTGGTCAGTTGGTATTAGACGGACGTGAAATCTTATTTAAATACAGCGAGAGTTATCTTGAATCAGGAGGGAATATTTCGCCCATTAAATTGAGTTTTGATCAGACGATCCAAACAACTTCTTCAATTTTATTTAAAGGATTATTTGGTGTTTTTTCAGATTCTTTACCAGATGCTTGGGGGACTTTATTGATGAAAAAACATTTGAAAAATAATGGAATAGCGATAGAAACCTTAAATGCATTAGAACACTTAGCTTTTGTAGGCAACAATGGTTTAGGGGCATTACTGTATAAGCCTTCTACCAATAATAGAAGTGCAGACACTAAAAAAATTGATTTAGATATATTAGATAATAATGTACAGGAGGTTATAAAAGGGGAGAGTAATGAAGTTGTTGACAAGTTATTTGAGAGGGGAGGAAGCCCTGGCGGTGCGAGACCAAAAATATATGCAAATTATAATCAAGTAACTGATTCTCTTATATATGGAGGTGCTAATTTACAAGAAGGATACACTCATTGGATAATTAAATTTGCAGCTAATATTGATGTTGAAGATATTGCAAACGTAGAAATGGCCTATTATTACATGGCTTTAGATGCTGGGTTGATTATGAGTGAATCAAAACTTTTTACGGGGTTGTCTGGTAAAAAATATTTTGGAACAAAACGATTTGATCGAATTGGAAACAAAAGATTACACATGATTTCTGCTGCGGGTCTTTTACATGATGATTATGAGCATAGCCAGCTTGATTATGGTGTTTTAATGCAAGAAGGCAGTAATTTAGTTGATAGTGCTGTTGTTTATGAACAAATATTGCGACAAGCAGCATTTAACATTTTTGCACACAATCGTGATGACCATTCTAAAAACTTTGCTTTTCTGATGGATGAATTTGGAAAATGGGAGTTTGCACCATCTTATGATTTAACATTTTCTGCTTCATCACAAGGTCAGCACAGTACCGCTTGTGCGGGTAATGCCATTAATCCAGGCACTAAAGAACTATTAGAGCTTACCAATCATTTCTCCATCAAAAATGGACCAGTTATTATTGAGCAAGTAAAAGATTCAGTTAGTAAATGGCATATATTTGCTCAACAAACGAGAGTATCAAATATTTCAGAAAAATCGATAGCCAAAGTTTTGAATGAATTAATAAAAGGTTAACTTTCTTAGTTTGCAGTTAAAGAAACTTAACCTTTTTTAAGAACTGAGTCAAGTAGCGATTTCTTATATTTGGGAGCAACAAGTATTTAGATTTTATGGACAACCCTTATGTAGTTATCATTTTAGCCAGTTTGTTAATTGTGTTTTCTTACATTTTTACACAAATATCTAGATGGACTAAAATACCTTCTGTTATCTTTTTAATAGGAACTGGTGTTGCAGCACAATTTGCTGTTAAATCTATGGGAATGGAAGTGCCTAATTTGAGCCAACATTTAGGCTTGTTAGGTATTGTTGGGCTAATGATGATAGTGTTAGAAGGAGCGTTAGACATTAAAATTCATCGTAATAAAATAAAAACTATACTAGCTGCTTTTGCTACTTCGGTTATTATTTTAGGAGTAACCAATGTTTTAATTGCTTGTATTCTTTATTTCACGCAATCAATAGATTTTATGACTGCATTTTTCTATGCCATTCCACTTTCTGTGGTAAGTAGTGCGATAGTTATTCCGAGTGTGCATACGTTAATTCCTCGCAAAAAAGAATTTATGATTTTAGAAGCTACACTCTCGGATATTTTCGGGATTATGCTTTTTGAATTTTGGATAATAGAACCTCATGTTGGACAAACTTATTTTGAAGCAATCTCATGGAACATTTTAATTTCTGTTGGGGTATCGATAGCATTGAGCTACTTATTGGTTTATGTTTTTCTCAAAATTAAAACAGAAATTAAGTTCTTTTTATTCTTGGCAATACTGGCGTTGTTATTTTCAATTGGAGAATATCTTCATTACTCAGCGTTAATAATAATATTAGTTTTTGGGTTAGTATTAAACAATACGCACGTGTTTTTTAGAGGATTTTTGAAGAAACTAATTAACCAAGAGAAAGTGAAAGAAATCCGACACGAGTTTGTAATTATTACCAATGAATCGTCTTTTTTAATTAGAACATTCTTTTTTGTGGTGTTTGGGTTAACAATGAATTTAGAAGGCTTGTTTCATCCCGAACCAATAATTATTGCTTGTTTAGTGATGCTAGTAATTTTCTTAACTCGCGCATTAAACTTAAAGGTATTTATAAAAAGTACCATTTTCCCTCAAATGTTAATTGCTCCAAGAGGATTGGTAACCATATTATTGTTTCAAAAAATAGTAGAACATTATGATGTCATTCCTTTTAGTGAAGCAATTTTGGCATGGGTAATTATTGGCACCAATATCATAATGATGATAGGGTTAATTTCTAGTGGAAGTTCTGAAGATGATATTTTAAGAATTAACGCAACAGAAGGTTCTTCTACAGATATAGACTATGATGGAGAAGTGACTTCTTTGGAAGATGAAAGTCAGTCAGAATAATTACATTTGTTTTCTAAAATTATTACAATGAGATACAAGGCATTAGATAAATCATTATACATTAATAATAGGACAAATTTTATTAAGCATTTAAAGCCAAAATCTCTTGCTGTTTTCAACTCTAATGACATGATGCCAACAAATGCTGATGGGTTGATGCCTTTCCGTCAGAGCAATGATTTGCTGTATTTAAGTGGTATTGATCAAGAAGAATCTACGTTGGTTATTTTTCCTGATGCTGAAAATGAAAAACACAGAGAAATTTTATTTGTGAAAGAAACAAGTGAACGGATAGCCATATGGGAAGGAGAAAAATTTTCTAAAGAAGGAGCTACAGCACACTCAGGAATACCAACTGTTTATTGGAATTCGGAATTTGAAGAAGTGTTTAAAATGCTTACGAATGAAGCAGAAAACATTTATTTAAACAAAAATGAGCACTTACGAGCTGATACTACGGTAGAAACATGTGACGATAGGTTTCGAAAAGATTGTAAAAAAAAATATTCCAACCACAATTATGAGTATTTAGCTCCAATTATGGCAACGCTTAGACCAATTAAATCTCAAATTGAAATTAACACCTTACAGCATGCTTGTAATATTACAGAAAAAGGGTTTAGAAGAATTTTAGATTTTGTTAAACCAGGAGTAATGGAGTATGAGATTGAAGCAGAGTTTTCTCATGAGTTTTTAAGAAGCCGTTCGAGAGGGTTTGCATATACTCCTATTATAGCTTCTGGATACAATGCTTGTGTTTTACACTATATTGAAAACAATATGGAGTGTAAATCGGGCGATGTAATTTTAATGGATGTTGGTGCTGAATATGCCAATTATGCTTCTGATATGACACGCTGTGTGCCGGTAAGTGGTAAGTTTACAGATAGACAAAAGGATGTTTATAATGCTGTTTTGAGAGTAATGAAAGGAGCAACAGCCATGTTAGTTCCAGGAACAAAACATGCAGAATATCATGAGGAAGTTGGTAGGATGATGGAGTCTGAATTAATAGGATTAGGTTTGTTGGATAAAACAGATGTGGCTAATCAGAACAGTGAAGAGCCATTGTATAAAAAATACTTTATGCATGGAACTTCCCATCACATAGGATTGGATGTTCATGATGTAGAAAATAAGGATAGAGCTTTTGAAGAAGGAATGGTATTGACAGTTGAGCCTGGTATTTACATTAGAGAAGAAAGTCTAGGGATTCGTTTAGAAAATGATGCTTTGATAACCAAAGATGGTCAACTCGATTTAATGGCTAATATCCCTATAGAAGCTGAAGAGATAGAAGATTTAATGAATAGTTAATGTAAAACGTCATTGCGAATTTTATTTTTTGTCATACTGAGCTTGTCGAAGTATTAAAAAATAAAATGAAGCAATCTTATTGATGAGATTGCTTCACTCGTACCTCGTTCGCAATGACGTGCGAGAAAAATGAAACAACAATCTATAAAATTTAAAAGTATTAATGTAGCTTTTACTGATGAAGGTAAAGGAAAGGCTGTGGTCTTTTTACATGGGTTTTTAGCGTCAAAAGAGATGTGGAAACCTTTTGCTAAAGAACTTTCTAGAACACAGCGTGTAATTACTATTGATTTATTAGGGCACGGAAACACTGACTGCTTGAGCTATGTTCATACTATGGAAGAAATGGCGGAAGCGGTTGAGGCAGTGCTTCGTCATTTAAAATTGAAAAGATATTATTTGGTAGGACATTCTCTGGGAGGATATGTAAGCTTAGCAATGGCTGAAAATAACCCAGATAATATTAAAGGATTGGTAATGTTTCATTCATCTGCAAAAACTGACAATAAACAGAAAAAAATAGATAGGGGAAGGGCTATTAAAATAATAAAAAGAAATGCTAAAGTTTTTATCAATGAAGCTATTCCAAATTTATTCAATACTAAGTATAAGCCCTATAAAAGAGGAATTAATCAGATTAAGAAATTGGCATTAAACACGCCTAAACAGGGAATAATAGCAGCTTTAGAAGGAATGAAAAATAGAGTAGATAGAGAAATTATTTTGAAGTTTGCTCCATATCCAGTGTTGTTTATAATAGGCGATGAAGATAATATATTATCCTATCAAGATTTGATTGATCAGGCAAAGTTGCCAGATAATGGAGGTTATTTATTGCTCGAAAAAGTTGGACATATGGGTTTTATAGAAGCTAAAAAGGAAACTTACAGAGCAATCAAAAAGTTTATACTAAGTAATTAGTTTTTATTTGCCATTGAATTCAGACATTGTTCTGTTCAAACCAATTGTTCCGAAGCCCTTAATTACTTGACTTGCTTTTTCTAATCTTTCTTGTAGTAGCTCTTTCTCTTCTGGAGCAAATTTACCAAGAACATGGTTGATTTGTTTTCCTTGTACAAAATCACTACCAACACCAAAACGTAAACGAGCAAAATCAGCATTTCCTAATATTGCTATGATATCTTTTAATCCATTATGGCCACCATCACTTCCTTTACCTTTTAATCGCAAAGTGCCAAAAGGTAAGGCGATATCATCTGTTACAACTAATAGGTTTTGAGACTTAATTTTTTCTTTTTGGAGGTAGTAATTAACGGCTTTACCACTTAGGTTCATAAAGGTAGATGGTTTTAAAAAAATAAAAGTTCTTCCTTTAAACTTTAAAGTTGCCGTAGATCCAAGTTTATTAGGTTCAAAAAAAATAGTGGATGCTCTAGCTAAAGCATCCACTATCTTAAAACCTATGTTATGTCTAGTATTTTCGTATTCAGAGCCTATATTGCCCAAGCCTACAATTAAATACTTCATAATTTAATTATTCAGCAGGAGTTGCCTCTTCTTTTTTAGCTTCTCCATCACCACCACCTTCAGCTGGTTTGTTACCACCTTCAGCAGCTGGTTTATCACCACCTTCTCCACCTTCAGCAGCTTTTTCAGCTTGTGCTTTGTCGTACTCAGCTCTTTCTTCTTCACTCATTGCTGCTAATTCTTCTTCGGATAATCCTTCACCTTCTTCTTCCTCATCTTCAATTACAGCTCTACTCATCTTAACAGCTACAACAACTGCATTGTCAGCACCTAAAAAGGTAAGACCAGGATAATCAATTTCTCCTACTTTAATGGATTGACCAATTTTTAATTCAGTAATATCTACTTCAATGTTTTCTGGAATAGCACTTGGTAGCCCATTTATTCTTAGCACTTTTTTTGCAGTTCTTAATGTTCCTCCATTAGCAATACCGATAGATCTTCCAGTAATTTTTACAGGAATTTTTACTGTTAAAGCTTTATCTTCAAATACTTCTAAGAAGTCAATATGTAACACTCTGTCGGTAACAGGGTGAAATTGAATTTCTTTAATAATTGATTTAAACTTTGCTCCATCAACATCTAAATCTATAAAATAGACTTCAGGAGTATTAATGATTTTATCAAATTTTACCTCATTTATAGTAAAATGAATGTTTTCTTTACCTCCGTATATTACACAGGGTACTTTTTCTTCTTTTCTAAGCAGATTAGACTTTGCAGAGCCTCTTTCTTCTCTTTTGTTTCCGCTTATTGCTACAGATTTCATTATAATAGGTTTTAATAATTAACAAATAAATACTTCACTAATCGATTCGTGATTAGTAACTTTTTTCATAATATTAGCGAACAAATCGGCTACAGATATTACTTTGATTTTACCACCTTGCTTTTTTAAAGGAATAGTATCTGTAACAATAAGTTCAGTTAGTTTTGAATTTTCAATTTTTTCATACGCATCACCTGATAAAATAGGATGAGTTGTCATAGCTCTTACACTAGTTGCTCCATTTTCCATCATAAGGTCAGCTGCTTTTGTTAATGTGCCAGCTGTATCAACCATGTCGTCAACAATAATAACATCTTTTCCTTTTACTTCTCCAATTAAGAACATATCAGAAATTATATTTGCTTTTTTTCTTTGTTTATAGCAAACAACAACACCACAATCTAAATGTTTGGCATATGCATTTGCTCTTTTTGTACCTCCCATATCTGGCGAAGCCATCATAATGTTAGGAAGGTTTAAACTTTTTATGTATGGTATAAAAACAGTTGAGGCAAATAAATGATCAACAGGCACTTCAAAAAATCCTTGAATTTGGTCTGCATGTAAATCCATAGTCATCACTCTGGTTACACCTGCAGCTTCCATCATTTTAGCAACCAATTTAGCTCCTATTGGAACTCTTGGTTTGTCTTTTCTGTCTTGTCTAGCTAATCCAAAATAAGGCATAATGGCAACAATTCTATTGGCCGAAGCTCTTTTTGCTGCATCTACCATCATCAATAATTCCATTAAATTATCAGCAGGAGGTACTGTAGATTGTATGATAAATACATCAGCTCCACGAACAGATTCTTCGAATGATGGTTGAAATTCACCATCACTAAAGGTGTTTACAATCACATTACCCAATGCAGTACCATGCTTAGCCGAAATCTTTTCTGCTAGCTCAATGGTTGAACGTCCTGAGAATAATTGGATTTTTGACATTTTATTAGTTTCCCCTACATTTTAAAAGGGCTGCAAATTTATTAATTAATTCATACTAAGCCAAATAAAAAACGAAAACTATTGTATAGAAGTAGAAAAAATACAAGTTGTAAATACGCTAAAAAGAAAGTATAAAAGTTATTTTCTACCCGTTCTTTTAAGTTTAGACCAAGCTAAGCCCATTCTGTAAAGTGGTCAATTTTCGTCTTTAAAATTAATGTTAAATTCTGTAAACAAAGCAAAACCTCTATTTTTCTTAAAAAAGATGTAACCACCAAATCTTAGAATCATCGGGACATAAAATCTTGATTCTTGATTATTTTTATTACTAGAATTTATAATATCATACCCAAAACCTGCACCAAAAGAGACATAAGGAAGCAAGAAGCCATCAAATTCTGCAAACCCTGTAATTTGTGGTCCAATGCTATATCCTCCTTCAGGTGTTGGTGCCATATCATAAAACCAGCCTCCAGCAAAGTATTTATTAATCCACCATCTGTTTGTTAAATAAGTTATCGCGAAAATTGTATTAGTATCGGTTCGGTTATTAATGATTTTGACTGCACCAAATCCAAAATGTGAAATCGCTTTTTTATTGTATTTGATTTTAGCTAGCCTAATGGGTCTAAAATTGTTGTAAGTAACTGTATCTTTTTTTGTCGAATTGATTTGACCAACTGACGTTAATGAAATTAGTATAGAAAAGGTAAATAATGATAATTGTAAAAGGACTTTCATTTTGTATTTCTTGAGGTCAAAAGCGAAGGTATGTATTCTTTTTACAAAGAATACTTTATAGATTAGAATTTGATGTTTACTTTCGCAAAAATCATTAATAAACAATGCCTGAGTGGCGGAATTGGTAGACGCGCACGACTCAAACTCGTGTGTCGAAAGACGTGTGGGTTCGATTCCCACCTCAGGTACTAAACGGGATAAGCTAAATTCATTTTGGCTTGTCCCGTTTTTATTTCCATTCAAAACAACTGATAAAGAGTTAATTAGAGTAAAAATAGAATTAACTCTTGTGGTTCGATAAGTGTCATTTTTAAAGTCAAACAAGATTCCTTCGGGAAACATCATATTTTGAACTGCTCGTTTTGTTGCTAAATTTCCAGAACTCCATAAATTCGATATGTTTAAAGCATATTGAGTTGCTTTTTCAAGTAGATTATCAAGGTTCGATAAATTTAAACTGCCTTTTTTATGTAACTCCTCTTTTAACGCTAATTTTTCATTTTCTAATTGAGTTCTAAATTTATCGTATTGTTCTTTAGATATTTCTTCAAAAACAAACCGTTCTTCTAATCGTTCTAATTTTTTACTGATTTCTTTTACTTGCTTTTGTTGTATTTCAACTTCTTCTAACTGTTCTTTGTTCTGTTCAATAAAAACTTGCTTTAGCATATCTTTTAATACAGGAATATACTTGTTTCCTTTTATCTGCAACTGATATTTACTCAGTAAATCATTAAACTTTTGGTGCATGATTTTAGCACTCTTGTTTTCTTTAGCACCAATTCTATTATTTTTGTAGTAATACAATCCTTTCTTTTTACTAAATACCCTGTATAAGGTGTTTTACAAGTCGCAGACTTCACAAATTGCTTTAAAGGTAGGTTTTCATCATCTCGGTTGTATTTATATCCTGATGCGTTTTGACTGAGTAAATCATTAATCTTTAAAAAGATTTCTTTAGATACTAACCCTTCGTGTTTTCCCTCAATTATTTCTTCTGCAATATGACCGCTAATAACCAATCCACAGTAAAATGGATTTCTAAAATAATCGCTTAGTTTTTTAGATTGAATGTGAAGCCCTTTTTTAGCCAATCGTTCTGCTATTTCATTATAAGTAACATTTTCTCTTGCTTTCCATAAAAAGGCTTTTTTCAATAATTTACCATCTTTATTGATAACAATTTTTTGCTCTTTTCCTTTGCCAGGATTTAAGTTGGTATATCCAAAAGGAATAGTTCCTATCCAATATCCTTTTCTTAGTTTCTCTTGCATCCCCGAAACGGATTTATCTCGCCTTAATTCGTTATCGAATTGGCTGAACATATAATATAGATTTTGTTGAAAGGAACCCGAAGCAGAATTAACATCTATTTCTTGGGTTGCAGAAATAGTAATAACACCTTGCTTTTTTAACTGGTCGCTAATGTAAGCTCCGTTTGCTCCAGTTCTTGAAAATCTATCATAAGAATAAACAATGATGTAAGAAACGGATTTATTTCGTTTTACGAAAGAAAGCATTTTAGTAAATTCTTTTCTTTCATCACTTTTAGCAGATTCATAAGTGCCACCAAAAAATTCAATTACATCAATACCTTTTTTTTCTGCTAATTGTTTGCAGTACTTTTTTTGAGTTTCTAAACTTTGGTTGTTTTCGGCTTGTTCTTTGGTAGAAACTCTTGTATAAACAACTGCTTTTCCTTTTTCATTGTGTGTTTTACGTTTACTCTTGGTAAACCGCTTAAAAGTAGATAAGTCTTTCATAATCTTAATCTTTTTGTGCTTATTCAGTTATTATTTGTTTGTAAAGTATAATAGCCAATCGTTCTAACTCTTCTAAAATAAATTTAGCTTCATTATCGTTAACATTCTCAAAGCCATCATACGTTCTTAATTTCTCACAATCAATCTTTTTTAATTGTAAAAATTGATTACTTTTTCCAAGCTGTTTAGGTAGGATATGTTTTAGCTTTTGGCTCACAAATAATTTAGATTATTAGTCTAAATTATGCAGCTTTTACCCTCCTTTTTAAATTGAGAAAATATTGTCTAAGAAATTTCAATCAGTATCTAAAGTATGATATAATTGACTTTTTTTATGACAAAAATTACAATGTTTTCTCTTGCCTTTTTCAACAAAACTTTTAAGAACATCAAACTACTTTAAGCAGAGTAAAAATATCCCTACTTAGGTTGTCTCAACATACAAAATATGTTCTAAGGCAAGTTTCCTAGAACCTAAAACCATATAGGGGGAATTTTATTCTTTAATGGATAAAACATATTTTAATARGTTGAGACAAGACAAATATACTAAAAAAAGTGATTACATAAAAGGGGCTGAATTTTATAAAATTCAGCCCCTTTTATCTATTAACTAAAACTTATTAGTGATAAATAATTTTCTTTATTGTTGTTTTATTCTCTGTTTCCAACTTTACAAAATACATTCCTTTAGAGTGTTTTGTTAAATCAATTTTAGTAGTGTTTTCTACTAATGATTTTCGTAAAATAAGTTGTCCCGCAATATTGTAAACTTCAATTATTGTATTTTCTATATCAATTAGTTCAATAATAAAACTGCCATTATTAGGGTTGGGATATAAATTAATATTTTCAGTAATAAAAGCATCATCAATTCCAACGGCTATTATTGCAACACTATCGCAATAACTATCGGTAACACATGAATCACCAGCAGTAAGGCAAACGTAATATATACCTGAACTACTATAAGTGTGTACAGGGTTTTGTAACAAAGAGGTATCTCCATCTCCAAAATCCCAATACCAATAGCCTGGAGCATTTAATGTAGCATCAGTAAAATTTACGGTTAACCCTGTATCAGCAGCATTAAAATTAGCTACAGGTACAAAAACAGGTACAGGATGCCAGGGGGTTTCAAACAATAATCGTTCGGCAAGTGGGATAGAATCTCCTGCAAGAATGGTATTATACATCAAGTTTTGATYGTGTGCAACGCCTGGCACTTCTCCGTATTGCCACAATAAGGTGGTGCCTCTTGCTATGGCATTGGTATCAGAAAAAGCATAAAAATTCTGAGCCCGTTCATAGCGATTTGCTCCATCAACTCCTTGGCAAAACCCAAGACTGGAGGCAGTATTAAGTGTTCCTATTAAAACACCGTAATTTTCATTGWAATATTGCTTTACATGTTGGTTGCAGAAAAAGTCAAAGACATCCCTGCTCCAGTTGTCAATACAACCAATATCATTATATGCCCATCCCAGCCATGAAGGAAGTGGGTCAGCTATTCCGCAATACCAATCCATTCGGACTCCATTTAAGGAATCCGTACAAAACGTATAGAAAAAAGGATTCGTAGAAACTGCCATTTTTATGGGAATAGAATCAGGAAGACCTTGCCGTATGTGCATATAACGACTCACAAATTGACCTCCTGCTGAAAAGCCTATCATGTGTACGGGTACAGTATCCCTGTTTTCTCGGTTAAGTACGTGCCTGTACATTTGCTTCATTAAGGATGGAAACCATGTAAAATAGACACAATTATTACTATCCAAATAACTTGCATATCCATACATCCATGCGTTTTTCATAGTGGGAGCTACAATCAGTGCATTTTGCCTGTCTGCAATAGCTGTTAAAGAAGCTCTGGGGCTACTGCCATCAGCACCTAGTCCGTGTATTGCTAATAATATAGGGCTATTGATGGAGTCATAAGTGATGGGTTTGTAGTAGTAGAGGTCAAATTCTGATGTATAAGTCCATAATTTATACTCATCGTACACAGCTACACTATCTTGTGAATTACCAAAAGGAATTACTTGTGCATTTGCACAATTACAAATACCAATCCCAAAAATTAAGAAAAGTCCAATCTGTTTCATGTTATTTATTATCTTACCAATAACATTTTACGAACTATTCGCTCATTGGTTGCATGAACCACCGTAAAGTATATTCCTGCTGGTAAGCCAGCCTTCTGTATTAAATTTTACTTTATAYAACTGYCCTGCYTCTGCAAAATTGTTATACAGYTCGGTTACTTTTTGTCCCATATAGTTGTAAACCTCTACTGTTGCATTTCCTGTTTCAGGCAACATAAAACTAATGGTAGTCGTTTCATTAAACGGGTTGGGTTGGATGTTTAATTGGGTATTGGACGAAGTAGAAGCTTCATCAATTCCAACAGCTATTATGACAACACTATCGCAATAACTATCGGTAACACATGAATCACCAGCAGTAAGGCAAACGTAATATATACCTGAACTACTATAAGTGTGTACAGGGTTTTGAACCAAAGAGGTATCGCCATCTCCAAAATCCCAATACCAGTAACTTGGAGCATTTAATGTTGAGTCTGTAAAAGTTACGGTTAATAATGTGTCAGCAGCATTAAAATTAGCGACAGGAACAAACACAGGTACAGGATTCCAAGGGGTATTAAACAACATATTTTCTGCTATGGTAAAACTATCTAATGGGCTTGCTTTTGTATTATACATTAAGTTAGCATTATGTCCCACATTAGATACTGTATCGTACTGCCACAATAAGGTTGTACCTCTTGCTATGGCATTGGTATCAGAAAAAGCATAAAAGTTTTGAGCTCTTTCGTAACGATTAGCTCCTTGTGCTAAATGACCTGGAGATGAGCCAATTGGAATTGTATCAGCAGTTCCAATTAATACATTATAATTTTCATTGTAATATTGCTTTACATGTTGGTTGCAAATAAAGTCCATTTGTTTGGTCCAAGTTCCTCCAACTAATCCCCAGGGGAAAGGCATAAAAACACCTTGAAACGTGTCCGTACAAAAGGTATAAGAGCCAGGGTTTACTGASATTGCACTCACAATAGGAATTGAATCTGATATTGCTTGTCGAAGTATCATTGTTCGTGTAACGCATTGTGCTCCAGCAGACCATCCAGTAAAATAAACAGGTATTGAATCCCTGTTTTCCCTTGTTTTTACGTGCTTGTATATTTCTTTAAAGAGCAACGGTATCCATAGAGCGTCTTGAATAATAGTATCCCCATTAGAATATCCATATTGCCAAGAACCTTGCATTTTAGGTGCTATAATTAAAGCATTTCTTCTATCAGCAATACCTGTTAAAACAGTTCTAATTCCAGTACCATCTCCCCCCAATCCGTGAATAGCCAATAATATAGGGCTATTGATAGAATCGTAAGTTACAGGTTTGTAGTAATTAAGATAATAAGTATATACCCCAGAGCCAGGGGCAATAATGCTATCAAAAGAATTACCCAATGGAATCACTTGTGCATTCGTACAATTACAAACACCAATCACAAAAATTATAAAAAGACCTATCCGTTTCATGTTAGTTAATTATCTTACTAACAACATTTTACGAACTATTCGCTCATTGGTTGCATGAACCACCGTAAAGTAAATTCCTGCTGGTAAGCCTTCTGTATTAAATTTTACTTTATATAACTGTCCTGCCTCTGCAAAATTGTTATACAGTTCGGTTACTTTTTGTCCCATATAGTTGTAAACTTCTACTGTTACGTCTCCTGCTTCAGGTAACATAAAACTTATGGTAGTCGTTTCATTAAATGGGTTGGGTTGAATGTTTAATTGGGTTTTAAGGGAAGCCAAAGCATCATCAATTCCAACAGTTATCACATTTACACTATCACAATAACTATCGGTAACACACGAATCTCCCGCAGTAAGGCAAACGTAATATGTACCTGAACTACTGTAAGTATGCACAGGGTTTTGTAATAGTGAGGTATCGCCATCTCCAAAATCCCAGTACCAATAGCTCGGAGCATTTAATGTAGCATCAGTAAAAGTTACGGTTAATCCTGTATCAGCAGCATTAAAATTAGCTACCGGTACAAATACTGGTACTGGATGCCAGGGGGTATTAAACAACATGTTTTCTGCTATGGTAAAACTATCTAATGCGTTTGCTTTTGTATTGTACATAGCCCAACCAGCATGTCCTACATTGGGCACTGTATCATATTCCCACAATAAAGTAGTTCCCCTATTCACTGCATTGGTATCAGAAAACGCATAAAAATTTTTGGCTCTTTCGTATCTATTGAGACCTTGTGCATCCATACATGGAAAAGCCGCAATAAGGGCTGTATCAAGTGTACCAATTAATACTCCATAGTTCTCATTATAATATTGTTTCACATGCTGATTACAAATAAAATTAAAATTTTGATATTCATCACAAGTTCCCATATTGGTATTTGGGGATAATCCACAAGCATATTTCATTTCAATGCCTGCTAAACTATCTGTACAAAAAGTATAGTAAAAAGGGTTAACTGACATAGAGTTTACGATAGGAATGGAGTCAAGTATAGGTTGTCTCAATAGCATGTATCTCGTTACAAATTGTCCTCCAGCAGAAAACCCTGTTAAATAAATTGGAATAGAATCCCTATTTTCTCTATTTAAAACATTTTGGTAAATCTCTTTAAAAATAAATGAATATGGAATGATATAAATACATACTGTATCCCAGTAAACATTAAATGCAATTGACCAATTACCTTGCATAGTTACTGAAACAATTAGAGCATTTTGTTTGTCAGCAATATCCTGTAGCCAGCTAACGCCTGTTGATCCATCACCTCCTAAGCCATGTACTACCCATAAAATAGGGCTGGTTACTGAATCATACGTTAAAGGTTTATAGAAATAAACTTCATAATCAGTTGGGTTTATAGCATTGACCAATAAACTATCCATTGAGCTGCCAAAAGGAATTATCTGAGCAAAACTTACACAATAAACACTCAAAAAAACAACAGTAGATAAAACCAGTTTTTTCATAACTTTTCCTCCCTCTTTTATCTTACTAAATTATTTTACTAAAACCAGTTTAATAACTTTTTGATAAGTACTGGTTTTTAGAATTCCATAGTAAACACCATTGGCTAAACTGCCTGTATTAAAATCTATAACATAGGATTTGTATTGTTTTACGTTACTATCGAATATTTTGTTTACACGCCTCCCCATCTGATTGTAAATATCAATGGTAACATTATCATCAACAGGAATAGAAAAGGACATAGTGGTTGCACCATTAAATGGGTTGGGGTACACCGTAAATGTAGCTGAGAATGGGGGGGGTTAATTTCTACTTTTTCACCTTCTCCAGTATTACCCATTCTTGCTAAAGGACTATTACAAGACCCTATACAATCTCCATGTGCTAAATGGGCAGCCAACGCATTTTGGTTGATACATATTGTTTCTGAATTACCCTCTTTACCCGATGGATTATGACAGATTAGCACTTTGTTGTTGCCACAGTTTACATCTTCTACCTCTACTATTTTTGTAATAGCATCCACACATCCAAATCGGGTTACAATTAACGTTATTTGTTCTGTTCCTGTTCCGCTAAATACGATACCTGTTGGGTTTTCGTCTGTTGATGTGTTGGGTGTGGCATTAGCCCCAAAACTCCAGGCATAAGTTGCTCCGTCTGCTGTTCCTCCTGTATAGGTAAAATCAAACTCTAATCCTGTTGATGTACAGGAATGGTTTGTTTCAAAATCAGCAATCGGGAAAGGATTGTCTCGTATGGTGTTTAATGTAGTATTGGTAAGCACTACCTCATTTCTATCAAAGTAAATTCCTGCCTGATTGGTTATTTCTGTACCATCAGATAATCCTGTTTGTGGTGTAATGCCAAAAACAACAAACCCTTGACTGCCTGCTAAATTTGCCCCACTATCGGGTAAATTAATGTTATCGAAAGTAATAATAAGTGCATTGCCAGGGATAATTTCTACCCGTGTTACCGTATGGCTTGTTGCCATCAACCGAAAAGTAGTGAGGTCTAAATCGCTGTCTAATACATCCCGTATTTCTACCTTGTTGGCTGGAGCACTTCCCGTATTTTGAAAACGTACCTGATAAACCAATTCTTCTCCTCTTGCTATGTTACCTAAAGGACCACAACCCTTTGGATTTACCATTTTATCGTTAGGGTCAACTGCACAATTAGCAGAATCCACAGAAGAATCTGAACTACTAAATGGGTTATTTTGACACGTACCACTCACTGAGGCAGTTGTTGTAATTGATCCTGCTGGATTATTTGGAAAACTAAGAGGAACATCCACATCAAAACATATCGTACAACTTCCATTTGCAGGAAAAATACCTGTGTTACTACAAGTAATATCATTACCTACAAGTGTTGGCGTGCAATTGCAATCTCCACTTGTAGTAATACTACCTGCTACTACGGTAACACCAGGAGGAACAGAAGCTGTGTTAATTGTAAAATTCGGGTTTTGAATCGCTGGACCAGTATTGTCAAAAGTAACACATACTTGATGAACTTGATTAAAACATGGTGCAATACCACCAGGTAGAGCCACGTTAACATTTATACCGCAAGGAGCAGGTTTTTGAATGTTAAAAAAATCATTATTTGGGGTAGAACCACCTGAAGCTACATTTACAAAATAAATAGGGTCAGTCGAASGGCAGTTTTCTTCTTCAAAAATATTACCCGTTTCATCCACTTGGCTGACAGCATAATTATCAGGAGCTAATCGAAACTCGTAGTTTCCGTTACCATCAGTAAAAACAAAATTTGGACCAGGTAATGCCTGTACCAATTTATTAGGTATAAAATAATCAGGTAAAAAATTAAACACACAATCGCTATCAATATCAGCAACTATATTACCTGTAATAAAACCAGGATTTACAGGTGGGAAATCAGGTTTACAAGCTGGAGCAGTTGTAACCGTAATGTTGGTGTCATCTTCTCTAATCTTAATAAACTGGTCAGCCGCTACATTAAAGAATTTTTGTACAATGCCAGAGGTGGGCCAAACTACTATTAAAGAATCAATAGTAGTGGCATCTCCTAATCCAAAATGTTGTCGTAATGGTTTTTTTCCTCTGCTTTGGCTTGTAATTTCACGCATTTGAGAAACAGGATTGCCAAAAATAGTAGTATAGGCAAAAACTCTTGCCCCAATTGCTGAAGCATTGGTTGTTACCCCTCTTAACTCTACTGTTAAAAAATGATTGCTGTTGCCATTATTGGTATAAAGAAAATCATTTGGTCCACCTCCTGTAAAATCATTGGCAACGTGTAAATCTAAATCTCCATCATTGTCAAAATCAACCCATGTTGGAGCAAGAGATTCTACCACCACATCATTGGTAACAATTTCACTTGTTATTTGGGTAAAAGAACCATTTCCATCATTTCGATACAAGAGGTTTGTTCCAAAATTTGTAAGAAATAAATCTAAATCTCCATCATTATCGTAATCTCCCCAGCTAAGCCCACCATTAGTCAGCACTCCTGTTGAAAAAATTCCTCCAGGATTTATCGAAGTAAAAGTTCCGTTTCCATTGTTGCTGTATAAATTGTGAAACCCTAATCCTATAAAATCACGGTTCACTACTAAAACATCCAAGTCAAGGTCATTATCAAAATCAGCCCATTGTGCATCAAAAGAAGTTGCGTTGTCAGTAACTATTGGCCCAATTCCTGAAGTTAGTTTGGTAAAGTTTCCTCCACCGTCATTGCGGTATAACGAATTCTGTCTTTGAAGTCCAGCTAGGAGAAACAATCGGTGTACCACATACAAATCCATATCACCATCATTGTCATAATCTGCCCATACTCCTGCTTTTGAATTACCTCCATCATTTACCACTATTCCTGTTGTAATTTTTGCAAACGTAGCATCTCCTGTATTCTTGTACAGCGAATTGTCTTGTTCAATACCCCCATTATTAGCAGTAAAAGCGTCTATCAAGCCATCATTGTCAAAATCAGCCCAACTTGTTCCCGTAATAAAAGTTACATCAGTAACGAGTGATCCAGTAGTAATTTTTTCAAATGTACCATCCCCATTATTTCTGTATAAAAACCTAACTCCTCCACTATTTCCTACAAATAAATCCAAATCGCCATCGTTGTCAATATCAATCTAGTTAGAACCAGTAGAAATTCCACCATCTGTTGTTACCTGTCCAGGTAAAGCGGTTATTTGTGTAAAATCACCGTTGCAATTATTCTGATAGAGAAAATTGTTACTGTTTAAATTAGTTAGAGAGGGATCAATTGTAGTTACAAATAAATCAAGGTCGCCATCCCCATCATAATCACCCCAAGTAACATTTTTATTGTTAGAAAGATTGTTTACAACTGGACCAGTTGTAACTTTTGTAAAAGTTTGTGCTGTACCAATAGTAGATAATAAACATAATAGAAAGGTTAAGGTAATAGTTTTCATAACAGAAAGAATTTGTAATTAGGTTAGTAATATTGTGATTATAAATATACTAATTATTTTTATCTAAAAAACACGAACATCTCTGTTATTAAAATACAACTGAGTTTAATAATAATTGTGTTACTCTATATGTTATCAGAATAAAAGAGTTTCTTACTTATTTAGATTGAATATAAATACTACATCCATTCCGATTTTTCAGCAGTCACTTTTCCCAAATCAATCATTCGTTCAATATCCTTTTTCTTAAACTTATCAATCTTCACAATCAATTCTTTTTGAGGTTTACTTCAATTTCTTCAAAAATAATTAATGTGATAGAACTCAAAATTAATGAATTAAAAAAATTGTTTAACCCTCCACAGCCACTTTCCCCTCATCAATGGAATATACCCAACCAATCGTTCCATAACGCCCTTTTTCCATAAAAGCAATACGCTCATCAGCCTTAATTTGAACATCAATAGTAGCAGAACTGTTAAACTTAATGGAAGAACCACCCCGCATAGAACCCGAAGTTGTTTTTTGAAAAATGATAATAAAAATTGTTTTTGGAAAATCTTGCCTTAACCGTTCAAACTCCTCCGCTTTTACGTTCAACTTTTGAAAACTGTCAATTACAATCAAATCATATTGTTTGGCATCACGCCTTACATCACGCAAAGAACCTTTTCCAGTAATAGTAATGTTGTTTCCTAAATCGTAAAAACGCACTTTGTTTTGCGTTAGTTTTCCCAATCCCTCTTCTAACGCAAAATATTTCGCTTTAAAACCATTGTCAATAAAAACTTTCGCTAACTCAAACGAAAAATAACTTTTCCCTGCCCCTGAATCTCCTGTTAATGCAAAAGAGGTCATATTTCGGTCTAACTCTCCTAAAAAACGACCTAATTCACTATCTAAGGTAAACGTATCAAAAGTCATATTTTGTAGTTCTGTGCCTCCAACTCCATTTTTAAAGTTATTGCCATTGTTCGAGTTTGTTTTATGATTTGAATGAAATTGTTGGAATCGTTTTTTTGGAACACTCACTTTAACAGGAATCAATTTTTGCTTTTCTATTTTCTTGACTTTGCTGTTTAACAATTCAATTCCTTTAAGATATTGTTTTAGTTTTGCTCTAACATTATTTAACTTTANGGTAAGTTCTTGGAGTACTATTTCATTATCTTCTTGATTTTCTATTGCATCGTACAGTTCTTGGTCTATTTTTTTCTTTACACGTTTAATTTCTTTGTTGCGTTCAGTTTCGTTAAACCCCATTAAACTAACATTGATTATTCCATTCAAGACAAACCCTAAATCATTCTCTCTTACCTCTGCATCGCTGCAATAAGATTCATAAAATTTTTCATCATTCAACACTAAAATAGTACTTAAATTTTCAATTTTTTGTTCGCTTTCTTTTACTGCTTCTCGAATTACTTTTAGTTCAATTAAGGTAATTGCTTCGTTTTCCTTTTCTTGGTTAAACCCTTTTTTTAAAATATCTATTTTTTGATGATAAGAATGGATCTGTTGGTCAAGGACTAACACCTTACTTTTTTGTCTTTCCTGAACTTTCCCTAGAGCAATTTTTTCTTGTTGTTTAAAGGAACTTTCATTTTCTTTTCTTCTCCGATAACTTTTCATTTGACAAGCACGAGAGCAATATTTTGCGTGAGTTCTATTTGCTTTAAAATTGGTGTTGCATTCGTTACATTTCATAAGTGTAAATTTTAGATGGATAAATCAAAATTGGAGTAAAACAGTTAAGCCCTAAAAAACGAACCCTATCCATAGCTGTTTTTAAGGAGAAAACATCACGAAACATCACAGCCTTGTACAGCAAGGGATTGAGAGGAGTAAATGTGATGTTTTGTGATGGGTGTGTTACCTTTCGTGATGGGTGCGTGATTGGGGCGTGATGTTTCGTGATGGTGGCGTTACATTTTGTGATGGGTGTGTGATGGATAAATTGGGGAATTTTGACACAAAAAAAAGAGGTTAATTTTCGCAAAATAAGGTACAAAAAAAAGTAGAAAAACAATAAATTTTCTACTGCTAAAAAAAGACAATATGAAGTTATAAGGTTGGAAAATCGACCTATCGAAAATGAGTTATTCATAATTAAAAAAGTAAATGAAATGAGAATCAAAAAAAAGGGTAGTTAAAAACTACCCTTGTAAGAGGAAGAAAAAGCTAATCTTCTTCCCCATCCTCATCTTCATCAGAATCAACCTCTATAATATTGGCGATTTCTAATAGCTGACCAACAGCTTCTTCTCCGTCCTCATCATATTCAATATGAATAATTGGATGTTCATCTTCGGTTTGTCCGATGATTTCATTGTCAATGTCAAAATCTACCAAAATGTCGATAAATTCAGACAAGTTTTTAGGCTTTACTTCAAAGTCTAATTCGTCTAATTCCATAGCTAAAAAAGTTTAAATGATTTATACTAATATTTTTCTCAAAAATMMTKAYTMAAAGCTTGTCAACCCCTTAATTTTAAAGACAACTTTGTCTAAGTTCAGAAATTTTTTGCAAGGAAATTATTAGGTTAAATAGGTGTTTTTTTGTAAGGGATTAAATGGGYGAAAACAAAAAAATCCAATCTCATTTCGAGATTGGATTAATTCTATTGAAGTATTTAGATTGTATTAATGGTGTTGAGTAATTTTATGTTTAATTATCCCCATTTTAGTAATGAAATAATTTTTAAGGTCATTAGCTGTACAATTTAGATAAGTAGCTATGATGTCTAAATCTTGTGCTGGTACGTCTGTAAATTCGTCTAATTTAATGCTACAATACCTGTCAAAAGTTCTCAATGTTTTCCCTAATAATTTAGGGAGTTCTTTACGTACCTTTTTATAGTCTATCATTGGCAACCGTAACATCTTTTCTTTAATATTATACTTAAAATTCATACTTCACAGATTTTGTTTATTCATATTCAAGAGCAAAGAACCATATAAGTAAAAAACTCATGTTCACTTATTGCCAGTAAGTGCCAGTAATTGCCTTTATTTGCCATTAACTGCCTTTTTGTTTTCATATTTGAACAAAGCAACGAATATGTAAAAAACGACTTCCAGTAACTCGCAGCATCTCGTAGTAACTCGCAGTAAATGATAGTAACTTGTTTTTAAATTAACTTGCTTTCAATAATTTA
This sequence comes from Flavobacteriales bacterium, assembly GCA_002402165.1. GTDB lineage: Bacteria > Bacteroidota > Bacteroidia > Flavobacteriales_E > Vicingaceae. The sequence continues at coordinate 29,074 of NVVI01000038.1, forward strand.
CTATCAAAATTTTCAATTAGTAATAAATCTTCGTGTATCTTTGGGTTCGATATATGTCCCGTTTTGGGTACAAATCCTCAACTATTATGTTGAGGATTTTTTTATAAATTTTTGAGTGGAGATGTTTTCTTTTTTAACTTTTTTGATAAAAGAAATTTGGAGCTTATGTAGTAAATAATTTAATACAAGCAATAACCAATACAAACGCTAGTATGTATCGTAAAAATTTAGTGTTAATTTTTTTACTACCTAAATAGGCACCAATAATACCTCCAATTATGGCTATTGCAACTAAAATAAATGATTGAGTTTCTATTACTACACCACTACTCAATTGTCCAACTAACCCTGAAGCAGAATTAACCCATATGAATAATGCAGAAACAGCCGCAGCTTCTTTCATTTTACCCCAATTTAATAGTAATATTAAAGGAGTTAAAATTATGCCACCACCAATTCCAATTAACCCTGAAAAGAATCCAATTCCTGCCCCAATTATTATTCCTAACCATAATTTAATTGCTTTAGTCTCATTTTTTTCTTTTCCAAAAACGTTAAGCATTTTTAGAATGGCAAAAATTAAAAGTACTCCTAATATCTTTTTATAAATAGAGGCATCAATTTCTATCATACCGCCTATAAAAGCTAATGGGATAGAAGCTATTGCAAATGATAAGAATAACTTTTTATTAAAGTAACCAGATTTCCAATAATAAAAGAAAGAGATGCCCGCAACAAATAAATTAAGTAAAAGAGCTGTTGGTTTCATAGTTTCTGGAGCAAAACTAAATAATGCCATTAACGCCAAATAGCCGCTTGCTCCACCATGTCCAACAGAGGCATACAAAAATGCTACTAAAGGTAATAGTGCAAGAAAGAAATAGATGTTTTCAATTTCTAATAGATTCATTTTGCAATGATAGTCTTTTTTTTCTCCCCTAATAATAGCTCCTTATTCAAATACTCAACTAATGATGCTGATTGGGTAAATAAAGAAACAAGGGAATGTGTGTCGGGTTATACCAACCCTCCTGAATTAGAATATTTATTAAGTGATGAGGTAAATTTCTCTAGTTAGTATAGCACATGAATAGCATAGATTTTTCAATAAATTTTGAGTGAGTAATGATAATATTAATTATATTCCGAAAAAAGCACCTTCCATATTAAAATTAATATCATCTCCTCCAATTAAAAGTGCAATAAGACCTATCATTAAAGTAAGCATCCAGTATTTCCATATATACCCAAGAAAAAAGTAGCCCTTCCCCTTAAATAATTTTTCATTTGATTCCATTTCTAAAAGAGTTAAATAAGATGCTATAGAGCTTATAAAAAGAGAAAGAACACCCCAACCTATTGCGCTTGGAGGGAAAGTGAGTAGTCCAAATATACCAAATGCTATTAAACCCCAAACTGGATATACAATTTTTGGGATTTTTCTTTTATAAGATGATTCTACTGGAGTTTCTTTATCGAGTAATAGAGATTTTCTAATGCTTACGTTATGAGATATAGTTTTTTTAGTTTTTGTAAATTGATATTTATCAGTAACAATGTTGATGATAGATTCATCAATTTCAGGTAATAACTCCATTGTATATGAACTTGGTTCGAGGTCAATACTAACATATAATACTTCGGGAGCCTTTTCTAATTTAAAGCCTTCCTTTATTTTAGTCTTTTTGAATTTCTTTAGATACTTTCTTTTAGAAAATTGACTTAAAGTTTCAGGTGTAGAACCGCATGAAGCTAAAATTATGGTAGCGAGTATAAAAATTATACACCTCATTCCTTAAGCACCTTTTTAGTTATAATTTTCCCATCAATCTCTAGCTGTAAAAAGTATAAACCTGATGGCTCATTTAAGTTAATATCAAGCCCTCTAGTAGCTTTAAAATCATCTTCAAGCACTGCTTGTCCAAGTGAATTGAATACTCGTAGAGAGCCTGTAAAAAGCCCTTCTAAAGAGATGGTTATCTGTCCAGAAGTTGGGTTGGGATGCATTGAAAGAGTAGGAAAGGTAGTCTTATTTATACTTGTAATAATTCCGCTACAGGCATTATTACAGTTTGTACTAAACGATGTTTGCGGATCAATATAAGTCCAATTTGCTGTAGAGTAAGCAACATTATCAACTTCAATACAAAATAAAGTTGGGTTACTGTCAGCAAAAAAAGTTGGAGAAAAATTATTGTTATTACCATTCTTTACATTTAGACAGTTGAGTTGATTTTGATCACATCTTAATGTATTTAATACTGTGTTCTGACTTAAATCTAAGGTAGTGAGTTGGTTTAAATGACACTGCAAAGATGTTAATGCTGTATTCTGACTTAAATCTAAAGTAGTGAGTAGATTATTCGCACAATATAAGTCACTTAATAATATATTTTGCGTAACATCTAAACTACTTAACCAAATGGATCCACAATTTAAAAAAGTTAGAGCAGTATTTTGCGTGACATTTAAGCTGCCTAATGGATTGGAAAAACAATGTAAATAACTTAAAACAGTATTCTGAGTAAGATCTAAACTAGTAATTGCGTTATAAATACAGCGGAATTGAGTTAAGGAATTATTCTGAGTAAGATCTAAGCTAGCAATTTGATTGTAATTGCAATTCAAAAATGTTAATGCAATATTCTGATTAAGATTTAATCCAGTAAATAAATTATAACTACAATCAAAATAAGTTAATGCAGTATTCTGATTAAGATTAATATAAGATAACTGACAATTATCACAATCCAAGATACTTAAAGCAGTGTTTTGATTAACATTTAATGAACTTATAGGATTGTTTCTGCAAGTTAAAGAAATTAAAGAAGAAAAATCTCCAATACCACTTAAACTACTTATATTCATTGATGCAACATCTAATGAGGTAAGAGAATCTATGTTTGCTGTAAAAACCCAACCATCTAATATGGAATCAAGTCCCAAACTAATTAAAGCTTGCTCAAAATTAGCATCAGGTATAGCTGTTGTTTGTCCATAAAAAATGGAGGAAAATACAAGTAAGAATATAAGTACAAAATGTTTCACATTTTAAAGGTACAACTTTTAGGTGTAGCCTTATAGATAAGCTATTCCTTAACTCAGGGCAAACTCATACTTTTATTCTGAGTATTTTTAATAGGTATTGATTGTCCCACCCAGCTTTCAGTCTTTTGCCTTTAACGCCCTGCTTTTCTGTT
>NVVI01000039.1 GCA_002402165.1 Flavobacteriales bacterium
GATTATCAGTATAATATACGAATAATTAACAACTTAACCAACTATAGTTTAGGTGATTATCTTAGATTTGTTTGAGAAAAAAGTATGAGTTTGCCCTGGATTACCAATACCAAACTTGACTTTCTCGTAAAAAAACACTAACTTCGTTTAACACTTTAGTGTAAAGAACATTAAAACGTTTCCAACAAGTACGTTAAACGAAATAACAAAGTAACGTGCTTCCACACTATATTGCGTACCTTTTCAAAAACAACATTAAAACGTTGTTTTTTCAAGACAAATTCTTAGGCGTTTGCCAAACAAAATAATAAGTAAAATAAACTTATCAACTACCAATAAATTACTTATTCTAAATTATTAAATTTGAACCATGTCAGATTCTAAAATATATTATGCAATTGGTGAAGTAGCAAAAATGTTTAATGTAAATACTTCCTTAATTCGTTTTTGGGAAAAAGAATTTGATATTATTAAACCTAAAAAAAACAAAAAAGGCAACCGCCTTTTTACAAAACAAGATATAGCTAATTTCCATGTTATTTTTCACCTTGTAAAAGAAAGAGGTTACACCCTAGATGGTGCAAAAAAGAAACTGAAAGACAATAAAGATGGTACCATAAAAAATGCAGAGATCGTTAAATCTCTGCAAAAAATAAAGTCTTTTTTAGTTGATTTAAAAGAAGAGCTTTAAAGCTTTATTATCTTCTCTGTCTTAATCAATACACCATCTCCATAAACATTTAATAAATAAACGCCTTGTTTATAGCTATTATTAAAACGAACAAACGAAGTATTATTGAATTCTTTTGTATCAATTATTTTACCAGTAATCTCATAAATTTCAATTTTAACACTTTCCATAGTGATATTTAAATTGATGTTTAATTCATCTTTAAATGGAGCTGGGTAAATAATTAATTCTTTCTCTTCAACTTCTTCAGTAATTGTAATTCCTGTTGTTAGTGAATCTGCCACCAAAAATTTATCAAAGCCTCCTTCAGAAATATGACCAGTTGGAATATCCATTGCTCTAATTTTTAACTGCATTGTATTTGTTGCTGTGATAACACTCGACACTTGGACTTCTTTTGAAGACCATGTGCCTAAATCAGGGTCAAATACTGATGAAAAATCAATTATTACTGTATTCGTACCATTTGATAACTCAACCACTAAAGAATCGTTAGGCGTTCCATTCCCTCCAGCGTTAAAAAACCATCTATCAAAATGAATATAAGGATTTCCGTAAGTAGATAAGTCAAAAATAGGCGAAGTTAATGTAGTTTCTCCTCCATCAATATCATCACTACCTGCATTTCCTCCTGCATTTCCAGTAATATATGCTTCATCTCTACAGTCCGTTTGTGAATCTACACCCGGGTTAGATGGAAAACCACCAATAGTAGTTCCGTTTGGCACGCCTTTTTCCCAATCTCCAGAACTTGGGTTACCTGAAACTGTCCACCCTAAATCAAAAGTAAAATCATCATAATAGCCATCATCCATTTGATAGGTATGTGTATTTCCTGGTGGGGATAAATATGTATTACTCATGCATAATTGATTATACCCCCATTTACCGATATAAACATCATAACTTCCCTCTATAAGACTTGTTACTGAAAAATTACCTCCAGCATCAGTTAATACAGTTGTGCTAAATGTAGGGCTCCAAATTAGAACATTTGCATTCGGTATAGGGTTAGAAGAAATAGATTCAATAACTTGTCCTAGTAAATTAAATGAAACTAAAGGTTTTAATTCAACATTTATAGTTACGGTATTTCCTGAAGTTAAAACAACACCAGTAACAGTTTTTGATTCATAACCAAATTTAGAATAGGTAACGCTATAAGTTCCAGCAGCAGCTAACCCTGTTTGATAATCTCCTAACACATCTGTAATGGTTGTTGCTGATGTTGAAACGATATCAACTTGAACTGCATCTAACGAGAAAGTAGTGATTGAATCTGTTACATTTCCATCTAAATAACATGCCGGAGTATAATTTGGTCCTAAAACATATAACCCATTTTCAATATCTGTTGCTAAGATTAATTGTGATGGCAAGTAAGGATAAACACCCCAACATCCATTATAACCATTTCCAGAAAAAGCAGGAGACGTATCATAATTACCTACTTCTATCATGTTTGCTGGATTAGATACATCATGAATTGTGATGCCATCTCTGTAATATGAAGTAATTATAAAATTACCCATAGCATGGGTATTATGAACAATTACGCCTTGACCTGGACTAGATTGAACCCTATCTAATTCAGTAATATTAGATAGATTACTCACATCATAAGCTCCAATAAATGCATTACTAACCTCATCTGTTGTAAATAATGTTTGACCATCTTCAGAAATCCAACAGTTGTGAGTAAAAGTATTAACTGTAGGTTGAGTTGCCATAGTAACAGTAGCAGCTTTGTTGCTCACATCAACTGCTACAAAAAATCCATCATTAATTGCTCCTCCCCATAAAGTATCACCTCTTACCATTCCATCGTGCAAATAATAATCATTATACCTACCCACTTCAACAGGAATTTTTGGGTTTGGGTTTAAATCAAGAATAATTGCTCCACCGTTGCCATTATCAGCACCCATAATGTATGCGTAACCATTCTCATCAATAAATATATCATGTGCAGATGTAAATGGATAAGTACTTCCTGAATAACTATAGACATCACCGCCAGTAATTGCTCCAGGCAAGTTAGACATGTCAATTATCATTAAACCCCCAGAACTTTCATTGGTTATATAAGCATGATTATTCCATACTTTTAAATCTCTCCATGTGCTATTTGCTCCATTTGCAAAAAATACTTCGTTAGGGGTAGAAGGAGTGGATAAATCAACGATTGAAACACCATCATTTGACCCGACTATAGCATATTCATTGCCAGAACCATCAACATGTCCCCAAATATCACTTAAATCTCCATGACCTGGGAAAGTAAGTTGACCAACTAAGTTTACATTAAGTTGTGCATTTACATTAAAAACTTGTGAAATAATTACTGTGATAAGTAGAATTCGTTTTAACATTTTCTAAAGATTTTAATAGATTCCCTGCAATTTACGATTTTAATCACAGATTGTATTTTAAATTATACTAAAGGAATGTATTCATAAACAAACGGTTGATTATTGAAGACAAAAGTTTAATCCTTGTTTTTTTCTTCATTAAAAGCAGTGGGCAATAGTTGAATGCCTTTTTTTTGAGCTATTTTGATTAAAAATGGCAAAAGTAAACTCGCTCCAGGTATTAATGCAAAAGGAATTCCAATACCAAGCACTTTCAACAAGTCATATACCTGAGTACGTAATTCTTTTTCTTCTTCTTTAGATACACTTCCTTGTTTAACATACTTTATTAAAATTTTAGAAGCCATTTGTGTTTCAGTGGCTTCAGTTTTAATGTTGGTAATTAACTCCTGGAATGCTTCACTAACTTTCTCTTTGTGATTTATTATTTTTTGAGAAAATTCAGTTTTACCTTCTTTTTCTAAAATGGAAATATCAAATTCAGCATTATCTTCTTTAGTAGGCATGACTAATAAATTCTTTTTAGCGTATAATCATTAAACCTCAGTATATAAGAATTAATATTTTCAAATCCACTCTCTATACCTGTTTTAAAGAATTTTAAATTGATTGACAGCCCATTATGTTCTTTCATAGAAGCAGAAGAAAATAATGTTCCTTGATTAACAAAATTACTGCCAAAATAATACGCAATATCAAATCCTAAAAATGTATTTTTTGATGGATATGTTTCTGTCTTCTCAACATAATGACCAATAAAATTAACCAACGAAGAATCTTGGTAATCTATAAACCTTGTTGCACAATAATGAACATTTAATTTTTGGAAATATTCCAAATCAATATTTTCAAATTTCATCCATTCTTCTAAACCAATTAAAGTTATTTGACAATCCTTGTAGCTTTTTTTATTTAAAGTTGTAGTGAGATAATTAAATAAGTTAGTAATAAAAGTTTGATCAGAAGCAGGAACAAATATTATATTGTTTTTATTTAATTTAAGATTATTTACTACCTCAGCTATATTGGTATTTATTTTTAACACTTTAATAGAAGAATAAATAATAGTGTCCGCAGAGCTTAAAATTTGGTTATTGTATGCCTTAATATATAAATCAATTAAAGATTTTTCTTTAGCTTTTTCGTACGCTAATGCTAATAAGTTTTCTGTTTTAAAACTATCAACTACTAATGTACATATTTGATTTATTGTACTAGATTTAGATGGAATTGCTTTAAACACAAACTCATTACCCAATAGTATTTTATTGTTTTGTTTTATAGGAGATACCACAGGTATTCTGTTTTGCTTTGCAAACTCAGCTACAAACTTAAAATTATTGTAATACAATGGCCCGACAATTAAATCAAGGGTTTTTATTTCAGGTTTTAATAACAAAGATTTTGTTCTTAAAGAGTCGTCACCTTTCGTATCATATACATATACTTTAAATTTACAGCTATCTGTTGATATTGAATCTAATGCCATTATAAATCCATTATAAAATTCTATTGCAAATCTCGATTTCGGGTAAATTGACCTCTTCTCTAAAGCACTTCTATTTTCTACCATTTCATCATTTTCATCCAAGTAAAACGGAAGTAATAACCCTATTGAATATTCTGATTTTTTTATAACTATTACTGTATCTAGTTCCTCTATTTCATTTCTCCCTCCAATTACAGAGGTATTATATACTTCACTTAAGTTAGGCGAATTGGATAGCGTGGGAATATAAATTGTTTCTCCAATTTTTAATCCTTGCTTTAATCCATCATTAACTAATTTAATAGAATCTACAGTTGTTTTATATAATCTACTTAATGAATAAAGTGTTTCTCCTTTAGTAACTTTATGGGTGCCGTAGCTAGATTTTATTGCAATAGGTTTAATCGCATTACCTTTGTTTATGTTTCCAATTGGGATTTTTATTACTTGCCCTTCTTTTAAACCATCACTTATCTCAGGATTCGCTGCAATAATTTCTTTTTGTTTTACCTTATATATTCTAGCAATCGAATATAAAGTCTGTTTCTTTTTTACTTTATGATTAATAAAATTTCCATCAGTTTTTATTTCATATTCAGCATCCTTTTTTACTAGAACGAATATTTTTTCGCCAATACTTAAACCATCTAAAACACTTGGATTTTCTCTTTTTAGAACCTCTATCGGCACATCATATTTTTTATGAATAAAATAAAGTGACTCCCCTTTTTCTATAATATGAATATAATATTCCTTCCCTTTGATGGTATGAACTTCTAACGAATCCGTTTGGGCAAAAGAGATTTGTGATGTAATTAAAATTACAACTATAATAAGTAAATTATATGCTAATCTATATTTCAAATTACTACTCCCATTCTATTGTTGCTGGTGGCTTTGAACTGATATCATAAACCACCCTATTAACTCCTTTTACTTTATTGATAATTTCGTTAGAAATTTTTGCCAAAAACTCATAAGGTAAATGACACCAATCAGCAGTCATCCCATCTGTAGATTCTACTGCTCTTAAAGCTACAACTTTCTCATAAGTTCTTTCATCACCCATAACCCCAACCGATTGAACAGGCAATAATATTGCTCCAGCTTGCCAAACCTCATCATATAAATTTGCTTCTTTCAATCCATTTATAAAAATATGATCAACCTCTTGCAATATTTGTACCTTTTCAACTGTAATATCGCCTAAAATACGAATTGCTAAACCTGGCCCTGGGAATGGGTGTCTTCCTAGTAAACTTTCCTTTAATCCTATGGATCTTCCAACTCTCCTTACCTCGTCCTTAAAGAGCAATTTTAATGGCTCTACAATTTGTAATTTCATATAATCTGGCAATCCGCCAACATTATGATGTGATTTTATGGTTTGAGATGCTCCTCCATTAACAGAAATAGATTCAATTACATCAGGATAAATGGTGCCTTGTGCCAACCATTTTACATCGGATATTAAGTGCGCTTCATCATCAAAAACATCGATAAAAGTTTTACCAATTGCCTTTCTTTTTTCTTCTGGATCAGTTAATCCTGCCAGAGCACTATAAAATTTATCTTTTGCATCAACCCCTTTTACATTTAGTCCTAAATGCTCATATTGATCTAACACACTTGTAAACTCATCTTTCCGTAGTAATCCATTGTCCACAAAAATACAATACAAATTCGCTCCTATTGCTTTGTGTAATAGTATTGCTGCTACAGTTGAATCAACACCACCCGAAATACCTAGAACAACTTTMTSANTTTGAAATCTTAGATTTTAATTCACTAACGGTACTTTCTACAAAAGAATCTGGAGTCCAATCTTGAGAAAAACCACAAATATCTACTACAAAATTTTTCAACAATATTGATCCTTCAGTAGAATGATAAACCTCTGGATGAAATTGAATTCCATAAGTTGCTTCATCTTTAAATTGAAACCCTGCAATATCAACATCAGCAGTACTTGCTATAATTTCAATATTATCTGCAATTGAATCAATAGTATCTCCATGACTCATCCACACTTGGGAGTTTTCACTCATTCCTTTTGTTAAATTGTTTTCTTTATCTACGTAAGAAAGATTAGCCCTACCATATTCTCTAATCTTGGAGGGCAACACACTACCTCCATAACATTGTGCTATATATTGTGCTCCAAAGCAAACACCTAAAAGTGGTTTTTTTCCTTTTATAGATGATAAATCTGGTTTAGGAGAATTCTCCTCTCTAACAGAAAAAGGGCTTCCAGATAAAATCACCCCCATATAGCTGTCAATATCCAAATTTRACATTTTATCATAAGGATGAATTTCACAATAAACATTCAATTCTCTAACCCTTCTTGCTATAAGCTGAGTATACTGTGAGCCAAAATCTAAAATCAATAACTTTTCCATATTTCGAGCAAAGATAAGTGATGTAAACTGATTACAATATTTTTAATTCATCATCTTTTCAAAATAACAAATAACTTTTTAACAGGTGTTAATAAATTAATCGTTATCAGATAGTTGCATTCTATATTTTCATTAACTTAGCACCGATTTAAGTGATTACCCTATAGGAATTCATATTCCAAAACCGCTTAGTTTAATTTAATTAATGAATATTTTTAAGTTAAATATTAAGCTAGTCTTAACCTTAATTTCCATACTTTTCTTTACAGAAATAGGCAAGTCTGCTGTATATTCTACTGATTACGAATCAGCTTCAAAAGGATCTTATGCTTGTGGCGCAGTAACATTAAATGGAATAAGTTGGAATTTTTGTGATGCCCTCATTGGAAGTTTGGCCAATGACAGAAAAAATGGTGCTCAATCTGCAAGAGTTCGAAATACTGGAACTATGACTATGCTAGCAGATAAAACTAGTGGAGCAGGAACCATTGGTGTTTATCATGCAAAATATGGATCTGACGGTAACTCCACTTGGCGACTAGAAGTATCTAATGATGGAGGAGCTACATGGACAGCCTATGTCAGTCCAACAATCACTACTAGTTCTACCACATTATCACTAGCATCTTTTTCAGCAAATGTTTCTGGAAATATTAGAGTAAGAATATTAAAATTAACAGGTGGTGGAAATCGAATAAATTTTGATGATTTTAGTATTACGGATGATGTTGCTTGTACACCTGTATCTGAACCCTTGGTAAATGCTAGTGCCTATACTTTTACCAATATTGGATGCAACGGCATACAAATTTCATGGACTAGCCCTATTGCGAATGACAGTAGTTTAGTAGTAATGAAAGCAGGAAGCAATGTAACAACTGATCCAATAGATGGCACTGTATATTCTGCTAATTCAACTTTTGGATCTGGATCTGACATAGGGACTTCAGAGTTTGTAGTTTATAATGGCTCTGGAACATCTCTAATTGTTAGTGGATTAGCTGCTTCGACAACTTATTTTATTAAAATATTTGAGTACAATGGTGAATCAACCTGTGTAGATTATAGAACATCGGATGAAATTTCGAGCTCTGAATCAACTGTTGCTTGTGATACTTGTGCGTATATGACTGCTGCATTAATTAACAGCTGTGATAACCTACCATGCACAGAAGGAGATAATGAAATGTTATTTTTCAATTCTGGAAATTATTATGTGAGTACTGCTGATGCTGATATTACTATTAATTATGGATCTACATCACCAGCATCAAATACTTATGGAGATTCTTTTACCGCAAACCCTACTGCAATTACTAGTATGAATGCAGATCCAGGATGCTCTGGTATATATATTGATGCTACTACTGTAGAGTTCATTCCTCCTAACACCTCTTTTCTAATTTTAAATGAAACTGTTTGTGCTGATGCTTTTGATTGGTCGAGTTTATGTGCAGGTGGAGGAAATATTTATGTTTTATTTTCAAGTGATGCCACATGGACTAGTTCTGGACAATTCTCAAATTCACCCCCACTCTCTGGTAGATTTTTTAGAACAATATTTGGAGGATGTACATTGGACTACAGTTATGACAATACCCTTCCTGCTGGTGACGGAGCAATAGTCTTTTGGGATGAAACTGCAGGAACTCCAGTATCTTACGATACTGATGGCTGTAGCCTACCTGCTTCTGTTTTACCAGTAACGTTGTTATATTTTGATGGAAATGCTATTAAAAATTCAAGCAACTTATTAGAATGGTCAACTTCTTCCGAAATTAATAATGATTATTTTACCCTAGAACATTCTGCAAATGCAACAGATTTCAACCCTATTGGAATAGTTTATGGAGCAGGAAATAGTAGTTCTCAACTTTTTTATCAATTAATTGATGATAATCCTATCGCTGGAATTAATTATTACCGGTTAAAACAAACCGATTTGGATGGAGAATATGCCTATTCATCAATAATTGTAATCAACAATCAATTTTCAGGGATAAAAATTTACGCCTCGAATAACTCACTTTTTATTGAGTCCAACAACTCAAACATAAGTGGGTCTCTTCAAATTTTTGATTTAACAGGAAGAATAGTAGTTGATTCTAAAATTAATTCTAATTCTAGAATAGGGCTTTCTGTTCTTAATAGTGGAACCTACATCTATCAATTTATTTCAGAAAATAATATCATTTCAGACAAGTTTATAGTTCAATAGAACTGAGACAATTTAGGCTATTTTTTAGTTAATTAATTATTGTTTATTTAAAATTGAAATAAGTAATTCCCCCTATCATAGAATATCCTACTAATAACATTTTTTTTGTTAATTTAGTTAAGTGAAATTCTTCTTAATCATACTAACATTTTTAACTTTTCTCACTTCCAATGCTCAAGTTACTATTTGGTCTGAAGATTTTGATGGAAATGGTGGCTCTGGTAGTAATTGGGGGGCATTAAACCAAAACATAGGAGGGCAAGGGGCAAATGCAAATTTGTGGTACATCAGTTGTCAAGAAAACGGTGAAACTGTCGGTAATTGTGGCTTAGGCTGTGGCACAAATCAGACGTTACATTTAGGGTCAACTACACTAGGTGATATAGGTGCTGCTTACGATGTAGGTTGTATGCCTGGCTGCCTCGTTTGCGATTTTTTTCCTGCATTCTGCTCTAATACAACAACTAATAAAAGGTCACAATCTCAAAACATAAATACAATTGGACAAACTACTTTAACTCTTAATTTTAATTACATAGAGAGAGGAGAAGGTGTTAATGATGACGCTATTGTGGAGTATAGCATAGATGGAGGTGCAACTTGGCTAACATTAATAAATACCGCAAAAACTCCCCTTGTCTGTAACCCCCAAGGGCAGTGGACTGCTTTTTCTATAGTTTTACCTGTAACTACTGAAAATATTACTAACCTTAGAATTGCCTATAGATGGCAAAATAATACTGACGCTGTTGGAAACGACCCCACCTTTGCCGTTAACGATATAACCATAACAAAACCTAGTGTATTGCCAATAACCTTACTTTCTTTTAAAGCTACTATTAAAAACGATAATAATATACTTTTGGAATGGGTTACAGAATCTGAAATAAATAATAATTTCTTCATTATTGAACGCTCTAAAAATGCCATAGACTTTTCTACCATCATAACTATTGATGGAGCAGGAAACAGTAATACTAGTATTTATTATTCCGAAACAGACGTAAATATTCCAAAAAATAGTAACTTATATTATCGTTTAAAACAAATCGACTTTGATGGAAGATTTTCATACTCAGACATAATAAGCATTCAATCAAATACACCAAATTATAACATAATCTATGTCAATCATAGTTTATCTATCACGTCAAATAATGACAGAGCTAAAATTGAAATTTATAATATAATTGGAGAAAATGTTTATTCTAATAATGTAAACAATTCAAAACACATAAATACTTCATCTTTTAATGCTGGAATCTACATTGTAAAAATTGGTACTTCTGATAATTTTATCGTAAGAAAAATAAAGTTTTAATTTACTCCGCTGAAAGAATTACAAACTGTTTATCAAGCGGTTCAAGTTGATTTATTAATTCGTCAATAACCCCTTCTCTATAAAAAATTAATATAGAAATTAAATTATCGTGCCTTTCTTGTAAAGAATTATTTGGAAATAATTTTTCTTTTAAGTTTCTAATTTGATTTACAGCTACCTCTTCTTTCTGCTTTTCTGCTTTTATTAATCGGCTCTCAATATTTTTTAACGACTTGATACTTTTTTGTAATTCTGCCTTAACAAAAGGTTGTAATGATTGATCTATTCCTCCTGCTTTAATCACTATAGCTTCAAAAACATCCTCAATAGATTTCTCTTCCTCACTTAGCTCTAATATAATTTTAGAACCATTTTTTAAGTACTCTTTAATTAAAATTTCTATATCCTTAAATAAATCGGATGGTTCTATTTCTAATTTTAGTAATCGCTTGTTACTTCCTTTATCTACAAACAACACCGAATTTCTCAAAACCAATATTGGATAAGAAATATTATTAGCATCAAACATATTTTTTAACTGAAACCAATATGCTAACTCTCCTCCGCCACCAATGTATACTAAATTAGGCAATATCTTTTCTTGATACAGACAACGCATTGGGGCATTCGGGCTAAACCGCTCTGGAAAATCTTCTAATTCTTGGAGAATTTCTGACTCAGAAAATTGAAGTTCTGTATGGAGTACTTTATATTTTCCTTCTTCAAATACAATACGTTCTCGTAAACCTTCTCTTAAATAAAAAATATTGATTTCACGAGGTGTTACTTGTGCCTTAAATCCTATTTCTTTTAACTTTTCTGAAGTCTGATTAATTAACTGATGGTTTTTTCTATCCAACAATTCGCGCTTAATTTCATTAGTAAACAAACCTTTTAGTTGCTTATCGTCTCCATCAATTATTACCAACCCATACTTACCAAGCAACTCATTTACAATTCCTTTAATTGCTTCTGTATAAGTGTTTGAAGAAACATAGAACTTAGAAAATAATTCCATTATTTCTTTCACCCCATTTCTATCTCCTAAATCTTCTTTTAGATTTAATAGCAATTCCTCAACTCCTTCTAATTTTAGTCGCCCAACTGCACCTTTTTTTGAATTCGATAAAGCATAGCTTTTCTTAAACAAATTAAAATGATTGATTTCTTTAAAATCATGATCTTCTGTTGCCATCCAATAAACAGGGACAAAATCATTCTCTGGATACTTGATTTTTAATTCCTTCGCTAAATTAATAGTGGAAACTATTTTATAAATAAAATAAAGTGGACCAGTAAATAAATTAAGTTGGTGACCTGTTGTAACCGTAAAACAATTATCGCTTTTAAGGTTCTGAATATTTTTTTTTGTAGCTCCCGAAGCATTAACATCTACATTTTGTTGAGTTAAAGCTTCAACTAAAACTGTTCTATTAACTAATTTTTGTTTTCTTTCTTCAATGATTTTAGCAAAAGAATCTATATCACAATAATGATTATAAAAAGGTTTTAATTCTTCCTTCTCTTCTAAATAATTAACCATTAATTTAGAGAAGTAACCTGTTTGTTGATATGGAATTTGAGTATTATTCATTTTAATTGAATATGGATATGGTCATCGTGCCTCACAGCTCGGCAACCATGATATCTTATTTTACTATTAGTCAGTTTCAACCTACTTTTTAAATGGGGTTCAATAAACATTTTACCTAAACCATTATTTTTCAAAATGAAATTAATTAACTTTTTTGTTCCTCTTTCAGAAAACCAAAGTTCGGAATTTATTTTACCAAAAGTTAAGTACTTTGGATAATCATATTGAAAATAACCGTTAGACTTACACTCCTTTATTTGATTATACTCATTTTCTTTTGGTTTTTCAAATACTCCATAACCACTTATTGATTTCTGTTTATTTGAAATTTTTCCATTTTTAGCTTCATAAATTAAACTAATATCTATTTTCTTTCCATCATTATGGCTTAAATGTGGAAGTAAAGGAAATTTATTAATAAAGGGGAAATTAGCATCTAAATAACTTATTTCGATTTCTGAATCTTTTAACCTAAGTGCTGTAGCCGATAATAAATTATTTAATTTTGGCACAACATAATTTCTATTTAACAATATCGAAATATAATTTGTAGGTTTTATTTTTTCCGAATGCCTAATCTTTTCCCTTCCAAATATTGGAGCAACAAAAGGAACAATTAAAAACGTAATGAATAAATAAGACACTAAAAAAATCAACAGTAACTTGAATTTAAACTCTTTTTTCCAAAACTTGCTTATCCATAAACTCAACAGAAGAACTATACCACCTATTTGAGTAAGTATTGTTAGAAAACAAAATAATAATACCCATCCTACTATTTTAAAAAGTTTTTTCATTTTTCAAATCAAAAGATTCCTCTGTTCCGCTACGCTCCAATCGGAATGACATTCTAGTAAGTTTTTTTTTCGAGTTTATGCTAAATGTTTAGTTTTCTAAAACAAAAATAAACACATTTCCGCACTTGTTGCGGAATCTGTTATTTAACAGTTGTATCTATCAATAAATAGACCCCTGAATAAATCAGAGGATAATCTTTCTTTTTTGTTTTTCAAAAAGGTTTAATCTGCTGTGCTCCCGTAAAGATCAAAATCATCTGCTGAAGTGATTTTTATATCAGCAAAATCTCCTATTCTAATAAAGTTATTCTCCTTACTCACTAACACCTCATTATCTACTTCTGGAGAATCATATTCTGTTCTCCCTACAAAGAAACTACCTTCAACCCTATCAAACAACACTTTTAAAGTCTTTCCAATCTTTTGTTCATTTAACGACAATGAAATACCTTGTTGAAAATCCATTATTTCTTGGGCTCTCGCTTTTTTATCTTCCTCACTAACATCATCTTCTAATTGATACGCAGTTGTATCCTCTTCGTGAGAGTATGTAAACACCCCCAAACGATCAAATTTCATTTCAGCTATCCATTCTTTCATCTCCTCAATATCATCTCTTGTTTCTCCAGGAAACCCAACTATAAAAGTGGTACGAATTGCAATATTTGGAATTAATTCACGAACTTCTTTAATCAGTTGAGTAGTTTTTTCTCTAGTCGCACCACGTTTCATTGCTTTTAGCATGTTATCCGAAGCATGTTGCAATGGTATATCCAAATAATTACAAACCTTAGGATTGTTTTTCATTTCGTGAATAATTTCCATTGGAAAGCCGGTTGGATATGCATAATGTAGGCGAATCCATTCTATTCCTTCTACTTTGGAAAGCTCTTGAAGTAATTCGGGCAATTTTCGTTCTCCATAAATATCCAAGCCATAAAAAGTTAGTTCTTGAGCAATCAAAATTAACTCTTTCACTCCTTTTTTTGCTAAGTTTTTAGCTTSTWYAASTAARTYTTCAATWGRWRTTGAAMKATGTTTWCCMCKCATYARWGGAATGGCACAAAATGAGCATTTTCGATCGCACCCTTCAGATATTTTTAAATAAGCATAATGACTCGGAGTAGTAATGATTCTTTCGCCAATTAGCTCGTGCTTATAGTCCGCATTTAATGTTTTTAATAATTTAGGTAATTCTCTTGTTCCAAAAAAAGCATCTACTTCTTTTATTTCTTCCTCTAATCCTTCTTTATATCGTTCGGATAGACATCCTGTAACGTATAATTTATCAACTTGTCCATCTTTTTTGGCCTCTACATACCTCAAAATAGTATCTATGGATTCCTGCTTGGCATTATCAATAAACCCACAGGTGTTAATGATTACAATTTCAGAATCATCTTGCTTCGCTTCATGCTCAACCTCAAAACCATTGGCATTAAGTTGAGTCATAATTACTTCAGAATCAAATAGGTTTTTTGAACAACCTAATGTGATTACAYTAACTTTATTTTTTTTGAGTGTTTTTGTTTTCAAACTTAAAGTCTTTTTAGAAATGCTTCTACAGCTTTCCAGTAAGTTGCATGCTCAGGAAATTTTCCCNACAAAGCCCTTGAACCGTGTTGTCCGTCAGTTTTAGGAATAAAATAATCTTTCCCAATAGATGGAATTACTTCGTAAATATTCCACCAATTTGGCTTTTCAGCTTTCATTGAAGTGATAAAAACAGGCACCATAATATTTTTTGCACTCTGGGCAACATAATCAGCAGGTTTTCCCATATTTTCAAAATASTCTCCAGGAGCAAACGCCAACACAGCATCAATATCATTTCTATCTCCTGAAATTTTTAAAACCAAAGCAGACGAATAAGAACTTCCCCAAATAATTAAATTTTTAGCCGTAGAATAATTTGTTTTCACATATTTTATTGCTGCAATCATATCTATTTCTGCATCAACATAAGTAGTTCCTAGTTTTTGTTTCTCAGCTCTTTGATGAGTTTCGTTGATTACTCCATTAATCTTTCCTCCTGAACGTTGGTCTATTGCAATGCAATTAAAACCTAACTTATTTAACTTAGGTGCTATTTCATTGTACTCTCCTCTACTCCAACCTGCTTGATGAAATAAAATAATAATTGGACTTTCTACTGAATTAGAGATGTATAAATCAGCAGTAATTTCTAATCCATCAGAAGATTTAAACGTAATTTTTTCTTGCGCAGAAACTTGTATAACAAGCAATAAAAGTATTAAGCTAAATAAGTTTTTCATATTGTTTCTAATGTGAATAAAATTAAGAATTCCATATTTAAAAAGCTCTAATTGCTCTTACAGAACATGTCATGTACTTACGAGCAGGAATTTGAWAACTTTTCCCTCCTTTCTTGAAATTGTGAACCCAAGCGGTATAGGTTATAACAGCAGTTTTATCGCTTCTATCATAACTCTCTGTAGAACTCCCATAAGAATTCCCAACAGTACCATTACTTCCTACTTGATGAAAAATTCCTCCTCCATTCTCTAAAGCAACTTTATCAATTAGTTTTCTGTTTAAATACATCAAGTTCAATTCTTCTCTTGATGGTAAATACCAGTCACCATAGGCAATTTCATTTTCTGTAATCTGAAGTTCATGACAAACGCTCGCAGCATAAGACCTTCCATCCCCATAACCTAAAGCAGAAATAATAACTACTGTATTTGATTCTCCAGAATAAGGCCCATCACCCAAAGCCAAAACTATAGGGTTTTCTGGTGTTGGAGATTTAAAACCTTCATTAATTGTTTTAAACTTAGTATCCCACATTACTAAACCAGAAAAATCTACTTTAGCACAAGCCAACCCATGTTGCCCTGAATCATCTAACCAAAAAATTATTCCTCCTTGAATAAAATCACCAATTTTATAGCTGTTATTGTTTTCTTGAGAAAATATTTGTAATGATAAAATTGTACAGAATGTTAAAAGTAGTTTTTTCATATTCTCATGTAATTACTTCTTCTTTGTTGATACTTCGACAAGCTCAGTATGACAAAAAATTACTCTTTAAAAAGTGAATCAACAAACTCGTGTTTATTAAATACTTGCAAATCTTCAATTCCTTCACCAACGCCAATGTATTTAACTGGTATTTTAAATTGATCTGAAATACCTATTACAACACCACCTTTTGCAGTTCCATCTAATTTGGTAATTGCCAAAGCATTAATTTCTGTTGCTAAAGAGAACTGTTTAGCTTGTTCGTAGGCATTCTGTCCAGTTGAACCATCTAACACTAGTAATATCTCGTGTGGTGCATTTGGTATCACTTTCTGCATTACCTTCTTAATTTTAGTTAACTCATTCATTAGATTAACCTTATTATGCAATCTCCCAGCAGTATCAATAATTACTACATCTGCATTTTTTGCATTAGCCGATTGTAAGGTGTCAAAAGCTACAGAAGCTGGATCGGCATCCATTCCTTGCTCTACAATTGGAACATCTACTCGGTTTGCCCAAATCTTTAACTGCTCTACTGCTGCCGCTCTAAAGGTATCAGAAGCACCAAGCATTACACTTTTTCCTTGCTGTTTTAATTGATAAGCTAACTTTCCAATAGTTGTTGTTTTACCAACTCCATTTACACCAACAACCATTATAACATAAGGTTCTTCTTGTTCTGGAATTGAAAATTCTTTGTCGTTTCCTGTATTATTTTCGGCTAATAAATTAGCAACCTCTTCTCTCAGTACTTTATTAAGTTCTGATGTTCCTAAATATTTATCTTTAGCAATTCTCGCCTCAATCTTTTTTATAATTCGTAAAGTAGTATCAACTCCTACATCCGACATTACTAAAATTTCTTCTAAATCATCTAATACAACTTCATCTACAGTTGTTTTACCTGCAACTGCTCGTGTAATTTTAGAAAAAAAACTTTGCTTGGTTTTATCCAAACCTTGATCTAAAACCTCTTTTTTTTCTTTAGAAAATATATTAAAAAATGCCATTATAAAAAGTTATAAAAAAAAAGCTTCTTTCGAGTCCGAAAGAAGCTTTAAAATTACACAATCGTATGATTATTTCTTAGCAAAAAAGTCGTTTACTTTGTCTTTAGGAATTATAGCCTCGCTGAAAGCATAAGCCCCAGTTTTTTCTGACTTAACCATTTTTATCACTTTAGTTAAATTTTTAACTCCTGATTGTAACGATGCAACTGTTTTCTTAGCCATGACTTAGTTTTGTTTTATTTGACATTTTAAAAAATGCCTAATTATTTAATTTCTTTATGTACAGTAACTTTTTTAAGAACTGGATTGTATTTCTTCAACTCCATTCTATCTGGTGTGTTTTTTTTGTTCTTAGTAGTAATGTACCTTGAAGCACCTGGCTTACCACTTGCTCTATGCTCAGTGCATTCTAAAATCACTTGAACTCTATTTCCTTTTTTAGCCATTTTCCTATTCTTTAATTTTTAAGGGACTGCAAATTTAATAATTTATTTTAATTCACAGCCTCCCTTTAAATAATATTTACTTCTCTTTCTAAGTCTACTCCAAACATATCTTTTACAGATTTTATTATTTCTTCTGATAACCTTAAAATGTCAATTCCTTTGGCTCCTCCATAATTCACTAAAACTAATGCTTGGTTTTCATGAACCCCATAATTATTAATGCGTTTACCTTTCCATCCACATTTTTCTATCAACCAACCTGCTGCAATTTTAAAACTCCCATCTAATTGAGGGTAATTTGGTGTTTCAGGATATTCTGCAAGTATTTTATCTTTCACTAGTGTAGGAACAATAGGGTTTTTAAAAAAACTACCAGAATTACCTATCTTTTTTGGGTCTGGTAATTTGCTCGAACGAATATTAATGACGGCATTACTTACATCTTTAATGGATGGTGAAGATATTTTCATAGCTTCTAATTCGTCCTCTATTGCTCCATAAGATATATTTAATTTTGCTTCTTTATTTAGTCTAAAAATAACTGAAGTAATAATGTAATTCCCTTTTTCTGAGGTTTTAAATACACTACTTCTATAATCAAACTCACATTCTAAACTCGTAAAGATCTTGATTGAGTAATCCCTCATATCAAAAGCTTCAACTTGAGTGATTAAATCTTTTACTTCAACGCCATAAGCCCCGATATTTTGCATTGGAGCTGCACCTACATTCCCAGGTATTAATGATAGATTTTCTACTCCTGCATAATTATTATCAATACAATACAGCACAAAATGATGCCAAACTTCTCCTGCTCCAACTTTTAAAACAATTTCTTTATTAGATTCTTCTAGAACTGTAATCCCAGTAATATTGTTTTTAATAACAAGCCCATTAAAATTTTGAGTGAAAAGTATATTACTACCTCCTCCTAAAATTAAAAGTGGATCATTGTTATTCATTAAAATTTCCTGAAGTTCTTCAACATTACTCACCTCAACAAATTTTGAAGTAAAAACATCTAATCCAAAAGTGTTGTATGGTTTTAATGATATATTTTCTTGGATTTCCATCAGAAACAAAAATAGATAAAAGAATTAATGGAGTGTATTATTTTTGAAGCAAAACTACAACGTAAGCAGAAACACCTTCTTCTCTCCCCTCAAAACCTAATTTCTCTGTAGTTGTAGCTTTTATTGAAATATCCTCCTCTTCTATCTCCATAGTTTCTGAAAGAACTTTTCTAATTCGATCCATATAAGGGCTAATTTTAGGTTCCTGCAAGGCAATAGAAGCATCAATGTTTCCAATTGAATAACCCCTTGTTTCTATAATGGACATTACTTTTCTAAGTAATACCTTGCTATCAATTCCTTTATATTGTCCATCTGTTGGAGGAAAATGAAAACCAATATCTCTCATATTAGCTGCACCTAACAAGGCATCACATATAGCATGGATTAATACATCTGCGTCTGAATGACCAACAGTCCCTTTGCTGTGATCAATTTTAATTCCTCCAAGCCAAAAATCAGTACCTTCTTTTAGCTGATGGACATCGTAGCCAAAACCTATTCTAATTTTCATTGTTTCTTCTTCCTCCTGAACTACCAGAGTTTTTATTTTGAGTTTTAAAATCCTCAAAATCAAACATTAATGAAAAACGAACTGTATTTGCTAGAGGATTCTGCTGAGTCATTGGTATTAGATAAGAAAAATCTATACTAAAAACACTTAGTTTTAATCCTAAGCCTGCTGTAATATACCTCCTGTTCCCTTTAATTGCAGCTTCATGGAAATAACCTGCCCTAACAGCAAATTGTTTATTGTACCAATATTCCAACCCAACAGAAATATTATATTCTCTTAGTTCTTCAGAAAACCCACCTGGAGCATCACTAAATGATTGAAAAATACCAGTTACAATTGGCACATCTGGATTTTCTCCAGATTCGATTACTTGCTCTTGAGTTATAGGATCTAAAATTGGATTACCAGATTCATCAGTAGCATAAATTGGTGGTGTTGGCACCAACAATTTATTTATATCTGTTAAAATAGAAAATGTATTATGATCATCTAAAACAAATGTTAAAGATGGTCCAAGCCTTAAATTAATAGGAATAAAATCGGCAACTGCATCATTGGTATAAGAAATTTTTGCACCTATATTTGAAATGCTCAACCCAAAATTAAATATTGCATCCTGCCCAAATAATTCAGCTTCATCATTGGTGTAAAACACACCAACATCTACAGCAAAAGATCTTCCTGCCTTTGTATCTGTACCACTAACATCAATTCCTCCTGTTAAATTAGAGTGAATATATCTCGCTGTAATTCCTCCAGAGAATTTATTTCCAAATTTTTGACTGAATCCTACATCAAAAGCAAATTCTGCAGGATTAAAATCACCTATTGCGTTACCTTGATCATCTGTAAATTTAATGTCTCCTAATGAAAAATACCTTAAAGATGCTCCTATCGCATTATTATCTCCAAGCTTTTTATATCCACTTACGTATGATAAATTAATATCTGGAACCAAATTTCTTAACCAGGGTGAGTAAGAAACTGCTATTCCCATTTCTTTTTCAACAAAAGCTAATTTGGCTACATTCCAATGAATAGAGTTTGCATCTGGAGTTGATGACACCCCCGCATCTCCCATAGCTCCAGCTCTAGAATCTGGAGCAATTAATAAGAAAGGAACTGCAGTTGTTATAGTATTTAACTGTAATGCACTTTGTTCTAACTCAGTTTGTCCGATGAGATTAACAGAAATAACAAACAATAGAAATCCAGCAAGTATTTTTTTCATCAAATTTTAATTAAAATCGGTCGCAAATATACATTYTTTATGCAWGTACTCCCGAATATTTTGACTTAGGAACGACATTCGTATTGTTTTATTGTTGCTTATCTCAAAATAACCAATTTTTCGTACTTCTCTGCAACAGAATAATTTTCGGTACGCACTTTTAAATGATAAATATAAACTCCTCTTCCGATTCTATCACCATACTGATCCAACCCATCCCATGTAATTGATGTAGATCTATAGCCTTCGTTTAGAATATGTTTTTCCAACGTTTTAACAAGTTTTCCTGAAATAGTAAAAATTTGGACTTGAGCAAAGAGTTGCTTTCCGGGTTGATTGTGTTCAAACCAGAATTCAGTATAAGTTGTAAAAGGGTTTGGGTAATTATAAACTCTTTCTAAAGTAATATCTCTTGATTTCACAACAATAAACTCTAAAGTTGCTTCTGATGAATTATTATAGACATCCCAAACTTTCAAAGTCAGTTTATGCCTCCCTTCTGTTAAATCAGTAAATGGAAAATAAATTTTACCATTTTGGTAACTATTTAAATTGGCTTCATAATAATCATTAAGAATAAATGACTCTTCAGTATTATCATCAAGAACAGCAATTATATCATGTCCGATACCATTTCCTACCATATTAATTCCATGAATATCACTAATATTGGCGAGTAAGATGGGGTTCTCATCTGTAATTCCTCCAAAAACAAAATTTTCATCATTCATAAACAAATCTATTTCGGGCCCCGTGTTGTCTACTTCATAATTATCTGCTGTTCCTCCTATGTAGAAATTTGTATGATACCCATTCGCATCTTCCACTTGATTTTCTGCATAATAACTCAATTTACCTTGTCCATAATTATATGATATATCTTTAGGCACAACAAAAGTGTATGAAAAATCACCATTTATTACACTTACTTTTCCTTTAAATAATTTACTCGTTTGTAAATCAAAAGTAAAAGGAGTTCCTCCATCATTCGCCAGTGCAACTATTTGTCTTTCCTTATCAAAAACAATTGGATAAACAATACCATTATAATTAGTTAATTTGTTACCTAATTCATCTTGCACCTCTCCTTGTATCGTAACCTTACTCAGTGCTTTAATTGTGTCGCTTGAAGATACATTAACTCCATTTATTTTTGTTGTGCTAACATCATGAATAGGGTAAGCTAATCTTAATGCAGGATCTCCTAACAGTGTAAAATTTCTATTGTTAGCATCGCTAGCATTTAAATTTTTAACTTTCATAAACACCTCTCCCATAGTTGGATGTTGGTTATTCACTTTAATGAAAACTTCATTAAAAAAATCTATATTCAATTTAAAATTTGGAGCAGAAAAAGTCAATCGAACAGTAGTAAATAAGCCTATACCTCCAGTTGGATTTAATAATACTAGTTCGCCTGCAGTTGTTCTGTTTGGGTCATCAAAACGGCTAAATTCGCAAGTTGCTGTTATAAATAATGGAAATCCGCTAGTATTAGTCCAGTTATTAATATCTGAAATAACGAGAATTCTCTCTTTAGCCCAACCTACTTCACCACCATGCCCTGTATAGTTTACCATTAAGGAACCTTTTTCAACTGCATCATTTATTGCTTTATTAACTTCAGGATATCTACTCCCTCCAGGTGTTGATTCTTGCTTAAAAGCATCTAAAAATATTTTATTTACGTTATAGTCTTTATACCCTATTTCAACAATATTAGTTAATTGATTCGCCTGAAACATATGTACATTATTATCTTCATCATCTCCAATAAATTCAATTCTATTGCGCCATTCATTCATTGAATTTGAAGTATTATAATTCAATATTTTATTTACAACATTATCTGCCTCTTTCTTCGTCTTCACTGGCAACCTCCCTATAGCTATATCAACATATTCTGTACCTCCCCATGTCCCTTCTGTTGGATCCAATAAACCATAGTAGTCGTCTGAAACTAAAGACCCTATTGGGTCAACAGAGTTAGGTGTTTGATAAGTTGGAATAAAATTAGTATTGCCAATCAAACGGTCTTTATTGTCAAACGACCCATCTCCAAATAATAATAAATACTTCGGCTCATCTCCAGGAACTAATGCTCTTTCATACAACATTCTCAAAAAATCTCTTATAGCTATTACATCTTGAGATCCTGAAGAAAATTCATTATAAATTTGTTGAGGAGTTACTACAGTAACATCTAAACCATCTTGATTAATATGRAAATTTGCAATTTGGTTAGCATGACTTAAAAAATCTGGATGACTAACAATTACCATATCAGTTTGGGTGATGGAGTGTAAGTTTTGATTTTCAACCATCCCTAATGCTAGAACTTGACTATCATAATTAACAGATAGTGCAACAAAATTCCTCAAGGAATCTGTTGCAAGTGTAAATGTTATTACATTGTTTGTTACATTGTATTGCTGTTCTTTAATATTAAATGGATTGGTAATTTCCCAAACTTTAATTACATTGTTCGCATTACTTAAAGTAAAATTTGACACATTCCCTATTCCAACAGATTGAATGTCCCTAAAAAACAATTGATCTCCAGTCATGATTAAGCTTCTCCTTGCATTTAATTCGAGCTCATCTAACCAACCAATTGCATCAGATGTAGGTTTGTTATAACTAATATTCACATTTACTAAATCACCAGAAGGTGTTATAGAGATGATTCCATTACCAAGTTGAGCATATCTTGATGTATATGATGATGTAGTAACTGGTCCTAAAGAAAGGTTTAAAGCACTACTTCCCACTGATAATGTAAAGACATTTGGAACACTAGATCGACCTGCAACTGAAAAATTAATTGCAACAGGAGCTGATGCATCAATGTTTGGAAAATTAAAAACAAAATCATAATCTAACTTAATATCAAAGACTTCTCCAAACCAYTTATCCCCAGATTTTATAAGRTTTACTAAATCTTTTTCATAATARGMGTARTCATTAAAYACRCTAACTGTTTGTGTYGCYGAMGWYTGAGAAGAYTGTGTTGWAATTCTTTTAGSWGAYTCTCCWGTATTRCTAAATGTTATAAAATAATAAGTAGTRTCACTATATTTATTCATTTCATGTTCAAACCTACCATTAGAATTATTATAGGTCCATGAATGAGGTGATTGTCCATAAAACAACACATAATCTGATTGGTCAAAAGAACCATCTAAGCTACCCTCTACATGAACCGCATTTTGCCTCAAATCATCTTCTCTATAATCGGAATTACGAGTTGGCAAGCTTTTACCTCCATTGCCATAAAGCTTAAAATTGTTAGGATTTAAATTATCTATATCAATCCCTAGGTTTTTTAAAAATTGATACGAAAGCTTAAAAACACCATCTTTTAAAACAGCTATTTTGTACCAATCACCAGTTGCCAATACAGAACCCGTTGCAAAAACCTTATTGTTATTATTAATTGAGAAGTCTCTTTGGGTTATTACTTGAATTTTATATGATATAACTCTCTTGTATTTACCACTTTCATTATTATAAATTATTGGAACAAAAATTATCTCACCATAATTTAACTTTTTACTTCTTGCATTTAAGTATGTTAAGTTAATTGTGTTTTTAATGAACTTGAATCCAGAAACTCCTTCAATTTCAGCATCACTAACATCTTCGTATTGAATTTCAATAATATTAACATCAATTATTTTTTCTTGCTTTAAAAATAATTGTTTCGAATAAACACCTAAAAAGTCCTTTTTACCATCATATCTTACATTATTGAATGATAGAAATTTTCTCTTATTAAGGTCATCTAATTCCGAAACTGAATTTTCATACCATTCAATTCTATCTTCAACTATAATATTACTAGAAAACAGAAATATTGGGCTTATCAGAGCAATTAATAATATGGTTTTGCAGTGTTTCATAATATAATATAAACGAAATTAAGATTATTTAACGTATATTTGAGAATTAAATTTGATGGAAAAACGTAACAAAAAGTTAAATATTGTTTTCATAAGTATGTCAAATTATATACATTTGGAACTTTGCAAGGGAATTGTACGTAAAAGTAACTTTAAGATTAAAGGTAAAATATGTTAAAAAGGTTTGTACTTAAAATAGGTATTGTAGCTATTCTTTCGCTGTTTTTGGCAAATAATGTTTTTGCCCAAGACCCTGAATTTACACAGTTTTACGCTAATCCATTATATTTAAACCCTGCTTTTGCTGGAACCGCTCATTGCCCTAGAATTTCATTAAATTATAGAAATCAATGGCCCGGTATTAGCGGGTCTTTTATTACAACTAGTGCATCCTATGATCAGCATGTAGATGCATTATCAGGTGGAATCGGTTTATTGGTATGGAATGACAGAGCTGGAGAAGGAACCCTAACAACAACCAATGTTAGTGGTATTTACTCTTATCAAATCCCTGTTACAAGAAGATTTTCTATTAAAGCAGGTATTCAAGCAACATGGGCTCAGAAAAAAGTAGATTGGAGTAAATTAACTTTTGGTGATCAAATCCATTCAAGAAGAGGATTTATCTATCAAACAAATGAAATACAGAGAGACCAGACAGCAAATTATGCTGATTTTTCAGCTGGTGTTCTTGGTTTTAGTGAAAAATACTTTGTAGGGTTTGCTGTAAACCACTTAACGGAACCTGATGAATCAGTTATTGAAGGAACGAGTCCATTACCTAGAAAATATACTTTCCATGCAGGTGCCGTTATACCTGTTGTAAGTAAAGGAGAACCTGCTTCTCTTTCTCCAAATCTACTAATTCAGTTACAACAAGACTTTTTACAAATAAATTTTGGAATGTATTTTACAAAAGGACCTATAGTWGGWGGGCTTTGGTATAGRAATTCYGATTCATTTATCGCATTARTAGGTTTTCAAACYGGCATWTTAAARTTTGGYTACAGCTATGATATTACYGTTTCMAAACTTACAAATACAACYGCTGGTTCTCACGAGTTCTCAGTTGGTCTAAATTTCGACTGCAAACCTAGAAAAAGAAGGTTTAGAACAATAAGTTGCCCTTCTTTTTAGTTTATTATATTTGCATTATCAAACTTAATAGTTATGAAAGTACAAGAAAAAGGAATAAAGTATTTATTATTAATGATTATAGTAATACCATTACTATTTTCATCATGTAGAAAAGAACAATCTGGTGCTACTGGATGGAATTATAATGACCCAAAAAATGGAGGGTTCCAAAAAATTCCATACATAGAGCAAGAAACTGGACCAGGATTAGTGCTAATAGAGGGTGGTAGGTTTACCATGGGAAGAGTAGAACAAGAAGTACACTACGATTGGAACAATATCCCTAGAACTGTTACTGTATCATCTTTTTATATGGATGAGACAGAGGTTACAAATTTTATGTATCTAGAATATCTTTATTGGCTAGAAAGAGTTTATTTGGCTGATTACCCAGAAGTTTATAGAAAAGCATTACCTGATACTTTGGTATGGAGGAGCAAGCTTGCTTGGAATGAGCCTTATGTAGACTTCTATTTGAGACATCCTGCCTATAGAGATTATCCAGTAGTAGGTGTAAATTGGCTACAAGCTAACGATTATTGTGCATGGAGAACTGATAGAGTAAATGAAATTATATTAATTAGAGAGGGATTGTTTGAACATTACCCAAATCAGATAAATGAAGATAATTTTAATACTGAAGCTTATATATTAGGACAATATGAAAGTGGTAAACGAGTTGATGGTATTCCTGATTTAAATCCTAATAAAGAATATAGAAATGTTACGATTGAAGATGGCATCCTATTACCAAAATATAGACTGCCAACAGAAGCAGAATGGGAATACGCTGCCTATGGATTAATTGGTAATACCATTGAAGAATTAATTCCAGATAGAAAATTATACCCTTGGAATGGTCATGCGATTAGAAACTCTAATGAAAAATATATTGGTCAAATCTTAGCTAACTTTAAAAGAGGTCGAGGTGATAATATGGGTGTAGCTGGAAAATTAAATGATAATGCTGATGTTACTGCTCCTGTTTACGCGTATTGGCCAAATGATTATGGTTTATACAATATGGCTGGAAATGTTAGTGAATGGGTAATGGATGTATACAGGCCTCTTTCATTTGAAGATAATGATGATTTTAGACCTTTTAGAGGAAATGTTTTCCAAACAAAAGAGCTTGATGAAGAAGGTGCTTATATGGAAAAAGATAGTTTAGGTCGCATCATATACAGAGATGTTGACCCTAAACTGGATAATTTACAATCTCGAAGAAACTATAAAAAAGCTGACAACATAAATTATTTGGATGGACATTGGGAATCAAATATTTATTATGGTGAAATGTCTGAAGCTAAAAATCTTGGAGAAACTGATCCTCTCAAAAGCATGTATCAGTTTGAAGTTACATCATTAATTAATGATAAAGCTCATGTTTATAAAGGAGCATCATGGAAAGATAGAGCCTATTGGGCTGTTCCTGGAACAAGAAGATATTTAACTCAAGATCAATCCACATCATATATTGGATTTAGATGTGCTATGACTAGAGTAGGATCTCCTATTGGAATGGGATATTAACAAAAGATAATTAAATACTTTTCTAAAACCTTCAACTAATTAGTTGAAGGTTTTTTTATGTTTACAAAATGAAAATTGAAGTTTTATATGAGCTTTTTAAGGCATCTCCTACTATTTCTACAGATACGAGGAAAATAAGTAAGAACTGTATCTTTTTTGCATTAAAAGGTGAGAATTTTAATGGAAACAAATTTGCAAAAGATGCTATAGGGAAAGGAGCAGCTTTTGCGATTATTGACGAAGAAGATTATTGTATATCAGAAAGTTATATTTTAGTTAACAATGTTTTAACCACTTTACAAGAATTAGCCAACCATCACCGTAAACAATTTGACATTCCATTTATAGGAATTACAKKYWCNCAAWRKAWWWWYRACTACAAAGGAATTAATAATAGCTGTTCTTTCAAAAAAGCATAGAACTACAGCAACAGTTGGCAACTTAAACAATCATATTGGAGTTCCTCTCACTTTACTATCTATTCCTAATGATTGTGAAATAGCTATTATTGAAATGGGAGCAAATCATATTGGCGAAATTGAATTCTTATGTAAAATAGCAGAACCAAATTATGGTATAATTACAAATATCGGAACAGCACATATAGAAGGTTTTGGAAGTATCGATGGTATTAAACAAACTAAAAATGAACTCTTTCAGTTTGTGAAATCTATAAATGGAAAAATATTTGTTAATACTGACGATATGTTATTAATGGAATTATCTGGCGACATAAATAAATACACGTATGGCAATACAAATTCAGATTGCAATGGTAAGTTAATTTCATCATCTCCTTATGTTAAATTAGAATGGAATAATAAAACCATAATATCGAACCTTTACGGAAGTTATAATTATGAAAACATTATAGCAGCAATATGCGTAGGAAGTTATTTTAATGTYTCTTTAGAAAAAATTAAAGAGGCAATAGAAGAATATCAACCTACTAATAACCGCTCTCAAATTATTGAAATTAATAGTCATACTATTTTCTTAGACGCATACAATGCAAACCCTACTAGTATGATTGCTGCAATTAGCACATTTATTGAAAATGATTCGAACAATAAACTTATGATATTAGGAGATATGCTTGAATTAGGGGATATTTCCATGAGTGAACATCAAAAAATTGTAGATAGAGTTGAGCATTCCAAAATCAACACTTTATTTATCGGTAATGAGTTTAATAAGATATCAAATAAATATAAGTTCAGCTACTTAAAAGATGTTACTGAAGCTATCGATTGGCTTAAGCATTCAGGGTTGGTAGATTATCAAATCCTAATTAAAGGATCGAGAGGAATTCGCTTGGAAGGAATTGTAGCGTATTTACAAAAGAAGGAAAGTTAAAAATCTAAAAGTTCTTTCAAATTAATCTCTAACCCTTTAGAAATTACATCTAAAGTGCATATAGAAACATTCAGTTCACCACGCTCTATCCTGCCAATCTGTTCTCCATGATTATTACAAACAAAGCCTAATTCATCTTGAGTTAATTTCCTTTCTAATCTCAACTCCCTAATTCTCTTGCCAAGGGTAATTAGTAAATCTGTATTCCTTACATACTGCACATAGCAATATTGATTTCATTTTAGTTAAATAAAAACGACAACTATGTTGTTTTTTAATTCTATTTTCAATAAATTCGAAAAATATTTACTAACTAAAAATTAAACATTATGAAAAAACTAATTTATTCTATTTCTTTTATAGCTATTATAAGTACTATAATAGTTTCTTGTGTAAAAGAAAACGATGCAATACTTAATCCTGTCAATTCAGAAAATAACAACGAAAACGCTACCTATTCTTCTTCAAGAACAAGTTGTGCAGGTCAAAATTATATTTTTGATCTAATAAAGGATAATTCTGTTTCAGATGCTGAATTAACAAAATCTATACTAGAAGTTGGTTTAGTTTGTGAATCAGTTTTAAAGAAATTGATAAAGCAAAATGATAGAATAATTAATGAAAGAGATTTAAAAATTATTTTAGTTTATAATTCTCCTTTAGAAGATGATATTTTAAAAGAAATGATAAAACAGCAGAATCCAACATTATCAAAAAAGTTAATCGAAAAAATTTTAGCTCATAATCTACCACTTAGTAATCATATAACAAACGAAGTTGGTAACAATAGACCAGATGTATCAATCCCTACACCGGATATAGATTTTACAACTTGGTTTAATCAAAATAATACTAGGCTCAATCAGGTTACTTTAAGTGAAATACAAGCATTTGAAAATAGAGATACTCAAAGAGCTATTTTTAATGCCATTCCTAATGAAACTAAAAAAGCCATTTGGTTAGAAAAAATGGATCAGATTATCACACTAAGTATTTGCGATAATAATTCAAAAGTAAACTGCGTAAATCAAATCAAAACTGTTATTTCAAATTCTGATTTTACTCTTGACAATAATGGGTTACCAAAAAATCATATACAATTAGAAAGTATTAAAGCAACAACATTGTCTTTTTTCCAAGGATATAATGCTGCAATTATCTTACATGAATTAAATGATTGTATTGAACCTTTTGCTCGTGCTTATAATACTGGAGGAGGATTTATCGTTGACTGTGATTGTAGTACGGACAGCGATTGGTGTTCAGGAATATTTGATCAAATACCTGGAGCCAGTTGTTCTGGCAAGTGTGGTAGTGGAACCCCTTCAGGATGTGGAACATTATTGCAATACAATTGTGAAAAAATATGCGTTCTTGCAGGATAAAAAAATACAATATTCATGGTAACATTTCGTTGCCATGAATATTGTATTTTTTAACCTATGAAAAAGTTAGTCATAAATAGAATACTGTTGTTTTTACTTGGCTATGTCGTAGCTTTTAGCGTCAATCTCACTTATATATTTCCAAGTCTTTTCATAACCTATTCCTATATATTTGTTGCTTATTATTGTCTCGGTTTTTTTTCAGGCAACAAAAAGCTAACCCAATTTCTTTTAATAAGTGGTATAATTATACACTTTACGTGGGTATCTTTTTTCACACATTTCATTTACCCCACAGCTGCAGTTATGATTACTGCTCCATTAAGTTTTTACATTGGAATAGCTTTAAAAAAACAGATATGGATAAAAAGCAAATTAAGTCTTACTTTCGTTAGCTTACTTATTTTACTGCTTTCTACCGTCAGCAGTTATTATGGTGATTATTACCTTGCTAATCTTTACTTTTTTAATCAATCTGATTTAGTTGAGAAACAAATTTTAAGAAAAAAATTTCCAACTACAACTTTCTTAACTATTGATAATAAAACTATTGATAATACTGATTTTAAAGGAAAAGTGGTAATCATAGAAGCATGGTACACCTCCTGTCGTTATTGTAAACAGCAATTTCCGGAGATGGAAAAATTAGCTAGCAAATATTCTGACAACAAAAATGTAAAATTTTACTACATCAACAATGGAATTGTTGACACCTATGAAAAATTTATAGAATTTATAGTTATAAAAAAAGGCAAATACAAAATTGAATTTTTATATGATAATAATAAAAGCATTGCTAATTTTTTAAACCAAGAAAGTGCCCCACAAACCTTTATAATTGACAAGTCAGGGGAAATACAATTATTATTATCAGGCTACGACCTTTATGCCAAAAAAGAATTTATTGAACGATTAGAACAAAAAATAAATGAGTTACTAAGTTCAAACAATAAGTGCAACAGATAACAAATATCGGAAAGCTAGCTTTCCGATATTTGAAAAAAAATCTGATGCCGATGAATTACCAACAAT